>NZ_JAUTYW010000008.1:0-359513 GCF_052112205.1 Pseudomonas sp. Lb2C2 | reverse complement strand
TTTGTTGGTCGGGACATAGTCCAGGCCATCGTTGTTGAGCACGGCGGGGGTGGCCCGGCGCGCATCGAGTTGCATCACGTTGTTGGCGATGAAGAGGCTGTAGTAGCGGTAGGCGACCAGGTAGATGGCCACGGCTGCGACGACGATCCAGAGGGCGTTGATGGGTTCGCCGCGGCGCAAGGCCACGACACTCAACGCACAGGCCCCCAGAACGGCGACGGCAAACCAGGCGAGGTGTTTAACCAGACGGGTTGTCATTGCGTGTCTCCTGCCGATATCCAGTGGATTGCGGCGATTGTTTTTATAGTGTGCCCCGGCTATTCGGAGCCGGCCCAATATCCCTGCAATGGGTCAATAAATAAATCCGTAGTACTACGTAGACCCCCAATTCCTCCTGTGGGAGCAAGGCTTGTCCGCGATAGAGTCAATACGGTCTTTCATACACCGCGGCGCCTGCATCGCGAGCAAGCTTTGCTCCCACATGTCTTGCGCCACAGGTTTTATGCCTCATCCATGGGTTTGGCATATGATGCCGCCATTCGCCTCCCCGCCGAGTCCGGACAGGAGTACAGATGCTGCTCAAACACAAAATCGTCGCCCTCGGGATTTTGCCGCTGGTCCTGGCCATCGCGGTCATCTGTGCCCTGGTGATCTCGCTCAATCGCCAGTTGGGCGATCAGCAGGCGCAACTGATCGAAGACAGCATCCTGGCGAGCAAGCGTGCCGAGCTGAAGAACTATGTCGAGATGGCGCAGAGCCTGATCGCCCCGCTGTATGACAATGGCCGGGGAGACGAGCGCGCGCAACAGCAGGTCCTGGAAGAACTGCGCAAGCTCAGCTTCGGCATCAACGGTTACTTTTTCGTGTACGACCGCCAGGGCCGCAGCCTCATGCATGCCCGCCAGTCGGAATTGGTGGGGCAGTACCTCTGGGACATGAAGGACCCCCACGGCCTACCGGTCATCCAGGCGCTGATCAAAAGCGCCGAGTCAGGCGAAGGGTTCCAGCGCTACGCCTGGAACAAGCCCTCCTCCGGCCAGGTGACCGACAAGCTGGCCTATGTCGTGATGCTGGACAAATGGGGCTGGATGCTCGGCACCGGGATTTACCTGGAGGACGTTGAGCGCGCCACCCAGCAAGCCCGTGACGAAGTCGCCCATGGCATCCATACCACCATGCAAGCCATCGCCGCTATCGCGTTGGTGGCGGTCCTGCTGGTGTTCGCTGGCGGCATGACCCTCAACGTCAGCGAACATCGCCTGGCCGACAAAAAGCTGCAGCGCCTGAACCAGCGCATCGTCAGTTTGCAGGAAGAAGAACGCTCGCGAGTGTCTCGCGAACTGCACGACGGCATCAGCCAACTGCTGGTGTCGATAAAGTTCCAGTTCGAACTGGCCAGCCACGTGTTGGAGAATGGCCAGGAAAACGGCCTGGGCATCCTCAAGAATGCAACCGACCGGCTGGGCGAAGCCATCGGCGAGATCCGTAGTATCTCCCACGACTTGCGCTCGTCCTTGCTCGACACCCTGGGCCTGCCCGCCGCCATCGGCCAGCTTGCCAGCGAATTCCAACAGCGCAGCGGGCTGGAAGTCTCCTATCGAAGCAACGAATTCGATTGCCGCCTGGAGAATGGTGCCCCTGTCTCGCTGTTCCGCATTGCCCAGGAAGCCCTGACCAATATCGAGCGCCATGCCGGGGCCAAAAGCGTCGGCATCACCCTGTTCGGCTCCAGCCAGTCCTTGCGCCTGACGGTGGTCGATGATGGGATGGGCTTCAACGTCCCGCAAGTGGAACGCGGCCATGCCGGCATCGGCCTGCGTAATATCCGCGAACGGGTCGAGCATTTCGGTGGACGCCTGGAAGTGACCTCGGTACCGGGACGAAGCGAACTGGACATCCTGCTGCCCATGAACCTCTCGGTCACGCAAAGCTGATGCGCGCCCACTCCAACAAGAGCACTTGCCGATGAACCTGCCTCCCGTGATTCGCGTCGCGCTGGTCGATGATCACTCCCTGGTCCGCGACGGCATCAGGGCCTTGCTGTCGGTGATGCCGCAACTGGATGTGGTCGGCGAAGCCGAGAACGGCGCGCAAGCAATCGAAATGGTCGGTCGCTGCCAACCGGACTTGCTGCTGATGGACATCGGTCTCAAGGACAAGAACGGGCTCGAGCTGACCCGGCTGCTGGGCAAGCAATACCCCAGCCTCAAGATCCTCATCCTCAGCATGTACGACAATCATGAGTACGTGAGCGAGTCCGTACGTTCCGGTGCCAGCGGCTATGTGCTCAAGAACGCGCCGTCGCGGGAAATCATCGCGGCCATCGAAGCCATCATCAGCGGCGGCACTTTCTACAGTGCCGAGATCGCCCAGCGACTCGCCACTGACCCGCACACCGACAACGAACTGACGCCACGGGAAAGCCAGGTGCTGTACAAAATGGTCCAGGGCCTGAACAACAAGGAAATGGCCCGTGAACTGGACATCAGCGTACGCACCGTCGAAACCCATCGCCTGAGCATCCGCCGCAAGCTGAATATCGACAAGCCGGCGGCCCTGGTGAAATACGCGATCGACCACGGGATCATTTCGCGCTAGGCCCTTGCTACACTCCCCGGTCTTGTCCCCTTCCCTTGCGAGACGTCCAATCACTATGAAAACCATAACAAGCTCGATGACGCTCTGCGGCCTGTTGGCGCTCTGCGGCAGCGCCCTGGCCGAGCCGGCCCCCTCGCTGCTGGATCAGGTCCTGCAACGCGGCGAACTGAAGGTGTGTACCACCGGCGACTACAAGCCCTATACCTTTAAAACCCAAACCGGCGAATACGAAGGCATCGACATCGACATGGCGCGCTCGCTGGCTGCCAGCCTGGGCGTCAAGGTGCAATGGGTGCAGACCACCTGGAAAACCCTGATGCCGGATATGGTTGCCGGTCAATGCGACATCGGCATGGGTGGGATTTCGGTGACGCTGGAACGCCAGAAGAAAGCCTATTTCAGTGACACCCTGGACGTGGATGGCAAGATCCCGCTGGTGCGTTGCGAAGACCAGGAGCGTTACCAGACCATCGAGCAGATGAACCAGCCTTCGGTACGTCTTGTCGAGCCGGCCGGCGGCACCAACGAAGCCTTCGTCCGGGCGTTCCTGCCCAACGGCCAGCTCAGCTTCCACGACAACGTGACCATCTTCCAGCAACTGCTGGACAAGAAAGCCGATGTAATGATTACCGACGCGTCTGAAGCGCTCTACCAGCAAAAACTCAAGCCTGGCCTGTGCGCGGTCAACCCGACCCGCTACCTGCAATATGGCGAGAAGGCCTACCTGCTGCCTCGCGATGACAACACCTGGAAGATGTACGTCGATCAGTGGCTGCACCTGAGCAAGGCCAATGGCAGCTACCAGAAAGTGATTGGGCAGTGGCTGGCGGTGCCGGCCGCCCAATAACCGTTCGCTGACGAAACAAAAAAACTGTGGGAGCGAGCTTGCTCGCGATGGCGTCAGGTCAGCCACGTTGATCTTGGCTGACATACCGCTATCGCGAGCAAGCTCGCTCCCACACAGCGTCGGGCCTGTTCAGGACTGACCTATCCGCCTCACTGCGCGGCCCGCACCTTGGCGATCTCCTCGTACATCGTCTTCACCAGGTCGCCATCCAGGGATTTGGCGAACTTGTCGATCACCGGCTTCACACGCTCGCGGAAGCGATCTTTCTCCTCTGGGGTGATTTCATTCACGGTCATCGCACCGGCCAAAGTCGCCTTGGCCTTGTCCATGCCCGCCGCCGTGACTTCACGCTGGAATATTTGCGCCTCGGCCGCGGCCGCGCGAATCATTGTCTTTTCATCGTCGTTGAGGCGGTTCCAGGTTTTCTGGCTGATGATCAACGACTGCGGGTTGAAGATATGGCCCGTGACGGAAAGATACTTCTGCACCTCGTAGAACTTGTTGCCCTCGATCACCGTGAAGGGGTTTTCCTGGCCGTCGATGGTGTGCTGCTCAAGGCCGGTGTAGACCTCGGGGAACGCCATCGGCACGGGGTTGGCGCCCAGGGCGGAGAAGGTTTCCAGGTAGATCGGCGACTGGATGACGCGAATTTTCAGGCCCTGCATGTCTTCAAGCTTGGTCACCGGGTGCTTGCTGTTGGTCAGGTTACGGAAACCCAGGTCCCAATAACCCAACCCTACCAGCCCCTTGCTGTCCAGTTGCGCGGCCAGTTTCTGCCCGACCGGCCCATCGATGACCGCATGGGCTTCCTCGACGTTGTTGAACAGGAACGGGAAATCGAGCATGGCATAATCCGGCGCCTGGGCGGCCAGGATGCCGGAGTTGAGCACGGTGATGTCCAGCGTGCCGCCCTGCAACGCCGACACCGTTTGCACGTCGCCGCCCAGGGTACCGCCGGGGAACAGGCGGACCTTGATCTTGCCACCGCTCTTTTCGCTGAGCAGGTCGGCGAACTTCTGCGCGCCCTGCCCTTGTGGATGCTCCTTGACGTTCTGGAACGCAAATCGCAGGGTGCGCTCGCGAATTTCATCTGCGTGACTGACCACGCTACCCAGCAGCAGTCCCGTTGCGCACGCCCCGGCCAACAGGGTTTTCATCAGTTGTCCCATGTCACTCTCCGATCATTATTGTTTTTAAGTCGAGCTACTACGGCTTGCACCGGCATTAACCGGTGAAGAATTTCAGGGGTCCCAGGACCAGTTGCGGGAACAGGACCAACAGGAACAGCACCGCCAGTTGCGCTAGCAGGAACGGCCACACGCCACGAACGATTTCTTCGATATTGAGCTTGGAAACCCCGCTCACCACGTTGAGCACAGTGCCCACGGGCGGGGTAATCAGGCCGATGGCGGTGTTGATCAGGAACAACACGCCGAAGTAAACCGGGTCGATGCCCGCCTGGGTAATCGCCGGCATCAACACCGGTGTGAGGATGAGGATGCTTGGCGTCATGTCCATGACCGTACCGACCAGGATGATCATCAGCATGATCACCACCAGCAGCAGGGTCGGGGTGTCCATGAACGGCTCGAGCACCGCCGCCAATTGGCCCGGCAGGTCGGCAATGGTCACCAGCCAGGAAGACACCATGGCGGCGGCGACCAGCAGCATCACCACCGAGGTGGTCTTGGCCGAGGACAGGATCACCTCGTACAACTGGCTGACTTTCATTTCCCGGTAGATCACCAGGGAGACGAATAGCGAATAGACCGCCGCCACTACTGCCGCTTCTGTCGGGGTGAAAATGCCGAATTTGAGGCCGAAAATAATGATGATCGGCAAGCCCATGGCCCAGCTGCCCTCGACCAGTGCCCGCAGGACCTCGGTACGGGATTGCTTGGGTGGCGTCTTGACATTCTCGCTGCGGGAGACGAACCACCAGGCAACGGCAAGCGCCATTCCGAGCATGATCCCCGGCACGATACCGGCCAGGAACAACTTGGAAATCGACACACCGGACGCCACGCCAAAGACAATGAAGCCAATGCTCGGGGGAATGACCGGCGCGATAATGCCACCGGCGGCAATCAAACCCGCCGAGCGCGCCCGGTTGTGCCCGGCCAGCACCATCATCGGCACCAGCAACGCCGCCAGCGCCGCCGCATCGGCCACGGCCGAACCGGAGAGCGACGCCAGCAGGCAGGACGCGATGATCGCCACATAACCGAGGCCACCACGCTTGTGCCCCACCAGCGCCATGGCGATGTTGACGATGCGTTTGGACAGGCCACCGACGTTCATGATTTCGCCAGCCAGCATGAAGAACGGCACGGCCATCAGCGGGAAGCTGTCCGCGCCGTTGAGCAGGTTCTGGGCAATGATTTGCGCGTCAAACAGATCCAGGTAGAACATCAACGCCACGCTGACCACCAGCAAGGCAAACGCAATGGGCATGCCCAGTGCCATGCTGCCAATCAAGGACCCGAGGAAAATAACCAGTGTCATGGGCGGGTACTCTTGATGGGGTCAGGGGTGGCGGGGTTATGTGTGATTACCTCGGCGTCGTTGGCCTTGACCATCACCAGCTCGTTATCCCCGAGCTTGCCAAACAGCGCCAGGTAGAGCTCGTAGAACAGGATCGCTGCGGCACTTGCGCCAAACACCAGGCCAGCACCATAGAACAGCGCCATGGACAATCCTGAGGCAGGGGCGACGACATTCAGATTGATCGCGGCCTGTTGCCAACTGCCACTGAAGATCAGCCAGCAGATGTACAGCATCAGCAGATGGCTGATGACCAGGCAGATACGCTTGCCGGCCGGCGGCAAGCGCCTGACCAGGCTGTCCATGCCCAGGTGAGCACGGTCCTTGAGCGCCACCAGGGCACCGAGAAAAATCATCCAGACGAAGAACCAGCGCGACAACTCCTCCGACACACTGATGCCAGAGTTGAAGGCATAGCGCAGCACCACATTGCCGAACACCAGCACGATCATCGCGACCATGCACAACACAATCAGCAGCTTCAACAGCTTGAAATACAGATCGACGACTTTTGTCATTTTGAAGAACTCCGAGGCTTGTCGAGCGCCGACATCCCGCTGGCGCGAAAAGACCGCAAACAGCGTGGCCGCTATCGGATCGAACCTGAGAGGCTGGAAGATGCTCCAGGGCTGGAACAACGGATCAAGGGGAAATGGGGTGCTCGCAAACGCAAAGGCATGAGTATTCCTCTATTTTTATTATGGTCTTGGTCACGTTGGACAAGACTGATTGCCGATAAAATGTACCACCCGGTTAGTTTGGTCAATAAGCCAGGCAGGTGTGCAACACAAAGCGTGCGATTATCGGTCGGACCGGGCGTACGATTTATTGCCACCTGGATTGGGATGGGGCGGTTCCAGGCAACCTTTCTTATTTATAAGTAACGACTCTGCCGAGTGGGCCCTGGCGACAGAAACATCCCTCCGACTTATTAATATAAAAACTCGAATTAAATTGAACTTTCGCTAAAACACAAACTTCACACACAACTAACCAACCTTCTAAGCGAGTAACCTCCCGACGATTTACAGGCGCCATTTCGATGACACACCGCCTATTCAACAAGCAACTATTCGGCGTCAAAAAAACCACAGCACCGTTCACCTTAACACCTGGCGCGCATATACCAGCCATCTAACAACACAAAAAATCCTTTAAAATCAATAATTAATTTACCTGCCAGCAACAACAACAAAACTCTCAAACCCCACTTCCAAACACCCCTCTAAAAAATTATTAATAGAACTTCGCACATTAAACCTTTGCACTCATGATCTTTAATGCTATTAATCTGCCGCCCCGATTTTCAAGATGCTACCGCGTCACTTCCTGTGTACGTCAAACCGCTGTCTGACAACGGGCTACTACTTAAAACTTAAATCGCTTACTTACTCGAACGCCTCATCGCGTCCGAGTGGGCTGTTGTGCGGCGCAGCAAATTGCGCAAGGAAGGGCGTCATGGCAACTAATCATCCACGAATCAAGGTTCTCTCGATCTTCGGTACCCGTCCGGAAGCCATCAAGATGGCGCCCCTGGTCAAGGCCCTCGCCGCCGAACCGGGCATTGAGTCGCTGATCTGCGTCACCGGCCAGCATCAGAGCATGCTCAAGCAGGTCCTGGATCTGTTCGATCTCAAGGCCGATTTCACCCTCGACGTGATGACGCCGCACCAGACACTCAACTCCCTGACTGCCGCGTTGTACGCAGCCATCGACCCGGTGCTGGAACAGACCCGGCCGGATCGGGTGCTGGTCCACGGCGATACCACTTCGGCCATGGTCGCGTCGATGGCCGCCTTCCATCGACGCATCCCCGTCGGCCATGTGGAAGCCGGCCTGCGCACCGGTGACATCTACAGTCCTTGGCCGGAAGAAATGAACCGCCGGTGCATCGACCTCAGCGCCGACCTGCTGTTTGCCCCCACCGGACAATCGCGCGACAAGCTGCTGGGCGAACGCCTGCAAGGCCGTTGCCTGGTGACCGGCAACACCGTGATCGACGCACTGCAACTGACGGCCCGGCGCATCAATGACGATGCCCGGTTGCGTGGCGAACTGGACCAACAGTTCCCGTTCCTGCAAACCGGACGCAAGTTGCTGCTGGTGACCGGTCACCGCCGGGAGAACTTCGGCGAGGGTTTCCTGGACATCTGCAAGGCCTTGCGTCACCTGGCCCAGCGGCCGGATATCCAGATCGTCTACCCGGTGCATCTCAATCCCAACGTCCTGGGCCCGGTGACCGAACAATTGGGCGAGTTGCTCAATGTGCATTTGATCAAACCGCAGGACTACCTGGCGTTCGTGCGCCTGATGCAACACGCCCATGTCATCCTCACCGACTCCGGTGGCGTGCAGGAAGAAGCGCCGTCCCTGGGCAAACCGGTGCTGGTGATGCGCGATGTCACTGAACGCCCTGAAGCGGTGGCGGCGGGCACGGTGCGCCTGGTTGGCACCTCGCCGGCATCGATCATCGCCGGCGTGGATGCGCTGTTCGACGATGACGCGTTATGGCGCCGCGCCTCGCAGGCGGCCAACCCCTATGGCGACGGCAAGGCCAGCCAACGCATCGTCGATACCCTGATGGGGCGTCCGGCCGACGACTTCGTCGTAGCCCCGCTGCCTGCACGGCAGCAACCGGCCGCTCCGTCCCTGTCCGAGCCACGCGAGTTGCTCGCCGATTTCAACTGACCACTGCTATTTCTCTTATCAGATCGAGACTTGCCTGAATGAAGCCTTCCGTTGCCCTCCCTACGGGTGCGCTCAGCGCCCTTGCCTGTGGCTTGAGCCTGCTCGCGCTCATGCCGACCTTTGCCCTGGCCGCGGACAGCCCGCTGACCCAGGCCATTCATCGACTCAACGCCGATACCCGCCAGACGCGTGAGGTGCGCTTGAGCGACCTGGGCATCACGGCGCCGATCCTCTTGAGCGCCAGCGACGCCCGCCGCGAGCTCTACCTGCCGGTGCCCGCCGGTGTTGCCCTCGAGAACGCGACGCTGCAACTGGACGCCAGCTACCTCAATGGCGAAGGCGGTCGCAACACCCTTCTGCTGTCACTCGACGGCTACCCGGTGCGCGCCGAAGGGCTCAGCGAGGCACAAGGCGATGCCAGCGCCACACTCGGCGTCGACAAGGCCGCGCGTGACAACGGCCTGGTGCGCCTGGGCATTGCCTGGTCCTCGGTGGTGTCTCGGCCGTTGTGCGAAGACGATCGGGTCATCGGCAATGTGCTGCGTATCCAACCCGAGACGCGCCTGAACTACAGCTACGACGCCAGCCAGTTGCGCGACGTCGGTGCGGCCTGGGCGGCCCTGCCCGGCGAGCCCGGCATTCTCGTCGCCCCCGGCTCGTTGTCCGCCGCCAGCTACGACTCGGCCTGGCGCCTGGGCGTGGCGCTGGAGCGCATCGGTAAACACAGCCGCATCCTGCCCTTCCCTGTCGTGCAGGACGGCGTGGACTTGAGCGGCCTGCGCATCCCTGCCGAGTTATTGAGCATTCCGGCCTTCGCCAGCCTCAACGGCAAAGGCCCGCACACCTTGGCCAACCCGGCCGAGATCGGCGCACTGCTGGTGTTGGGCCAGACCCCGAACGTACAGGCTGATCTGGCGATCAACGACCCGGAACTGCTCAAGGCCATCAACCAATCCCTGGATGCCTTGCAAAGCCAGGTCCAGGGCCTCGACACAACGGCAGCCAGCGCACTGACCCAATGGCGCGAACAGCACGTCAACGCAGCGCTGGCGAGCGCCGGCACCGACAGCGTACGCCTGGCGCTGCTGGGCACTCGCCCGGTCCTGATGATCGCCCCGCAATCCACCGGCAAAGCCTTGTCGCTGCTCGGTACAGCCTGGAGCAAACTGGCGAAAAGTCGCCAAATGACCGTGAGCGAAGCGCAAACACCGTTGAGCGACGATGGCCGTGTGGCCCTGTCGCGACTGGGTGGCGCCCCCGGCAACTTCGACGTGGCCTCGCGATTCGACTGGAGCACTTCGTTCCCCCTGGGCAGCGTGGCGTACGACGGTCGCCTGCCCGTCATCGCCGTGGTGGACGTTTCCGCGGCCCCAGGGGCGTCCCCTACAGCACCGGTGGCCTCGCTGTTTTTCAATGATTTCCTGATCGGCGCGCAGCAACTGACCGCCAACGGTGAGCCGCAGCGCATCCAGGCCCACATCCCGCGCTACGCCCTGGGCTCGAAAAACACCTTGCGCGTATCGTTCCAGCGCCAGCCGGTCAGCGACCGCTGCCTGGAAACGCCGCAAGCCTTCCCGGTGTCGGTCCTGCCGACCAGCCATATCGTCCTGGAAAAAACCTCGCTGGACGACGACTTCTCCGGCATGGCCGCACGCTTCGCCGTGGACACCCAGATCCTGGTGCCCCAGGCCTACCTCGATCAACCGGCCAGCAGCCTGGCGCGGGTCATTTCGGTGGCCGACACCAGCGGTGTATCGCCGCTGCACGCGCAGCTCAAGGTCAGCGCTGATCCAAAAGCCGTCATCAGCCCGGACAAAGCCTTCCTGGCCTTCGAGTTGCCGCTCAAGGACAGCCAGGAATCGGTCCAGGTCGATGAGCAAGGTCGCCTGCGCATCAACCACAAGGACCAGGTGCTGCTGGACGTACAACCCCTCAACCAATTGGCCTCGCTGCAAGTGGTGCAGAGCGCAGGCCAACATGGCCTGGTCTACCGGGCCCTGGGCAACCAGCCGCCAAGCCTGGCCAAGCCGATTGTGCTGACCCGTGGTGACGTGGCGATTCTGGGCAACAACGGCGCCGTGGCGATCTTCGATGCCCAAGACCCAAGCGGTAGCCTGCTGGTCGGCCGCGAAGAACCCAAGGGCCTGGACGCCTGGCGTAAACCTTCGCTGCTCTGGCTGATTCCGGGTGCCATTGTCCTGTTCCTCCTCTTGTTGCTGGCAGGCCGTAGCGCCCGTCGCAATCGCCAGTAACGGTACCCTTCGATGACGTCGCTTTATTGGCCCTATTGGCTGGCCCATTACTACAACTATCTGGAGATCGCGACCATCGTGGTCGCGGTGCTGATCCTGATCTCCAGCCTGGACGATCTGATCATTGACCTGTGGTACTGGTCTCGTCGCCTGTACCGCAAGTTCACCGTGGACCGCCGCTACCGGCCGCTGACCGTCGAGCAATTGTTGGCCCGGGACGAACAGCCCCTGGCGATCATGGTGCCGGCCTGGCTGGAATACGACGTCATCGCACCGATGATCGAGAACATGGTGTCGACACTCGACTACCAGAACTACGTGGTCTTCGTCGGTACGTACATCAACGACCAGCGCACCATCGACGAAGTCGAGCGGATGCGCCGGCGCTACAAACAACTGCACCGCGTGGAAGTGCCCCATGCCGGGCCAACCTGCAAGGCCGACTGCCTGAACTGGGTGATCCAGGCGATTTTCCTGCATGAGAAAACCCATGGCATGACCTTCGCCGGCGTCGTCCTGCACGACAGCGAGGACGTGCTGCACCCGCTGGAACTGCGTCTGTTCAACTACCTGTTGCCGCGCAAGGACATGATCCAATTGCCGGTGGTGTCGCTGGAGCGCAACTGGTACGAATGGGTGGCAGGCGTCTACATGGACGAGTTCGCCGAATGGCACGGCAAGGACCTGGTGGTGCGTGAAAGCATGACCGACACCGTGCCCTCGGCCGGCGTCGGCACCTGCTTTTCCCATCGCGCCCTACGGGTGCTGGCCGGTGAAACCGAAAACCAGCCATTCAACACCGACAGCCTCACCGAGGACTACGACGTTGGCGCGCGCTTGGCCAAGGTTGGCATGAATGCGATTTTCGTACGTTTCCCGGTGCAGTTCCGGGTGCTGCGCAAATCCTGGTTCCGCAAACCCTACGAATCGACCCTGACCATGCCGCTGTGCGTGCGCGAGTTTTTCCCGGACACGTTCCGCACCGCCTTCCGGCAGAAGGCTCGCTGGACCCTGGGCATCGGCTTGCAAGGCTGGGAGCAGATGGGCTGGAACGGCTCGCTGGCCAACCGATACCTGCTGTTTCGCGACCGCAAGGGTGTGGTGACGGCGTTCGTGAGCATCATTGCCTACGTTATTCTGGTGCAACTGCTGGGCTTGATCGTCCTGCGCCACAGCGGTTTGTGGGACGTCACCTTCCCTACGCCGTTCGAAAGCAATGACCTGATCAAATACCTGCTGTTGGCCAATGGCGTCGCACTGGTCTGGCGAATCCTGCACCGCTATTACTTCACCGCCGTGCTGTACGGCTGGCAGCATGGCTTGCTGTCCATGCCCCGCATGCTGGTAGGCAACTTCGTCAACTTCATGGCCGCTTCCCGGGCCTGGCGTATGTTCCTGGTGGGCAAGGTAATGAATCGCAAGCTGGTCTGGGACAAGACCATGCACGATTTCCCTTCCACCGACCTGGTCGCCATCGCGCCACGCCGCCTGGGCAGCGTGTTGCTGTCCTGGCAGGCCATCACCGACACGGCCCTGCAAAGCGCCCTCCACGAACAACAATCGCGCAACGTGCCTTTGGGGCGAATTCTGCTCAATAACGGCTGGCTGGACGATGAAACCCTGGCCGAAGCCATCGCGTTCCAGAATGACCTGCCACGGGTCTTTGACGTCGCTGAAAAAGCTGCTGCCTCGACATCCACGCTAAGTCCCGAGTTTGCCTTGCGCTGGCGAGTCGTGTCCCTGGGACCCAACAGCGAGGGCCGCGAACAGATCGCCGTTGCCAACCCCTTGCCCGACGAAGGCCTGCGACAGGTCAGCGCTGCACTGGGCAGCGAGCCGGTGCAACTGATCGCCCGGGAAAGTGAAATTCTCGCGCTGTTGCGCAAGCTGCCTGCGCGCAATGGTCATGCCGTGCCCAATGCCCGAGCGCCGCTGCTGGGCGACTTGCTGATCGAAATGGGCCAGCTCGATCGCGACGAGTTCAGTCGCGTCATGCTCCAGTACCGGCCGCAACACCACGGCCGTATCGGCGATTACCTGGTCGACAGCGGTGTGCTGCCACGCGCGACGATCGAACAGGCCGTGGCCCGTCAGCACAATCTCTACCCAACGGAGCTCCCGGCATGAACCGCCGCTTCCTGACCCTTTTGGCCACGGGGCTGAGCCTGATACCTGCGTTTGCGCTTGCCGAAACGTTGCCGCTGCCATTGTCCGGCCCGGCCTACACCGCCGCCAACGAAGCCTACAGCGCCTACGAACGCAAGGATTACGACCTGGCCATCGCCAAGGCACGCGAGGCCCTGCGCCAGCGGGCCGATGTGACGCGCCTGAACACCTTGATTGAATTGGCCGAACGGGACAAGAAACGGCGCGACCAGCCCCGGTCCCTGGCCGTGTCTCGTCCCGCTGGCGCAGCACCGGGTTTCGTCGCCGCGTCCCAAGGGTTCAAGGCCTATGACCGCGAACAATTCGGCCTGGCTGCGCAATCGGCCCGCAAGGCTGTCACCCAGGCTCCCCGGCGCCGTGAATATCGCCTGTTGCTGATCGATTCCTTGCAGCGCCAGCAACACTTGGAAGAAGCCGACCTGGCCACCACCGATGCACTTCGCGTCTTTGCCAACGACAACACGTTGTTGATGCGCCGCAAAGCCATTCGCCGGCAACTGGCCGTGCCACTGGCGACCCAGGGCTATCGCGCGCTGGTGCAAGGCAACGTAGCCCTGGCCGTGGATCAGGCGCGCAAAGCCGTGGCCTGGGCCCCGGAAATCACCGCCAACCAGCAGTTGCTCATCAGTGCGCTGCTGGCGGCGAAGGCTGACGTGGGTGCCGAACAGGCCGCTTCTGCCGCGCTGGTACTGGACGATCGCCAAGCCGCGCCGTGGATCCTGCGCAGCTATGCCCGTAACCGCCAGGGCAAGACGCAGGCGGCCCAGGACGATCTTCACCACGCCCAGAGTCTTGCGGGCCTGTCGGCAGGGGAAGCCCGTGACATCCGCTCCGCCCAGGCCCAATCCTCACCACCCGTGCTGCTATGCCAGGAAAGCACCTACGGTCTGACCTGTTCCATCTCGCCGGGTAACACCGGCGAGCAGGCTCCGGTGAGTGATCTGCAGCTAGCTTATGATTGGGTTCGGGCCGGCGACGACGAAGCAGCCCATGCCGCGTTCCGCAAGGCGGACGCCACCGCGCGACTGGCACCGGCACCCGCCCAGGACGCCGCCTACAACGCCATGCGAGTCCATGAAGACGATGAAGCCGTGGCCTACTTCAAACGCGTCATCGATGGGCAAAAAACCGCTGCGTCGCCCCTGTCCGCGCAACAGCTGTTCGATACCCGTCGCACCGTGGGCGATGTATCGCGCAGACTCGGCCTGACCAGCACCACCAGCTATCGCGGCAGCAGTTCCAGTGGCCTGAGCGCCGCCCCGGGCACCAGCAGCAGCGATAGCGAAAGCAATGACCTGCTGCAAAACAGCACCGAACTGTCGTGGCGTCCGCTGGGCTATCGCAATGGCCGCTTTGTCGAACTCTACGGACGCATCACCGACACCCTGTGGAGCAATAACAGCGATTCGGACACGGGCGCGGATGCCTTGCAAGGCGCCCTCGGCGTGCGAGTCAAGCCCTTCAGTTCGGTCAACATCATGGCCGCCCTTGAACGGACCTTCCCGCTGGGTTCTTCCAATGTCGACGGTGACTGGCTGGTGCGGCTGGGCTACGGTTCGAGTATCGGCACCGATCTGCGGGTCGATGTGCCGAGCTGGTGGACCTCGCAGCTGTACGCCGAGGTCGGCCACTACATCAACGACTCACGGAACTACTTCAACAGCGAATGGCAAGTGGGCCGCAGCTATGCCATCGGCGGGACCGGCTCGCGCTGGGTGGCCTTCCCCCATGTCGTCGCGGCGATCGACTACGATTCCAAGATGAAGAGCGAAGCCGACGGCGGCTTTTCTTCCGGCGACGCCGGGGGGATCGGGATAGGAAACAACGTACGTTACTGGTTCCGGGAAGACGCCTACAACGCACCACGCTCCTATGTGGACCTGTCCCTGCAATACCGGGCCAGGGTGTTTGGCGAGGATCGCGCCAAAGGCGTGTTCGCCCGCCTGACCTACTCCTATTGAGCACGGTGATGTTCGGCCCGTCGGCACGAAAAGCGGCTCGCCTTGCCGAGCCGCGACTACACTGCATCCAGAAGGGACTTGTTTGAATAGCTTCGCAAAGTTCATCAATCGCAAGACCATCGCGGCGCTGTTTGTGGCCGCGCTCCTCAGCGCAGGTACAGGGACGTACTACATAATGACCACCACGACACCGAACATCGTCGGCATCGCCTGGCAGCCGGACAACCAGACCGTCGGCATCAGCGGCAATTGGGAAAAACTGGGGGTGCACGAGCTATTGGTGCAATGGACCGTGGTGGACGACCAGGCCTTCGTGTCCGGAACGGGCCTGCCCAGCGTACCGGTACTGCCCGACTGGGCGCGCATTGCCAAGGCGCCCTGGGCCCAGGATGTCATCCTCGGGCTGGCCGGCTATTTCAGCGAGAACCGCTCGCGAGAAAACATCGAGCAACTGGCGGCGCTGTCAGAGCGCATTGCCGGGTTGCCGACGCCCTTGCATGTCACCGGTTGGTACTTTCCGGCGGAGGTCGACCCCAGCTGGTCGGGCGCCACGGAGCTGCCAGCCCTGCTGGCCAAGCTGCCGCGCCCGCTGTGGATCAGCGTCTACGACGGCGCCAATATCGGCCCCGCCGCTACCGCCGACTGGCTCAAGCAATGGTTGCCGAACGACATCGGCGTGTTTTTCCAGGACGGTGTCGGCGTTTATGCCCGCACCGCCCCGGTTGCCCGGACCTACGCCGATGCCCTGCGCGATCGGCTTGGCCAGGATCGCGTGCGAATCATCGTCGAAGCCTTCCGCCCCCAATACGGCGGTGGCTTCCGCTCCGCCACGGTCGACGAACTCAAGCCACAACTGGCGGCCTATGCAGGCTATCCGCTCTATCTGTTCGACGGGCCGCACTACATGACGCCAACGTTGGTGGACCAGTTGAAACAAGCCCTGGCCCTGCCTTGAACAAGGTTTGAAGCTAGCCGCTTGCCCGCGCTGACTGAGTTTGTATCGGTCTGTATCTGAAATGCCGACTGATACGAAACAATGGATTTCGCCCTCTCCTGGCACACATCGTCGATACATCCGCGCGTTTAACTGTGATCACCGGACAGCAACCTTCGCTGCCACGGCCCACTCAATCAAGCGCAAGGAGAATCACCATGTTCAATCTCTCGAAAGTATCGTCCCTGGCTATTGCCCTGACACTGGTTGGCGGTGTCGGCCTGGCCAATGTCGCCTCGGCTACCGAAGCCAGTGCATCGACTCACAACCAGGCGCGACAGCTGGCTGAAGGCGGGTCTGATCGTTTGCTCGAGAACCGTGTGGCTGAAGGTGGTTCCGATCGCTTGCGCGAGAATCGTGTGGCTGAAGGTGGTTCCGATCGCTTGCTCGAGAATCGCGTGGCCGAGGGCGGGGCTGATCGGTTGCAGGAGTTGCGTGAACGCAGCACGGTTTGAAGCGATTTTGTGGCAATGGCGCTTACTCTCGCTCGACTCTGTAGGAGCTGGCGAAGCCTGCGATCTTTTGATCTTGAGCTTTCGACTCAATGAGCAGTGGAAAGATCGCAGCCTCGCTGTGAGTGCCTGACAGGTCGGCTCAAGGCTTGATGTTCTTCAGCTCATTGAGCAACGCGAGCAGTTGCTGCATCTTTTCCTCGCCGAACTGTTCTTCGATCCGTCGATAGTTGCTTTCCATGCCCTCGCTCATGGACACAAAGCACTGCTGGCCGCGCTCGGTCAGCCCGACAAAGACCCGCCGCTGATCCTGGCTGGACTTTTGCCGCCGCACCAAACCGTCACGCTCCAGGCGACTGAGCACACCGGTCATGCTCGGCTTGAGGATGCACGCCTGGTGAGCGAGCTGATGGCTTTCCAGCTCCCCTTGCTGATGCAGGATACGGATCACCCGCCATTGCTGTTCCGTGAGGTCATGCTGGTTCAGCGCCGGGCGAAAAAAAGCCATCGCCGCTTCGCGGGCTTGCAACAGCGTCAGGGTCAGTGAAGGTCTGGGGTTGGCCATGTTCGAACTGTGTGGATGGGCGAGTCGGCAGCTTAGTGTCGCTATCACAGCGCTGCAAGCGCTCAGCGCAGCCCCGACTGCCGCTGGCGATACTCCCCCGGCGTGAGCTGGGCGTAACGCTGGAAAAACCGACTGAAATACGCCGGGTCCTTGAACCCGAGCTGGTAGCAGATTTCATTGGCCGAGCTGCCGGTGAACAACAACAGGCGCTTGGCCTCCTGCATCAGCCGCTCCATGATCAGGCGCTTGGAAGGCAGGTCGGCGATGCGTCGACACACGTCATTGAGGCGCGCCTCGGTCACGCCGATGCCTTCGGCGTAGCGCGACAGCGGCCAATGCTGCAGGTAGTGGGCCTCGATCAACTCGTTGAAACGGTGAAAGATCTTCAGGTCTTCATGCCGGGCCGGCCTGGCTTCCAGGGAGTTGGAACACAGCCGCAACAGGCTGATCATGATCAGCCGCGTCAAAGCGTCCAATGCTGCGCTGCGCCCTGGGCGCCCGGCCGTCACCTCCTCGCTCAATTCCTCGAACAGGTATTCCAACCGCCGCACCTCCCCCGCCTGCCCGGGCCCCAGTTGCGCCAGCGCAACGCAGGCCGCCGGCATTTGCACGCCCGCCGGCGCCAGGCTCGGGTCGGCGTCGATCAACTGCCACACCAATTGCTGGCGCACCGTCAGCACATGCCCGTCACTGTCAGCCTCGGTCACGAAGGAATGGGGAATGGTCGGCGGTGTGAGGAAGAACATCGGGCCGGATTCGACGTACTGCTGGTCATCGAGATACACCCGCACGGTGCCGCTCTTGACGTAGTGCACCTGGAAGAACCGGTCGTGGCGATGAACCGGCATGTTGCGACCGAAAAAATCCGCCAGGTTGGCGAGTCGATCGTAATGCACTTCGGCGTCGCTGTAGCGCTGGTCGTACACCTGACCAATGTTGATGTTGGGGATCGGCTGACGGTCAGTCATCACGCAGTACTCGTTTTCTTATTCTGGTCCAGGCACCTGCCGCACCCATCCTGCACCGAATCCGGCAAGGCAACCAGTGCCCGCTCATTCTGTCACGCTTGACGATAGTTAACATCTTAATTATAACTGTTAACACATTAACAATAACCGCAGAGCACTCACCCCTCTGCATCGCCAGGAGACAAGCATGAGCCGTGCCCTGCATGACGTCGCGACCGGCACCCTGTTCGGGGTCGCGCTGAACTACCAGGGGCTGCTGAAACAGCGCCTCGCCGAGTTCGAGCAACCGCCCTACCAGAAGCCGCCGCTCAAGCCCGTGCTGTTCATCAAGACCCCCAACACCCGCAACCGGCACGGTGCCGAGGTGATTCACCCCGGTCGCGGCGAAACACTGCAACCAGGGCCGGCGCTTGGCGTGGTCATGGGCAAGTCAGCCAGTCGCGTCAGCACCGCCGAAGCCCTGGACTACGTGGCCGGCTACACCATCGTCAATGAATTCAGCCTCCCGGAAGACAGCTATTACCGCCCCGCCGTCAAGGCCAAGTGCCGGGACGGCTTCTGCGCCATCGGCCCGGAACTGGTGCCCACCACCCAGGTGGCCGACCCTCACAGCCTGGCGATCACGCTGTACGTCAACGGCGAGGTTCGCCAGCAGAACAGCACGGCCAACTTCGTTCGCAACATTCCCCAACTGATTGCCGAGATCAGCGAATTCATGACCCTGCATGCCGGCGACGTGCTGATCACCGGTACGCCTGAAGGCCGGGTCGACGTACTGCCCGGTGACCGTGTCGAAGTGGACATCAGTGGCCTGGGCCGTCTGGTCAATACCATCGTGGCCGAGGAAACAGGAGCAGGTTCATGAAACACGCACGCATTCGTTTTGAAGGCCAGGATCAAGCCGTCACCGTTGAAGCTCACAACGCCGTACGCCTGGCCGACGGCCGCCTGCTGGCCGAGGACCAGGTCCAGTGGCTGCCACCGGCCACCGGCAGCATGTTCGCCCTGGGCCTGAACTATGCCGATCACGCCGCCGAACTGGCGTTCAAGCCGCCGACCGAGCCCCTGGCATTCATCAAGTCCCCCGGCACCTACACCGGCCACAACCAGGCGACCTGGCGTCCCGACAACGTCGCCTACATGCACTACGAGTGCGAGCTCGTGGCGGTCATTGGCAAAGCCGCGCGCAACGTCAAGCGCGAGGATGCGTTGCAATACCTGGCCGGCTACACCGTGTGCAACGACTACGCGATCCGCGATTACCTGGAAAACTACTACCGCCCCAACCTGCGGGTGAAGAACCGCGATGCCACCACCCCCATCGGCCCATGGATCGTCGATGTGGCCGATGTGCCTGACCCGAGCAACCTGACGCTGCGCACCTGGATCAATGGCGAACTGCGCCAGGAAGGCAGCACCAAGGACATGATTTTCGATATCCCGTACCTGATCGAATACCTGTCCAGCTTCATGACCTTGCAACCCGGCGACATGATCGCCACCGGCACCCCGGAAGGCCTGGCGGACGTGGTGCCCGGTGATGAAGTGGTGGTGGAAGTGGAAGGCGTCGGCCGTCTGGTCAATCGAATTGTCAGCGAAGCCGAGTTCTTCGCATCCCGTAAAGAGGCTTGAGCAACATGATCAAACACTGGATCAACGGCCGTGAGGTCGAAAGCAAAGACGTCTTCGTCAACTACAACCCGGCCACCGGCGAGGCCATCGGTGAAGTCGCCAGCGGCGGTGCCGAGGAAGTCGCCCAAGCCGTGGCTGCGGCCAAGGAGGCCTTCCCGAAGTGGGCCAATACGCCCGCCAAGGAACGCGCCCGATTGATGCGCAAGCTCGGTGAACTGATCGAGCAGAACGTGCCGAAACTGGCCGAACTGGAAACCCTCGACACGGGCTTGCCGATCCACCAGACCAAGAACGTGCTGATCCCCCGTGCCTCCCACAACTTCGATTTCTTTGCCGAAGTCTGCACGCGGATGGACGGTCACACCTATCCGGTCGATGATCAGATGCTCAACTACACCCTGTACCAACCGGTGGGTGTCTGCGCGCTGGTATCGCCCTGGAACGTACCGTTCATGACCGCGACCTGGAAGACCGCGCCGTGCCTGGCCCTGGGCAACACGGCCGTGCTGAAGATGTCCGAGCTGTCGCCGCTGACCGCCAACGAACTGGGTCGCCTGGCGGTCGAGGCTGGCCTGCCCAATGGCGTGTTGAACGTGATCCAGGGTTACGGTGCAACCGCCGGCGATGCGCTGGTGCGCCATCCGGATGTGCGGGCGATCTCCTTCACCGGCGGCACCGCCACCGGCAAGAAAATCATGCAGACCGCCGGGTTGAAGAAGTATTCGATGGAACTGGGCGGCAAGTCGCCGGTGCTGATTTTCGAAGACGCCGACCTCGAACGCGCCCTCGACGCCGCGCTGTTCACGATTTTTTCCCTCAATGGCGAACGCTGCACCGCCGGCAGCCGGATCTTCATCCAGGAAAGCGTCTACCCGCAGTTCGTGGCCGAGTTCGCCGCCCGCGCCAAGCGCCTGATCGTCGGTGATCCGCAGGACCCGAAAACCCAGGTCGGCTCGATGATCACCCAGGCCCACTACGACAAGGTCACCGGCTACATCAAGATCGGCCTCGAAGAAGGCGCCACCCTCCTGGCCGGCGGCCTGGAACGTCCGGCCAATTTGCCGGCGCACTTGAGCCGCGGCCAGTTCATCCAGCCAACGGTGTTCGCCGACGTGAACAACAACATGCGCATCGCCCAGGAAGAAATCTTCGGCCCGGTGGTGTGCCTGATCCCGTTCAAGGACGAAGCCCAAGCCCTGCAATTGGCCAACGACACCGAATACGGCCTGGCCTCGTACATCTGGACCCAGGACATCGGCAAGGCCCATCGCCTGGCCCATGGCATCGAGGCCGGCATGGTGTTCATCAACAGCCAGAACGTGCGCGACCTGCGCCAGCCTTTCGGCGGCGTAAAGGGTTCCGGAACCGGCCGCGAAGGCGGACAGTACAGCTTTGAAGTGTTTGCCGAGATCAAGAACGTTTGCATCTCCATGGGCAGTCATCACATACCGCGCTGGGGTGTATGACCCAGGCCGGGTGATCCCTCTGTAGCAGGTGATGCATCTGTGGCAAGAGATACACCTTGTGGCGAGGGAGCTTGCTCCCGTTGGGCTGCGAAGCGGCCCCGCTTTTCCTGGCGATTGCTGCGCAATCGAGCGGGAGCAAGCTCCCTCGCCACGGTTCATCATCGAGACCGGATTCACCCGTTATCCAAGATTCAACAAGAACAATTTTTCAGGAGAATCATCATGGGCGAAGTCGTCCTGGCTGCGAAAATCTGCCACGTTCCTTCGATGTACCTGTCGGAGCTGCCCGGCAAGCACCACGGTTGCCGCGCCGCCGCGATTGCCGGCCACAAGGAAATCGGTCGCCGCGCCCGGGAACTGGGGGCCGATACCGCCGTGGTGTTCGACGTGCACTGGCTGGTCAACAGCGCCTATCACGTCAATAGCGGCGCGCACTTCAAAGGCATCTACACCAGCAACGAGTTGCCGCACTTCATCAAGAACATGGAGTACGAATACTCAGGCGCCCCGGAACTGGGCGAGCTGATCGCCGCCGAGGCCAATGCCGCCGAGGTGCGCACCCTGGCCCACAACATCCCGAGTCTTGAACTGGAATACGGCACGCTGGTGCCCATGCGCTACATGCACATGGATGTCCCTCAGGAACAGAAATTCAACGTTGTGTCGATTGCCGCCTGGTGCGCCTGGCACCGCCTGCAAGACAGCTTCACCTTCGGCGCCGCCGTGCGCCGGGCCATCGAAAAAAGCGACCGCAAGGTACTGGTGCTCGCCTCCGGCTCGCTGTCGCACCGTTTCTCCGACGATCGCAACGCTGAAGCCAACATCCACAACTGGACGCGGGAATTCGACAAGCAGGTCGATCTGCACGTCGTCGAGATGTGGCGCCAGGGCCGCTGGAAAGAGTTCTGCGCCATGCTCCCGGACTACGCCGAACACTGCTTCGGCGAAGGCAAGATGCATGACACGGCGATGCTGCTGGGGTTGCTCGGCGGGCCGGACTACGACAAGCCTGCCGAAATCATCACCGAGCCTTTCGGCAGCTCCGGCACTGGACAGATCAACGCTGTCTTCCCTGTTTGACACTGCGGCCGTACGGCATCCCCGTACGGCCTGAAGGAGCCGTTCATGCCCCATTTCATCGCTGAATACACCGACAACATCGAACAACAAGCCGACCTGCCCGGCCTGTTTGAAAAAGTCCACGCCTTGCTGGGCGACAGCGGCGTGTTTCCCCTGGGCGGCATCCGCAGCCGCGGGGTGCGCCTGGACACCTGGCGCATGGCCGACGGCAAGCACGACTACGCTTTCGTGCACATGACCTTGAAAGTCGGCCACGGCCGTGACCTGGCCACCCGCCAGAAAGTCGCGGAAAAGCTCTTCGAGGTGATCACCGCGCACTTCGCCGAGCTCCAGGCTCAACGCCTCTTGGCCCTGTCGTTCGAGATGATCGAGCTGCACGAACAGCTCAACTTCAAGGCCAACAACGTCCACGCCTTCCTCAAGGGCCAGGCCAGCTGAATCCGTCTGCCCCACTCTCCCCATCGGCCTCTCTGACAAAAAGTACAAGATCATGAGCACAGCCAATACCGCCGACACTGCCGGCACCGTCGCGCACGACCGCACCCATGCCACCATCACCTGGCGGCTGATGCCGCTGTTGCTGGTCTGTTACCTCTTTGCCCACCTGGACCGCATCAACATCGGCTTCGCCAAGATGCAGATGAGCGCCGACCTGCAGTTCAGCGACACGGTCTACGGTTTCGGCGCAGGGCTGTTCTTCATCGCCTATGCGCTGTTTGGGGTGCCCAGCAACATGGCCCTGGACCGGGTCGGTCCGCGGCGCTGGATCGCCACGCTGATGGTGGTCTGGGGCGCCTTGTCCACCGGCATGTTCCTTATCGACAGCGCCGCCGGCTTCTACGTGTTGCGCTTTCTGCTGGGCGTGGCCGAGGCCGGTTTCTTTCCTGGCATCCTGGTCTTTCTCAACCGCTGGTATCCGGCCCGGCGCAGGGCCCAGGTGACCGCGTTGTTTGCCATCGCCGTGCCAATGGCCGGGGTGATTGGCGGACCATTGTCCGGCGGCATTCTCGAGCACTTCCATGACCTTGGCGGCCTGCGCGGCTGGCAATGGATGTTCGTCATCGAAGGGCTGCCGGTGATCCTGCTCGGCCTGGTGGTGCTCAAGTGCCTGCCGGACAGTTTCGAGACGGTCAAGTGGCTCACACCGCACGCCAAGCAACAACTGCGCGAACAACTGAGCCTTGAAGAACAGCGCAAATCCATCACCTCGTTTTCGGCGATCCTCAACAATCCGCAGGTGTGGTTGTTGGTGGCGGTGTACTTCGCCGTGATGCTGGCCGTGAACACCCTGGCCTTCTGGATGCCCACCCTGATCCATGGCGCCGGCATCGGCAGCGACGGCAAGGTCGGGCTGCTCAGCGCAGTACCCTACCTGGCCGGCTGTTTCTTCATGATCGGCTGCGGGCGTTCCTCCGACCGCCATCGCGAACGCCGCTGGCACCTGTGCGTGCCGCTGTTGATGGCAGCTCTGGGCATTGCGGTCACCGGGCTCTCACCTGGCAATCCGACCCTGGTGCTCAGCGGCCTGATTGTCGCCGGCATGGGCGCCAGCGCGGCGCTGCCGATGTTCTGGCAATTGCCGCCAGCCTTCCTGTCCAACGGCACCCAGGCCGCCGGCATCGCGCTGATCAGTTCCTTCGGCAGCATCGCCTCATTCTTCGCGCCCTACCTGATCGGCTGGATGCGCGACACCACCCAGAGCGCCAGCCTCGCCTTGTATGTGCTGGCCCTGCTCATCGCCCTTGGCGGCTTGCTGGTGCTGCGCACCCGGGCCGCCATCGTCAACCCTCAATAAGAGACCCTTGCCATGCTCGACCAGAATCTCATCCAGCAAGCCGCTGCCCGCCTCGACCATGCCGAACGCTCCCGCGAGCAGGTGCGGCAGTTTTCCCTCGATCACCCGGACATTACCATCGAAGATGCCTATGCCATCCAGCGCGCCTGGGTCGCGCAGAAAATCAAGGACGGCCGCAAGCTGGTCGGCCACAAGATCGGCCTGACCTCCCGGGCCATGCAGGTGTCGTCGAACATCACCGAACCGGACTACGGCGCGCTTCTGGACGACATGTTCTTCGACGAAGGCACCGACATCCCGTTCGAGCGTTTCATCGTGCCGCGGGTGGAAGTGGAGCTGGCGTTCATTCTCGGCAAGCCGTTGAAGGGCCCGAACGTGACGGTGTTCGACGTCCTCGAGGCCACCGAATGGGTGATCCCGGCACTGGAAATCATCGATGCGCGCATCCAGCAGATCGACCCGCAGACCAAGGCGACCCGCAAGGTGTTCGACACCATCTCCGACAACGCCGCCAATGCCGGCGTGGTCATGGGCGGTCGCGCCGTACGCCCGACCGAGATCGACCTGCGCAAGGTGCCGGCGGTGCTCTACCGCAACGGTGTGATCGAAGAGTCCGGCGTCTCGGCGGCGGTGCTCAATCACCCGGCCAAAGGCGTGGCCTGGCTGGCGAACAAGCTGGCGGCCTATGACGTCACCCTGCAACCGGGACAGATCATCCTCGGGGGTTCCTTCACCCGCCCGGTGGCAGCCAACCCCGGCGACACCTTCCATGTCGACTACGACATGCTCGGTTCCATCGCCTGCCGTTTCGTCTGATCGGAGACCGCTTCATGGACATGCCCATCAATACCTTCAAGCAACGCCTGCGCAGCGGCGAGGCGCAGATCGGCCTGTGGCTGGGGTTGGCCGATGCCTACTGTGCGGAACTGGCGGCCAACGCCGGCTTCGACTGGCTGCTGATCGACGGTGAACACGCACCCAACGACTTGCGCACCTTGCTCGGCCAGCTCCAGGCCGTGGCACCCTACCCCAGCCAGCCGGTGATACGCCCGGTGATCGGTGACACGGCGCTGATCAAGCAAGTGCTCGATATTGCCGTGCAGACCCTGCTGGTGCCGATGGTGGAAAGCGCCGACCAGGCGCGCGAACTGGTGCGCGCCATCCACTACCCGCCCCATGGCGTACGCGGTGTCGGCAGCGCACTGGCCCGGGCGTCACGCTGGAACAGCATCCCCGGCTACCTCGACAAGGCCGATGAACAGATGTGCCTGTTGGTCCAGATCGAAAGCCGCGAGGGCCTGGCCAACCTGGATGCCATTGCGGCAGTGGACGGTGTGGATGGGGTTTTTATCGGCCCGGCGGACCTGAGCGCGTCCATGGGTTTTCGCGGCAACCCCGGTCACCCGGATGTGCAAGCGGCCATCGAAGACGCCATCGCCCGCATCCGCCAGGCCGGCAAGGCAGCCGGGATTCTCAGCGCCGATGAAAAACTGGCCCGGCGCTATATCGAACTCGGCGCGGCGTTTGTCGCGGTGGGCGTGGATACCACGGTGTTGATGCGGGGCTTGCAGACGCTGGCGGCAACGTTCAAGGACACACCAAAACCTGCCGCTGGCGGCGTGTACTGATCGGTATCAAATGCCTTGTGGCAAGGGGATCTGTGGGAGCAAAGCTTGCTCCCACAGAAAACAACCAGCCCGGGTTCTCAGCGCCTGATCGCCTTCAGGTCATTGAGCAACCCCAGCAGCGCCTGCAATTTTTCCTCCCCTAACTTGTCCTGCAGACGCTGGTAATTCTCTTCCATGCTCTGGCTCATCGAATCGAAGCTCGCCTGCCCTTGCGGCGCCAGGCGCACCAGCACTCGCCGCTGATCCTGTTCAGCCTTGCGCCGCACCACCATGCCCGCCGCTTCCATGCGCACCAACACGCCGGTCATGCTGGGCTTGAGGATGCAGGCCAGTTCGGCCAGGCGATTGATCTCCAGCTCGTCGTGCTGGCTAAGGATACGGATGACCCGCCATTGCTGCTCGGTCAAGCCATGTTGATTGAGGGAAGGCCGGAAAAACCCCATGGCCGCTTCACGGGCCTGGAGCAGGGTCAGGGTCAAGGATTGGCGCAGCTTGGGCATGAGTATGTTCGCGAGAGGGATTTAGTTAATGAGTTAACTAAATCTTATCATTTTCGATGCCGAGTTACCTGCGGCGAGGGGACTCATTGTGGGAGCAAAGCTTGCTCGCGATACAGGCAATGAAAGTCTTTCAGAAATCGAGTCGCCTATGTCGCGAGCAAGCTTTGCTCCCACAACACATCTCTCGCCACAAGGGGTGAATGCCAGTCTTTACTGAATGTCGCTCAAGCGCCCTTGATCACGCCCTTGAGCACTTGCTTGAAATGCTCGACCTGTTCCTCGCTGAACTTGCCGAACACCTTGTCCTGCTGCTCCTTGGCAATCGCCCAGAGCCCTTCAGTCTCATCGATACCCTTGGCAGTCAGGCGTACCCGCTCGCCTTCATCGCTCACCAGGCCCTTGCGCTTGAGGTTGGCCACGGCTTCTTCGATCTCTCGCGCCGGCATCGCCACTTCCCGCTGCAGGTCGCACAGATTCAGCCCGGCGTCGTTCTCCAGCACCATCAACATCCGCGCCTCACTGGTGCGCAAGCCGGTGGACAACTGACGCGGCTGGTAGCTGGCCTGATAGGCCCGCAGTGCCTGGGTCATCAGGTAATACAGGTTGTGGCTCAAGCGCCCCTGGAAGTGACTGCTGGGGGACTGGCCCTCTTCCCGTTTGGTCATGCGCGTGTGAGGCAGCACCATCGAGTAGGCCCCCTGGTGATAGAGCAACGGCGAGCGTCCGAAATCGTCAAACGCCACGACCTTGCCGATCATGATCCAGTGATCGCCGCCATCGACCTGCTGGAATTTTTCACAGTGAAAACGCGCCGAGCAATCGACAAACACCGGGGCGCCGCCTTCGCCGGCCTCGAATTCGATTTCAGCGAAGCGGTCCTCCTTGGGTCGTGCGAAGTTGTTCGACAGGTCGATCTGGTCGGCGGCCAGCACATTCACCGCAAAGTGGCTGGAGGCTTCGAACACGCCATGGCTGCTCGAACGCTTGTCGATGCTCCACAGGATCAATGGCGGGTCCAGGGATACCGAGTTGAAACTGTTGGCCGTCACGCCGACCTTGCGGCCATCTTCAGTGGCAGCGGTGACCACGGTCACACCGGTGGCGAAGTTACCCAGGGCCCGGCGGAACGCGCGGGTATCGAAAGCGGTATCACAAAGACTGGACATGCAAGACTCCCGGCCGCCTCGAGCGACGGCCTCGATTATTGTTCTAGGGTTCAGCGCACAGGCGGTCAAACCATGGAAGGATCAGGCTCAAGGCCCATCAACTCACGACCGAGAATCTGCGCACAGACGTCGTAGTCGGTATAGGCATGGGCGCCGGTCAGGTGGGCGTCGCGGAACAGCCGTTGCAACTCATTGCTTTCGAACCAGGCGCCACCGCCGGCCGCCTCCATCAAGCGATCGACGGCCTGGATGCACATCTTGGTGGCGTAGCCCTGGTTGGTCCTCCAGAACGCCAGGGTTTCCCGGCTGGGGTATTCGTGGCGCTCGCCGTATTCGGCGTGTTCCTGCCAGGTTTTCTCCAGAAAGGCACGGGCCGCCGCCACCTGATGAGTCGACTCGGCCAGGCGCATCAACGCCGGGGTAGCGGCACCGACTGCCGCACCGGTGTAGGCCCGCACACGGTTGCGGGTTTTCTCGCGAAAGACCTCCAGCATGCGTTCGGCCACGCCCAGGCTGACCGTGGAGAAACCACTGGCGAAGTAGGGTCGGTATGGCGAGTAGAAAATCTTGCTGTCGGGGTACAGGCCGAATCCGCCGGACTTGCCCTCCATCATGTCCTTGGCTTTCTGGATCCGGTGTTCCGGCACGAAAGCGTTGTCGATGATCAACGTCTTGCTGCCACTGCCGCGCATGCCCACCGCGAACCAGTCATCGCGAATCGCATAGTCGCTGCGCGGCAGCACCGCAAAGCAATAGTCCTGGGTGCCTTCGGCGTTTTTCCGGCGAAACCCCACGATCGCCCATTCGGCATGATCGCAGCCGCTGCTCCAGCCCATTTCACCGCTGAACATCACACCGCCGTCGACTTCCTCGGTGCGGCCAAACGGCGCGATGCTGCTGCTGACGGTGGCATCGGGATCATCGCCCCAGACTTCCTGCTGGGCCTTGGCCGGGAACATTGCCAACTGATGGCTGTGGGTGCACAACAGGCTCATGGCCCAGGCCGTGCTGGCACAGGCACCGGCCAGCAGCGCGATGCAATCGGCGAACTGCGGCAGGGACATCTCCATGCCACCGTAGGGTTTCGGTTGGAAGGCCCGGTGCATGCCGATGCTTTTGAGCAAGGCTATATTCTCGGCAGGCACGCTACGGTCTTTCTCCGCCTGGAAGGCGTTGGCGGCAATGACCGGCAGGATGGGCTTGAGGTCTTCGAGCAGCGGGTTTGGCTTTTTCATGGACGGGCTCTTTTATTATTGGCATCTGCCAATCCCGCCTCTGCCCGGCAACCTGAGGTTGCACAAACAGCGGGATCAGTGATTAAGGCCGGTCCAGTATGGGCAATCACAGGCGGGTGAAAAATGCACCTTCCAGATCCAAGATTGTACTTTTCATGGGCAGGTTTCGGCTCCATGGCGCGCTCGGTCAAATACCCCGGCACGGATGATCAAGACAGGCGCCCCCATCCGGGCTCTTAATAGGGCCATCCCCTGCAATGCCTTGCATAGGCGTTGCAACGGAGTTTCCTTTCACTTTCTCAGGTTGCGTCATGATCAATATCGAAACGCCCACCTATTACACGGCCACCAAGAAATACAACCTCAGCTTCCCCACGCTGGAACAGGACGTGGACGCCGATGTTGTGGTCATTGGCGGCGGTTTCTCCGGCATCAATACCGCGCTGGAGCTCGCCGAAAAAGGCATCACCAACATCGTGGTGCTGGAGGCGCGTTACCTGGGGTTCGGCGGCACCGGGCGCAATGGCGGGCAGATCATGGCCGGCATCGGTCATGACCTGGAAAAGATCAAGAAGGACGTGGGTGAAGACGGCCTGCGCCAGATCTTCGAGATCAGCGACCTGGGCGCCGACATCATCAAGGACCGTATCGCCAAGTACGCCATCGATGCCGACTTCTGCCACGGCTACGGCTACATGGGCTTCAACGCGCGCCAGGAGAAAACCCTGCGGGCCTGGGAAAAAGACTTCAAGTCAGTCAACAGCAAACACGAGATCCGCTTTCTCGGCGGCTCCGACGTGCAGCAGATCATCGGCTCCAAGGCCTACGGCAGCGCATTGCTGCACATGGGCGGCGGGCACGTGCACTCGTTGAACCTGTTACTGGGTGAGGCCAAGGCCCTGGTCAGCCACGGCGTGCGGATCTTCGAGAACAGCCCGGCCCTGGAAGTCAGTTATGGCGAGCGCATCACCGTGCGTACCGGGCGTGGCTCGGTCAGGGCCAGCAAGCTGTTGTGGGCCTGCGACAGTTTCCTCAACAAGCTGGAACCGGAACTGCACCGCTCGACCATCAACACCTACGCTTTCCAGATGATGACCGAGCCGTTGTCGGACGAACTGATCCAGCGCATCAGCCCGATTCGCGGTGCCTACAGTGATATTCGCCCGGTGATCGACTACTACCGCGTCACCAACGAAAACCGCCTGCTGTTCGGTGCCGCGACACCGTTGGTGGAGCACATCCCCCAAGATCTGAAGGCCTGGAACCGGCGCCTGATGCTGAAGATTTTCCCGTACCTCAAGGACGTGAAGATCGACCTGGCCTGGGGCGGCCCGATGGCCTGCAGCCCGAACCTGTTCCCACAGATCGGCACCCTGCCCGGCCGCAACAACGCGTTTTTCGTCCAGGGTTACTCAGGCTTTGGCGTCACGCCGAGCCACATCATCTGCAAGGTGCTGGCCGAAGGCATGAGCGAAGGCTCGGCGCGCTACGACCTGGTCAGCTCGATCCATCGCCCGACCATCATCGGCAAAGACGCCATTCGCCCATTGCTGCTGACCGCCGGCAAGTCCTGGCATCAGCTGTCGGGCTACTGGAACGGCCGTCGCTGATGGCCATGCTGCCAGTCAGTCAAGCGAAACCTCTGTGGGAGCGAGCTTGCTCGCGAAGACGGCGCAACAGTCAACCTCAATGGTGCCTGATCCACCGCTATCGCGAGCAAGCTCGCTCCCACAGGGGCCGAAGTTGAAATGACTGGCACTGGACACATCCCACCTCTGCTTTTTTTAATCATCAGGAGTCACTGCCATGCCCCTTATCACCCTCGAAAAAGACATCCAGCTGTCCGACCTGGACGCCTGGGGCACCGTCACCGATCTCGGTTCGCAGATTCTCGAAGGCGAAGTCAAAGCCTTCGGCAAGATGACCTTCGGCGCACCGACCGATCCCGTCAGCAGCGCCTACTTCGGCACCACCCAAGGCAAGTTCCGGATGGTCTACCCCTTCGCCGAACAAGCCACCGTGGTCACCGGTGAAGTAGTGCTCACCGACGAGGCCACCGGCCAGAGCACCCGCTACAAGGCCGGCGACAGCTGGTTCGTGACCAAGGGCACGCCAGTGCTGTGGGAAGTGGTCAGCGAGAGTTTCGTCAAACACTACTTCGCGGTAGCCTGATCGGACTTGGCTGCCGGCCCCACCGGCAGCCCTCTTGGCGAAGGTGCGACCATGAACGTCATCCCCACCCAGGACATAGCCGGCCAGTGCCTGCACGCCTTTACCCAGCTGGTTCCCGTCAGCCGGGCGGCGTTCTACTGCGTTGATCGGCAGCTGCAGGTCCATGACTTCAGCCTGCATAGGATGAGCGGCGAGATGCACCGCGACTACCTGGACAACTACCGTCAGTTCGACCCGCTGCACCCGCGCCACTGCGTATCCAGCGAGTTGGCCGTGGTGCCGTTGGGCCTGGCGATGGCCCGCCAACCGCGACGTGACAACCATCGTTATCACGACTTCCTGCAGCGCTACGGCGTGGTCGACGTGGTGGAAGTCTTCGCCCATCGAGACGGTCAGCCCCAAGCCGCGATTTCGTTGCTGCGCACTGCCGAGCAAGGTGTCTTCACCGGCCAGCAGTTGAATCAACTCAGCGCGTTGCAGGCCTTGCTGCAACTGGCCGTGGCCCATTTGCCTGGCCATGAGGACCCACTGGGCGACTTGACGCCCAAGGAGCGCCAGATTGCCTGGCTGCTGCGCCAAGGCGTCAGCAACAAGCAATTGGCCCGGGAGCTGGAGGTGGGCTTGCCGACCATCAAGACTCACCTGATCCACCTGTTTCGCAAGGTTGGCGTGAGCAGCCGTACCGAGTTGGTCAGCGCACTGTTCCTCTGATCAACCATTTGGTTGATAGGCCGCCGTTGCCCGGCACCGCATGATCCGAGTGGCTAATTCAACCACCGGAGCCTTGCAATGAGCACATCTTCAGACTGGATCACCGTCGGCGCCCTGGCCGATGGCTTTGCCCCCGAAGCCTTCATCCTGCCAAACCTGGCCGACCTGGACGGCAAGACCTTCAGCCTGCATTTCGCCAATGGCTGGCAGATCGAGCATCGCTTCGAGCAGGACACCGTGTCCTGGAACGCCGCCGATGGGCACTCCAGCGGCACCGCGACCTACCGGGCCACATCCGTACGCCCGGGCCTGTACCTGGTGGACTTCATCAAGCGCGAAGGCGAACTGACGTCGTCGATAAGCCTTGTGCTCGATACCGCCAGCGCGTCCTTCACCGCCGTGATCGGCCGCATGCCAAGCCAGCAAGAAACCGGCGAAGGCCTCTACAGCCGCGCGTTGACCGGCAAGCCCCTGACCTCGGTTCAAGCGCAGTTCCTGCACGGCAGCCTCGATCGTCCCTGGCAGCCTGGCCTGTGCCCGCACGCACCGACCACCGAACTGGTGGGGCTGCGCAACCTGTATCGCTACAGCCCGAGCGAAGTCTACGAACACATTTACCTCAACGACCAGTTCTACTCGTGGCAGTGCCTCAAGGGTGTTGAACAAGGCCTGTGCGACACCGATCGCTGCGACACCTACAAGATCGCCGATCAGCTGTACCTGTTCGTGTGGCGAGAAAAGATCATCCCAACCCTGGGCCTGGTGCTGATCGACCTGCAACAGCATCGCAGCGACGGCAAGATCTTCGGCTACGCCGGTGCGTCGTTCGATGAGTTCTCCAATTTCCCGGTCAGTTCGTACTGCCAGGTGCTCAACCAGACGGAGTATCCCGATGCCTGAATTACGCACCGTCGTGATCACGGGCGCCGGCACCGGTATCGGTGCGGCCTGCGCCCGCCTGTATGCCGCCGAAGGCGCCAACCTGGTGCTGATCGGTCGACGCCGCGAGCCCTTGGAAGCACTCGCCGAGGACATCGGCGGCCTGGTGCTGGTGGGCGATGCAGCCTGCCCGGCCACCTGGGACAGCTTCGTGGAGCAGATTCGCACGCGTTATGGCCGACTCGACGTGCTGCTGGCCTGTGCCGGTGGCTTGGGCATGGGCAGCGCCACCGAGACTCAGCCATCGGCCTGGGAAGCGGCCCTGCGCAGCAATCTCGACAGTGCCTTCTACAGCGCCCGGGCGTGCCTGCCGCTGCTGAAGGAAAGCGCCGGCAACATTGTACTGATCGCCTCCATTGCTTCCTTGGCGGCAGGCCCGCACGTGTGCGGCTACACCACCGCCAAACATGCGCTGTTGGGCCTCAACCGCTCCCTGGCAAGGGATTACGGCCCCCACGGCGTACGAGTCAATGCGATCTGCCCAGGTTGGGTCCGCACGCCCATGGCCGATGAAGAAATGCAGGCATTGATGCAGTTCCATGGCGAAACGTTGCAACAGGCCTATGACCGGGTCTGCGCCGACGTGCCGTTGCGCAGGCCGGCCAGTGCGCAGGAAATCGCTAACGTCTGCCGTTTCCTGGCCTCGCCCGAGGCGGCGATCATCACCGGGGCGACGCTGGTGGCCGATGGCGGCTCCAGCATTGTCGACGTACCGACACTGGCCTTCAGCCGGATGGAGGTCAGCGATGCCTGAGGATCTGGATTTCAGCGGCCAGACCGTACTGGTCACTGGCGGCGCCCAGGGCATTGGCCGGGCCATCGTCGAAGCGTTTGCCCTGCGCGGGGCCCACGTGGTCATCGCCGACCTGGGCCTGGCGCGCGCCGAGGCCGTGGCCGACGAATTGACCGCTGGGGGCTGTCAGGTGCAAGCGCTGGGGGTTGACCTGGCCGACGCAACGGCGGTCTTCGGGATGATGGTCGAGCTGGAGCAACGCTTGGGGAGGCTGGACATCCTGGTGCACAACGCCGGGTATTTTCCGCTGACACCGTTCGCCGAGATCACCCCGTCGATGCTTGAACGAACGCTGGCGGTGAACTTGTCGGCGCTGTTCTGGCTGACCCAGGCGGCGTTGCCGATGTTCCGGCGCCAGGGCCAAGGCTGCGTGCTGGTGACCTCCTCGGTCACCGGCCCGCGGGTGGCGTATCCAGGGCTCAGCCACTACGCGGCCTCCAAGGCCGGGGTCAATGGTTTCATTCGCAACGCCGCGCTGGAGCTGGCGGCCGAGAATGTCCGCGTCAATGGCGTCGAGCCGGGCATGATTGCAACACCGGCCATGGCCAATCTTGGCGACGATGAGGTCAACCAGGACATCGCCCGCCGGGTGCCGCTGGGTCGATTGGGCCAACCGAGCGACATCGCCGGCGCCATGCTGTTCCTGGCGTCGAGCCTGGCCAGTTATGTGACCGGGCAGACTTTGGTAGTCGATGGGGGTTCGACTTTGCCGGAGGTGTGAACCTGTGTGGGGGTGAGTCAGCTTGCGGTGAGGGTGGATGTACCACCGTCATCGCGAGCAAGCTCGCTCCCACATTTTATCCACCCCATCAGCCCTCACTGTGTGTGGAGCTTGCTCGCGATGGCGGTCGTCCAGCCAGCGACGACCTTGCTCAAGCCACCCCCTGCCCCACCTGCAAACGGCTGGAACGAAACTCCTTGGGCGACAGCTCGAACTGCTTCTTGAACGAACGGCTGAAATGCGCCGAATCGGTAAAGCCCCATTTGTAGGCAATCGAGGTAATGGACTCGTCCCGCAGGAACGGATTGGTCAGGTCATCAGCGCTGCGCTTGAGCCGGGCGCGCTGGATGTAGCGGCAAACGCTGTCATCCTGCTCTTCGAACAAGCGATACAGATGCCGCACCGAAATATTCAGCCGATTGGCCAGGCCCACCGGGCTGAGGCCGGGCTGGGTCAGTGATTCGTCGATGACCTTCTGCACGTAGCTGCGCAAGTGACTACCCTGCAACGCCACTCCTTCGTCACGGCCATCGCTACCCTGTTCCAGGGCCGAGCCCAACAGCGAAACGAAGGCACTCTGCAAGGCTTCACCTTCGCCCACCGCGCCCTCGCCGTCCGGTGTGTCCCTGCACAGCTGATCCATCAAGACATGCAGCATCCGCCCACACGCCTTGCTCGACGAAACCTTGCCGAAGGTCTTGGCGTCCCCGCCCAGTTGCCGCGACACGTCCTGGCGAGACAAGGACAGCACCGCGTGCTCGATCAGGCCGAACGGGCTTATCTCAAGCGCGCCCACGGAATCCATCAACAACAGTTCACCGGGCGCCAATTGGAGGCTCAGGCCGTTCTGGGTAATGCGGCAGTAGCCGCTACGCTGGCTGACCAGGAAGCAATCCTGGTCATCATCGTGATCGGCGTTGGGCGAGTGACGCTTGATGTTACCGGCGTTGGTGCGCAGGTTCGCGAGGGCAAGGCCACCCCGATGGAAGTTCGACACTTCACCGATAAACAGCGAACGATTGAAGGCCAGCTCGGTATCGAAGTGGCCGCAAGTCGCCCGCAGATCCCGGTTCCAAGTGTCCAGACCGTCCTGCCCAACCTGTTGCATGCTCATGGCATTCTCCGCAGTGGCTTTTTGTTTTTGTGCGGCAATAGTTAACATGTTATCTATATGCACGCAACAAGTACCTGATCGCCAGAGCAGTAGCAGGAATGATGCCAGGGTAGAACAAAGGAATCAGAGCGTTGCCAACACCCGCTGCAGGCCGCTCAAGGTCGCCAGCAAGACAGTGCGCTGCTCCCGGCTCAACGGGATATAGCGACGAAAGGCCGGCATGCGATTGACCACTTCGCTACCGCCCATGTGTTCCAGACGCACGCACCACTGGCGTCCTTGCAGATCGATGCGCAGACGTTTGAAATCCAGCGGCATGAGGGCCTGATACAGCACAAGATCCTGCTCCACAGCCGCCTGCAACCGGGCCGCCAGGTCACTGCGCCCGTCCCGCTGCCGGCAGCGAATGCCGCTACGCCGGACAGCCCCGCTGTGGTGCAGTTCCAGGCGCGCCGTGCCCTCTTGAGTAGCAGGCACGCGCAGGACGAACTCGGTCATCACCAGATGCATCAACAACTGCGACTCGGTGCGTTCGACAATCTCCAACTGCAAGCTGCCGTCGTCGGTGGCTGCCGTCGCCGTAGCCGGACCCACCACCTCGAATCGCGCCAGCGCCAGGTTGCGTCGCAAGTGTTCCAGGGTCGCCCCAGGCCGATAGCCGGCCGGGGCGCGCTGGGCGCTGAACAACTCAGACAGTTTTTGCAGCAGGGTCGACAAACTCGCCCGCAGGTTGCCCTGGCTCATGGGAGAACTCCTTGGCCAGCACGTCTTCTACCGACGCTGGCTTGAATGGATTGACCTTCTGCACCACCAGGGTCCAGAACAAAGCGTACGCTGCCGTGCCACCGAGCATCACCGCGAAGGGCACGTAGATGTCTGCCGGATTCATGCCGGGCGGGGTGATGAACCACATGCCCAACACAATGCCGACACTGGACAGGATCTGTGGCAACGGGAACCACGGCGAGCGATAGGCCCGCGGCAGATCGGGGCGACGAATCCGCAGGCTGACCACCGACACGGTCACCAACAGGTAGGCAAAACTCCAGGCGCACACCGCAGCCAATACCAGGTGCATGATGTTGTCGGTATTGCCGCCCAGCCACCACGCATGCAGGCACGGAATCAACATCGCCACCAGGATGCACAGCAACGGCGTCTTGAAGCGTGGGTGCAGATAGGTGAAGACTTTCGGCAGAGCACCGTCCACCGCCATGCCGTAGAGAATCCGCGGTACGCCAGCCATCAGGGTGTTGATGGTCGCCGCACCGGCAAACAGAAAGCCGATCCCCAGCCACATCGGGCCGATATCGCCCATGACCTGTTCGGCGAAGCGTGGAATCGCCATGGGGGTGTCGAGTAGATGCACACCGCTGGTGGCATCGAGCAGCACGTTTTCCACCTGGCGCTTCATCGCCGCACCGTAGATGAACATGCAGGTGGCGACGCTGAACAAGCCCAGCATCATCGCCCGGGGCATGGTCCGCGCGGACTGGCGCAGGTCCGGCGCCAGCGGCGTGACGAATTCGCAGCCGACAAACATGAACATAGCCATGCCCACCAGCGACAGCACCGTGACCAGATCGGTGCCCACCACGGACGCGCCGAACCAGCCCTCCAGCTCCACCGCCGGCGCGGCGATCAGGCCCAGCACGCCGAACACCATCAGGGTGGTCCACATGCCGAACGTCAGGATGATTTCGGCCCGGCCAAAGGCACTGACGCCAAACGCGTTGAGCACGCCAAAGACCACCACGAACCCTACGCCCAGCAACCAGGAGCCGCCTGCCGATTCGGCCAGGGTGTTGAGGTGTTCGAAGTTCACCAGGGCCATGACACCGGCGAGGATGGTCTCGGCGGTGCCGGCGAACACATGGACAATCAGATAGGCCGACAACGTCCCGGTAATCGCGAAGAAGCGGCCCATGCCACAGTTGATGTAGTCATAGACCGAGCCGGTGGTCGGGAGCATCGACGCTGCCTCGGCAAACGTCGTCGCCTGGGCCAGCATCATTACCACGGCGATCAGCATCGCCACGGCAAAGGCGCTGCCGCCAATGCCAAAACCCATGGTCGCGGTGAGAATCACGGGGCTTGCCATGATCAGGCCAATGGTGCTGGCCAACGCGGTGGGAAAGCCCACCGAACCCCGGTTCAAGTGCTCGGTGAGCCTGTCATTGATCGACATGGTGCAGATCCTCGAAAGCGGATTTTTAGTATGGATGCCACAGCCGTCCAGGAACCGGCGATCATGCCTTCCCCAACCAGTCCCTGATCGAAACGGCGTTGCGTGCAGCCTTACTCTGCGCCGCCCCGTCCCGGGCGTCTTGCCCATGTCTGCCGCCGGTTTTGTTGCTGCCTGCCAACACCGCTGCACTGGCGGCCTGAGTCAACTCCATGGCAGGCAGGTGAAAGACTTCCCCGGGTACCACTCCCCTTAATGCGCGCTCTACTGTCCTATAACACTGGGGAATCCACCATGGAGCACACACGTCGTACACCTTTGCTGCGCAACGCCATCGGCCTGGGCATTGCCCTGCTGGTCGCCGATTCATCAGCCCAGGCCTATGAGCTTTACACCGACGAAGACACCACCGTCACCGGCAACTTCCTCGCGGTCTACGGGCTGTTCAACAGCCGCAAGAACTACGACGGCACCGCCGGCGGTTCGAGCTGGCGCGAAGGTTTCATCAAGTATGGCCTGAGTATCGACCAGACACTCGGCGGCCTGGGCAGTGTCTACGGGACGGCCAACCTGGTCAGCTCCGGCACTTGGGGCGATGGCGACGCAGCCGGCTTGAGCGACGGCTCCGAGCGCACCACCAAGTTCGATGAAGCCTTTGCCGGCTGGCGTTCGGGGGACCTGTTCCCGGCGCTGGGCAAGGACGGTGTCGACCTGTCCTACGGCCGCCAGGTGATCACCCTCGGCGACGGTTTCATCATCAACGACGATGGCCTGAACCTGGGCAAAGGCGTGGCCGATGGCGAGCTCAATCGCGGTGGCGCCTATTACCTGGCGGCCCGGCATGCCTTCGACGAGACCGCTGTCGTGCGCCTGGGTGGCAAGGAAGGCGTGCATGGCAGCCTGATGTGGATCAAGTCCGACAACCGCGCCCAAGCCAACACCGAAATGGCCGCTGGCACCCTGGAATACACCGCCGCGCCTGGCACCCTGGGGCTGACCTACATCCACGGCATCAAAGTCGATGACCGCTACGCCAGCGACTTCCAGAAACAGCGCGAAGGCATGGACATCTACAGCCTGCGCGGCGCCGGGAATGCTGGCATCGAGAATGCCCACTTCGCCTTCGAGTATGCCTGGCAGGACAAGGACGCGGGCCCGGAGAAAGCCTGGTACACCGAAGCCGGCTACACCTTCGCCGACCTGCCCTGGACGCCGGACCTGACCTATCGCTACAGTCGCTATTCCAAGGATTGGGACTCGATGTTCAACGGCCAGAACCGCGGCTATGGCACCTGGTTCCAGGGTGAAGTGGCGGGCAACTATGCTGGCCCATTCAACAGCAACACCGCCATCCAGCACGTTGGCCTCAAACTCAAGCCAGCGGAAAACGTGACCATTGGCGCGCTGTTCTTCGACTACCAGACCTTGCACACCCGCGAAGCGCTGAACCTCGATGCACAGGAGCTGGACCTGTACGTGGAATGGGCGGTGAATGAACATCTGATCGTCACGCCGCTGGTGGGCCTGTACAAGCCTGAGAAGGATGCGGACAGCGGTGGCAATCAGGTTGGCGGCAATGGCACCAACGTCTATAGCCAGTTGGTGGTGGCGGTTCCGTTCTGACAGACATCTGTAGGAGCGGCCCCAGGCTGCGATCTTTTCCGCTCCAGATTCAATGGGCCGTAAAAAGATCACAGCCTTCGGCAGCTCCTACTTGTGCTGATGCAACATGGTCTGGATCTGATGGGTCGCCTGCCGGGTGCTCTGCGCCAGCTTGCGCACTTCATCGGCCACCACCGAGAAACCGCGCCCGACATCTCCGGCCCTGGCCGCCTCAATCGCGGCGTTCAAGGCGAGCAGATTGGTCTGGTCGGCAATGCCCTTGATCACCCCCACCACCGTGGCAATCTGGGCGTAGGTCACCTGGTTCTGTTCGAGCATGCGCTGATGGGTGGACTGGGCCGAGCGCTCATCGCTGATATCACGCACCGCACCAATGACTCGCACCAGTAGCCCATGCGAGTCGCGTACCGCCCGACCGCGCTCACGACACCAGATGTAATCCCGAGTCTTGTGGCGCATCCGGTATTCAAAGACGTATTCACCGCTGCCCTGGGAGCCAAGGATTTCCCGGTCGAAAATGGCCATGATCTTGGGCAGGTCGTCCGGGTGGGTGATGCCGACCTGGGCATCCCAGCCATCGGGCAAGTCATCCGGTCCATAACCCAGCAGCGCACGGAACTGGCTGGAAAAGCGCATGCCACTGGCCGGGTGCTGAAGGTCACCGTTGACGACCGTGATATCCCAGCAGCCTTCTGTCAGGGTCGACTGCAGCAGCTCCCATATCTGCGCATCCTGGCGTTGTTGCAGCAGCTGCTGGCTGAGTTCGCCCAGACGTATTTCAAGCACCTGCTCGCGCTCAAGGGTTTGCTCCAATTGCTGGCGAACCTTGTGCAACTCATGCTCGCTTTGCTGCCAGCGCAGGGTTTGCGTCTCCACTTGTGCCTCGACCTGATGCACATGTGCAGTCGCGCTCGCCACCTGCCGTGCATGCTGCTCAAGGACGGTGCGCAGTGGCGGATACGCGTCGAGCAGCGGCGTGTCCTCCGTTTCGCCGGCCAGTACGCGCTGCACCTGTGCGATCAACGCCCGTTTCTGTTTGTTGGTCTGGAGAAACATCGCCTGCCCCTATGCCATCAAGTCGAAACCCGGATCTGATCGCAAACCGGCCAGGCTGGCTTGTCCCTGCCTGCACCGGGCCTTGCTCCTGGCTGCCAACCACCCAGGCTGGCAGCCACAGACATACGGCGCGGCAGGCACAGTCAAGCTGGACGGTCCTGCCGGGATTACCCTCCGGGCTTTCCCATTCGCGATCAGGAAACCCTCATGAGCGATATTGCCCTGCTGCCTCAGGTCGAAACCTTCCTCGGTAGACATCACGCCCTGTTCATCGACGGTGGTTACGTCGAAAGCCAGAGCAGCCAGACGCTGGACGTCGTAAACCCTGCCACCGGCCAAGTCATCGCCCAGGTCAGCGACGCCACTCCCGGCGACATCGATGCGGCGGTGCAATCGTCCCGTCGCGGCTTCAAGCAGTGGTCTCAAACAGCGCCGGCGGTGCGCGGTCATGTGCTGCTCAAGTTGGCGGACCTGCTGGAGCGCAACCGCGAGGAGCTGGCGCAGATCGAAACCTGCCAGTCGGGGAAGATCATCCATATCTCCCGGGCCTTCGAAGTCGATCAGGCCGCTCATTTCCTGCGTTACTACGCTGGCTGGGCGACCAAGCTCAACGGCGAGACGATCACCCCATCACTGCCCTCCTTCGCTGGCGAACGCTACACCGCATTTACCTTGCGCGAACCGGTCGGGGTGGTGGTCGGTATCGTGCCGTGGAATTTCTCCACCATGATCGCCATCTGGAAACTGGCCTCAGCCCTGGTGACCGGTTGCAGCATCATCATCAAGCCCAGCGAGTTCACCCCGCTGACCATCCTGCGCATCGCTGAACTGGCCATCGAGGCCGGCCTTCCAGCCGGTGCCCTGAATGTGTTGACCGGCGGCGGCCTGGTGGGCAAAGGGCTGATCGAACACCCGGGCACCAACAAGGTCTCATTCACCGGTTCCGTGCCCACCGGCCTGGCGGTGGGCCAAGCGGCCATGGGCGCCGGGTTGACCCGTGCAACCTTGGAACTGGGTGGGAAGAATGCGGCGGGGTTCCTGCGCGATATCGATCCCGAGGTGGCGGTCAACGGCATCATCGAGGCGGGCTTTCTGCATTCGGGACAAATCTGCGCTGCCGCGGAACGGTTCTTTGTCCATCGCTCGCAGATCGAGTCGATCATGGACAAACTGGCCCAGCGCCTGAGCAAACTCACCATCGGCTCGCCCCTGGACGAGCGCACCGAATTCGGCCCGGTAACCAACCGTCAGCACCAGCACAAACTCGCGGAATTCTTCGCCAAGGCCCGCGCACAGAACAACACCATCGTCCACGGTGGCAAGCTGATCGATGGGCCGGGTTGCTATGTCGAGCCGACCATCATTCTCGCCAATCGCCGCGACGACAGCCTGCTCAACGAAGAAACCTTCGGCCCGATCGCCACGTTCTTCCCTTACGACACTGAGGAGGAACTGCTGGAGCTGATGAACGACACCCCCTACGGCCTGAGCGCCAGCCTCTGGACCAACGACCTGGGCAAAGCCCTGCGCATGGTCCCCGCCATCGAAGCTGGCACGGTCTGGGTGAACATGCACACCCTGCTCGACCCGGCGGTGCCTTTTGGCGGCAGCAAATCTTCAGGGATAGGCCGTGAATTCGGCAGTGCATTCATCGACGACTACACCGAACTGAAGTCGGTGATGATCCGCTACTGACCTTCAAGGGCTCTGGGACAACCCTCAGAGCCCTACCCAGCAAAAATTCCCCTTGTGTGCGAGCTTGCTCGCGATAGCGGAGGGCCAGTTTGCGGTGATACTGGATGTGCCGATGCCATCGCGAGCAAGCCCGCACACAGGGTTCTGGCATGGTTCTACACCCTATCCATCAGCGCCCCCTGCGCATCCGCCTCGCCCTGCAAAAGCTCGATCACCCAGTCGATAAACACCCGCACCCTGGGCGACAACTGTCGATGGGGCGGGTACACCGCTGAGATCGGCCACGTCGGCACGCTGTAGTTTTCAAGTACCTGAACCAGCCTGCCCTCGGCCAACTGCTGTTGCACATGGTAACGCGGCGCCTGGATCAAGCCGAATCCCGCTTCACAGGCCGTCACATAAGCGTCGGCATTGTTGACGTTCAAGTCACTGGGCAATTGCATTTCGCGCACCCGACCCGCCACCTCGAATTCGAACGGGAAGAACCGCCCATTGCCGGACGCAAAGCCAATGGCCTTGTGCGCCGTCAAATCCTCCAACCGCCCAGGCGTGCCGGCACGGGCCAGATAGCCAGGGCTGGCGCACGTCAGTTGATGCAGGCGCACGATGGGGCGCGCCACCAACGCCTGGTCGACGACATTGCCGGCGCGGATTGCACAATCCACGCCCTCGCGCTGCAGATGGACCTGGCGATCATGGAAGCCAATGTCCAGTTGCAATGCCGGGTAACGACGATAAAAGTCCGCCAGGCGCGGCAGGATCCAGGTGCAGCCAAATGCGATGGGCATGTCCACTTTCAAGGTGCCGCGCGGTTGGCTGCGTTGTGTCGACAACGAACTTTCCAGGTCATCGAGGTCGTCCAGCAACTGGCCGCTGCGCTGGTAATACGCTTGCCCATCCAGCGTTGCGCGCACCTGCCGGGTGGTGCGCTGCAACAGTTGCACGCCCAGATGGGCTTCCAACTGCTGGATCAGCAGGCTGACGGTGGCCCGGGGCAGCCCAAGGTCATCGGCCGCCTTGCCAAAACCACCCAGCTCAACGATGCGCCGGAACACCTGCATGGCCTGTAATCGGTCCAATGTCGCGCCTCACTATTTAGATATCACGAATAGTTAAACCAATAATCGTGGATTTATCCAGGAAACCGCCTGATAGAGACTGCACAGGTCGTTCATTTCCAGGAGCTACCAGCATGAAAACTCGCCAACTCGGCCATCGCGGCCCTCACGTTTCCTCCATCGGCCTGGGCTGCATGGGCATGTCGGATTTCTACACCACGGGCGTGGACGAGCGAGAAGCGATTGCCACGCTCCACCGCGCCGTGGAATTGGGCGTGACGCTGTTCGACACCGCCGACATGTACGGGCCGCATACCAACGAAGAACTGCTCGGACGGGCCCTGCGTGGCAAGCGTGACGGCCTGTACCTGGCGAGCAAGTTCGGCTTGGTGCGCAGCAGCGATCCCCATGCCCGTGGCGTCAATGGCCGTCCCGAATACGTTCGGCAATCTGTCGATGGCAGCCTCAAGCGCCTCGACACCGATTACCTGGACCTCTACTACCAGCATCGCATCGACCCTGAAGTGCCCGTCGAAGAAACCATCGGCGCCATGGCCGAGCTGGTCAAGGCCGGCAAGGTCCGCCACATCGGGATTTCGGAAGCCAGCGCCGAGACCATCCAGCGGGCCCACGCCGTCCATCCCCTGGCAGCGGTACAAAGCGAATACTCGCTGTGGTCCCGTGAGCCTGAACACAATGGCGTGCTCGATACCTGCCAACGCCTGGGCATTGCATTCGTCGCCTACAGTCCCTTGGGCCGGGGCTTTTTGACCGGCGAGCTGAAATCACCGGAGGACTTCGCCGCCGATGACTATCGCCGCTTCAACCCACGCTTCCAGGCCGACAACTTCAATCGCAACCTGGCGCTGGTAGAGCGGGTCAAGGCACTCGCCTTGGACAAGGGCATCAGCGCCTCGCAACTGGCCCTGGCTTGGGTATTGGCCCAGGGTGACCATGTCATTCCGATCCCGGGCACCAAGCAGCGCAAGTACCTGGAGAGCAATGTCGCGGCGGCTTCGGTGGTGTTGGGCGCTGACGAATTGGCCCAGCTGGATGGGATTTTCACCGGCGAAGGCGTGGTGGCGGGCGACCGATACCAGGCGCAGACGATGACGTTGTTGAACGGTTGATATTCAAGCAGCCGCCAGCCCAGCCGATAACCCTATCAGTGATAGCTCCCAGGCCTCGCCGAGACCTGCAAGTTGCGTAGGGTAATGATCAATGGGTTGGCCGCTGAATCGCCTGCTGATGTGGGGCGTCCTGATGTTCCTCGCTGCAAGCGCTTATGCGGCAGAGGCACCGCTGCGCATCGTGACGGAGGAACTGCCGCCCTACAACATGACGCAGAACGGCCGAATGACCGGCATGAGCACCGAGGTGGTCCAGGCCGTGCTCAAGGAGGTCGGCATGGACGCACCTATCCACTCCATGCCCTGGGCCCGGGCCTACGAACTGGCGCTCAATGAAAGCAACGTGTTGATCTACTCGATCGTCCGCACGCCTGCACGTGAACCGCTTTTCCAGTGGGTCGGCAGCATCGGCCCGACGCAGTGGTACATTTACTCGCTGGCGGACCGGCCGGTGAAACTCGACTCGCTGGCCGATGCCCACGGGCACCAGATCGCCACGGTCAATCAGGACGTGGGCGAGCAATACCTGGTCTCGAAGGGCTTTCGCATCGGCGAGGAACTGCAGTCGAGCACCAAGTACGAACACAACTACCGCAAGCTCAAGGTCGATCACGTGGAGCTGTGGATTTCCAACGAGCTCAACGCGCTGTACCTGACGCGCCAGAATGGCGAAGACCCGGACAAATTGCTGATCCGCTCGCTGGCGCTGCCCGAGCTGAGCAGCGCCGACGGCCTGAGCATGGCATTCAGCCGCAAGACGCCGGCCGATACGGTGGCAAAGTTCCGTGCGGGCCTGGAGACCATCCGGCGCAATGGCGTCTACGATGCCATCCTGCGCAAATGGTTGTGACATGGATGCCAATTTCCGTAGGGCCTCCTCCTTGCAACCACAGACCAAGGCGTTCAGCTCCCTAGGGCGCCGCCTGGTACTGGCAACGCTGTTGTTCTGCCTGCTCTTTACCCTGGCGATGGTCACCTGGCGTACCTGGTTGGCCTGGGAAAACAATCTGGCGGAAATGAATTCGGAGCTGGCCCTGATCGACCAGGTGTTCCAGAACACCCTGGCCCATGCCATTTGGGAACTGGACCGTGAATCCCTCGACCAGCAAATCACCAGCGTCGCCATGGCAGCGCCCGTGGGACGCCTGGTGTTGAACATCCTGCGCCCCGGGCAAGCGCCTGAAGTCATCGAACTCAATCGATACCCCGCCGGTCAATCGGGCGTGGTGCCGGTGCTGCGTCGAGAGCTTATCGCGCATCCCTACGCCGGGGCCCATGAAAAAGTCGGCGAGCTGACCATCGAAGGCGACAATAAGCTACTGTGGGAGCGCCTCTGGGGCGAAGCCCGCAGCATCGTCATCACCCAGCTCATCCAGTCCTTGCTGCTGGCTGGGTTGGTCATGACCGTGTTCAATCGCCTGGTGACCGTGCATGTGGTGCATATCGCCCGTCACCTGGGCGAACTGGCGCCGCCAACCCTCAAGCATCACCTCAAGCTGCAACGGGCAGTGCAGCGTCAGGACGAACTGAGCCTGCTCGAATTCCAGGTGAATGCGCTCCAGGACAATCTCCACGCCCATTTGGAGCGCCAGCATTCGGACGAACTGGCCCTTGCCGCCAGCCGCGACCAAATGGCCGAACTGGTCGAGGCCCGCACCGCAGAATTGAAGGCCGCCAACCAGTCACTCGAAGCGCTGTCACGTCACGATGCCTTGACGGGCCTGGCCAACCGCCGCTATTTCGACGAGTTGAAAGACATCGAGTTTCGTCGGGCGATCCGCCACAAGACCCCGCTGGCGGTGCTCATGTGCGATGTCGATTTCTTCAAGATCTACAACGACACCTACGGCCACATGCAGGGCGACTTGTGCTTGAAAGAGATCGCCGAGACCTTGCGCAGCGTGTTCGGCCGCTCTGGCGAACTGACCGCGCGCGTAGGCGGCGAAGAGTTCGTGGTGGTCCTGCCCAACATCGACGCCGCCCAGGCCTGCGAGGCCGCCCAACGTTTCCGTACAAGCCTGGCCGAACGTGAACTGCCCCACAGCGGTTCCAAGGTATCGCCGTTTGTCACCGTGAGCATCGGCGTCGCCGAGTTGGACCCGGAGACCATGGACCATTTCGATCAACTGCTGCAACGCGCCGACCAGGCGTTGTACCGAGCCAAACACCAGGGACGCGATTGCGTCGCTCTGTAAAAACCATCGCGTGCCATGAGGTCTGTATATGCATTATCGCCTGATACTCTGCTCGTGTTTGCTCCTCACCTCGATCAGCCTGCAAAGCCATGCCGAGACGATCGAAGTCGTGACCGAAGACTCCCTCTACGCCTACCAGCGTGACGACAAGGTCATCGGGCCGGGCAGTCGAATCGCCGAAGAAACCCTGAAAAGCGCGCAGCTCACCGACTACAGCCTGTCGCTGTACCCGTGGGCCCGGGCCTACGAAAAAGCCCTGCACGAACCTAACGTGCTGATCTTCCCGTTGGACCGCACCCCGGCCCGCGAGCAACTGTTCAAATGGGTGGGTGAAATACATCGGGTGGCGAGCCGGCTCTATAAGCTGCGTGACAATAAAGACATAGCCGTCAACAACCTCGAGGAGGCCAAGCAGTACAGCATCGGCGTGGTGCGAAACGACGCCAAGCAGATTTACCTGCAACAGCGTGGGTTTACCCGGCTGGTCATCTCGGCCAACAACCACGACAACTTTCAAAAACTGCTGAATCGCCAGATCCAGTTGCTGCCGATGCCGGAGAACACCGCGCGCCTGATGAGCAAAGATGCCCAAGTGGATTTCACTTCGCTGGAAGAGGTCTATACCCTCGACGAGCAACCCCACAGGGTCCACCTGGCCTTCAGCCTGAGCACGCCGGATGAAGTCGTCGCCAAGGCCCAGCGCGCTTTCGAGCAGCTCAAGGCTTCCGGTGAAGTGGCGCGGATCATGAACGAACAGCGGTAGACTCTGGGGGATCACACCACAAGCAAACGATGAGGTATGTCCCGATGAGTAAAGCGTCCTACGTTCCGCCCAAGGTCTGGAAAAACGACGCCCCGTCTGGCGGCCAGTTCGCCAGCATCAACCGCCCTATCGCCGGGCCGACCCATGAAAAAACCTTGCCGATTGGTAAACACCCGCTGCAGCTCTACTCCCTGGCCACGCCCAATGGCGTGAAGGTGACCATCCTGCTGGAGGAACTGCTGGCGCTGGGTCATACGGGCGCGGAATACGACGCCTGGCTGATCCGCATCAGCGAAGGCGACCAGTTCTCCAGCGGTTTTGTCGAGATAAACCCCAACTCCAAGATCCCGGCCCTGCTGGATCGCAGCGTGGAGCCCGGCATCCGGGTCTTCGAGTCCGGTTCGATCCTGCTGTACCTGGCGGAAAAATTCGGCGCCTTCCTGCCCACCGACCTGGCAGGTCGTACCGAAACATTGAACTGGCTGTTCTGGCAGATGGGCTCCGCCCCGTACCTGGGCGGTGGCTTCGGGCATTTCTACGCCTATGCGCCGGAGAAACTCGAATACCCGATCAATCGCTTCACCATGGAAGCCAAGCGTCAACTCGACGTCCTGGACCGCCGTCTTGGCGAAAGCCAATACCTGGCAGGCGATGACTACACCATCGCCGACATCGCGGTCTGGCCCTGGTATGGCCAACTGGTGCGCAACAACGTGTACGGCGCCGCCGAATTCCTGAGTGCCCACGAATACACCCATGTGCAGCGCTGGGCAGAAGAAATTGCCAAGCGCCCCGCCGTCCAGCGCGGACAGCGGGTCAACCGTACCTGGGGTGACGAAGCGAGCCAGGTGCCGGAGCGGCATGAGGCTGGGGATTTGGGCTGAGGGCGGATCGCACGTCGGATCGGTGGTAAACCCCTGTTTTTCGACCAGCACAGCCCCCTGTGGGAGCGAGCTTGCTCGCGATGGCGGTGGATCAGTTGGCATTGACGCTGGATGTGCCGACGTCATCGCGAGCAAGCTCGCTCCCACAGTTTGTTATCCGGTGTTCAGCGGCTGGCTTCCAGCTTGTACCCATCACCCGCCGACGCCGGAGTCGTTTCATTGGCCAGTGCAAAAACACACTCGTCCAGATAAGGCCTGACGTCCGCCCATTTCTTGCGATCGGCGATAAACCCTCTCAGCTTCTTGCCAGCATCCACGACATCCGGTTCATGGGCCATCAGCATGATCCTGGCGACTGAACTGGCGTCATTGGCCTTGTGCTTGGCATGATCCTGCCGGGCGTAAGAGTGAAACTCCTCGATTCGCCCCAACACAGCCTCGGCACCGCCCATGCACTTGTCGCCCAGTACCTCTTCGCGCCGCTGCGCATGCCCACCGGCAAAGCTGTCCTGGACAAGGTGAAGCAAACTGCCAAACGCCACTTGATTCACATTCGCCCGCAACCATGGACGCCCGACCGCAAAGAGATCCTGCACCGTCTGGCCGTTATTGAAATGCTGCTCCCAGCCTTCGATCTTGATGTCTCTCAAATAGGTATTGATCGGGTAAGTCCCATCGGCGACACCCCAAGAGAACTCGGCCCACATCATGATTTCACGCTTGGTCTGTTTTGGCGCGGCGCCCTCTTGGGAAGCCATGGAGTGCAAGAACTGTAGGTCGCCGAAATGCGAACGAGAGATGTAGTTTCCCGCGCCCATGAACGCCATCGGATCAGAAGCACTTTTGCTCTCGGCTTTCTCGAAGAGATTTACCCAGCACCGCGTCTGCGAGATAAAACCAACCGAATAACGCCCATCGCAGCCCTTGGTCTTGGCATCTTCAGCGCCTGGCATGAACACCGGATCATCGTTCCAGCGAACCCCGGCAATGATGTAGGCGCCGGCATTCTCCAGATTGGGATTGCTGCAATCCTGCCAATCCCCGTCGCACCCATAGATCTTCTGCGTCAGCGCCTCATGGGCAGGGTCGGAAAAATTATGCAGCGCAAAACTGGCGAAAGGCACCGTCGCCTTGTAGGAAACCCCATATTTTTTAGCCATCTCCCGCTCAGCCACGGTGCCATTCGGCGAGAGCTGAAAAGCGTTGGCCTGGCCGATACAACCCAACAAGACACCCCAGGCCACTCCGGACACGGCTTTGTATTTATTCATGGGTCGTCTCTGCAAAGGGCGATGATGAGCAGGTTCTCGTCTCGCGCCTGGGGTTGTGGTGGGCGTGGTAAATGGCAAGACGCCATCGTCGATAGCATAGCGGGTGTCGCTTTGCCGTCCAGGCGTCATAGAGCTGATTTTTTCATCGGGGAAGTGGAGACGGGACTGAAAGTGGAGACTGGGTATGTTTTCCAACTAAGGCAGTGAGCGCTTTCCCTGCCCCCCGCAGAAAACGTACTCCCCCCGTTGTTCAATTTGGCCAACTGCCTGGGTACTGGTCATCTGCGTACTGCGAGTATTCCAAGTAAACTTACATGGAATTTTTATAGTGATTTTCCACCTTTAAAACAGCGTCAAGCAAATCCCCACCCTCCGCCCACTCGCCAATTCCGTGACTCAATCCAAGACTCGTCCCCTGAGAAAAATCACCGCTTGATGGCCTCGGAAGCCCGCCAGAAAGTGCCAACTTTCGAAAACCTTTGAGGTTCTTCACCGTTACTTCAGCCGCCTGGATGATAAAGGGGTCTCGACTGTCGATTTTCATTTTTTTTGCAATAAAAATTGCGACATCAAGCAGTTGCACAAACTCTTCTACAACAGCATCAACAGCGACCATTTACATTAACTCCAAATCTTCCAATGACCCAACGGGCTCAAGGCCTTTGAAACGACACCGAACGCCAAATCTGCTTGACACTACGTTACTGCGTGAACGCCGGCTAGAAGCTTTCTCGTTAACTATTGAGCTTCTCGTCACGATATAGCTGACCGTCAACACGCCCAAGCCACATAGCAGACTGCCATCACCCAACCCATAGTAACGAAAACTATTGAAGGGGTGCAACAGAATGTCCTTTCAGCCCACTCCTCAAGGCGCTCTTGAGCAAAGACAAGTAATTTACAGTGCCTTGCTCTGTTCATTAATCACACTGCGTGAATCTTACTGAAGCCCAGTTACTTCCTGTGGAAAAGCGGGGAGTTCTCTATAACGTTGTATTTATTCATGAGTCGTCGCTACATAAGGCTATGCGAATAAATTTGCGTCTAGGGGGCAGTGACTGTTTTTTCATCGAGCGCACCGGGGACCTATACGAAAGTCGCTGATCTACAGACGGAGTAAACCCCAACCAAAAGACCCTGTGGACTACCCCCGGAAATAGCACAAGCTCGCGTCCATACAACCCCTCCAGCCGTGACCGCTACAGAAAAAGAACTCTGCACGCATACCTCGTACGCGTCACGTCGCGCTCAACCGAGTCCAGCCATGAACCTACTGAACCTCTTCAACACAGCCCGAGCCCGCACTCAAGGGGCTGTCAGCGTGGCCTGCACCTCTGCTGAGCTGGACCAGGCGTTGGCCGACGCACGTATCACCCCAGTGCTGATCACCGGATTCGTCTCCCCTCACCTGGACATCGACCAGGTCGCCGCCAAGGTCAAGAAGCGCTTCGCCCACAGCGCCATCAGCCTGTGCACGACGTCGGGTGAGTTGTGCAACGGTGCGAACACGCTGTATTGCCAGACCGGCGAGACCTGGGATCGGGTGGTGCTGCAGCTGTTTGACGCCAGTGTGATTGTGTCGGCCGAGGTGGTGATGGTGCCGCTGGAGTGCGAGGACATTCGCGGTGGCGGCAAGCGCCTGGCCATGCGTGAGCGAATCGCCAGGTTGGTGACTAACATCAAGCAGGCGCAAGTGAGCACGCCCATTGACCACCGCGATACCTTGGCCTATGTGGTGTTCGATGGTCTTTCGGCTTCCGAGTCGTTCTTTATGGAGGCGCTCTATGAGTCGGGGCGTTTCCCTTGCCTGTTCGTTGGCGGATCGGCCGGAGGCAAGACGGATTTCAAAAAAACCCTGATCAGTGACGGGCAGCGCAGTTATCAGAATCATGCGCAGATTGTCTTCCTGAAAACCGCGGCGGATGTGCGCTTCGGGGTGTTCAAGAGCCAGAACTTCCAACCTGCCGGGCTGACGTTCAGCGTGCTGACCGCGTCGGTCGAAGACCGCACCATCGACCAGGTCATCGACAGCCGGGGGAACATCAAGAGCATGGTCCAGGCACTGTGCGATGCATTCGAGTGCAGTGCGCAGGCGCTGGAAAAGAAGCTGGCCGATTATTCATTCGCCATCCGTGTGGGCGATGAGCTGTTCGTACGCTCCATTGCCCGCATCGACTATCAGCAGCAGATCATCCAGCTGTTCTGCGACGTGGCGCCCGGCGAAGAGCTGGTGATGGTCAAGCGCACGCCCCTTCGCGAGGCGACCCGACTCGACTACGAGAAATTCCTCAAGGGCAAGGGCGGTCGTCCGGTGGCCGCTATTCTCAACGATTGCATCCTGCGGCGGCTCAACAACAGCAGCGACCTGGGTAGCATGGCCGGTATTTTCGGGGATGTGCCTCTGGCCGGCTTCTCGACGTTTGGTGAAATCCTCGGTTTGAACCTTAACCAGACACTCACGGCGATTTTCTTCTTCAGAGTCACCAAGGGCGCCCAATTTGTCGATGAGTACGTCGATAACTTCATCGCCCACTATGGCGAGTTCAAGGCGTTTTTTCTGCGCCGCCAGATCAAGAAACTGGCAGGCCTGAACCATGTCGTGGTCAAGCAGATCATGGCGTTCAAGATGAATGATTTCAGCAGCGCCCTGGACACTCGCGGCCTGGATAACACCATCCTGCCGGTGTTCGACGGTCTGACCGATCTGGGCCAGGTATTGGCCCAGGCCAGCCAGCACCAAGCGCTGATGGCGACGCAAATCAAGCACTACTCAGGTGAGCTACACCTGTCGATGGATGACCTGACGGGCACGATCGACCGGCAAAACAGCGTCGCCGAGCAGGCCGGCACGACCGTCGAACAGCTCGCCACGCAAGCGGGTGAAGCGGTGGTCGGCGCCCGTGCGCTCGCCAGTTCGAGCCTGCGTATTCAGTCGATCGTGCAGGTCATCCAGCAAATCGCCGGACAGACCAACCTGTTGGCCCTCAACGCCGCCATCGAAGCAGCGCGTGCCGGTGAGATGGGCAGAGGGTTTGCGGTGGTGGCTGATGAGGTCCGCAAGCTCGCGGAAATCACCCGCAAGAATGCTGCGGAAATCGGCGTGGACATTGACCTGCTCTCGACGGAGATCCAAGGCGTCGCCCAACAGATCGAAGACCAGTCCGTCGCCGTCAGCGCCCTGCGCGAGATGCTCGATGCCCTGGAAGACTCCAGCCGCACCACCGAAGGCACCGCGCAACGCACCAAGGCCATCGCGGACACCTTGACGGGGCTGACTCACGCCAGTGCTTGAGTAACTGCCACAGGGTTTTGTATTGAGTCCGAATGCTGTGGGCACCCGCAATCCATTGTGGGAGCGAGCTTGCTCGCGATAGCGGTGGGTCTGCTTGTGGTGATGTTGGATGGGCCGGCGCCTTCGCGAGCAAGCCCGCTCCCACAGGGTTTGGTGTTGTGTCTGGATACTGCTCCGAACCTGGATGATCAGCTTGCGGGGCGCTCGTTGATTGTGCTCGCGGCCTGGAACAGGATTTTCGCGACGAAATCGATTTCCTGTTCGGTGATGATCAGCGGCGGCAGGAAGCGTACGGTCGCGCCGTGGCGTCCGCCCAGTTCAACGATCAAGCCGTGCTTCAGGCATGCCTGCTGGAAAGCCTTGGCCCGTGCCGTGTCCACCGGCGGATGGCCTTGGACATCACGGGCGCCCTGCGGATCGACGATTTCCATGCCGAGCATCAGGCCGCGTCCACGCACATCGCCGATCCAGGCGAACTCGTTTTGCAGTGCCTGCAATTGTTTTTGCAAGTGGGCGCCCACCGTTTCGGCGTGCTGGACCAGGCCTTGATCGCGGATAAAACGCAAGGTCGCGGTACCCGCCGCCATCGCCAGTTGATTACCGCGGAACGTGCCAGCGTGGGCACCCGGTTGCCAGACGTCCAGCGACTCGTGGTAGACCATGACCGACAGCGGCAACCCGCCGCCGATGGCTTTGGACAGGGTGATGACATCCGGCGTGATGCCCGACTGCTCGAAGCCGAACATCCGCCCGCTGCGGGCAATGCCGCACTGGATCTCGTCGACGATCAGCGGAATGCCGTGGGCCTGGGTCAACCGGCGCAGTTCCTGCAGCCAGCGGTCCGGCGCGGCAATTACCCCGCCCTCGCCCTGGATCGGCTCCAGGATCATTGCCGCCGGTGCAGTCACCCCGCTTTCCGGGTCGTTGAGCAAGTGCTCGAGGTAGCGCACGTTCAACGTGACCGCTTGATCGCCGGCCACCCCGAACGGGCAACGATAATCATGAGGGAACGGCAGACGCTGTACCCCGGGCATCAATGCACCGAGGGCATTTTTCGGCGACAGGTTGCCGCTGATGGCCAGCGTGCCCAGGGTCATCCCGTGATAGGCCCCTTCGAACGCCAGGACCGAGTGCCGCCCGGTGGCGGTACGGGTCAGCTTGAGCGCGGCCTCGACCGCATCGGCGCCACTCGGGCCGCAGAACTGGATGCGTGCATGGCGAGCGAACTCGCTGGGCAGGCAAGCGAAAATTTCTTGGACAAATGCGTCCTTTACAGGGGTCATGAGGTCCAGGGTGTGCATCGGCACACCGGCCGCCATGACCTGGGTGATGGCTTCGATGATCACCGGGTGGTTGTGCCCCAACGCCAGGGTCCCGGCGCCGGCCAGGCAATCGATGAACACTTGCCCTCGGCTGTCCTGCACATAAATGCCATGGGCCCTTTCAAGCACCAGGGGAATACGTCGCGGGTAACTGCGGGCGTTGGACTCCTGCTGTTGCTGACGTTCCAGCAACGGCGTCGAATCGAGGCAGTAAGGACTCGACAGACCGGTGTGCAACAGGCGTAGCTGTTGCGCGCCACCCGCTGTGACATTCGGAAAAGCACTCATGATTTCCTCCATGGAGGCTGGGTTTGGAAGGGAACGAACAGCCTGGAAACAAACATCCGAAACGTTGCAGGACAGACGCGGGGAGATTGCCTCCCCGCGCCCGTGGGTTTTACATGTCGTAGCGCAGGATCATCCCCACCGTGCGCGGTGCGCCGACGTCGATGATGTCGTCGTTGCGATTGTTGGTGACGTACTCCTTGTCGAACGCATTCTTCACGTAGGCAGACACTGCGACGTTCTTGGTGACTTTGTACTCGGTGTTGAAATTCACCAGCACATAGGCGTCGCTCTTACGCTCACCGGTGACTTTGCCGTTCGTGTCGAACTCATACTCCGAAGGTGCAGTGCTCTGATAGACGATGTCCGTGCCGAATATCAGGCGATCGTCGAAGCGATAGACACCACCCACCGAGGCCTTGTATTTAGGCGAGTAGAGGAACGACTCGCCGCTCCTGTCCTGACCACTGTCAGAGACGAAGTCCTTGTATTTGCTATCGGTAATGGCGCCACCGACGTTCAGGGTCAGTTGTTCGGTGATGTCTTTTTCGACGAAGACCTCCAGACCCTTGATCTCACTGCGACCGGCGTTGTAGATATCAATGACGCTGCTACCGGTCTGCCGCACGCTGACCTGCTGATCTTTCCAGTCGGTGTAGTACAGGTTCGCGCGAGTACGCAGGGTCTTGTCGAAGAACGAACCGCGATAGGACAGCTCGTAGTTGGTGGTGTATTCGGGATCGTAGGCCTGGTGACCGCTACCGGAGCGCAGGTTGACGCCACCACCGCGATAGCCCTTCTGCACCATGAAGCCGAGGTACTGGTCCGTTGCCAATTCGTAGTCAATACCGAGTTTCGGCAGCACGGCATCAAACGATTTCTTGATTTTCTCGGGAACGAAGCGGCCGTCTTCCTCGATGTCGGTATTGTTCGTCTCATGGTCGTAACGCAGGCCAGTGATCAACGTCCAGCGCGGCGCGAATGTCCAGTTGACTTCACCGAACACCGCCTTGTTTTCAATCTTGGTATCACCTTTGACGGTACGAACCAGAACGTCATCGAACAACAACCGGTCGTGGAAGTTGTTGGTGTTGTGGCCATAGTAGGCACCGACGAAACTCTTCACCGTGTCCGAGTCGTAATTCAGACGCAGTTCCTGACTGAACAGGTTGCCGTCTTGTTTACGCAGAACGACCTCGTTGTCCACCGCTGTCTGGTCAAAGTCCAGGCGGTTGCTGTAGTCCGTACTGGTATTGGCGGTCATGCTCGTCAGCGACCAGGCATCGTTCAGGCGGTAATCCACCTTGGCGCTGAAAGTGTCTTGCTTGAGGTTGTCGAAGGCCTCGGTATTGGACGCGATGTCGTAATAGCTCGGCTTGCCATCGGCGCCGCGCATCGTCGAGCGGTCACCCTGGCGATGTTCGTTATGGGCATAAGTCAGCAAGACGTCAGTGTCGTCATTGGGCAGGATCAGCAACTTACCGCGGGCGTTGCTGGTGCGATGCGGGTTGGCATCTTTATCGAGCGTGGTGTTGCGGATGTAGCCGTCACCGTCGGAATAATCCACGGCGATACGCCCGGCGATCTTCTCATCGACGATGGCCCCGCCACCCGCCACGGCCGCACCGTGCTCACCGTAGTTGCCCACGCTGGTCTGCGCCGAGAAGCTCGGTTCGAAGGTTGGGTTCTTGGTTCGGATAACCACCGCACCAGCCAGGGAGTTCCGACCCTGGGTGGTGGATTGCGGACCGAGAAAAACCTCGACCTGCTCGGCATCCCAGAGCGGGACCGGGCTGAGGGTCAGCGCGCGGTTCGGCTGCACGGCACCGTCGACATACACCGACACCGCACCGTTGAGGGCGGCCGGGCCCTGGTCGTCAAAACCGGACACCGGCACGCCACGAATCCCCCAGTTCTCGTTGCCGGCCTGGCTATAGACGCCGGGCGTGCGGGCAAACACATCCACCAGGTCCTTGTCGCCGTGCTCACGCAGATTCTTGTCGGTGACAACCACGACGCTGGACTGGGTCTTTTCGAGGGTACGGTCGATTTTTTCACCCGTCACGGTGATTGGAGCAATCTCCATCTTGCCGGCTTCTTCAGCCGCCCAAGCACCGTTGCTCAGGCCTATGGCCGACCCTACAGCCAACGCAATTGTATTCTTTTTGAAATTCACGCCCCGCTCCCCTGCGACAGATATTTTTAGGTTTTTTGAGCTGGCCGAAGGCTGTTTGGCGCCAGCGGAGCGGAGTCTAATTCAAAAAAAAAATTAAATAAATAGTATTGATAATCCATCTCATTTGTACCTAGTATGTCGTCTTGTATCGACTTACATACACTACAGACGAGTCCTACAACACTGACCGCTGCCCTGCTTTCAAGGTCTTGTGACTGGTCGAAGACGCTATAAGAGGATGCACAAGGATGACCTCAATCGAACACCTGAACGGGCGTTCCGAGCTGTTTTCAATGGCGCCCACGGATGCAAGCGCCCAATCGCTACCCTTGCTGGTGCAGGGGACGTCGGGACAGTCGATCCACGACCTGGACGCCTCGATTCGCGACAGCCTGGCCCATGCCCTGACCACGGTTGGCGGCGTGCTGTTCCGCGGTTTTACCGTCGCCACGCCCATCGATTTCAAGCGTTTCGCTGCCAGCTTCGGTGCACCGCTGGCCAGTTACGAATTCGGTTCCACGCCGCGCAGCAAAGTCTTCGCCGGGGTCTATAGCTCCACCGAGTACCCGGCCCATCAATTCATCCCGCTGCACAACGAGCAGGCCTACACCCGTCCCTGGCCTTCGCGCATCTGGTTCCACTGCATCAAGGCCAGTGAAACCGGCGGCGAGACCCCGATTGCCGACAGCCGCCTGATCTACCAGCGCATGCCTGCCGAGATTCGCGAGCTGTTCGCCAGCCGCGAGTTGCTCTACGTGCGTAACTACAGCGGCGCACTGGACCTGCCCTGGGAAAAAGTCTTCAACACCCAGGACCGTGCCCAGGTCGAACGCTACTGCCAGGACAACGACATCGAGTGGGAATGGAAAGCCGATGGCGACCTGCGCACCCGCCAGCGTTGCGCCGCCGTGCAGCAGCATCCCGAGACCGGTGAATGGGTCTGGTTCAACCAGGCGCACCTGTTCCATGTCTCGGCCATCGAACCGAGCGTACGCGCCAGCCTGCTGGCGGCGGTGGGTGAAGAGAACCTGCCGCGCCATGTCTATTTCGGCGATGGCTCGCCGATTGCCGACGGCATGCTCGACACCGTGCGCGAGGTCTACCGCGAGACTGCCATCAGTTTCCCCTGGCAGCCCGGCGATATCCTGATGCTCGACAACCGACTGGTGGCACACGGTCGCAATCCTTTCACCGGTGACCGCAAAGTCATCGTGGCCATGGCGTGAATTGCACATGTTTTCATTCGAACACTGGATCGACGTGCTGGAAACCAACGCCCAGCACTTCCCTCAGCGTGCCGCCCTGCATTTTTTGCCGGACGGCGTAGAGATCGGCGAAACCCTGACCTTTGCCCAACTGCGCGAGCAATCCCAGTCCCTGGCGGCCGCGCTGCAAGCGCGTTATGCGCCGGGTGATCGCGTGCTGCTGATGCTGCCCAGCAGCCTCGACTACGCCCGCGCCTTCTGTGCCTGCCTGTATGCCGGCCTGATCGCGGTACCGTTGTTTCCGCCGCCGTCGCGCAAACCGCGTCACCTGGACCGCGTCCGCAACGTGGTGGTGGATGCCGAACCGGCGCTGATTCTCGCACCGGCAGACTATTGCGAAGGCTTGCTGGAACTGGTGGAGGGACGCGTCGATGTGCTGACCGTCCAACACCTGGGCACGCCACCGGCCAGCCAGTGGCAACGCCCGGCCATCGACGGTTCGACCGTGGCCTTCCTGCAATACACCTCGGGCTCTACCGGTTCGCCAAAAGGCGTCGAGGTGCGTCAACGCAACCTGATCGCCAACGTTGAACTGATGCGCCAGGCCTACGCTTTCGACGAGCACGGGGCCATGGTCAACTGGCTGCCGCTGTACCACGACATGGGCCTGATCGGCGGCATGCTGGCCCCGCTCTACAGCGGCATGCCGTGCTACCTGATGGCATCCCAGACCTTCGTCAATGCGCCGTCGACCTGGTTGCAGGCGTTGAGTCGCTACCGCGCCACCGCCAGTTTCGCCCCCAACTTCGCCTATGCCCTGTGCAACCGCGTGGTCAGCGACAACCTGATCGCGCAGCTCGACCTGAGCGCCTGGAAACACGCGATCAACGGCGCCGAACCGATCCACCCCGGCACCCTCGAAGCCTTCGCCCAACGCTTTGCCGCGTGTGGCCTGAACCCGTTGGCCATCAGCCCCGGGTATGGCCAGGCCGAAGCAACCCTGTGCGTCAGCGCCACGCCGGCCGACGCGCTGCCAGTGGTACTGCGCCTGGACAAAGCCGTGCTGGAGAGCGGTCGGGTGGCCCTGGCGGCGGCCGATGCCGCTGCCGTGGAGTTCGTCGCCTGCGGTTACCCGCAAGCCTTGCACAGCATCGCCATCGTCGACCCGCACACCTTCGAACGCTGCGCCGCCGACCGCATCGGCGAAGTCTGGCTCAAGGGCCCGAGCAACGCCGAATCCTATTGGAAGAACCCCGAAGCCACTCGTGAAGCCTTTGAAGCACGGATTGTCGGCTCATCGGAGCATTATCTGCGCTCCGGCGACCTGGGCTTCATGCACGAAGGCCAGGTGGTGATCTGCGGACGGCTCAAGGACCTGCTGATTCTCAACGGACGCAACCTCTATCCCCACGACATCGAATTCGCCATCACCGACGCCGAGCCGGGCATCCGTACCGGACGCATCGCTGCTTTCTCGGAAATGGACCCGGCACTGGGCCGCGAGAAACTGGTGATCGTCGCCGAGCCGCAACGCAAGTTCGTCGACCCGGCGCATCACCCGGCGCTGTTCGCGTCGATGCAAAACGCCGTGCGCGAAGCCGCCGACTGTGGCATCGACCAGATCGTGCTGGTGCAAGCCGGCACCATCCCGATGACCACCAGCGGCAAGATCGCCCGTCAAGGCGCACGCAAACAACTGGCCGCGGGCACGTTGAGCATCATTGCCCAGAGCGGTGGGCAGCCTGCCTCGAACGGCGAGCCCCTTGACCTTGCCCAGTTCAAGCACCTGGTGGCCGAAACGCCGCAACAGGCCCAGGTCGCCTGCCGCCAATGGCTGGAACAGACGCTGCACGCGGTCAACCCGTATCTGTCCGCCCACTTCGAACGCAGCCTGATCGGCCAGGGCCTGGACTCCATCGGCGTGGCCGACTTCGCTGCGCGCCTGCACCGGGACCTGGGCTGGAACCTCGAAACCCAGGACTTGTTCGGGGAAACCACCCTGGGGCAATGGGCGGTGGCCCTGCAAGGTTTCCTGAATGAACCGGCACCAATGGCCGAGGCGTCGACCGAGCAGACCAACCTCAGCCAGGGCCATCAGTCGTTCGCCCAGCGTCGCCTATGGTTCCTGCGCCAACTGAACCCGGACGACACCCGCCACAACCTGGTGCTGCATCTGCGCCTGCAAGGGCCGTTGGACATCGAGACCCTGGCCCTGCGCTTGAACGCGCTGGTCGAGCGGCATGGCGTGTTGCGCACGGTGTACCGCGACGGTGTCGATGGCCCGCAACAACAGGTGTTGCCGGCCACAGCGCTAGCACTGATCCATCATGATTTGCGTGAACAGAATGAAGCGCAGCAACAGCAGGTGCTGAGCGAGCACCTGGCCCACGAACACGCTACCCCTGTCGATCTGCAAGCCGGTCCGCTGCTGCGAGCGCAGTTGCTTAGCCGACATGACCAACAGCATGACCTGCTGCTGACCCTGCACCACATCGCCTTCGACGGCCGCTCGGCGCAAATATTGCTGGCGGAATTGGCGGGTTCGGCGGACGCCGCACTCCCGGGGCAATACCTCGATTTCGCCCAATGGGAAGCCCGGCACTGGAGCGAACAGCGGATCGCCACCGAGCAGGACTTCTGGCGCGGACACCTGGCCGGCATGCCGCAAACCTTGGAACTCGGTGGCAGCGGCCAGGCCCCGGGCGAACACAGCCTGGACTTCAACGTGCCCCAGGCCCGCTGCGAACGGTTGGCAGCGCTGGCCCGCGAGCAAGGCATGACCTTGTTCATGCTGTTGCTGGCCAGCTACCAACTGGTGCTCAAGCAACTGGGAGGCCAGCAGCAGTTCCTGCTGGGCACCGACGTGAGCGGCCGGCCACTGGCTGAGCACAACGACGTCATCGGTTTCTTCGTCAACCAGTTGACCCTGCGCTGTGACTTGCGCGGCGAACCGACCCTTGCCGGTCTGCTTGAGCGGGTTCGTGATGAAGCGCGCCTGGCCTATGCCCATCAAGGCCTGCCTTTCGACCTGGTGGTCTCGGCCCTGGCGCCGCAGCGCCGCCCCGGTCACTCGCCGCTGTTCCAGGTCAAGCTCAACTATCAACCGTCACGGGTGACCCCGACCGCCATCGCCGGCGCGCAGCTGTCCACGCTGGACGTGGCCCAGGCACCGGGAGATTTCCACCTGGTGCTCGACCTGGTGCACGGCAGCGAAGGCCTCGCCGCGACCCTCAAGTATCGCGGCGAATACTTCGACCAGCAGCGTGCCCTGCGCCTGCAACACCTGTGGACGGGCCTGCTGGAACAGCTACACACCCTGTTGGACGAGCCGCTGCCGGCGTTGGCCAAGCGCATCGACAACTGGGACCAGGCCTTTGCCCGGGAGCGACAACAGTCCCAGGCGCTGGCCGGTCGCAGCCAGATGATGCAAGCCAAACGTCGCTCCTTGTCCCTTTAACCGAGTCGGATGCCGTTATGTCTATCGTGCCCCCATCGCCACGCGCCCTCGGCGCCGTGCGTCGCAAAGCCATGAACGTCTCGGAACAACAGTTGGTCACCGAGCGTCTGCTCAGCCCGGACCACGCCCTGCCCCTCGTGATCGAGCCGGCGGTCAGTGGCGTCGACCTGATCGCCTGGGCCACCCGGGAACGCGAGTCGCTGGAAAAGAAACTGCTGGAGTACGGCGCCCTGCTGTTTCGCGGCTTCAACGTCGCGTCCGTCGAGCAGTTCGACCAAGTGATCGCCGCCCTCTCCCCCGGCGCTCTGGAATACATGTTCCGCGCCTCGCCCCGGACAAGGGTCGGCGGCAACATCTACACCTCGACCGACTACCCGGCCGACCAGATGATTTTCCCCCACAACGAACACTCCTACTCGCCGCGCTTCCCGCTGCGGCTGTTCTTCTACTGCCAACTGCCGTCGGAAACCGGTGGTGAAACACCGATTGGCTCGACCCGCGCCGTGAAGGCCAGGATCAGCCCGCAGATTGAAGCGAGGTTCAGGAAAAAAGGCGTGTTGTACGTGCGCAACTACGGCGACGGTTTCGGCCTGCCGTGGCAGACCGTGTTCCAGTCCGAAGACCGCAGCGAAGTAGAGGCCTACTGCGCCAGCGTCGGCATCGAAGTGGAATGGAAAGACAACAATCGCCTGCGCACTCGTCAACGCGGGCCCGCCATGGTGCGCCACCCGCGCACTGGCGAAGAGGTCTGGTTCAACCACGCCACGTTCTTCCACATCAGCACCCTGCCCGAACGCATCCGCGATTCGCTGCAAAGCAACTTCAACGACCTCGACCTGCCCACCAACACGTTTTATGGCGATGGCGAACCGATCGAGCCGCACGTGCTGCAATCGCTGCGTGCGGCCTACCTCGATTCACTGGTGCGCTTCAGTTGGCAACAGGGGGACGTGTTGTTCATCGACAACATGCTCGCCGTGCATGGTCGCGAACCCTTTACCGGCAAGCGCGCCATCATGACCGGCATGGCTGAAGCCCTGCTGTCGAGCGACGTTGCCGTCTGACATTCAACGGGTCCACCCGCCGTTCGCAGGAGGCTTGCCTGACACGTGTCCAGCAAGCCCCGACGTCTGTGCGGTGATCCAGGCTCAAGCCCTTTTCCAGTCGAGATGAACATGAGCGGACTTCAAGGTTTTCGTATTTCGCCGCAACAGGCATCGGTTTACCCCCACATCAACAGCGCGGCGGAGCACCCGTTCAGCTGCCATTTGCAATGGTCGCTGTCGCAGCCGCTGGACGTCGATGCACTGAACAACCGCTTGCAAACCCTGGTGGCCGGCAGTGAAATCCTGCGCACGCGCCTGATGCCCGTGCCCGGCCTGCGCCACCCGGTGCAGGTGATTGACGAAGCCGGCTCGCTGGCGGTGAATCTCCAGGACTTGCGCCAGCACAGCCGCGTCGACCAGGACGCCGCGCTGGCCCGGCTCGCCGACCAGCCCCGTGACTGGACGACCCCACTGTGCGTGACCCTGGTGCGCCTGTCCGATGAACAAGCGGTCCTGGACCTGGCGGCGGCCAGCAGCCACTTCGACCTCGCCAGCCTGAAATGGCTGGCCGGCGCACTGCTGCAAGACAACCCCACGGACCTGTCCGACACCTTGCAGTACGCCGACTACGCCGAATGGCGCTGGAGCCTGGTTGAAGACGCGCCGGACCATCCGGGCGTGAGCTTCTGGAAGCCCTCGGGCGAAACCGAACAGGCCTCCTTGCAACTGCCGCTCGAAGCAGCCCTCGAGGGCGGTTTTTCACCGACCCGGCTGGACCTGACCCTGCCGAGCGACCTCGCCCGTCACTCGGCCCTGACCCCGGACCTGCTGCTGGCGGCATGGGCAGCGGTGCTGGGACGATTGGTCGGCCAGCAACAGGTGCCGCTTACCCTGATCCATGAAAGTCGCGGCGCGGAACTGGAAAGCACCCTGGGCCTGTTCGAGCAGTGCCTGCCCGTGAACATCGAACTGGATGCCCAGGCGACCCTGCTGGAACAAAGTACGCAAGTGGCCGCCACCCTGGAACGGGCAGTCGGCTGGCAAGACTATTACACCGGCCACATGAACGCCGGCTATGCCTTTGCCTGGCGCTCGGGCGATGCCCGGGAGCGTCATGCCAGCGCGGTGATGAACCCGCTGAAGGCGTGCCTGAACGTCCGCCAGTTGCCCGACCGCCTGCACGCGCAGCTGGTCTACGACCGCCATGCCCTCAGCGCCGAAGCCGCAGGCTGCCTCGCCGAGCAATGGCTGCAACTGCTGCAAGGCGCCCTGGCTGAACCGCAACAGGCCTGGGCCCAACTGCCCCTGGGTGGAACGCTGCAATCACAGTTGATCGGCACCGGCGCGAGCGTGCCATCCATCGAACAGGTGACGCTGGTGGAACTGATTGCCCGTCAGGTTCGCCAGCAACCGAACGCCATCGCCCTCAGCGACCAGGACGGCGACCTGAGCTACAGCCGCCTCGACGCCTGCGCCACGCAACTGGCCCATCGACTGGTCGCCGCAGGCATCGGTCCCGGGGTGCCCGTCGGCATCCTGTTCGCCCGCAGCAACGCGGCCATTGTCGCCATGCTCGCCGTCTTGAAAGCCGGTGGCGCCTACGTGCCGATCGACCCGACCTACCCAGCCGACCGTCGCGCCTACATGCTCGCCGACAGCGCCATCGCCCACATCGTGGTCAGCGCCGAACTGGCCGACAGCGTGCCGGCCAACCTGCAACGCTTCGTGCTGGATGACCTGGCAGCGCCGGACCTCGGCGATTGGCCGACGCTGCCGTTGCCGGCCGCGAACGACCTCGCCTACTTGATCTACACCTCAGGCTCTACCGGTGCGCCGAAAGCCGTGGAAATCAGCCACGGCGCACTGAGCTTCTCGACCCAGGTGCGCATGGCCGCCTATGAAGCCCCGGTGCGCGCGTACCTGCTGCTGTCGTCGTTTGCCTTCGACAGTTCGGTCGCCGGGATTTTCTGGACCCTGGCCCAAGGCGGACGCCTGGTCTTGCCCGCCCCGGGTGAAGAGTTGGAAATGTCCCGACTGGCGCAACTGATTGCCCGGCATCAGGTCAGCCACGGCCTGTCGCTGCCGTCGCTGTACCAGGCCCTGCTCGACCAACTGCAGCGCAGCGCAGGCACCGACAGCCTCGCCTGCTGGATCGTCGCCGGTGAGGCTTGCCCGCCGTCGCTGATCGCGCAACACAGCAAGACCCTGCCCCACGCCCGGCTGGTGAACGAATACGGTCCCACCGAGGCCACCGTCTGGGCCACCTATGAGGTGTTGGAGCCAAACCGCAACGTCAGCATCGGCCGCCCCATCGCCGGCATGGACCTGCGCCTGCTGAACGAATTCGACACCGGATGCGGCATTGGCGAGCCAGGGGAAATCGTCCTCGCCGGCCCGACCCTGGCCCGCGGCTATCGCCACAAACCCGAAGAAACCGCCAGGGCCTTCGTCACCCTGGCCGACGGCACCCGCGCCTACCGTACGGGCGACTTGGCGTGCTGGTTGGCCGACGGGCGCCTGGCGTTCCTGGGGCGCAAGGATCATCAGGTCAAGGTGCGCGGCTACCGCATCGAGCTGGGCGAGATCGAACGCCAGTTGTGCAGCCACAGCGACGTGCGCGAAGCCGCGGTGATCGTCCAGGAACACGCCGCCGGCAAGCGCCTGCTCGCCTACATCCTGGCCGCCCACGGCTACGCGCCGGACTCGGAAGCGATCAAGCGTTTCCTCGGTGAGCGCCTGCCGTCGTACATGGTGCCGGCCCTGGTGCTGACCCTGGCGAGCTTTCCGCGCACGCCCAACGGCAAGCTCGACACTCGGCAGTTGCCCGACCCCGACCAGTTCGACGAAAGCGCCCACGTGGCGCCGCGCAACGCCATGGAAACCACCCTGCAAGCCATCGTCGCCAAGGTCTTGAAGCTCTCGACGGTGAGCGTCACCGACAACTTCTTCGCCATCGGCGGCGACTCGATCCTGAGCCTGCAAGTGGTGGCCCTGGCCCATGAGCAAGGCATCGCGCTGTCGGCCAAGCAAGTCTTCGAACGCCAGACCATCGCGGCCATGGCCGAGGTCGCGCAACCGCTGGACCCGAGCGCCGCCGAGCCGCAAGCCGAGAGCACCGAATTCAGCGCCTCGGGCCTGTCCGATGACGAAATGCAAGCGCTGATGGCCGAACTGGACGAGGCCGACCTATGAAAGGTTGCTCCCGTCGCCAGGCCATCACCGTTGCCCCTTTTTACGCAGGACGCTTTCAATGACCACCGAAAAAAACACCGGCAACCCGATCGAAGACATTTACCCGCTGTCGCCGTTGCAACAAGGGATGCTGTTCCACTCCCTGCTGCACGAAGACTCCGGTGTGTACCTGATGCAGGATCGCTACCGCATCGGTGGGGCCATCGATGAAGTGGCGTTCCTCGAATCGTGGCGCCAGGTGGTGGCGCTGCACCCTTCCCTGCGCGCCAGTTTCCAGTGGAAAAGCCAGAAGCAACCGGTGCAGGTGATCCATCGCCAGGTCAAGGTACCGCTGGACACCCTCGACCTGCGCGGGCTCGCCCCCCATGAGCAGGAAGCGCGAATCCGCACGCTGCTGGAAGACGAGCAGAAAGTCGGCTTCAACCTGTCGAAGCCACCGCTGATTCGCTTCCGGTTGGTGCGCCTGGGCGATGAGTCCTACGAGTTCATTCGCAGCTTCCACCACATCCTGATGGACGCCTGGTGCATTTCCCTGGTGACCGTGGACTTCCTCAAAGTCTACGAAGCGCTGTGCAACGACCGCACGCCAGAGCTGAAAAGCCCTCGGCCGTTTCGCGATTACATCCAGTGGCTGCAACGCCAGGACGCGGGCAAGGCCGAACAGTTCTGGCGCGGCCAGTTGCAAGGTCTCAACGCCCCCACGCCACTGACCGTGGACAACGGCGTGACCCGCGACCGCTACACCGATGCGGTGCTGGTGGACGACCAACTGATTCACCTCGACGAACAGGAAACCCAGGCACTGGCGGTGTTCTGCCGCAGTCGCCGGATCACCCCGAACACGTTCTTCCAGGGCGTCTGGTCGCTGCTGCTGTCACGCTACAGCGGGCAACAGGACGTGGTCTTCGGCGTCACCGTGGCCGGGCGCCCGGCCGACCTGACCGGTGTCGCGGAAATGATCGGCCTGTTCATCAACACCTTGCCGCTGCGGGTTTCGGTGGACCCGAATGCCTCGCTCGGCAGTTGGCTGGGCGACCTGCAAAAGCTCAACGTCGACATGCGCGACTTCGAACACACGCCGTTGACCGACATCCAGGGCTGGAGCGATTTTCCCCGGGGCGAAACCCTGTTCGACAGCATCCTGGTATTCGAAAACGCGCCCATCGACGAACAGATTCTCGAAGGCGGCTTCCAGTTCAGCCTCGAAGGCATGGACCACAGCGTGCACACCCACTACGGCTTGACCGTGGTGATCCTGCCGGGCGAACAGCTGGGCATCCGCGTTTCCTATGACCGCGAACGTTTCGAAGCCGCCACCGTGCAACGCCTGCTGGGCCACATCGCCAGCCTGGTGCGCAGCATGCTCGCCGCACCCGAGGCGCCGTTGGCCAGCTTCGAGCTGCTGGCCGCCGAGGAACGCCAGCAATTGCTGGGCGAGTGGGCGCTCAACCCGCATGATTTTCCGCTGGATCAAAGCTACGCCGAGCTGTTTGCCGCCCAAGTCGCCCAGCGCCCAGGACAGATCGCCGCGACCTGCGACGGGGAGTCGCTGACCTACGCCGAGCTGGACCTGCGCTCCACGCGCCTGGCCCATGCCCTGCGGGAGGCCGGCGCTGCTGAAGACCAACTGGTCGCGCTGGTGGCCCCCCGTGGCCTGGCGCTGTTGAGCATGATGCTGGCGGTGTTCAAGGCCGGTGCGGCGATGCTGCCCCTTGAAGTCAATCACCCGCCCGAGCGCCTGCGGGAAATCCTCGGGCTGTCCCGCGCCCCACTCCTGGTCGCCAGTGAAACCTGCAGCGGCCTGCTCGATCAACTGCTCAGCGGCCTCGACCAGGCACCCGAGGCGCTGTTCGCCGAAGCCTGCTGGACGTCCGGCAACGACGCGTCACTGCCGATGCTCGCAGGCCCCCACAGCCTCGCCTACGTGCTGTTCACCTCGGGTTCGACCGGCACGCCGAAGGGCGTGATGATCGAACAGCGCGGCATGCTCAACAACATCTTCGGCAAAGTACCGGCCCTGGGGCTCAGCGCCGCCGACCGGGTTCCCCAGACCGCCTCGGTGGCGTTCGACATTTCGGTGTGGCAGTTCCTCGCCGCGCCGGTGCTCGGCGCCACCGTGCACATTCTTCCGGATGAAGTCGCCCACGACCCACAACGCCTGTTGCAAGTGCTCGCCAGCGAGCGCCTGAACGTGCTGGAAATCGTCCCGAGCCTGATGCGCACCTTGCTCGCGCTGTGCCCGTGCGACTTGCAACTGCCGGACCTGCGCTGGGTGTTGCCTACCGGCGAAGCCCTGCCGCCGACCGTGGCCCGCGACTGGTTCGCACGGTTCCCCGACATCGCCCTGATGAACGCCTACGGGCCGGCCGAATGCGCCGACGACGTGGCCTTCCAGCCGATCTTCGCCGCACCGGGGGCCGAGGTCAGCCACATGCCCATCGGCCAGCCGACCGCCAACAACCGCCTGTATGTGCTGGACGAATCCCTGCGCCCAGTGCCGGTGGGCGTGGCCGGGGAAATCTGCGTCGGTGGCGTCGGCGTTGGCCGCGGTTACCTGCTCGACCCGCAGCGCACCGCTGACGCGTTTATCGACCACCCTCAACTCGAAGGTCGCCTGTACCGCACCGGTGACCTGGGACGCTGGCGTGCAGACGGGGTGATCGAATACCTCGGCCGCCGCGACCAGCAGGTAAAATTGCGCGGGCACCGGATCGAACTGACGGAAATCGAACACCGTCTCGCCCAGCACCCCAACGTACGCGAAGCCGCCGTCCTGCTGCGGGAAAATACCGTCGGCGAAGCCTGGCTGGTGGCGTACTGGTCGGCCCATGACGAAACCCTGGGCAGCGACGGCCTGAGCGAACACCTGCGCACGCAACTGCCGCCGTACATGGTGCCGGCGGCGTTCGTCTGCCTGGACAAACTGCCCCTGAACAATAACGGCAAGGTCGATCGCAAAGCCCTGGCCGCCCGGGAGCTGGACTGGCAGGCCGACACCCAGCAAAGCGTCGCCCCGCGCAACGCGCTGGAAACCACCGTCGCGTCGATCTGGGCCGAGGTCCTGGGACGCGATACGGTGGGCGTGGAAGACAACTTTTTCACCCTCGGCGGACACTCGCTGCTGGCGACCCAGATCGTTGCCCGCCTGCGCACTCAGTTCAAGCTCGACCTGCCGTTGCGGGTGCTGTTCGAACAGCCGACCGTGGCCTTGCTGGCCGTGGCCATCGCCGCCCGCCAGGCCGAGGCCGCCGCGCCGCAAGCCAACACGATCAGCGTGCCCAAGGCCCAGCCACGCCCGACGCTGCTGCCGCTGTCGTTCTCGCAACAACGCCTGTGGTTCATCGAGCAACTGACGCCGGGCACCACCCTGTTCAACATCCCGTTCGCCCTGCACCTCAAGGGTGAACTCAACGTCGAGGCGCTGCACGCCAGCCTGAACGACCTGCTGGTGCGCCACGAAATCCTGCGCACCGGCATCCACAGCACCGACGGCGCGCCGTGCCAGCGCATCAGCCCAGCGCTGGACATCGCGCTGCCCTTCGAAGACTTGTCGGGCCTGACCGCCACCGCTCGCGCTGGCGCGCAGTTCACTGCCCTGCAAGACACCTTCGAGCAGCCGTTCGACCTGACCTGCCCACCGCTGCTGCGTGCGCGCTTGCTGCGCCTGGCGCCGGATGAACACGTGCTCGGCATCGCCCTGCATCACCTGGTCTCGGACGCCTGGTCGGCCACCATCGCCCTGCGCGAGCTGGCCCTGGGTTATGGAGCCCGTTGCAACGGCGCCCCCGCCGAACTGCCGACCCTTCCGCTGCAATACGCCGACTTCGCCCTCTGGCAGCGCGAACACCTGCAAGGCGCCGAACTCAAGCGCCAGCTCGATTACTGGACCACCACCCTGGACCGGCGCGACAGCGACGCCAGCCCGCTGCTGGCCTTGCCCACCGATCATCCGCGACCATCGGTACAAAGCTACCGCGCCGGCATCGTGCCGCGTGAACTCAGCGCCGACCTCAGCGCCCGGGTGCAAGCCTTCGCCAGTCGCCTCGGCACTACACCGTTCACCGTCCTGTTCGCCGGCTTTGCCGTGTTGATGCACCGCTTGAGCGGCGACGCCACGGTGCTGGTCGGCACCCCGGTCACTCACCGTGAACAACCGGGCACCGAAGGCCTGCTGGGCATCCTGTTGAACAATCTGGCGATCCGCGCGGACTTCGAGCCGCAAGCGGACTTCACTGTCCTGGTCAAACAAGTGGCCGAGCGTCTGCGCAGTGGCCTGCTGCACCAGGACCTGCCCTTCGAGCAACTGGTGGACAGCCTGCAACTGCCACGCAGCCTCAGCCATGCGCCGCTGTACCAGGTGATGGTCGCCCAGCAACTGGCCATGGAGTCGCGGTTGCGCTTCCCCGGTCTGGCATTCGAAGCCCTGGACACACCGCTGCGGCACTCCGAATGCGACCTGGATCTGCACGTGCTGTGCCCGGCCAACGCACCGATCCAGCTGAATCTGTTGTTCGCGCTGGATTTGTTCTCTGCCGACAGCGCCCGCCAAATGTTGGCGCGTCTGGAGCAGTTACTTGAGGGGATGATCGCTACACCACAACGGCCAATCGCCGAGTTGCCTCTGCTCAGCGCTGCGGAGCATCAGCGCACGCTGATTGATTGGAACGCCACCGAGAGCCACTACAGCGGCCCAACTAACCTGCACACCGCCCTGAGCCAGCAAGCCGCCCTGAGCCCCAACGCCCCGGCGCTGGTGTTCGAAGGCCAGCGCCTGAGCTATGCCGAGCTGGACCAGCGGGCGCAAGCCGTCGCCCGTGCCCTGCGCGCCGCCGGTATAGGCACCGACAACATCGTGCCGCTGTGCATGGAGCGCTCGGTGGAGATGGTCGTGGCCTTGCTCGGCATCGTCCATGCCGGCGCCGCGTGGCTGCCGCTGGATCCCGAACTGCCTGCCGCGCGCCTGGCGTTCCTGATCGAAGACGCCGACGCCCGGGTCACCTTGACCCAGGCGCAATGGCTGTCGCGCCTGCCGGTCGGGCATCAGGCCTGGACCCTCGATACTTTGCCCCAGGCCCCCGCGTTCGAACCGATCAACGTCGAAGCCAATAACCTGGCCTACGTGCTCTACACCTCCGGTTCCACCGGCCAACCCAAGGGCGTGATGAACGAACACGGCGCCTTGATGAACCGCCTGCACTGGATGCAAGACGCCTTCCCGATTGGCCCGAACGACCGCGTCTTGCAGAAAACCCCGTACAGCTTCGACGTGTCGGTGTGGGAGTTCTTCTGGCCGCTGATCACTGGCGCGACCCTGGTGGTTGCCCGCCCGGACGGTCATCGCGACCCGGCCTACCTCAGCCAGTTGATCCAGCAGGAACGGGTCACGACGTTGCACTTCGTCCCGTCGATGCTGCGTGCCTTTGTCGAAGAGCCGAGCCTGGTCGATTGCCAGAGCCTGCGCCAGGTGTTCGCCAGTGGCGAGGCCTTGCCGGTGGACCTGGTGCGACGCTTCATGGGTCAACACCCGGCAGCGCTGGTCAACCTGTATGGCCCGACCGAAGCGGCCATCGACGTCTCGGTCTGGCGCTGCTCGGCGGACGATGTGATCGTGCCAATCGGCAAGCCCATCGCCAACCTGCGCTTGTACATCCTCGACGAGGCGATGCAACCGTTGCCGATTGGCAGCATCGGCGAGCTGTACATCGGCGGCGTCGGTGTGGCCCGGGGTTACCTGAAACGCCCAGACCTGACCGAAGAACGCTTCCTCGCCAGCCCGTTCGTGGCCGGGGATCGCCTGTACCGCACCGGCGACCGCTGCCGCTTCCTGGCCGATGGCAACATCGAATACCTGGGGCGTCTCGACCATCAGGTGAAGTTGCGCGGCCAGCGCATCGAGCTGGGGGAAATCGACGCTGCGCTGCTGGCGCAGGTCGGTGTTCGCGACGCCGCCACCTTGTTGCTGGACCAGCGTCTGGTGAGTTTCTGGTGCGGTGACGCCGATGAGGTCACCCTGCGTGCCGACTTGAGTGACAGCCTGCCCGCGCACATGCAGCCAAACCTGTTCGTGCAGCTCGACCACCTGCCGCTCAACAGCAACGGCAAGCTCGACCGCAAGGCCCTGGCGGCTACCGCACTGCCAAACATCGACGACAGCCAACCTCATGTGGCACCGCGTAACGCCACCGAAACGGTGCTGAGTAGGCTGTTCTGCGAAGTGTTGGAACGCTCGGATGTCAGCGTCCACGATAATTTCTTCAGCCTTGGCGGTCACTCGCTGTTGGCCGCGATGCTGTTTACCCGCTTGCGTCAACGGTTCACTCGGGTGCCCCCACTGCGTAGTCTTTTTGAAAACCCGACACTGTCTGCCTTCGCGAGCCAGCTCGGCGATCCTTTGGATACTCCCGCCTCCACTTGGACCGGAGTGTCAAGGCCCAGCCGCCTGCCGCTGTCGTTCGAACAGCAACGCTTGTGGTTCCTTGAACAACTGAGCACCGGCGGTGGCGAGTACAACGTGGTCAGCGCCGTGCAACTGGACGGCGCACTCAACGTCCAGGCCCTGCGCACGGCCCTGAACAGCGTGGTCCAACGCCACGAGATCCTGCGCAGCCGCATCGTGCGCGATAGCGACGGCGAGTTGGCGCTGGTGATCGAACCCCAGGTCGATATCAGCCTGCAGGTGACGGCACTGCAAGCGACCAGCGACGAGCAATGGCTGCAACTGACCGACGCGGCGATCCACGCAGAAACCGGCCGCCGCTTCGATCTCGCGGTCGAAGTACCCGTCCGTGCCACGCTATTGCAACGCAGCGGCGCCGCCCAGTCGCTGCTGTTGCTCAACGTGCACCACTGCGCCACCGATGATGCCTCCAGCCAGAACCTGCTGGATGAACTGCGACAGCTCTACACCGCCCAGTGCCAGGGCGCCCCGGCAGCACTGCCAGGGCTGGCGCTGCAATACCCCGATTACGCCATCTGGCAGCGCGAACCCGGTCAACAGACCGCGTTCAGCAGCCAACTGGAATACTGGCGCAACCAACTGGAGGACGGCGACTACCTGCTGGACCTGCCAACCGAACAGGGCCGGCCAAACCAGCTCGCCCCGGCGGCCGGCGCGGTCCAACTGCAATTGCCGCCCGTTCTGGTGGAACGCCTGCGACAGTTCGCCCAGCAACGCGGTGCCACGCTGTACATGCTCATGCTCGGTGCCGCGCAATTGCTCTTGGGCCGCTATGCCAACCAGCGCGACGTGCGGATCGGCAGCCCGGTGGCCCAGCGTCCATTCGCCGAGCTGCAGCCGCTGATCGGCTGCTTCGTCAACACCGTGGTCATGCGTGCCGACCTTGATCCGGCGCTGGACTTCGAAGGTTTGCTCGACCAGGTGCGCAACCGTGTGCTGGATGCCCAGCAGCATCAGGACGTGCCGTTCGAGCAGGTCGTCGAGCACTTGAAGCCTTCGCGCAGCCTCGGCCAGACGCCGCTGTTCCAAGTGCTGTTCGCCATGCAGAACGCCGACTCGTCGAGCCAGCCATGGCCGCAGTTGCAGGTCAGCGAACGCGCCGTGACCGCCCAGGCCACCAAGTACGACCTGAACTGGGAAGTGCACGACGGCGAGGTGCTGTCGGTGTTGCTGGAATACCGCGCCGCGCTGTTCAGCGAAACCACGGCCCGGCGCTGGCTGGAACAATGGCAACAACTGCTGGAAGCCATGCTCGAAACGCCACAAACCCGCCTCAGGGATTGGACACCGTTGCCAGCGGCCGAGCGTCATCGCCAGTTGATCGAGTGGAACGCCACCGAGCGCCACTACAGCGGCCCAACCAACCTGCACACCGCCCTGAGCCAGCAGGCCACACTGAGCCCCAACGCCCCGGCGCTGGTGTTCGAAGGCCAGCGCCTGAGCTATGCCGAGCTGGACCAGCGGGCGCAAGCCGTCGCCCGTGCCCTGCGCGCCGCCGGTATAGGCACCGACAGCATCGTGCCGCTGTGCATGGAGCGTTCGGTGGAGATGGTCGTGGCCTTGCTCGGCATCGTCCATGCCGGCGCCGCATGGCTGCCGCTGGATCCGGAACTGCCTGCCGCGCGCCTGGCATTCCTGATCGAAGACGCCGACGCCCGGGTCACCTTGACCCAAGCGCAATGGCTGTCGCGCCTGCCGGTCGGGCATCAGGCCTGGACCCTCGATACTTTGCCCCAGGCCCCCGCGTTCGAACCGATCAACGTCGAAGCCAATGACCTGGCCTACGTGCTCTACACCTCCGGTTCCACCGGCCAACCCAAGGGCGTGATGAACGAACACGGCGCCTTGATGAACCGTCTGCATTGGATGCAGGACGCCTTCCCGATTGGCCCGAACGACCGCGTCTTGCAGAAAACCCCGTACAGCTTCGACGTGTCGGTGTGGGAGTTCTTCTGGCCGCTGATCACCGGCGCGACCCTGGTGGTTGCCCGTCCAGACGGGCATCGCGACCCGGCCTACCTCAGCCAATTGATCCAGCAGGAACGGGTCACGACCTTGCACTTCGTCCCGTCGATGCTGCGTGCCTTTGTCGAAGAGCCGAGCCTGGTCGATTGCCAGAGCCTGCGCCAGGTGTTCGCCAGTGGCGAGGCCTTGCCGGTGGACCTGGTGCGACGCTTCATGGGTCAACACCCGGCAGCGCTGGTCAACCTGTACGGCCCGACCGAAGCGGCCATCGACGTCTCGGTCTGGCGCTGCTCGGCGGACGATGTGATCGTGCCAATCGGCAAGCCCATCGCCAACCTGCGCTTGTACATCCTCGACGAGGCCATGCAGCCATTGCCGATTGGCAGCATCGGCGAGCTGTACATCGGCGGCGTCGGTGTGGCCCGGGGTTACCTGAAACGCCCGGACCTGACCGAGGAACGCTTCCTCGCCAGCCCGTTCGTGGCCGGGGATCGCCTGTACCGCACCGGCGACCGCTGCCGCTTCCTGGCCGATGGCAACATCGAATACCTGGGGCGTCTCGACCATCAGGTAAAGCTGCGCGGTCAACGCATCGAGCTGGGGGAAATCGACGCTGCGCTGCTGGCGCAGGCCGGTGTTCGCGACGCCGCCACTTTGTTGCTGGACCAGCGTCTGGTGAGTTTCTGGTGCGGTGACGCCGATGAGGTCACCCTGCGTGCCGACTTGAGCGACAGCCTGCCCGCGCACATGCAGCCAAGCGTGTTCGTGCAGCTCGACCACCTGCCGCTCAACAGCAACGGCAAGCTCGACCGCAAGGCATTGGCCGCCACGCCGCTGCCACAGGGCCAAAGCGACCAGCCGCGCACCGCGCCGCGCACGGTCACTGAAACCGTGCTCTGCGAACTGTTCAGCGAAGTGCTGGGTGGTTCGGAAGTCGGCATCGAGGACAACTTTTTCCAACTCGGCGGCCATTCCTTGCTGGCCACCCGCCTGGTCAGCCGGGTTCGTGAACGCCTGGGGGTTTCCCTGCCCTTGCCGCTGGTGTTCGCCCAACCGACGGTCGCGGCCCTGGCCGAGCATCTGCGCGCGGCCATGCCCGGTGAGTCGATCAGCGCACACCCGCGCCCGGCGCAATTGCCCCTGGGCCTGGCTCAACGCCGGTTCTGGATGCTCAGCCGCCTGGTACCGGAGTCCCGCGAGTACCACATGCCATTCGCCCTGACCTTGCGCGGCGAGTTGCAGGTCGAGGTCTTGCGCGAGGCCTTTGCGCAGGTCAGCCAGCGCCACCTGGTGCTGCGCAGCCGTATCGTCGAAGTCGACGGCGAGCCGCAATTGCTGATCGACGACCACGGCCCGGCGCTCGCGGTGACATCCGTTGCGAGCCAGGACTGGGCAGCGACCTGCGCCAACGCCCAGGACGAACTGATGACGCCGTTCGACCTGGCCGCCGCGGCGCCTTGGCGTGCGCACCTGTTGCAACGCCAGGGCAGTGTCGAAAACCTGTTGCTGGTGTGCCTGCATCACAGCGCCACCGACGGCTGGGCCATGCAGTTGCTCATCGACGAACTGACCCAGGCCTACGCCGCTGGCCTGAACGGGCAGTCGCCCGCCTGGGCACCGCTGGAAATCGACTACGTCGATTTCGCCCTGTGGCAACAGCACCCGGACACCCAGGCCCGGCGCAATGACAGCCTGGACTACTGGAAAAACCACCTGGGCCAGGACGACTACCAGCTCGACCTGCCCATCGACCATCCACGCGGCGCCGAAGCCGATCGCCGCGCCCGGCAACTCACCGTGCGCCTTGGCACCCAGCGCGCCGAAGCCATCCGGCAGTTCGCCCGTCAGCGCGGCACGACCACCTACGTGGTGCTGGCCACGGCCCTGAGCGCTCTGCTGGCCCGCTACAGCGGTCAGCGGGAGATTCGTCTCGGCACCCCGGCGGACCAGCGTGACCATGGGCAAACCCAGACGTTGCTGGCCTGCCTGGTCAACACCCTGGTGATCCGCAGCGACGTCGACCAACGGGCCCCGGCCGAGCAACTGCTGGCCAGCCTCGAGGCCGATCTGCGTGCAGCCCAAGCCCATGCTGACCTGCCCTTCGCCACCCTGGTCGGCGCTATCGCACAAAACCGCGACTTGAACCGTACGCCGCTGTTCCAAGTGCTGTTCTCCCTCAACTACGGCCGCATCGACAGCAGCCAATGGCCGGGGCTGAACGTCGAAGAACAGATGCTGCCGGTGATCGACGCCAAGTTTGAACAGAGCTGGGAAGTCCAGGACGACGGCAGCGACATGACGCTGGCGCTGGAATACCAATCGGCCTTGTACGACGAAGCGACGATGCAACGCTGGAGCGCGCAGTGGTGCGCGCTGCTCGATGCACTGATGGCAAGCCCTGGGCGCAGCCTGGTCGAACTGTTCCCGCAACAGCAGGATCAGCAGCAACTGGACCGCTGGAACGCCACCGACCGCCACTACAGTGGCCCGACCAATCTGCACACCGCCCTGAGCCAGCAAGCCGCCCTGAGCCCCAACGCCCCGGCGCTGGTGTTCGAAGGCCAGCGCCTGAGCTATGCCGAGCTGGACCAGCGGGCGCAAGCCGTCGCCCGTGCCCTGCGCGCCGCCGGTATAGGCAGCGACAGCATCGTGCCGCTGTGCATGGAGCGTTCGGTGGAGATGGTCGTGGCCTTGCTCGGCATCGTCCATGCCGGCGCCGCATGGCTGCCGCTGGATCCGGAACTGCCTGCCGCGCGCCTGGCATTCCTGATCGAAGACGCCGACGCCCGGGTCACCTTGACCCAGGCGCAGTGGCTGTCGCGCCTGCCGGTCGGGCATAACGCCTGGACGCTGGATGCGTTGCCAAACGCTGAAGTCGCAGAGCCGATCAGCGTCGACGCCAACGACCTGGCCTACGTGCTCTACACCTCCGGTTCCACCGGCCAACCCAAGGGCGTGATGAACGAACACGGCGCCTTGATGAACCGCCTGCACTGGATGCAGGACGCCTTCCCGATTGGCCCGAACGACCGCGTCTTGCAGAAAACCCCGTACAGCTTCGACGTGTCGGTGTGGGAGTTCTTCTGGCCGCTGATCACTGGCGCGACCCTGGTGGTTGCTCGCCCGGACGGTCATCGCGACCCGGCCTACCTCAGCCAGTTGATCCAGCAGGAACGGGTCACGACCTTGCACTTCGTACCGTCGATGCTCCGAGCCTTTGTCGAAGAGCCGAGCCTGGTCGACTGCCAGAGCCTGCGCCAGGTGTTCGCCAGTGGCGAAGCCTTGCCGGTGGACCTGGTGCGACGCTTCATGGGTCAACACCCGGCAGCGCTGGTCAACCTGTACGGCCCGACCGAAGCGGCCATTGACGTCTCGGTCTGGCGTTGCTCGGCGGACGATGTGATCGTGCCAATCGGCAAGCCCATCGCCAACCTGCGCTTGTACATCCTCGACGAGGCGATGCAACCGTTGCCGATTGGCAGCATCGGCGAGCTGTACATCGGCGGCGTCGGTGTGGCCCGGGGTTACCTGAAACGCCCAGACCTGACCGAAGAACGCTTCCTTGCCAGCCCGTTCGTGGCCGGGGATCGCCTGTACCGCACCGGCGACCGTTGCCGCTTCCTGGCCGATGGCAACATCGAATACCTGGGGCGTCTCGACCATCAGGTGAAGTTGCGCGGCCAGCGCATCGAGCTGGGGGAAATCGACTCAGCCCTGCTGAACCTGCCGGCCATCACCGGTGCCTGCACCTTGGTCATCGACAACCGCCTGGTGGCGTTCTACAGCAGCAGCACCGCGCAATCGGACCTCGACACCCAGCTCGCGGCCGAGCTGCCAGCCTACATGGTGCCAGCGGTGTGGGTACAAATCCCGGCCCTGCCCCTGAGCACCAACGGCAAGATCGACCGCAAGGCCCTGGCCGCGCTGCCCTTGCCGAATACCCAGAAGGACTACGCGGCACCGCGCAACGACCTGGAACGCCTGCTCTGCCAGTTGTTCGGTGAGTTGCTCGGCGAAACCTTGACCGGCGGCCGTGAAGTCGGCACCTCGGACAGTTTCTTCGCCCTGGGCGGTGACTCGATCCTCGGCCTGAAACTGATCTCGCGCTTGCGTGAACAAGGCTATTCGCTCACCCCACGGGACTTGTTCCGTTCGCCGACCCCGGCGGCCCTGGCCCATGTGACCACGGCGCTGCTGACCCAGGCCGAACAAGGTGATGTGACCGGGCCGATGCCGCTGATGCCATTGCACCAGTGGTTCTTCGACCAGCAGCAGGTCCAGGTCGCGCACTGGAACCAATCGGTGCTGGCCGACAGCGACCGCCGCCTGGAGCCGGCCATCGTGCAAGCCACGCTGGATCGACTGGTCGCCCACCACGACGCCCTGCGCTTGCGTTTCACCGACGTCGACGGCCAATGGCAGGCGCACATTGCGCCGGTGGCTACGGCACAACTGACCTGCTGCGAGCACCCGGAACAACTGCTGCAAGTCGCCCAGCGCCTGGACCTGCAACACGGCCCACTGTTTGCCGCGGCGCTGCTGGAAGGCATCCCGCAGCGCCTATACCTGGTGGCCCATCACCTGGTGGTCGATGCGGTGTCCTGGACGCCGCTATTGGAAGATTTCCAACAGCTGTACCCGGCACTGGAGCGTGGCGAGAACCCGACGTTACCGGCGAAAACCACCTCGTATCGCCAATGGAGCGAACACCTGCAAGCCCATGCCGCCAAGGTTACTGCCGAGCATCGCTACTGGAGTGCCCAGATCGGCGCAAACCAGCCGCCCATGGCCACGGTCGCCGAGCGCCAGACACTGTCGGCCCGCTGGGACGCCAGCCGCACGCACCAATGGCTGACCGAATCCCATGCGGCTTACCGCACGCAACCGGAAGAACTGCTGATCGCCGCCCTCGCCGCGACCCTGGCCGAGGTCGAACAGCGCAGCGACATCGTGGTGGACCTGGAGCGCCACGGGCGTGACGCACCGTTTGCCGGGCTGGACGTCGGCCGCACCGTCGGCTGGTTCACCACCCTCTACCCACTGCGCGTGAATGCCAGCGGCGCCGCGGGCGATCAGGTGCGCAACGCCAAGCAAGCCTTGCGTGACGTACCCGGCCTGGGCCTCGGCTACGGCTTGCTGCGCCAGCGCGGCGAGTTGCCGGCCAGCCACGGTGATGTGCTGTTCAACTACCTGGGGCATGAGCAAACGCCAGAGGGCTGGTTGCGCGCCAGCAGCCTGACCCCGCCGCCGAACGTGGCCCCGGCGAACCGAGTGACCCACGCCCGTGAAGTGGTGGCCTGGCTGGAGGATGGCGTGTTGCGTGTCGAGTGGCACAGCGTCACGCCAAACGCCGACAGCCGCTTGCCCGCTCGCCTGCTGGAACGTTTGCAGGCGCTGGTCGAACACTGCCTCGACCCGCAGGCCGGCTCGCTGATGCCCGCGGACTTCCCGCTGGCCAAGGCGCTGAACCAGAAATCCCTGGACAAGCTGCTGGGCAAGCTCAAGACCAAACCCAATTCCCAAAGCTAGCGAGCGGTGCGGCGCCGCCGCAGGTCTGAGACCTGCGCGGCGCCTTGATCGACTCACTTGAGTTTTCAAGACTTTGAAATGGACCAAGCAAGCATGAACAACATCGAAGACATCTACTCCCTTTCGCCGACCCAGCACGGTCTGTTGTTCCACAGCGTCTATGAACCGGATTCGCGGGTTTATTACCAGCAACTGAGCCTGGACATGAACGGCCCGCTGCAACTGAGCGCATTTCGCGGTGCCTGGCAGGCGCTGATGCAGCGCCACGCCGTGCTGCGCAGTGCATTTCTCTGGGAAGAACTGGACGATGCCTATCAGGTGGTGCAACAGGAAGTAGAGTTACCCCTGACCGAACTGGACTGGCAAGACCGCGCCGAGCCACAGGCCGCGCTGGAACAGTTGGCGCTAGAGCAGCGGGCGCAACCCCTGGAGCTGAATGACTCGCCGCTGATGCGCGTATGCCTGGTGCGCCTGGCCCCCGAGCGCTGGCACCTGATCTGGACCTTCCATCACATCCTCATGGACGGCTGGAGCGTCGGCATTGCCGTCCAGGAGTGGCTGGCGCTGTACTACGAACAAGCCCATGGCCGCCCCGCCCACCTGGCGCCAACCCGCCCTTATCGGGACTACATCGCCTGGCTGGCGGAACAGGACATGGCCGCCACCGAAGGGTTCTGGCGCGAGCAACTGCAGGACGTCAGCGAGCCGACCCCGCTGCCCACCTTCGCCGTACGCCAGGCAGCACCGGCAGGAGCGCCGTTCGCCGAACGGGAAAGTCTGCTGGCGGCCAGCGAAACCGAGCAACTGGCGCACTTCGCCCGCCAGAACGACCTGACCATCAATACCCTGATCCAGGGCGCCTGGGCGCTGCTGCTGGGCCAACACGCCGGGCGTGACGACGTGGTTTATGGCGTCACCGTCGCCGGGCGTCCGGAGAACCTGGCGGCGGTGGACAGCACCGTCGGGCTGTTCATCAATACCCTGCCGCTGCGCGTGCAATGGGCCAATGAGCCGACACTGGTGACCTGGCTGCAACACTTGCAGCAAGCCAACAGCGATCTTCGTCACCACGCCTACCTGCCGCTGGGCAAGCTCAAGTCGATGACGCGCATCGCTGCCGAACAGGCGCTGTTCGACTCGATCCTGGTGTTCGAGAACTTCCCGGTCACCGACGCGCTCAACCAGGACACCGGTGGCTTGAGCTTCAGTGCCCCGAGCAACGACCAGCAGGTCGATGGCATTACCCTCACCCAAGGCCGCAACCACTTCCCGCTGTCGCTGATCGTGGTGCCGGACAAACAACTGCACTACCTGATCAGCTACGACCGCAGTCGCTTCAGCGACGCCGAGGTCGCGGTGTTGTCGGCACAATTGCGCGCCATCCTGTTAGCGATGACGGCGCAAGCGCAGTGCCGGGTCAGCGAGCTTGAGTGGCTGAGCCCTGAAGAACGCCAGCAACTGCTCGTACAGGGTCGCGGCGTGCAACTGCCGGTGCCTGAGGCGTGCCTGCACCAGCGCTTCGAACAACAGGTGGCCGCTCACCCGGACCACCTGGCAGTCCGCGACCGTCAGGTCGCCCTGACCTACCGTGAACTGGACCAGCAGGCCAACCGCCTCAGCCAGTACTTGCGCGCCCAGGGCATCGGCCACGACAGCGTCGTGGCACTGGCCCTGGAACGCAGCGCCGAGTTCGTGATTGCCCTGCTGGCCACCCTCAAGGCCGGCGCCGCCTATCTGCCGCTGGACCTCAAGCAGCCTGCAGGGCGCCTGGCCGACGTGCTGGTGGACAGCCGCACCGCGCTGCTGATCGGCGCGGCCGCCTCACCCTTGCTCAAAGGCCTGGCCGAGCACACGCCGACGCTGTGGCTGACAGAACAGGCCGAGGCCATCGCCTCCCAGCCAGACACGCCACCGGCCGTGGACCACAGCCCGACTGACGCCGCCTACGTGATCTATACCTCGGGCTCCACCGGCACCCCCAAGGGTGTGGTGGTCGAGCACCAGTCCATCGTCGATTACCTGACGGCGGTGCACGCAGTACTCAACCCACCGCCGACAGCCCGCTACGGCTTGCTGTCGAGCATCGCCGCCGACCTCGGCCACACCCAACTGTTCGGCGCCCTGTGCAGCGGCGCCAGCCTGTTGCTGGTGGATGAAGACAGCGGCTTCAGCCCCCTGGCACTGGCCGAACTCTTCGAGCAACACCCGGTGGATGTGCTGAAGATCACCCCAAGCCATCTGGCCGGTCTGTTGCAGGCGCTTCCCGATGCCCGCCTGTTGCCGCGCGCCCTGCTGGTCTTCGGGGGCGACGCCCTCAGCCCGACGCTGCTGGAGCAGGTCAACCGCCTGGCGCCGGGGCTCAGGGTGTTCAACCACTATGGGCCGAGCGAAGCGACGGTCGGGGCGATTGCCACCGAACTGCCCCCAGGCCTGCGCAGCATCGCCCTCGGGCGACCGCTGCCGAACCGTCAATTGCAAGTGGTGGATGCCAACGGTCGCCTGGTGCCCACCGGGGTGTCCGGTGAGCTGCTGATCAACGGCGCCCTGGCCCGGGGTTACCTGCACCGCCCGGACCTGACCGCCGAACGCTTCCACCTCGACGCGGATCAGCAACGCTGGTACCGCACCGGCGACCGCGTGCGCTGGCAAGTGGACGGCCAATTGGCGTTCCTCGGTCGGGTCGACAGCCAGGTCAAGATCCGTGGCAATCGCCTGGAGCTGGGCGAAGTCGAGGCGCAGCTCAAGCGCCTGTCGCCGCTGATCGAACAGGCGCTGGTCCGCGCCGTGGAACTGGACGGCAGCCTGCGCCTGGTGGCCTACCTGATCGCCAGCCAGTCGCTGTCCGCCACCAAGCTGCGTAACGACCTCGCTGCGCGGGTGCCGGACTACATGGTGCCGGCGCACTTCATCACCCTCGACGAACTGCCCTTGACCCGTAACGGCAAGGTCGATGTCCAGCGCCTGCCGCTCCCGCAAAAGCCCACGGACGACAGCGCCACCCACGTTGCCCCGCGCAATGAAGTCGAAGCACAACTGGCCGCCATCTGGCAGGAGGTGCTGAAGCTTGAGCGTGTCGGCGTGCATGACAACTTCTTCGCCTTGGGCGGCGACTCGATCATCAACTTGCAGATCATCGCCCGCGCCAACCAGCAAGGGCTGAAACTCACGCCCCGCCAGCTCTTCGAAAACCGCACCATCGCCGACATCGCCCGGGTGCTGGGCGCCGATGCCAGCCAGGGCGTGGCACACGAGATTGCCGATGGCTATGACCTGCCACTGGCCGCCGGGCAACTGGCGCGCTTGCAACAAGGGCCGTTGCACGCGACTTGGCGTTGCGTGGCGCTGACCCAGGCGATCGATAGCAAGCTGCTGAGCCAGGCCATCGTCGCCTTGCAGCAACACCACCAGGCCTTGCGCCTGGCGCTCATGGCCCTGCCGGAGGGCGAGTGGCAGCAACGGGTGCTGGTCGCGGCCAAGGCCCCGGTCGTCACCGCCGAAAAACTGGAGACCTGCGCCCCGGCGCAACTGCAAGCCCTGGCCCAGGCCGGTGTCGACGCGCTGGAACTGGACGCAGGCCAAACCCTGCACGCCAGCTTGCTGGAGGTAAACGGCAAACATTCGCTGCTGCTGGCCGCTCATCCGCTGTGCCTGGACGAAGCGTCCTGGGCGCTGCTGCTGACGGACCTCAACCTGGCCTTGGCGCAACTGCGTTATCAGCGGCCAGTACGCCTGTCCTACGCCGGTGGTGACTTCACCCAGTGGACACGGCACCAACAGGCTCACGCACAGGGCGATGGCCTGGACGACGCCTGGGAGCACTGGCTGCAATACGCCGGCGCGGAACCGCTGCAACTGCCTGACAGCCAGCAGCCGGCCAGCGTGATCGAACAGTCCCTGGCGACTGCCACCTCAGGCGAACTCAAGCGCCTGGGCGAAGTGCTGCAACTGGACTGGAGCAGCCTGTTGGCCGCGGCCGTGGCCGAACAGTACCGTGAACCGTGCGGCAATGGCCTGGTCGCGCTGAGCGTGCACGGCGCCCGGCCGAGTGTCGAGCGCTTGCCGGTCGCGGCGCCCATTGCCGTGGCCGACCTCGACCCGGCACGCATCATCGGGCCGTTGGCACTGGCGGTGCCGTACTTCCTCCAACTCGAAGGCGACAGCCTGCTGCAACGCTTGCAGGCACTGGCCGCGCAGATGCGTGCCTACCCGCAACACGGCGTCGACTATGGCGCCCTGCGCTACCTGTCGGACAACACCTACCTGCAAGAACCGCTGCGTGACCTGCCGGCGGCCTCGGTCGCCATTCGCTGGCTGGGCAACCTCGACAGCCATCGCGAAGAGCGCGGCATCCTGGCCCAGGTCGAAGCCGCAAACCCGTCGGCGGCTTCGCCTTGCCCACTGACCCTGGACGCCTGGTGGCAGGATGACTGCCTACACCTGCGCAGCCAGGGCACCCTCGCCGCCGACTGGGCACCGCGCCTTGCTCAACGCTTGAGCGAACTCGCCGGGCTCGTCGCCACACCGGATCTGCGCCCTGCCAGCCAGGCGTTTCCACTGTGCCACAAACAAGCGGCGACCCTGGCGGCCGAGCCGCTGGACTGGTTGAACATCGAAGACGTCTACCCGCTGTCGTCGATGCAACAAGGCATGCTCCTGCACACGCTGTTGCAACCCCACAGCGGCATCTACCTGATGCAACAACGCTACAGCTGGGACGGGGTATTGCAACGCCCGGCGATGGAAGCGGCCTGGCAGCTGTTCCTCGAACGCCATCCAATGATGCGGACCGCCTTCTGGTGGCAGGACGACCATGAGCCGCTGCAATGCGTGTACCGCCAAACGCACCGGGCGTTCGACTGGCAGGACCTGCGCCATCTCGACGAAGAACAGCAGCGCCTGGCCATGGACCAGGCCCTCGAAGCACAACGCTTGCAAGGTTTCGACATGGCCGGTGCGCCACTGACCCACCTGCGGGTGTTCCAACTCGACGAGCGACGCTTCGCCGTGGTGCGCAGCTTCCACCACATCCTGACTGACGCCTGGTGCTTCGGCCTGCTGATGGAAGACCTGCTGGCGATCTACCAGGCCATCGTGCGCCAGGAGCCGGTGGCCCGTCCGCGCTTGCGCTCGTTCCGCGGCTACATGAGCTGGCTGGAACGCCATGACATGGCCGCCGCACACGCGTTCTGGCAGGCCGAAATGGCCGGTTTCAGCGAGCCGACGCCACTGCATGTGGACAGCTCCGTGGCCGGCCCGGAACAGGCGCCGGAACAGGTCGGCGACTTCGACCAGACCCTGAGCATCGCCCAGACCCAGCGTCTGCAGCAGCTGTGCCAGCAATACCAACTGACCCCCAACACCTGGATCCAGGGTGCCTGGGCGCTGTTGCTGTCGCGCTACAGCGGTAACCGCGACGTGCTGTTCGGCGTGACCGTCGCCGGCCGCCCGACTGACCTCGCCGGTGTAGAAGAAATGGTCGGACTGTTCATCAACAGCCTGCCACTGCGCATCGATGTCGACCCACAAGCGCCAGTGGCCGACTGGTTGCAGGCGCTGCTGTCCCACAATGCGCAATTGCGCGAACACGAAAGCGCGTCGCTGGTGGACATTCAGCGTTGCAGCCAAGTGCCGCGCGGCCAGCAGTTGTTCGACAGCCTGGTGGTGTTCGAGAACGCGCCACTGGATATCAGCAGCGTGCAACTGGATGCCTTCAGCATCGACATCTATGAAGACAGAGTCCACACCAACTTTCCGATGACGGTGGTGTTGTACCCCGGCGACCGCCTGGGCATTCGCCTGTCCTACGACAGCATGCGTTTCAGCACGGACACCGTGCAGCGCATGCTCGGGCACCTGGTGCAACTGCTTTCGAACATGCTGGAGACACCGCAGGCCCCCCTGGGCAGCCTGCACATGCTGCCCGAGGCGGAACGCCGGCAGTTGCAGATCGACTGCAACCGCAGCGACGTCGACTTCCCGCTGGAACGTGGCTATGCGGCGTTGTTCGCCGAACAAGTGCGCAGCCGCCCGCAGCACCTGGCCGCGGTATGCCAGGGACAATCGCTGACCTACGCCGAACTGGATCGCCGCGCCAACGCCATCGCCCATGCGCTGCAAGCCGCCGGTGCCGGCCCGGAAACCCTGGTGGCGCTGTTCGCTGAGCGTGGCCTGGCCTTGCTGACGATGATGATCGCCACGCTCAAGGCCGGTGCCGCGTTCCAGGCGTTGGATATCCAACAGCCTCACGCACGCCTGGCGGAGCTGCTGGACCTGGGCGAAGCGCCGCTGTTGCTGGTGTGCGAGCACGCGACCTCAGCACTGGACAACGTCCTGCCGCAGATGCGCCAGCAACCCACCTGCCTGATCGCCCAGGCACTCTGGCAAGGCCGTGAACAGCCGTCGGTGAGCTATGCGCACAACCCGGATCAACTGGCCTACGTGATCTTCACTTCCGGTTCCACCGGCACGCCCAAAGGTGTGATGGTCGAACAACGCGGCATGCTCAACAACATGTTCGGCAAGGTCCCGAGCCTGGGCCTGGGTGAGCACGACCGGATTGCCCAGACGGCTTCGGCAGCGTTCGATATCAGCGTGTGGCAATTCCTCGCCGCACCGCTGTTCGGCGCCACCGTGCACGTTCTTCCCGATGCCCAGGCCCACGACCCTGTGGCCTTGCTTGATGCGGTTCAAGAACAGCAGCTGACGCTGCTGGAAACCGTGCCGGCGCTGATTCGCGGCATGCTCCAGGAAAGTCAGGAGCACCACAGCCTGGCGAGCCTGCGCTGGCTCCTGCCTACCGGTGAGGCATTGCCACCGGCCCTGGCGCGAGACTGGTTCGCACGCTTCCCGGCCATCCCGTTGATGAACGCCTACGGCCCCGCCGAATGCTCCGACGACGTCGCCTTCTACCCCATCACCCAAGCCCCGGCCGACGACTGCCTGCACATGCCCATCGGCAAGCCGACCGCCAATAACCAGGTATTCGTCCTCGACACGGCGCTGCGCATGGTCCCCATCGGCGTACCCGGCGAGTTGTGCATCGGCGGTGTCGGCGTAGGTCGCGGCTACCTGCGCGACCCGCAACGCACCCGCGAAGCCTTTGTGCCGCACCCGTTCCAGGCCGATGCGCGCCTGTATCGCAGCGGTGATATCGGCCGGATGCGCGCCGACGGCGTGATCGAGTACCTCGGCCGTCGCGATCAGCAAGTGAAGATCCGTGGCCACCGCATCGAACTGGGCGAGATCGAAAATCGCCTGATGCAACACCCGGCGGTGGGCAGCGCGGCGGTGCTGGCGCTGCCCGACGCCCGCGGTGCGTTGCAACTGGTGGCCTGGTATGTGCTCGACGAAGCGGCCGACCTGGGCGGTGAGTCCGCACAACAAGTCTTGAGCGCTTACCTGGGCCAGCAACTGGCAAGCTACATGGTCCCGGCCCGTTGGCTGGCCCTTGCGCAATTGCCGCTGAACGCCAATGGCAAGATCGACCGCCGCGCCCTCGCCGCCTTGGGTGTGCCCCAGGACGAGACCGCGCAGGCGCAAGGCATCGCACCGCGTACGCCAACCGAGACAGTGCTCGCCGAACTCTGGCAGGAAATCCTCGGCCTGGACGACGTCGGTGTGCACGACGACTTCTTCGCCATCGGCGGTCACTCGCTGCTGGCCACTCAGGTGTTGTCGCGGATTCGTCGACGATTGAACGTGAACCTGCCACTGCGCACGCTGTTCGAGCGTGGCACCCTCGAACAATTGGCCGAAGCGGTCGACCAGCAACGCGATACCCAGACCGAAACCGACGATCACACCGAGATAACCCTGGCGCCGCGCAACCAGCCGTTGCCGCTGTCCTACAGCCAGCAACGGTTGTGGTTCCTGGATCGCTTCGAAGGCCCCAGCGCCGCCTACAACATGACCACCACCGTCAGGCTGCGTGGCGCGCTGGACATCGCGGCGCTGCAAGGGGCCTTGCAGGCAGTGTTCGAACGCCATGAATCCTTGCGCACGGCGTTCCACCTCCACGGCGACCAGCCTTGCCAGGTCATCAGTCCCGCACCTGTGGTGGACTTGACGCCGACCGAGCTGAGTCACCTCGACAGCGAACAGCAGGCGCCAACCCTGCAACGCCTGATCGATGAACAGGCCGCACGCCCGTTCGACCTGCAACAGGCACCGATGCTGCGCGCCAACCTGCTGCGCCTGGGCGCCGATGATCATGTGCTGCAACTGGTGCTGCATCACATCGCCACCGACGCCTGGTCCATGGGCATCCTGATGCAGGAGCTGATCGTCGGGTACCAGGCCCGCAGCAGCGGCTCGACACCGGTGCTGCCGGTGCTGCCGATCCAGTTCGCCGACTATGCCTACTGGCAACGCAGCGAAGCGCAACAGCGCCTGCTGGCACGGGCCATCGACTACTGGCGCCGCCAGCTCGAAGGCGCGTCCACGCTGATCCCGCTGCCGCTTGACCAGCCACGCCCGGCGCGCCCCGACTACCAGGGTGCGGCGCTGGAGCAACGCTTCACCGCGGCCCAGACGCAGGTGCTCAAGGCCTATGCGCAGGAACAACGGGCGACGCTGTTCATGGTCTTGCTCAATGCCTTCAACAGCCTGTTGCAGCGGGCCACCGGGGCCAACGACTTTATCGTCGGTACCGACCTGGCCAACCGCGAACATCCGGCCCTGGAACACCTCATCGGCTTCTTCGTCAACGTGCTGCCGATCCGTGCCCGCCTGAACGAGGGCGAAACCTTTGACGCCCGCCTGCAACGCTTGCGCGAGGATTGCCTGTCGGCGTTCCAGCACCAGCAGGTGCCGTTCGACAAACTGGTCGAGGAGTTGCAGCCGCCGCGTACGCCGGGGGTCAACCCACTGGTCCAGGTGCTGTTCGTCATGCAGAACACGCCCAGCGGCAATGCCAGCCTGCCGGACCTTGAGGTGGAGCACTTGGTATCGCCCCAGGAAAGCAGCAAGTTCGACCTCGCTGTGTTCGTCGAAGAGGACGAGGAACAAGGCCTGAACGTGCGCTGGGTGTATCGCACCAGCGTGTTGCAGGCGCAGACCCTCCAGCGCCTCGAACAAGGTTTCGAGCACCTGCTGGAGCAGCTCGTCGCGGCCCCGGCGCAGGCGCTGGACCTGTGGTCGTGGCGCCTTGAAGGCAGCAACGCTGGCGCCACGCCTGATTCGCCGCTCGACGACGCCTCGGCCCGCAGCGCGCGCAAACAGTCGAAACTGAGCAAGCTCAAGCAGACCCGCGCAACCGCCGTGAGCCAGGTGGCCCACGAGCAGGTCCGTACCCGCACCCTCAACGCCGGGCAAGCCTTGCCGTTGGTGATCGAGCCGTTGCTCGGCGACCTGGACCCGGTGCACTGGGCGCTGCAAGCCCGGGAATGGATCAATGCCCAGTTGCTGACCCACGGTGGCCTGCTGTTCCGGGGTTTCAACCTGCCGGACGCTGGCGCTTTCGAACAATTCGCCCAGGCCATCGAACCCGACCTCTACGGGACCTACGGCGACCTGCCGAAAAACACCTCGGGCAAGAACATCTACCACTCCACGCCGTACCCGGAACAGCACATGATTCTCTTCCACAACGAGAGCTCTCATCTGCCGCAGTGGCCACGTAAGCAGTGGTTCTATTGCGAAACGCCGGCACCGCGCGGCGGCTGCACGCCCATCGTCGATTGCCGGCAAGTGTTGGCGCGCTTGCCCGAGGATATCGTCGCTCGCTTCAAAGCCCTGGGGCTGCTGTATGTGCGGCACTTCACCGACAAGCTGGATGTGCGCTGGCAGGACTTTTTCAAGACCGAACAGCGCGAGGAAGTCGAGCGTCAATGCCTGGCGTCGGGCATGCGCTGGGAATGGCAGGGGGCCGACAACCTGCGGATCGCCCAGCATTGCCCGGCCATCGTCGCGCATCCCGAGACCGGGGAACTGTCGTTCTTCAACCAGGTGCAACTGCACCACACCGCCTGCCTGGAGCCGGAAGTGCGCAACAACCTGATCAACCTGTTCGGCCCCGGGCACCTGCCCCGCAACGTGTACTACGGCGACGGCAGCGTGATCGAAGACGCGGTGATGCAGGTGATCGGCGAAGCTTATGAAGACTGCGCGGTACGTTTTAGTTGGCAAAAGGGTGACATGGTGATGCTGGACAATATGTTGGTGGCCCACGCCCGGGACCCCTTCGAGGGCGAGCGCAAGATCTGTGTCGCCATGGGCCAGATGATGCGCCGCGAACAACTGACCGGGTGCCTGCCCGAAGCACAGCCGGTGCCGGCTGTGGAGGTGCAGGCATGAGCGCCTTCGAAAAACGTGAAGAAGCCTTCGCCCTCTCGCCGCAACAGCGCAGCCAATGGTTGGCCGGGTTGCCAGCGGCGCGCCTGGAACTGGAAGTAAAAGGTCCGTTGGCCCTGGAACGTCTGCAGAAACGACTCGTTGCCCTGAGCGCTTGCCACGAGGCCCTGCGCCTGCGGGTGCGGCCTGAGCCGGGCCTGCTGATGCCGTTGCAAGTGGTTGAATCCACCGCCATGGCCGCGGACGCCATCAGCGTCGAGGTGCAAGCAATCGGCGACGATCGCCACCGAGTGACGCTGCAACTGCCGGCACTGAGCGCCGATCGCGGAACCTTGCTGCGCCTGGCGCAGGCTTTGGCCTCGACCGATGCACCATCGGTGGATGACGAGGCCATGACCTATACCCAGTACAGTGCCTGGCTCTACGAATTACAGGCCGATGAAGACGCCGAGCCTGGTCGGCGCTTCTGGGCCAGCCAGGCCCTGGACGAGCCGGCCGCCAGCGAATTGCTCTACCGCCAGGCACGCAGCGACCGCCCCGACGCCCCGGTCACCACTCGCCTGGGCGCCAACCCGCCGTTGAGCATGGCCCTGGACAGCTTTTGCCAACGTCACAACTCATCGCCCGAGCAGGTGTTGATGACGGCCTGGGGCGCGCTGTTGCAGCGCCTGAGTACCGGCGACAGTCCGGCGCTGACCTTGAACTGGGTCCACGATTGCCGCGACGACTATGAAGAACTCGCCGACTGCTGGGGCTTGTTCGCCAAGCCCCTGCCCCTGCGCTGGCAACCGGCGGCGGACAGCCATTTTGCCCAGGCGCTGGCGAACCTGCAGGTGCTCTGCGAACAAGCCACGGAATGGCAGGAATACTGCGGCGTCAGCGCTGCATTGCCGGCCGACGCCTCGCAGTACGGTTTCCAGTGGGGTGGGCAGTTGCCCGATCGGCTCGACACCTTGGGTAGCCTGGCATCGACGCTCACCGTGCTGGACGCACAGGCCATCCCCGCGGGCATGGAGCTGCTGCTGGTGGCCGAAACCACCGCTGGCGGCTATCGCTTGAACCTCTGCCACCTGCCGAGCCGCTACAGCGAGCAAGCCGCCCTGGTCTTGCTGGAGCAGTTCCAATCGCTGCTGCTCGATGCCCTCGCCAACCCGGGCAAGCCCCTGGCCGAGCTCTCATTGCAGTCGCCAAGTTTCACCGCGACGCTGGCCGCCCTGCGGGCGCCAGCCGACGTCGCGGCGCTGCCGTTTACCAGCGTGCCGGCGAGTTTCGATGCGTGTGCTGCGCAGTTCCCCGAGCTTTTGGCCCTGCGCGACCACAACGGGCAACTGAGCTATGCCCAATTGCAGGCCCGCAGCAACCAACTGGCGCGTTACCTGCGCGCTCAAGGCGTAGGTCGCGAAGACCGCGTGGCGTTGTACCTGGATCGCTCGTCGCAGATGGTCCTGGCCATGCTCGCCGTGCTCAAGAGCGGCGCGGCGTTCGTCCCCCTGGACGTGCATCAGCCGGCACAGCGCTCCCTGGCCATCCTGCAACAGGCGCAGCCGGTCTTCGTCCTGAGTGGTTCGGCCGGCAGCGCCCCCGCGTTGCCCGCCATCGGCAGTCTCGACCTGCGGGATGAAGCGACCTGGCAGCAAGCACCCGCCACGCCAGTCGACGTCGAGATCCAAGCCCAGGACGCAGCTTACGTGCTGTTCACCTCCGGCAGCACCGGCACGCCTAAAGGCGTTATCGTCGAGCATCGGCAGCTGGCCAGTTATGTCGCCAGCGTGTCCCGCCGCCTGGCGCTGGCGCCCGGCGAACGCAGTGCGGTGGTCACTTCCCTGGCGGCCGACCTGGGCTACACGTTGCTGTTCCCGGCACTGCTCAGCGGCGGCGAATTGCACCTGCTGGACAAGGAAACGGCGATGGACGCCCAGGCCTGGGCTGCCTGGCAGGCGCAATACCCGATCGACCACCTGAAGATCGTGCCGTCGTTGCTCGACGCCTGGTTGATTCACGCCCAAAGCGCTGCCGTGTTGCCACGCAAGCAATTGATCCTCGGTGGCGAAAGCTGTTCGCGGCGCCTGTTGCAAAGCATTCGCGGCCTCGCGCCGACGCTGGCGCTCTTCAACCATTACGGCCCGACCGAAACCACCGTTGGCGTGGTGATGCACAAAGCCGAACCGGCCATGGATTATCGCCGCCTGCCGCTGAGCGACCGTCTCGACGGCATGCGCCTGTACCTGCTCGACGAGCAGCAAGCGCTGGCCGCCCCCGGCCAAAGCGCCGAGCTGTATATCGCCGGCCCGCAACTGGCCCGCGGTTACCTGGACGCGCAACAAAGCGCCGGGCGTTTCATCGAACTGGCGCAACTGCCTGGCGAACGCCTCTATCGCACCGGCGACCTGGCCCGCTATCGCCATGACGGCAGCCTGGAAATCACCGGACGCGCAGACCGCCAGGTGAAAATCCGCGGTTTCCGTGTGGAACTCGACGAGATCCAGGCGCAGCTGACCGACCTTCCCGGTGTGGCCCAGGCTGCAGTGGAATCCGTCACCCGGGGCGAGCTCGGCCAGCAACTGTTCGCCTTCATGACCCTGGCACCCGGGCATTCGACCACGGTCGCCCGGCTGCATGGCCAGGCCCAGGATTGCTTGCCGGACTACATGCTGCCCACCCTGCGGATCGTCGAAGCGTTGCCACTGATGGGCAACGGCAAGCTCGACCGCAAGACCCTGCAGCAATGGGCCGATAAAGTTCTCGACACGGTCGGCAGCGCCTTGCCACGCACGCCGCTGGAAGCCCTGCTCGCCGACGTCTGGGCACAGGTGCTGGGCCTGGAGCGAGTGGGCATCGACGATGACTTCTTCGAGCTGGGCGGCCACTCCCTGGCAGCAGTGACCCTTGCCAGTCGCTTGCAGACTGCGCTGTCGGCACCGGTGACGGTCAATGCGGTGTTCAATGCCCCAAGCGTCTCGGCGTTTGCGGCATTGGTGCAGGCCGAGCTCAAGCTCTCGCCGCTGGTCCGGCTGTCGACGCCCAACGCCGTTGAAGCCGCCAACCTGTTCTGCTTCCACCCCTCCACCGGCCACGTGCAGGATTACCGCACGCTACTGACACCGCTTTCGGGCTGGCATCTGTGGGGCTTGCAGGCGGCCTACCTGACCGACGACAGCACAGCGCTGGGCGGCGATATCGAGAGCCTCGGCGCGCTTTATGTCGAACACCTGCGCCAGCAACAACCGCAGGGGCCTTATCACCTGCTGGGCTTCTCCCTCGGCGGCCTGCTCGCGATTGCCGCGGCCGCGCGCCTGGAAAGCCAGGGTGAAGAAGTGGCGTTTCTCGGTATCATTGACTCGCAATACCAGCATCAGGCGCCGGAAGACAGTGTCGAAGCGCTGCTGGAATCGGCTTCCCAAGCGTTGACGCCGGACAGCCAGGCCGTGTTGCGCCAGTTGCCATCACCGATCATGGCTGCGTTGCTGGCGCAACTGGACGCCCTGCCCCCAGCGGCACGCCTGCCGGAACTGGTCCAGTGGGCACGGCAACAAGGCCTGCAACTCGATGGCGACAGTTGGGAGCATTTGCAAACGCGGCTGCGCTACCAGCAGCATACGCAGCACCTGCTGGCCACGTTCAAGCCCGTACGGTTGAGCTGCCCGGTGCATGTCTGGTGGGCCAGCGATACCCTGGCCGAGGCTGCCTTCGTCGACCCACATTGGGAAGAGCTGAGCAGCGAGCCATTGACCCGCGAGGTCATCGCAGCACAACACCTCACCATCCTTGAGCAACGCGCCTTGCATGAACAATTGGCGGCGCGCCTCACGGCCATTGCTACACACGGAGCGGTTTGAAATGGATCTGTTGTTACTCATGGCTAAACGCTCATGGCGCGCACTGCTGGTGGCGACCCTGACGGGGCTGACCTGCGGCCTCGCAGCGGCCGGCCTGATCGCCAACATCAACCACAGCCTGGAGGTGTTCGATAAGCTGCGCCCAGTGGATGGCCTGCTCTTCGCCGGCCTGGTGGTGTTGGTCGCGGTGTCGCGGATCATCTCCGACATCAGCCTGCTGCGCCTGGGCCAGGCCGCGGTCAACGACATGCGCCTGCACCTGAGCGCCAAGCTGATCGACACGCCCTACGCGCAATTGCAGCGCCTGGGCAAACATCGCCTGCTGGCAATGCTCACCGACGATACGCAAACCATCAGCCAGGCTGTGGAGTTGGTGCCAATCCTGCTGGTCAACGTCGGGATCATCGTCGCATGCCTGGGCTACCTGGGCTGGCTCAGCATGCCGCTGCTGGGCCTGACGCTGCTGCTGATCGCCCTCGGTAGCCTGAGCTTTCACTGGCCGCAACGCCGGGCACTGACCTCGATTTCCCGCGCTCGCGAGCTCAAGGACCAGTTGTTCAATCAATACCGCCTGCTCACCGATGGCAGCAAGGAACTGCAACTCAACCATCCGCGCCGGCAGCACTTCTTCACCCGCCTGCTGATACCGGTGAGCCAGCAATACCGCCGCGATTTTGTCCGGGGCATGAGCATCTACGCCCTGGTCCTGAACTGGGGCAATGCGGTGTTCTACATGCTGATCGGCGTGGTGCTGTTCGCCGCGCCGCATTTCATCGACCTGGGCGTGAGCCTGGTCACCGGCTATATCCTGGCGATCCTCTACATGATCACGCCGCTGTCGGAACTGATGCACGCCTTGCCGACCCTCGGCCGGGCCAGCGTGGCGCTGAACAAGATCCGCGCCCTGGAAGGCGAGATGCAAACCGCCGACGAGGCCCTCGACACGATCTCGCCGACCCAGGTTCGCAGCCTGGTGTGCCGCCAGGTCACCCACACCTATTACCGCGAGCGCGAGGACGGTCATTTCACCCTGGGCCCCATCGACCTCACCCTCAATGCCGGCGAAGTGGTGTTCATCACCGGCGGCAACGGCAGCGGCAAGACCACCCTGGCCTTGTTGCTGACCGGGCTGTACCGGCCGGAAAGCGGCGACATCATGCTCGACGAGCAAGTGTCTTCGAGCAATGACAACCACCATTACCGGCAGCACTTCTCGGCGATCTTCACCGACTTCTGTCTGTTCGAGAACCTGTTCGATGGCGACGATCCGCACCTGGTGAAACAGGCGCAGGACTATCTGATGCATTTGCAACTGGACCATAAGGTGCAAATCGAGGACGGCAAACTGACGACGCTGGCGCTGTCCACCGGGCAACGCAAGCGCCTGGCGCTGCTCAGTGCGTACCTGGATGATCGCCCCTGCTATCTGTTCGACGAATGGGCCGCCGACCAGGACCCGGTGTTCAAGCACTTTTTCTACACCCGGATCCTGCCGGACCTGCGCGAGCGCGGCAAATTACTGATCGTCATCTCCCATGACGACGCCTACTTCGGCTTGGCCGACCGGCTGATTCGCATCGAACATGGCAAGCTCAGCGAAGTCGCCCCGCAGGCTGATGCGATGCCCATGGCCGAAATGCTGTCTTGAGGAAGCCCTGAACATTGTGGGTAATGCTGTTCACTTGTTCGGCCATCGTGGTTTAACGGGGCGTCCAGATCAAGATCTAAAGCAAAGCGAAAGCGGGGCATGTCCAGCATCTATGTGACTGCGCCACGGCTATCGCGAGCTGGCTCGCTCCCACAATGGGCCGCAGTGAACACAGAACTCATGAACACCCAAGATCACCTGTGGGAGCAAAGCTTGCTCGCGATGAGGCCAGCAAACCCAACATCCATGTGACTGAGCTACCGCCATCGCGAGCAAGCTTTGCTCCCACAGTTCTGATGGGTGTATGACCGGGAGAGCCAGGTCGGCTATAAGGCCGCCTCGGCGTGGACGTTGATCTCGGGCGCCCCGTTAACCACGCTGGCCGAACGCAGGCATTGCGCAGTGGGCATCCCGGCATGGATGCCGGGATAGCCGCGCTGGGCCATGGATGGCCCTTCGCGGCGGCCCACGGAGCAATGCCGGAGTGCGGGCATGCCGAGCCTAGGCGAGGCACCGAGTGGTGGGGCAGGAGCGTTTTGCTTACTTTTGCGCTCTTCAAAAGTGAGCCGCCGTCAGGGCGGAACCCTAAGCAGCCGGTACCGCAGCAACGGATATGCACCCAATCCAATCCAGTCCAACCCCAAAGGAAAACGACGCGCTCCCCCTACTCATAGATGTAACGCAGGTAGCTCACCTGCTCTGCCACCGGCAGGCGGTGCAGCTTGGGGCAGGATTCGCAGAGCACTGGCGGTTGGCCTTCGACCGGCTCGTGCAGTTGGTAATGCAGGCAGCAATGCCGGCGCAGGGGCAAGCACGGGCAAATCTGCGGCGCCGGTGATTCGACCATGCGCTGCAGGCCCCGCAGCTTCAAGCGTCCGTTGTTCACCGTGACCTGTTCCAGCCATTGGTGCGCCTCGGCGAAGCCGTCCCTGGACAGGTCGGGGTCCATCCTGGCGAACGCGCCGTCCCAGATGGCGACGAAGTTGCCCCACAATATCTTCGGAGCCAGGCCACCGGCAGCGGCCAAGGTGCTGAACAGCGGCGCCAGGTGCTCGTGGATCAATCGCGACCAGTACGCGGCACGATCATCCGCGCCCAAGGCCGACAGCCCGGTGCCCAGGCCCAGCGCCGCAGGTTGACCGTCGTCATGCAGCAGCAGCGCGTCCTCGCCCCAGAACTCGATGGCGCAGTGACGCGTCAGCACGCAGGCCAGGGTGGCCGGCAGGACAATGCTCATGTAGTTCATCGACCACTGCGATACCACGGCGGCGCGGTTCACCCCCGGGTAACGCAGCGCAAACCGGCTTAGCAAGGGTTGCAGTACCGCAGGGTCGGCCAGCTGGCTCAACGCGATGGCAGGCTGGTCGCCAGGTGCCTGCCGGATAACCCGCTGTATCGGCGGCCAGGCCTGGTTAAGCCATTCTGGAAATTCGATAACGGGGCTCCCGTGGCTTTCCCTAATTAATGCAAACGATTAGCATTGGCTGATCCTATCCTCCCGCCCCTGCAAACTCAACGTCGTTAGCGACCAGGCTTACCAAGACCACATGCACACACTTCGCAATTTCTGGCGTCTCGCGCGGCCTTTCTGGGCCTCCGAGGAAAAGTACCCGGCCCTGTTGCTGCTGTTGGCCACCGTGCTGATGACCCTGTGCCTGGTTGGCGTCAATATCCTCACCAATTTCTGGAACCTGCACTTCTATAACGCCTTGCAGGCCCTGGACTACCACGGCTTCCTGGTGGGCAGCCTGCAATTCATCCTGCTGCAGATCGGCATGGCCGCCTTTACCGTAGGCGCATTCCACTTCCAGCAGAAGCTGACCATCCGCTGGCGGCGCTGGGCCACCCGCAACATGCTCGATCAATGGCTGGGCAGCCAGCGCTACCAGAAACTGAAGCTGACCGATACCGACGTCGACAACCCCGATCAGCGGATCGCCGAGGACATCGACCTGTTTATCGTCAAGTCGCTCAAGTTGAGCCTGGGCCTGTTGACGTCGGTGGTGTCGCTGTTTTCCTTCCTGCATATCCTCTGGCAGGCCTCCAGCCTCGTCAGCGTGCCGTTCAACGACCAATCGGTGGTCATTCCGGGACTGCTGGTGTGGGTCGCCCTGGTGTATGCGCTCCTGGGCACCGGCCTGGCCTTCTGGCTGGGCCGCGCGCTGCCCAGCCTCAATTTCATGCAACAGCGGCGTGAAGCGGATTTTCGTTTCTCGCTCATCCGTCTGCGGGAGAACGCTGACTCGGTGGCGCAATACCGGGGTGAAGTCGTGGAGAACGAACGCTTCAACCACCGCTTGGAGGCGGCGCTGGAGAACTTCTGGGCACTGGTGAAGAAACAGAAGCTGATCATGGGCTACTCAACCTTTTACTTGCGCAGCGCGACGGTCATCCCGATGTTCATCATGGCGCCGCAGTTCTTTGCCGGCGCCTTTCCCCTCGGCCGCCTGACCCAGATAAGCGCGGCCTTCGGTGAAGTGCACGCGGCCATCGCCTACCTGGTGAGCGTGTTCCCGGAACTGTCGGAATGGAAGTCGGTGATCGACCGGCTGGTCGGTTTCCAGGAGCGCCTGGATAACGTCGAGGTCAAGTCCCAGGTCAGGCAGGAGCAACAGGCCAGCGGCCTCGACATCAAGGACCTGGACATCTGGCTGCCGAATGGCCGGCCATTGTTCAAAGGCTTCAACCTTTCCCTCAATCCCGGCGACAGCCTGATGATCAGCGCGCCGTCCGGCTACGGCAAATCGACGCTGATCCGCACGATTACCGGGCTTTGGCATCACGCTCGCGGTTCAAGTAGCTATGACCGTGAGCGTGCCCTGACACTTTCGCAAAAACCCTACCTGCCGTTGGGCAGCCTGCGCGAGGCGCTGTGGTACCCCAAACCGCCCCGCCGCGAAGAAGATACGGCCCTGCGCCAGATCATGGAGCAAGTCGGCCTGCAACACCTGGCCGATCAACTGGAGCAGGAACGGGACTGGGCGCAGACCCTCAGCGTCGGCGAACAGCAACGCTGTGCATTCGTCAGGGCCCTGCTGACCCGCCCTGCGGTGCTGTTTCTCGACGAGAGCAGCTCGGCGCTGGATGCGGCAAACGAAGCGCGCTGCTATCAACTGCTCAAGCAAACGCTGCCGGACACGATCCTGATCAGTGTCGGGCACAGCGCCTCCCTGGAGCACTTCCATTGGCAAGTCCTTGAACTGCAGGACGAGGCACAGTGGGTGCATCGCAAGGTCAAACAAGCGGTCTGAGCCCAATAGAGCAAACGCTGAATAACCTGTGGCGGGCGGAGTTGTGGGAGCAAGGCTTGCCCGCGATGGAGTCGACTCGACTTCAGGAGGGCCGCGTCACCTTCATCGCGGGCAAGCCTTGCTCCCACAAAACCCCCACGCCACAAAGTCCTCAGTATCCCCGTCAATCGCCCCCCTTTGTACATTGGCATGCAGAGTTTGTGGTCTATAGTTCCTGACAGATCCAGAGTTTCGCTCGGGCCATAGGAGCAACACCCTCTCGAGCCGCAACCATGTCGGATGCCCAACAGCCTTCGGTAGTGAACTATGCAGGGAGCACACCATGCCGATCCAGCGGCCTGAGACACTGAGGTTGGCCCCTGGCCCTGCCCATCATGCAGAGACCGATGACAATACCGAGGCCAGCGTGTTTCGACGCGGTTTCGACCAGGCCAAGGAAGCCTACATTCTGTTCCCGCTGCTGGCCGCGCTGCTGTTGCTGGCCATCTGGACCGCTACCCTGTACCTGATCAAGGTTGAACATCTTCGCGCGCAGCAGAGCGCCGCGACGGCGAGCCTGGAGATGGGCGCCACCTACGAAGCGCAAATGTTGCGCGCCATTCACGAAATCGATCAGACCCTCAAGCTGGTCAAATACACCTACGAGGCTGAGGGCGAACCCAATGCCCTGCGTCGGCTCCAGGAGCGGGCCTTGTTGCCACCGGCCTTGGTGTTTGACGTCAGTGTGGTCAACCCGGACGGCAGGCTCGTGGCGAGCACGCGGGTCAACGACCTGGAAAATATCGCTGACCCGGATGAGCAGCAAACGCTGCGGCACAGCGACTCACTGTCCATCAGCCATCCGTGGAAAAGCCCGGTCACCGGAGAATGGCGCTTGCGCTTCAGCCGTCGACTCGACGCAGCAGATGGCGGGCTTGCCGGGATCGCCAGGGTCGAGGTCGATGCCGCCTATTTCGTCAGCAGCTACGACGCCTCGAAACTCGGCGACCAGGGTGCGCTCGGACTCCTTGGCACCGACGGCACCTTCCGCGTACGGCGCACCGGGGATACGGTACAGGCCGGGGATACGGTCGATTACAGCGCCGTGGTGCCGGACGCTGAAAACACCGAGGCCGTGCTCTCGGTCAATGGATGGGACGGGGTGCGGCGCTACACCAGTGCCCGCCAGCTCTACGACTTTCCGCTGGCAGTGATTGTCGGGTTGTCGGAGGAAGAACAACTGGCCGTGGTGAACCAGCAAGCACGTACCTATCTCTGGCGCGCCGCAGGCGGCAGCCTGGTGCTGGTGTTGTTGGTGGGCCTGCTCGCCCGGATGAGCTGGCAACTGACGCAAAGCCGTTTGCGCGCCGCCGAAGCCCAGACGCAACTGGCCGCGGCCGCCCGCCAGGCCGGCATGGCCGAAATCGCCACCAACGTCCTGCACAACGTGGGCAATGTACTCAACAGCGTGAATATTTCCGCCGACCTGGTCACCCGCAAGCTGCGCACCAGCAAGGCCTTGGGGCTTGGCAAGGCCGTGCAAATGATGAACGAGCATGCCGAGGACCTCGGCGACTTCATCTCCCACGACGAGAAAGGCAAGCTGCTGCCCAGCTACCTGAACCAACTGGTGGACGCGCTTGCGATCGAGCAACAGAGCATGACCGAGGAGCTCGGCCAGCTGAGTAAAAGCGTTGATCACATCAAGGAAATCGTCGCCGCCCAGCAATCGTATGCAGGCACCTCCAGCATCGCCGAAACCGTGCAGATAAAGGAACTGATCGAGGATGCCCTACGCATGAACGCCGGCATCATCGCGGCGCGCCAGATAACCGTGGTGCGAAACTTTGCCGAAACGCCCTTGCTGCTGTTGGACAAGCACCGGGTGCTGCTGATCCTGGTCAATTTGATAAAAAACGCCAGCAGGGCGATGGATGACAAGCCGGAGCTTGCCCATCAAATCATCCTTCAGAGTGAGATGCACCAAGGAAACTCCCTGGTGATCAAGGTCATCGACAATGGCGAAGGCATCGAGCCCGAGAACCTGACGCGAATCTTTGCCCATGGCTTTACCACCCGCAAGGATGGCCATGGTTTTGGCCTGCACAGCTGCGTCCTGGCGGCCATGGAGATGGGGGGTTCGCTGGAGGCCCACAGCGATGGCCCGGGAACGGGGGCGACCTTTACGCTCAAATTGGCGATCTAGACTACGCTTCGGTGCGTGGTAGCGCGCAGCTTCAGCCAACGTTACAAGGAACAGACGAATGGCGATCCATGCAACGAGGTCTCGTTGACCCTATGGCGACAAGCCCCAATACCCTGGCCCTGGCCGTCATGACGCTGTATGTCGGCGGGGCCAGCGCCGACACAGCCGATACGTCGATGTTTTCGTTGAGCAGCTTCGGCACGGTGGGGATCGTCCACTCCAGCGAAAAAAAAGCCGACTTCACCTCCAGTATCTTCAAACCCAATGGCGCCGGTCATTCACGCAACTGGAGCGCCGATGTCGACAGCCTGATCGGTGCCCAACTGACCGCCACCTTCACCCCGCAGCTGTCGGCCGTGGTGCAGGTCATTTCAGAGCAGCGCTACGACAACAGCTACCGACCCTTTGTCGAGTGGGCCAACATCAAGTATGCGTTCACACCTGATTTCAACATGCGCGTGGGGCGTACGGTGCAGCCGGCGTTCCTGTTCTCCGACAGCCGAAAGGTGGGTTACACCCTCCCTTGGGTGCGGCCTCCAGGGGAGGTCTACAGTCTGATCCCCGTGACTAGCGCCGATGGTGTAGACCTCAGCTACAGGCTGCACTTTGGCGACCTTATCAATACCGTGCAGGGCAATTACGGTCAGAGCAGTCCGCGCAGGCCCGATGACATGGACAAGGTCCTGGCAAGGGAATCGTCGGGCATTTCCAATTTGACCGAATACGGGGCCTTGACGACACGCATCACCTACCAGAGGACTCATCTGACCTTGGAAGCGCTCGACCCCCTCCTCGAAGGTTTCAGAGGCTTCGGCGAGGAAGGCAACGCCATCGCGGACCGGTACAACTCCGAGGATGAGCTCGTGGAGTTCCTGGGTGTGGGAGCCATCTATGACCCGGGCAGTTGGTTCGTCATGGGCGAATGGGGGCGCTTCAGGAGCGATACGGTAGTCGGCACGCTAAGCGCCTGGTATCTCAGTGGTGGATACCGCATTGATGCATTCACGCCTTATGTCACCTACGCGCGATCCAGGACCGAGAGTGAAACGTCCACTGCGGGGTTGACGGTGTCGACTTTACCTCCGGCCTCCGCCGGAGCTGCCGGCGAACTCAACGGTGCCCTCAACGCCATCCTGGGTGCGAACGAAGGCCAGCAGACCCTTTCCCTGGGCGTGCGCTGGGACTTCACCAAGAACATGGACGCCAAGCTGCAATACGATCACACACGTTTCAAGGGCAACTCGGTCGGTCCGTTGATCAACCCCCAATCGGACTTCGAGCCGGGGGGCTCATTCAATGTCATCAGCCTAGCTGTCGATTTTGTATTCTGATGGAGCGGGCCATGGGGTTTGTGAGGCTCATCGGATTCGCCGTAGCGGGGCTCGCCATGTGCGCAGCCAGCGCTGCCGTCAAGGCCGACGTGGTCGTGATCGTCGCCACGTCCAGCCCGGTGAAAGCGCTTGCGCGTAATCAGGTAGCGGATATTTTCCTGGGCAAGACCAGTCGTTTTCCCGGCGGCGGACAGGCCACTCCCATTGACCTGACGGAAGATTCGGCGACCCGCGATGAGTTCTACACAACGTTCACCGGCAAGTCCGCGTCCCAGCTCAAGGCGCATTGGTCGAAAATCATCTTTACCGGCAGGGGCCAGCCGCCGCAGGCTGTTTCGAGCAGCGCGGAGGTCAAGAAGCGGGTTGCAGAGAATCCCGACACCATTGGCTACATCGACGCGCGGGAGCTGGACGGCAGCGTCAGGGCGCTGCCGCTTGACCCGAAATAAGCACGGGCCTTTACGTATCGAGATCCGTGTCGGCCGCCTGGGCTTGCAGCAATACCTTGAACTGATCGGCGGGGATCGGTTTGTTGAAGTAGAAACCCTGGAACTCGTCGCAGGCATTGTCGCGCAGGAAATCGGCCTGCGCCTTGGTTTCCACACCTTGGGCCACCACGGTCAGGCTGAGGGTCCTGCCCATGGCGATAATGGCCTCGGTCAGGGCTTTGTCTTCCGACACACTGCTGGTATCGCAGATACACGAGCGGTCGATCTTGATGACATCCAGCGGAAACTGCTCGAGGGCAGAAAGCGAAGAATAGCCGATGCCGAAATCATCGATGGCGATGCGGACCTTCAGGTGTTTGAGCCCGGTCAACACGCTCAACGCTCTCTTGACGTCCTGCATGAGCAGGCTCTCGGCGATTTCCAGCTCCAGCAGACGCGCATCCATCCCGGTTTCGGCCAATATCCCAGCCAGGTCCGTGAGCAGGTTCTCGTCGGCAAACTGCCGTGCCGTGAGGTTCACGGCGATTCCCAAGTGCGGCAATCCCTGTTGCTGCCAGGCCACGTTTTGCTGGCAGGCGGTCTTGAGCACCCACTTGCCGATCGGCACGATCAAACCGGTCTCTTCCGCGACGGGGATGAATTGCATCGGTGCCACGATACCCAGGTCCGGATGGTTCCAGCGCAGGAGCGCTTCCATGCCGGTAATGCGACCAGTGCCAATATCTCGCTTGGCCTGGTAGTGAAGCTGGAACTCGTGGCGCTCCAGCGCGTGGCGCAAGCTCAGCTCCAGCGTCATCCGCTCCAGTGAGTCCGCGTTCAGCTTCGCGGAGTAGAACTGGAAGTTGTTCTTGCCGCATTGCTTGGCCTGGTACATCGCGATATCGGCGTTTTTCTTGAGCGTCTGCTCGTCCAGGCCATCTTGTGGAAATACACTGATGCCGACACTGGCGGTCACCCGGAACTCCTGGCCCTGGAGGTTGAAGGGCCGGGCAATGGCGCCGAGGATTTTCTGGGCGGTGGTTGCCACGTCCTTGTCATCAGACAGCTCCGGCAGCAGGATCACGAATTCGTCGCCGCCCAGTCGGGCCACCGTATCGCTGGTGCGCAGACACGCCTTGAGCCGCAGCGCGACCTCCTTGAGCAGTTGATCGCCGGCATCGTGCCCAAGCGTATCGTTGACTTGCTTGAAGCGGTCGAGATCCAGGAACAGCACCGCCAGTTGCCGACGATAACGGCTTGCCTCGCTGATGCTCTGGCTCAACAGCTTGCTGAACAGACTGCGATTGGGCAACGCCGTAAGGCCGTCGTGATAGGCCAGATACTCGACATTTTCTGCGTAGGCAATCTTCGCTTCGGCCGCGCGCAGGCGGCTTTGCACCAGCTGCCAGCTCATCCGGGCAAGCAGCCCCGCCAACAACACCAGCAACAGGCTGCCACCCGCCGCACGCCAGAGGTAGGTGTGCGCTTGCCGGGTCACCGTGGCCAGTTGTTCTTCTTCGGATAAGCCGACGATCACCGCCAGCGGAAAATCATAGAGCTTGCGAGCGCTGGTATAGCGCCGCACACCGTCCCATCCATTGATCGAGCGCACGGCTTCAGTGTTTTCGGTATCCGGCACCACGGCGGCGTAATCGACCTCGTCGCCGGCCGATATCACTTCCCCGCTGCGCCGTGCCCGAAAGATGCCGTCGATGCCCAACAGGCCGAGCAAGCCGTGATTGCCGAGCTTGGAGGGGTCATAACTGCTGACAAAATAGGCCGCATCGATCTCGATCATGGCGATCCCGGCGAACGCGCCACTCCCTGCGTCGAGCCGTCGGCTGAAGCGCAACTTCCACTCCCCCGTCGCTGGACTTTTCCATGGGCGGCTGATCGACAGTGCATTATCACGCCCCACCGTTTGCAGCTCATCCTGGGCAATCCGGCTTGCGGCCTCGCTCGGCTGGGTGCTGGCGATGATCAGGCCACTGGAATCGACCACGCTCACGTCAAACAAATAAGGGGAAGGCAGCAAGGCGCGTGCCTTGAGCTTGGGCAGCGGGTTTGGCTCGCGCTCGGACTCGTAGGTGTACTTGACGAGCTTGAGGGTCTGATCGATTTCACGCACCGCCCGTAGAATCTGCGCTTCGTAGGTGGCGCCGATTTCCAGGCTCGCCTCGGCGATGCCCTGCTGCGCGCGGGTTCGTTCGACCTTGATCAGGTACAGCGTGCCCGCCCAGATGACCGACAACAGCAGAACGGCCAGCAGCGGGAACAGAATGTAGGCTTCCTTGACCTGGTCGAAGCGGCGCCGAAGCAGATTGTTCGTCGCATCGCAAAGGGCATTTTCACGATGGACGACATCCTGGGCCGACGTCAGTACACTCGCCCGTTGGATCGCCATGGTGTGCTCCCTGCATTGTTCACTGCTGACGGCCTGCGGGTATCCAATGTGGCAACGCCCCGAGGCGCCCGTAGTTCCTGATCGCGGGCACGGAAGGATTCCGGATCTGCTGAAAACTATAGACCACAAACCACGCCTGCCACTGCCAATCGGCACGCCGACCGTGGCTTTGCGGGGGTTGTCATGACGAAGTGCAGTTGACGCCCCTGACTTATTGGTCCAGTTTTTAATACAACAGTGTCCTGCAGGCCTTTCATGCAGGACGTAATGCCCGATCAATCCTGTTCGTTAATCAAAGGGCCCCTGCCAGCCTATGAATGATGTACGTAGGACCTTCCCTGCCATTGAACGTCGATGGACGTCCCTGTGTCGTTGATTCCCCTGGTTGTGTGTGACGACTCCAACATGGCGCGCAAACAGGTGTTGCGCGCGCTGCCGACAGACTGGCCGGTTTCGGTCACCGAGGCTGTCAACGGGCGCCAGGCGATGGACGCCATACGCCAGGGCCTGGGACACGTGGTGCTGCTCGACCTGACCATGCCGGAGATGGATGGCTACCAGGTGTTGAGCGCCTTGCGCGCCGAGGGGTTGAAGGCGCAGGTCATCGTGATTTCCGGTGACGTCCAGGACGAGGCGGTGCGTCGCGTGCTTGAGCTGGGCGCGCTGGCGTTCCTGAAAAAACCGTTCGACGAAAACGAACTGCGCCAGACCCTCACCCGGGTGGGGTTACTGACGCAACCCGGCCAGGTGCCGCTGCAGAATCGCTCGGTCGCGAACGCGGCCATCAGTTTTCACGATGTGTTCCGCGAGACCGTCAACGTTGCCATCGGCCGGGCAGCGGCCCTGATCGCCAAGGTATTGGGGGTCTTTGTACAGTTGCCGGTGCCAAACGTGAACATCCTCGAGGTCGGCGAGCTGCATATGGCGTTGAACGACGTTGGCAGCTCCGAGCAACTCACGGCCATCTGCCAGGGTTTTATCGGCAGCGGCATCGCCGGCGAAGCCCTGCTGATATTCCACGACTCGGAGATCGCCGACATCGCGCAACTGATGCAGCGCGAGAGTGCCGATTATTCGGACCTGGAAATGTTGCTGGACCTTTCCAGTGTCTTGATCGGCGCGTGCCTCAGCAGTATTGCCGAACAGATCGATGTGGTGTTTTCCCAGGGCCACCCGCAGATTCTCGGCCAGCACGCGGCCATTGAGGAACTGATCCGGGTCAACCGCAAGCACTGGAAAAAGACCCTCGCGGTGGAAATCAGCTACAGCCTGGAAGGGCATGATATTCGCTTCGACCTGTTGCTGCTGTTCACGGAAGACTCCATCGAACGGTTGACCCACAAACTCGCCTACCTGATGAACTGAGCCATGAACGATTCCATCGATCTGAACGAGTTTCACTGGTTGCTGGCCATCGTTCAGAGCATCGACGTCGGTGTCGTGGTGCTCGACCGCGAGTACCGCGTGCAGGTCTGGAACACCTTCATGGAGAATCGCTCCGGGGTGCAGCCCAAGGACGCCCACAATCAGCATTTTTTCACTCTGTTCCCTGAAATCGATCGCCAATGGTTCAGTCGCAAGGTGGAAAGCGTCGCGACCCTGGGCACGCCTGCCTTCACAGTCTGGGAGCAGCGCCCGTACCTGATCCGGTTCAAGAGCTACCAGCCGATCACCGGCCAGGAAGAGTTCATGTACCAGAACACCACGCTGCTGCCGCTGCGCTCGCCCGACAACACCATCAAGCACATCTGCCTGGTGATCTATGACGTCACCGACGTCGCCACCAACCGGCATCAGCTTCAGGCCGCCAACGCCCAACTGCAACAACTCTCCAGCACCGATCGACTGACGGGGTTGTACAACCGCGGGCATTGGGAAAGCGACCTGAAAGCCGCCTACGCCCGACACCAGCGCTACGGCAATGCGTTGAGCCTGGTGATGCTCGATATCGATCACTTCAAGCGGGTCAACGACACCTACGGTCACCAGGCCGGCGACAGGGTCATCGAGCAGGTTGCCAGGCTGCTGCGCGAGCATGTGCGCGAGTCCGACGTGGCCGGACGTTATGGCGGTGAAGAGTTCGGCGTGGTGCTTTCGGACACCGACAAGGCCGGCGCACTGATTTTCGCCGAGCGCCTGCGCAACGCCGTCGAAGCGCTGGAAGTGGAGTTCAACGACCAAACCATCTGTTTCACCATCAGCCTGGGCGTGGCCGACCTGAGCCAGCCCTCGAACGACCATGCCGACCTGATCGCCAGGGCGGACCAGGCGCTGTATACGTCCAAGAAGACCGGGCGCAATCGGGTGACGGTGCATGAATAGCGAGCCCACCTTCCTACTAAGGTGATGATGCGACTTGACCACACCACACATCCCCCTGTGGGAGCGAGCTTGCTCTCGATAGCGGTGGTTCAGCAACATTGAGGGTGGCTGGCACGCCGTCATCGCGAGCAAGCTCGCTCCCACAGGGATGTGTACGGCATTCACTTACCCACTAGGGTTGGGGGAGTCGCGCCATATTTACCCAGCAGCTTTAGCGTCACCCCGTTTGTCCAGCCGAAGCCGTCCTGCAATTCATATTCGCCGCCTCCCCCGCCGTCGCCGCGGCCAGATAGATCGTATTTCTCCACCAGCTTGTTTTCCTTGCGGTAGAGGTTCTCGACTTGCTGCAAGAAGCGGCTGCCAATTTGCCGCGCCAGGGCGGTTTGCTGGTATCGGTCCAGCCCCTCCACCGCGACCCATTGCAACGGTGCCCAGCCATTGGGCTCGTCCCACTGCTGGCCATTGCTGACCTGGGTGGTGGCGATGCCGCCGGGGCGCAACAGGCCGTCACGTACCGCATCGGCGGTGCGATTGGCATGCTCGACAGACGCCAGCCCCGTATACAGCGGGAAAAGCGTCGCGGCCGTGAGCTGCTGGCGGGGCTGGTTGCGTTGCCAGTCGTAGTCCACGTAGAAGCCTTTGTCGGCATTCCACAAGTGCTTCTCGATGGCACGCTGGCGCAGTTCGGCGCGTCGGCCGTAAGCCTGCACGCAGGGGCTGTTCTGCACCGTCTCGCAGGCTTTGGCGATGGTGTTTTCCAGATGATAGATCAGGCTATTCAGATCCACGGGCACGATGGCCGTGGTGCGAATGCTCGCCAGGTTCTGGCCATCGTCCAACCAGCGCGAGCTGAAGTCCCAGCCACTTTCGGCGCCAGCGCGCAGGTCACGCCAGACCTCCTCCCTGGGCCGGTCCGGCGCCTGCTCGGCGGTGCTGACATCTTGCAGCCAGGATTCCTGTCGAGGCGTCGGGCTGGCATCCCAATAGCGGTTGAGCACACTGCCATCGGCGAGCTTGACCACGTGCCGCTCAGCCGCGCCGGGCTTGAGTGCCTGGGCGCCCTCCATCCAATAGGCATATTCCTTCTGCAATTGTGGCAGGTACCGTCCATAAGCCTGGTCGCCCTCGATACGCGCCTGCAACTCCACCATGTAAGCAAAGAATGGCGGCTGCGACCGGCTCAGGTAGTAGGTGCGATTGCCGTTGGGAATGTGGCCGTAGGTGTCGATCATGTAGGCAAAGTTGTCGGTCATCTGCCGGACCTGGGCCTTATTACCGCTCTGCTCAAGCCCCAGCATGGTGAAATACGAATCCCAGTAATACATCTCGCGAAAGCGTCCGCCGGGCACCACATAGGGCTGCGGCAGGGGCAACAAACTGCTGTAGGCCGGCACCTGGCTGTAGGATCGACTCAATACCGGCCAGAGGCTGTCGATGTGTGCCTCGATCGCAGCGCCGGGCTTGGGAGCCGGGCTTTCGGCTTCGCCGGATTCGATGAAATTGTCTTTCACGAAGACCTTGATATCGAAGCCATCGCTGTTACGTCGGGCCAGGTAATCGGCGCGGATCTGCACTGGATCGCGGTTGGGCAGTGCGTCCACGAAATGCTTCTGGTCAGTGAACACCTGCCCGCGCTGCACCGCTTCAAAAAGCTCGGGGTAGGCTTGGTCGGGGGGAAGATTGGCCCGTCCTTGGGCGTCTGCGTAGCTCCATGTCGCGGGAGGCTGGCTTGAACACGCCACGCACAGCAGCGCGGCAAAGGAAAGGCTGGCGAGGTCAATGGGTCGCATCAGAGGGTCCGTCCTGTTTTCGTTCCTGACAAACGAGTGACATGACGGGGCGGGCCCGGGTTCATTAAATGCGCTCCGATAGCCCCAGTTCCAGTGGGAGCGAGCTCGCTCGCGATGACGGCGGTACATCCAACACCTGCCCAGGCTGATCCACCGCTATCGCGAGCAAGCTCGCTCCCACAGGTCTTCAGCTGGCTGGCATCAGAACCAGGTTTCCATCTGGATGCCGTACTGCCAGGTACCACCGGCGTTGAAGTCAGTCTTGCCGAAGGAGTCGGTGGTGCTGTACCGGTCCAGGTCCGACGACCAGTTCATGACACTGGCGAACAGGCGCAGCTCAGGACGCGTGAGCAGATCGCCCAGGTCGGGCTTGAAGGTCGGGGCGACCGTGAACTTCCAGAAGTTGCCGTCGACCGCATTGCGTTGCAGGTAGCCCTTGGGGTCGAGCTGCATGGTTTGCCAGCTCATCTCGTAGGCCATCTCGAAATTGCTGTTGATTTCGTTGGCCAACCGCACGTTGAGGGTCATCCAACGGTAGTCGTCACCCTTGACGTAGCGGTCCTTGCTTTGCTCGGCCAGCAGGCTCGGGCCGATGCGCCAGTCGGACGCTATAGGCGTCTCGCCGTAGAGCGCCAGACGCAGGGCACGGGCATCGTCGATCAATTCGCCATCGGCACCGACGTTCTTGACCTCCGCCCCCAATCCCTGGCCATAGAGCAGCGCCGTCTTGAAGAAGCCTTCGCGGCCGAAAAAGTTTTTCTGATGATTGGCGACCATGCTGTGTAAGCCGGAATCGGCCGGCGTCAGCCCCGCTTCATTGGTGCGGGTAGCAAAGTCGTTTTTCTTCGAGCCGATGGCGTTGAACATCCACTGCCACTGCCCACCGTCGAAAAACTGGTTGGACGTCAGGATGTAGCTTTCCACATCGGCATTGACGCCGCCCTCACTGAAATCCCCGTAGTTGCGACCGATCAATGAGTAGTTCGAGCGCCAGTTCTTGTTCATCTGTATATCGTAGATACCGCCACCGGTACCGGCCAGATAGACAACGTCGGAGTCGAGCCAGTGGATGTCGAAATTGTCCCTGTCGAAGCGCTTGCCAGCCCACAGGGTGGAATTTTCGAACATCGAGTTGCCCTTGAATGCCGCGAGGTGATCGAGTTCGGTAAACACCTGGCGCACGTTCAGGTTGCTTTCATCGGCGGTCCAGTCGTTGGAGCTCTCCACACCATCGGCGATGGACACCGTGAACTTGGAGCGGGTGCCGTTCTGCGCGTATTGCTCTTTCGACAGGTCGATACGCATGTAGGTATCGTCCTCGTTACCGAGTCGCCCGACAGCGCCACCGACAGAACCGGCCGGAGTGGTGTACGGACCGCCACGACCACCGCCCAACCCATCATTGATCAGCAACCCGGAGCGGGCGTAGCCCTTGAAGCTGAAACCGTCGGTAAGGTGCGCACCACTGCCCTGCTTCTCTGTGCTTTGCTGGCTGGCTTCGAGTTTGGCCAGGCGAGCGTCGAGCGTGGGGACCGTAGCGGCGGACGCCACCGGTTGCACGGCGGGCGTGGCGAGTTTGAGTTGCTGCAATTCCCTGGCGAGTGCCTGGGTTTGCTGTTCGGCGGCGGCGGCACGCTTTTCCGCTGCACTGGCACGGGCCTCGAACGCGGCCATGCGCTCTTCCAGAGTCGCGGCCTGAGAAGTGGTCGCCGAGGCGCCGAGCACACCTACGAGTAGCCAGCTTGATGCTTTCTGCATGTGGTTTTTCCCTGTTTTGTTTTTATTGTTCTGTTGCCGCGACCGGCCTTTTTGCCCAGGTTCTGAATTGTCAAACCCAAGGAAAAAAAGGATGCCTCATCGCAAATACACTGCTACATTTGGCGATGTTAACGTTAACTTTTCTAAAAACAAAAATAAAGAGGGCTTTATGAAACAGCTCAAATCGATCCTTCCAGCGGCACTGCTCGGCCTGTGCGTCGGGTTTCCATCCCTCTCCACAGCCGCCAGCCTGACGATTTCCTGCGGTGCCGTGGGTGCTGAATTGCAACTGTGCAAGGAGGCCGTCGAGGCGTGGTCGAAGCAGACCGGCAACAGCGTCGAAGTGGTTTCCACGCCTAACTCGGCGACCGAGCGGTTGTCGTTCTACCAACAGATCCTCAGTGCGCAATCCAGCGACATCGACATCATCCAGATCGACATGGTGTGGCCGGGAATGCTTGCCAAACACTTGATGGACCTGCGCGAGGTGCTTCCTGCCAACGCTACCCAAGGTTACTTCCAGGCCCAGGTGGACAACGCCACGGTGAACGGGCGCCTGGTGACCATGCCGTGGTTCACCGACTCGGGGCTGCTGTATTACCGCAAGGACTTGCTCGAGAAGTACAACAAGCCCGTGCCCCAGACCTGGGAAGAAATGACGGCTACCGCCAAGACTGTCCAGCAAGCCGAGCGTGATGCTGGGAACGCCAATGCCTGGGGCTATGTATTCCAAGGGCGCGCCTACGAAGGCCTGACGTGTAACGCACTGGAGTGGATCAGCAGCCAGCCGCAAGGCGGGCTGGTCAACGCGCAAGGCGACATCGTGGTCAACAGCCAGGCCTCAAGGGCGGCGTTGACCCTGGCCAAAAGCTGGGTGGGAGACATCGCCCCGCGTGGCGTGCTCAATTACACCGAGGAAGAAGGACGCGGCGTCTTCCAGTCGGGCAATGCGCTGTTCATGCGTAACTGGCCTTATGTCTGGGCCCTGGTGCAAAGCCAGGACAGCGTCGTGAAGGACAAGGTCGGCGTCGCGCCCCTGCCCCGTGGCGGCGAGACGGGCACCCATGCGTCCACCCTCGGCGGCTGGGGCCTGGCGGTGTCGCGCTACAGCGCCAACCCCAAGCTCGCCGCAGAGCTGGTGAGCTACCTGAGCAGCGCCCAACAGCAGAAACACCGCGCCTTGGTTGGCGCCTACAACCCGGTGATCGAGTCGCTGTACCAGGATCCCGAGTTGCTCGCGGCCATGCCTTACTACAGTCAACTGCGCAGCATCCTCAACGACGGGGTCATGCGCCCCGCTTCAATCACCGCCGACCGCTATCCACGGGTCTCCAACGCGTTCTTCGATCAAGTGCACGGTGTGCTGGCGGGCGAACGGCCGGTCGATCAGGCGCTGGCCGAACTGGAAAGCGAACTCACGCGCATCAAACGCCGGAACTGGTAAGCCACAAGGAAGGAAATCACCATGTCTGTCTCCACTACACTCGCCCCCGGCGACGACGAGCACCTGCTCACTCGGGAAACGCCGGTACAACGCCGTCGCGTTCGCGCCGCCTGGCTGTTCCTGAGCCCGATGTTGCTGTGCCTGGCCCTGGTGGCGGCCTGGCCGCTGCTGCGCACATTCTGGTTCAGCCTGACCGACGCCAGCCTGGCCGACACGGGCGATGCAAGCTTTGTCGGCTTGAGCAATTATCTGTTTCACAGCAGTGCTGGCTGGTCGGGCATCCTGGTCGATCCACAGTGGTGGAACGCGGTGCGCAACACCTTGCATTTCACCGTGGTGTCAGTGGGATTGGAAATCGTACTGGGGCTGCTGGTGGCGTTGCTGCTGAACGTCAAGTTCACCGGACGCGCGTTGGTGCGGGCGTTGATCCTGATCCCCTGGGCGATCCCGACCATCGTCTCGGCGAAAATCTGGTCATGGATGCTCAACGACCAGTTCGGCATCATCAATCACCTGATGCTCGGCCTCGGCCTGATCGATGCGCCCCTGGCCTGGACAGCCGACGCGGACCTGTCGATGTGGGCAGTGATCATCGTCGACGTCTGGAAGACCGTGCCCTTCGTCACGCTGCTGATGCTGGCGGCCTTGCAGATGTTGCCCAGCGACTGCTACGAAGCCGCCAGGGTCGATGGCATTCACCCGGTGAAAGTGTTCTGGTGGGTCACCCTGCCGCTGCTGATGCCGGCCTTGCTGGTGGCGGCGATCTTTCGCATCCTCGATTCCTTGCGGGTGTTCGACGTCATCTATGTGTTGACCTCGAACTCATCGAGCACCATGAGCATGTCGGTCTATGCCCGCCAGCACCTGGTGGAATTCCAGGACGTCGGTTACGGCAGCGCCGCTTCGACCTTGCTGTTCCTGGTCGTGGCAGTAATCGCCATGGCGTACCTGTACCTCGGCCGCCGTCAACTGGAGGTCCGCTCATGAGCCCGCGCCTGCTGAAAAAAACCCTGCTGCGCGCCGGATTCTGGTGCCTGATCGGGATCTTGCTGCTGTACGCGGTCTTCCCGTTCTACTACGCCATCGTGACGTCGCTGAAGCCGTCCAGTGCCTTGTTCCAGGTGAGCTACTGGATCGACAACCCCGACTTCTCCAACTATGCCGCCGTGCTGAGCCAGGCCTCGTTCCTGCGGGCCATCGGCAACTCGCTGGTGGTTGCGCTGAGCGTGGTCGCGCTGGCGTTGTTCCTCAGCCTGACCGCAGCCTATGCCCTGGGCCGGGTGAAGTTTCGCGGACGCGGCGTGGTGTTGATGATGGTCCTGGGCGTATCGATGTTTCCACAAGTCGCAGTGCTGTCGGGATTGTTCGAAGTGATCCGTGCCTTGGGCCTGTACAACACGTCCTGGGCGTTGATCCTGAGCTACACGATTTTCACCCTGCCCTTCACCGTCTGGGTACTGACCACCTTCATGGGGCAACTGCCTCATGAGCTGGAAGAGGCCGCCATCATGGATGGTGCGTCACCCTGGGTCACGCTGACCCGCGTGCTGTTGCCGCTGCTCTGGCCGGCACTGGTCACCACGGGGCTTTTGGCCTTCATCGCCGCCTGGAACGAGTTCCTGTTTGCCCTGACCTTCACCCTGACCGACTCGCAACGCACGGTGCCGGTCGCCATCGCGCTGATTTCCGGCGGCAGCCCCCATGAATTGCCCTGGGGCTTGTTGATGGCGGCGTCGGTGCTGGTCACGGTTCCATTGGTGATTCTGGTGCTGGTCTTCCAGCGCCGCATCGTTTCCGGCCTCACTGCCGGCGCGTTAAAGGGTTGAGGCCCAACACAGATAAGAAAGGAACAGCATCGTGATCAAGTTGAAGCTGGATAACGTGAACAAACAATTGGGCGGCGCACGCATTCTTCGCGACGTCAGCCTGGAAATCTCGGCGGGTGAATTCGTGGTTTTCGTCGGCCCTTCGGGCTGCGGAAAGTCGACCTTGCTGCGGCTGATCGCCGGACTGGATTCGATCTGTGACGGCGACCTGCTGATCGACGGACGCCGGGTCAATGACCTGGAGCCGCGCGAGCGTGGCGTCGGCATGGTGTTCCAGTCCTATGCGCTGTACCCGCACATGAGTGTCTACGACAACATCAGCTTTGGCCTCAAACTGGCCAAGACCGAAAAGACCAGCCTGCGCGAGCGAGTGCTGAAAACCGCGCAGATCCTGCAGTTGGACAAGCTACTGCAACGCAAGCCACGGGAACTGTCGGGGGGACAGCGCCAGCGGGTGGCCATGGGCCGGGCCATGGCGCGGGAACCGGACATCCTGTTGTTCGACGAGCCGCTGTCCAACCTCGACGCCTCCCTTCGCGTGCAGATGCGCAACGAAATCGCCCGGCTGCATGGACGCCTGGGCTCGACCATGATCTACGTGACCCACGACCAGGTTGAAGCGATGACCCTGGCCGACAAGATTGTCGTGCTCAATGGCGGTCGCATCGAGCAGGTCGGCTCGCCGCGCGAACTCTACGAGCACCCGGCCAGCCGCTTTGTCGCAGGCTTCCTCGGCTCGCCCAAGATGAACTTTCTGCCGGCGCGCCTGCATACCCCAGGCGAAACCAGCCTGATCGACAGCCCTTTATTGGGCATGACGCCCCTTCCCTTCGACAGCGCCCACCTGGCCGCGAACAGTCCGCTGACCTTGGGGATTCGCCCGGAACACGTGTCGCTCAAAGCGGCGCAAGGCAGCGCTGGGGTCGTCGTGGTCGGGGTCGAATACCTGGGCAGCGAAACCTACGTGCACCTGGAATCAGGCGAGGATGAACCCTTGATCTGTCGCTGTGAGGTCAACGCCGGATGGCGAGTGGGCGATCGGGTTGAACTGCAACTGGCGTTCGGCAGCGTGCATCTGTTCGACGCAGATGGCACGGCCTTGAGACGCCATCCTGCTGTTATTGAGGTCCTCCCGGAGAACGTCCCGCAGCGCTCGCCAAAAGCAGGCGCCCTATGACTGTGTCTGTGAATGCCATGAACGCACCCATGCCCTCCCCCCTTGAACATGCGCAGCAGGCGCTGAGTGAAGGTCAGTCTCGACTCATCGACGATTATCGACCGGACTATCATCTGGCGCCTGTCGCGGGCTGGATGAACGACCCTAACGGGGTGGTGTTTTTCCGTGGTGAATATCACGTGTTCTACCAACACCACCCTTTCGATGCCAAATGGGGGCCCATGTATTGGGGCCACGCCAAGAGCGCCGACCTGGTCCATTGGCAGCATCTGCCCCTTGCCCTGGCGCCAGGCGATGACTTCGACCGCCACGGCTGTTTTTCCGGTAGCGCAGTGGTGTGTGGCGACACCCTGGCGCTGATCTACACCGGGCACACCTGGCTGGGAGAAGTGGGTGACGAACGCTCTATCCGCCAGGTCCAGTGCCTGGCCACCAGTGACGACGGCATCCGGTTCGTCAAGCATGGCGCCGTCATCGAGGACGCGCCGCAAGAAACGATCATGCACTTTCGCGACCCCAAGGTCTGGCAGGAGGACGGCTATTGGTACCTGATTGCCGGCGCGCGCCTGGGCGACAAACCGTTGCTGCCGCTGTACCGCTCCACCGACCTGCACACCTGGGAGTTCCTCGACTACGTGTCCAGCGGTAATGAGGGCGATGGCTATATGTGGGAATGCCCGGACCTGTTTCGCCTCAACGGGCGTGACGTGCTGCTGTACTCCCCTCAGGGCATGCAACCCGAAGGTTACGAACGGCTCAACAAGTACCAGACCGGTTATCGCATTGGCCGGCTCGACAACGAATGGCACTTCACCGGCGGGCCGTTCATCGAACTGGATAACGGTCACGATTTTTATGCCGCGCAAACGTTGGAGGCCGCCGATGGTCGGCGCCTGGTATGGGCCTGGCTGGACATGTGGGAAAGCCCGATGCCGAGCCAGGCCCATCACTGGTGCGGCATGCTCGGCTTGCCCCGCGAGCTTGAACTGCAGGGCGATCGCCTTGGCGTGTTTCCGGCACGGGAACTGACGGCGCTGCGCCAGGCGCCGCTGCCGAGCATCGCGCCGTGGGGCGAGTCGGGCAGCCGCTGGGTGCCGCAGGTGCGGGGCGACAGGCTGGAAATCCATGTGCATCTGGATCTGCTCGGCTGCACCGAAGGCCACCTGGGCATTGCCTTGCGCTGCAGTGCCGATGAGCAGGAGCAAACCCTGCTCTATTACGACGCGTCACTGCAACGCCTGGTACTCGATCGCAGCCGCTCGGGTGCGCAAGTGAGCGGTCAGCGCAGCGTGTCGATCGAGCCGACGCAAACACAACTGCACCTGCGGGTGTTTCTCGATCGCTCGTCCATCGAGGTGTTCGAGGAAAACGGCCGCTTCAGCTTCAGCAGCCGCCTCTATCCGCGGCCCGACAGCCTCGGGGTGAAACTGTTGGCAAACGGCACTGGCGGGCGCGTCGCCATTCCCAAGGCGTGGCCGCTGGACTCGGGCTGGCTGTGAGTACCGTCATTCGAGTCGCGAGAAGCCCAAGGCCTGTGTCATGATTCTGCGTCAACCTGACTGGCCGCACTTCGCATGACTTCAGTGAAAGACGTTGCACAGCTGGCCGGCGTATCCCTGATGACGGTTTCGCGCGCGCTCAACACGCCGGAAAAACTGAGCCCCGAAACCCTTCAGCGGGTACGTCGCGCCATTGAGGAACTGCAATTCGTACCGAGCCTGTCGGCGCGCAGGATGCGCGGCGACAACCTGCAGGCGCGCACCATCGGTGTGTTCGCACTGGATACCGCGACCACACCGTTCGCCGTCGAGTTGCTGCTGTCCATCGAACAGACCGCGCAGCAGGCAGGCTGGAACGTCTTCATCCTCAACCTGTTGAGCAACCCGCCCACCGACCAGAACATCGACCTGATGCTGTCGCACCGCCCCGACGGGTTGATTTTCAGTGCCATGGGATTGCGCCAGGTGAGCATTCCCGAGCGACTCAAGAGCAAACCGCTGGTGCTCGCCAATTGCCTGGCCGATGACAGCCACCTGGTCAGTTATGTGCCGGACGATGAAGCCGGGCAGCATCGAGCCATGCAGCATGCGTTGAGCCAAGGCTACCGACGCCCGCTGTGTATCAATTTACCGAGGAAGAGTCTTGCCTGGGGCCTGCGCCAGCAAGGCTTGCAACGCGCCTGTCAGGCCGTCGGGCTGGCACCTGAAGCACTCCTGCAATACGACCTTTCCGATCACGACGCCTATGGTGAAACCGCCGCCATTCTCGACCGGCATATCGTTGACGGCCGTCCGCAATTCGACATCCTGGTCTGCGGCAACGACCGCATTGCCTTTTGCGCCTATCAGCTGTTGCTGGGGCGCGGCCTGAAAATTCCCAGCGATGTCGCGGTGCTCGGCTATGACAACATGATCGGCATCGCCGAACTGTTCATCCCGCCACTGACCACCGTACAACTGCCGTACTACGAGATCGGTCGCCAGGCGGCCCGGCACCTGATCGAGAACCTCGAGGTATCGGGCGCCCAGCCGGTGGATTGCCCGTTGGTGGTCAGGGCGTCGCTATAACGCCAAGCGGCATCCGGCGCCCTGCCCTCAAGGCTGTTTCGCGGACGACGGCGGCAGCGCCGCGATGATCCGGGCGCGGCAAACCTCGAGGATTTCATCGGCCAGTGCGGAATCGTCCGGGCAGGCCCGTGACAACATGATCGCCCCGACGGCATGCGCCAACATGTCGAGCATTTTTGCCCTGATCGCTTCCTGCGGTGCTTCCTGGGACGCGTCTTGCCCGGCGTCGTACCGGCTTTCGAGCGCGGCCAGGGTGTTTTCGATGCCGTTGGCAAAGGTGGCCTTCAGTTCGGGCGATTGACGGGCAGCGTCGCCACACAGTGCCGCCATGGTGCAACCGCCACCCCGGCCGTCGCGGTGATCCCTGGACACGTAAAGATCGACGAAACCAGCCACGTCGATGCCCGCATTGTCGGTCAGCGACTGCGCAAGGCTGCTAGCTGCCGCTTCGGCCATCAGGTCGGCCTTGGAGCCGAAATGCTTGTAGAACCCGCCATGGGTGAAGCCAGCGGCCGCCATCAAGTCCGCCACACCCACGCCGTCAAAGCCTCGCTCGCGAAACAAGACAGAGGCCGTCTCGACGATGTGCTCCCTATTTGCCTGGGCCTGGGCCTTGGTCACCCTCATTTTTCACTCCCTCGTGCTGCTCGAAATCATGCGTACATCATACATAGATGTCGAACATAATCAAATTCGTTGACAGTTTAGATTTCGATCATCATCCTAATGAAAAGCCGTGCTCACCTCGCCAGGCTGCACGCGCTCCCTTTATCCAAACCGACGGAAACAAGACGCCATGACCGACCAGATCCTGTTCACGCCCTACACGTTGGGTGATCTCACGCTTTCCAACCGAGTGGTCCTGGCGCCGCTGACACGTAACCGTGCGGGGCAAGGTTTTGTACCGAGCGAGTTCGCGGCCACTTACTACAGCCAGAGAGCGTCGGCAGGCCTGCTGATCTCCGAGGCTTCACAGATTTCCCAGCAAGGACAGGGCTATCAGGACACACCCGGGATCTACACCCAGGCACAGATCGACGGCTGGCGCACGGTCACCGAGGCCGTGCATGCCAAAGGCGGGAGGATTTTCCTGCAACTGTGGCATGTCGGCCGCGTTTCCCACGTCGACCTGCAAGCGAATGGCGCGGCGCCAGTAGCCCCCTCCGCCCTGCGTCCGGCGACCAAGGTATTCGTCAACAACAGTTTCGAGGACGTTTCCGAACCGCGAGCGCTGGACATCAGCGAGTTGCCGGGGATCGTCAACGATTTTCGCCAGGCGGCGGCGAACGCCATCGCCGCGGGATTTGATGGCGTAGAGATCCACGGCGCGAACGGCTACCTGTTGGACCAGTTCATCAAGGACGGCGCCAACGTGCGCACCGATGCCTACGGCGGGTCGATTGAAAATCGTGCGCGCCTGCTGCTGGAAGTGACCGCGGCAGTGGTGGACGAAGTCGGCGCCAACCGCACCGGCCTGCGCATCTCGCCGGTCTCGCCGGCCAATGGTGTGTCCAGCAGCGCACCACAGGCGCAGTTCGACTACCTGGTCGAACAGCTCAACGCCCTCGACATCGTTTACCTGCACGTGGTCGAAGGCGCGACCGGTGGGCCGCGCGAGGTTGCGCCCTTCGACTTTGCTGTCTTGCGCCAGCGCTTCAAAAACACCTACATCGCCAACAACGGCTACGACCTGGACCTGGCTACCTCACGACTCGTCGAAGACAAGGCTGACCTGATCGCCTTCGGCCGGCCGTTCATCGGCAATCCGGACCTGGTGGAGCGGCTCAGAACCGGTTCGCCTTTGTCGGCATTCAATCCCGCTACCCTCTACGGTGGTGGTGCGACGGGCTACATCGATTATCCAACGCTCGCTGAATCCAGCGCGCAGTAACACTAACCAGACCCGATTGCGCGCCTGAACAACAGCGCGCGACTCGCTCATCAATACCTTGAAGAAGAGAATTTCCCATGGACACTCGCACAACCGTTCTCATCACTGGCGCCTCCACCGGCATTGGCGCTGTCTATGCCCAGCGCTTTGCCCAACGTGGACATGATCTCGTCCTGGTGGCCCGCGACAGCGCGCGCCTGGAAGCTCTGGCCGCCAAGCTGCGCAGCGAACACAACGTTGCCGTCGATATTCACCAGGCCGACCTGACCCAGATCAGCGACCTGACAACCGTCGAAGCGCGGCTGCGCGATGACGCCAACATCGGCATCCTGGTCAATAACGCCGGCGCCGCCCAATCCGGGACCTTCATCGAGCAATCGACCGACAGCGTCGCACACCTGGTGTCGCTCAATACCACTGCGCTGGTCCGGTTGGCCAGCGCCATCGCCCCACGCCTGGTCAAAGCGGGTGACGGCGCGATTATCAATATTGGCTCCGTCGTTGGCCTGGCACCGGAGTTCGGTATGTCGGTCTATGGCGCGACCAAGGCGTTCGTGCTGTTTCTCTCCCAGGGACTCAGCCTGGAACTCTCCCCGAAAGGCGTCTACGTACAAGCCGTCCTGCCAGCGGCCACCCGTACCGAGATCTGGGAACGCGCCGGCATCGATATCAACACCCTGAATGAAATCATGGAAGTCGGTGACCTGGTCGATGCCGCGCTGGTCGGTTTTGATCGTCGCGAGCCGGTGACCATCCCGCCCTTGCATGAAGAAGCACGCTGGGATGCCTTGCAGGCCGCGCGTCAAGGCCTGCTCGGACAAATCCGGCAGTCCCATGTTGCCGAACGCTATCAAGACCCGGCGTGATCATCGTTTAGCGGGCGCCGGCGCGAAGGACAGCGCCGGTATTTCCGGATGCCTGGCCAGGTGATCACTGCGCTGCATCCCTTATGAGAGCAAAGCACCATGAAGGCATTTTTAATCGACCGTTATGGCAAGCACAGTGGCCGTATCGGCGAGCTAGCGGCCCCTGAAGTGGGTGACCATGACGTTCTGGTCCGCGTGCAGGCTGCCAGCGTCAATCTGTTGGATTCAAAGATCAGCAAAGGCGAATTCAAACTGATCCTACCCTACTCATTTCCCTTGGCATTGGGTCATGACGTGGCGGGGGTCGTGGTCCGCGTGGGATCCCGTGTCGAGCAATTCAAACCAGGCGATGAAGTCTATGCCCGCGCCCCGGATGGGCACATCGGCACCTTCGCCGAGCAGATTTCAGTGAACGAAAACGCCTTGGCCATGAAACCGGCAAACATCAGCATGGAAGAAGCCGCCGCCCTGCCCTTGGTCGCCCTGACCGCCTGGCAGGTACTGGTTGAAACCGCCCGACTGAAGCGAGGCCAAAAGGTCTTCATCCAGGCCGGTTCAGGCGGCGTCGGCACCCTCGCCATCCAGCTTGCCAAGCACCTCGGCGCCTTCGTTGCGACCAGCACCAGCACCGGCAATGTGCCGTGGGTCAAAGCCCTGGGCGCGGACGTTGTCATCGATTACAAGCAACAGGATTTCGCCAGCGTTCTGCAGGACTATGACGTCGTGTTGCACAGCCTGGGCGCCGATGAGCTGGAGAAATCGCTGAAGATCCTCAAGCCTGGCGGCCAGCTCATTTCCATCTCCGGGCCACCCACCCCACAGTTCGCCCAGGCCCAGGGATTTTCCTGGGTGCTGAGACTGATCATGGGCCTGTTGAGCAGCGGTATACGCCGCAAGGCCCGCCGAAAAGGTGTGGGCTATACCTTCGTGTTCATGCGCGCCAGCGGTCCTCAACTGCGTGAAATCACCACGCTCGTCGAGGCCGGCAGCATCAAGCCGGTGATTGATCGGTCCTTCTCCTTCGATGCGACGGCCGATGCCTTGAGCTACGTCGAGCAAGGACGATCGAAGGGCAAGGTCGTCATCAAGATTCACTCGGGAATGGCCGATGAGTGAAACCGTATCTACCCTGGAGACTGACCAGGATCAGACAACAGAGGTGACCCCTTCGGCCCCGGCAACCTTGGAGGAAAACAAGGCGGTGCAAGACTCCGCCGCGCCAGCTGCGGCGCCAGTGATTGTCTGGCGCACATTGATGCTTGAGCAATGAGGCGCGTCAGGCCAGTACCGCCTGAAGAAAAAGCGCTGATTTGACCTGCGGTAATCGGTTGACTACCTTGAAACTCACCCATCTCGTTCGACAAGGAGTGTCGACATGTGCGCAGCTGCTCGTGCGTCTTTTACCCTGCCCCTGGCGTTCCATGCGGTAGCTGCCCAGCGTTGAGTTGCCCTCGTCCATAACACCGCCAATGCCCGCGACAGGTTCAATGAAACCCGCCGGCCGGCACCAACCCCTTCTGTTTTCTCTTTCCCCGGCATGGAATGCCGTGTCGGCTACCGGTTCCACCACAAGGAAGTCATGTCATGAAGACACCGACAGGATGTTTGCCGAGCTGTACAACAAGCACAAAGACGACGGGCAATGGCGGCAATACAGCATCTACGGCGGGTCCCTCCGCCGGCAATTGGTGTGTCATCTGGCGGCCACCTTCGATGGCAAACCCGTCAGGAACAAACCCGAGTGGAACCTTGAGCCGGCACGTCCTTACGTCGACCAGGCCAAGGCTGTTGCACAGTACTGCAATCCTTACTGAGGCTTGAGTGGCAACGCGATCTGCCGATACTTCAGGTATCGGCGGATCGTGCATTTACCAAACCGCAATATGCGAATCCGCCCGGGGTTCAGTCCCGCCACACAACACCCCGCTGGCCGGGTCGCGCAGGATGATCTGGCCGCGGCCATAGTCGGTCAGGTCGCTGGCGATCTGAACCTCATGCCCCCGTCGCGCCAGGGCATTGGCCAGGTCCCGTGAGGCCCCGTGCTCGATCCCGACCTTCATCGCCCCCAGCCATTGCCAGCGCGGTGCATCCAGCGCCGCTTGCGGGTTCAGGCCGAAATCCACCAGGTTCATGACCATCTGCACATGCCCCTGGGGCTGCATGTAGCCGCCCATCACGCCGAAGGGGCCGAGGGCCTCGCCATTGCGGGTGAGGAAACCGGGAATGATGGTGTGGAAGGTCTTCTTGCCTGGGGCCAGGCAGTTGGCGTGGCTCGAATCGAGGCTGAATTCCTGCCCACGATTCTGCAAGGCAATACCGCTGTCGGGCAGCACCACGCCAGAGCCAAACCCGTGGTAGTTGCTCTGGATGAACGAGACCATATTGCCCTCCCCATCCGCGGTCGCCAGGTACACCGTGCCGCTGGCGTGGGGGTCGCCGGGCGCAGGCGGTTGGGCCTGTTCGCCGATTTTTCGACGACGGTGAGCACTGTAGTCATCGCTGAGCAGGTCAGCCACCGCCACGCGCATGTGCAAAGGATCGGTGATGTAGTGCAGGCCGTCGCTGTAGGCCAACTTCATCGCTTCCAGTTGGCGATGCCAGGTCTGTTGGCTGTCACGGTGATCGAAGTCGAAGCCTTCCAGAATCTTCAACGCCATCAAGGCCACCAGGCCCTGCCCGCTCGGCGGGATTTCCCAGACATCCACCCCTCGGTAATTGACGTGGATGGGGTCCACCCACTGGGCGCGATAATCCTTGAGGTCCGAGGCCCGCAGATAGCCGCCGCTGGCCCGGGAATGGGCGTCCAGGCGCTCGGCCAACGCACCGCGATAGAGGCTCTCGCAGCGGGTGTCGGCCAACTCCTGGAGGGTGCGCGCCTGGGCCGGGTTGCGAAAAACCTCCCCGGCTCGTGGCGCCCGGCCTTCGATCAGGAAGGTGTCGAACCAAGTCTCGAGGACGGCATCCCGATGGGGCGTGAACTCGTTCACCGCGACCTGCCATTGATGGGCAACCACCGGCGACAGCGCAAAGCCATCCCGGGCCAGGCTGATCGCCGGTTGCAGCAGCTCGGCAAAGGGCAGCTTGCCAAAGCGTCGGGACAACTCGGCCCAGGCCGACGGGCAGCCCGGGACGGTTACCGGTGTCCAGCCATAGAGCGGCATCTGCTCGTGGCCGGCGGCCTTGACCGCCTCGATGCTCAAGGCGGCCGGTGCATGGCCGTTGCCGTTGAGGCCGTGCAACTGGCCCTTGCACCAGACCAGCGCGAAGGCGTCACCGCCGATGCCACAGCCAGTGGGTTCCACCACCGTCAGCGCCGCCGCGGTGGCGATGGCGGCGTCGATGGCATTGCCGCCCTTTTGCATGATCTCGATGCCCGCCTGGGCAGCCAGGGGTTGGGACGCGGCGACCATGCCCCGACGGGCGAAAACGCTCTGGCGTTGCGACGGATAAGGGTATTGGTGGGCAGAAAATTTCAGCATGGCGAAGGCTCTTCGATACAGGAATTCAGTGGCCGGGAAAGGTCATAACACGCGACTGAGAAAAGCCCGGGTACGAGGATGAATGGGGTGACAGAAAATCTGCTCCGGCGGCCCCTGCTCGATGAGCTCGCCCTGGTCCAGGACCACCACACGGTCGGCCACTTCCCGGGCAAAGCCCATTTCATGGGTCACCACGACCATGGTCATCCCCTCCTCGGCCAACTCCTTCATCACTTGCAACACCTCGCCGACAGTCTCCGGGTCGAGGGCGCTGGTGGGTTCGTCGAACAGCATGGCCTGGGGTTTCATCGCCAGGGCCCGGGCAATCGCCACCCGCTGTTGCTGGCCGCCAGAGAGCATCGACGGGTAGTGATCGGCCTTGTCCGCCAGGCCGACCCGCTCCAGCAGGCCGCGGGCCTGCTCCAGCGCGGCGGTGCGAGTCACGCCAAGCACCTGGATCGGCGCCTCGATGATGTTTTCCAGGGCCGTCATGTGAGGAAACAGGTTGAAGCGCTGGAAGACCATGCCGATGTCCCGCCGTTGACGGGCGATGTTGCGCTCAGACTCACGCACCAGGCTGCCATCGGCCCGCTCGCGATAGCCCATGGCCCGGCCGTTGACGCGGATCCGTCCGCCCTGGATGTCTTCCAACAGATTGATGCAACGGATGAAGGTGGTCTTGCCCGAGCCCGAAGCGCCGATCAGCACCACCACTTCGCCGCGCCGCACTTGCAGGGAGATGCCCTTGAGAATCTGCAGCTCGCCGAAGGACTTGTGGACATCCAGCGCCTCGATAATCAGCTCTTCGCTTTTATGCGCCATGGTTAACGTGCCCTCAGCAGGTTCAGGGTGCTGCGACCGAACATCCGCGTCGAAGCCGGCGGCGGTGACGAGGGCCGGTCCGACTGACCGAAACGGGCCTCCAGCCAGCGCTGGAAAAAACCCCACAACGTGGTCAGCAACAGGAAGTAGATCGCCACCACCAGGTACAGTTCGAACACCCGGAACGTCGCCGACGTGACCATCTGGGTACTGAGCAACAATTCCTGGACGCCGATCACGCTGACCAGCGTGGTGTTCTTGAGCATCACGTTGAACTCGTTGCCCAGCGGCGGCACGATGACCCGGAACGCCTGGGGCAGCACAATGCGGCGCATCAGTTTGGCGAAGGTCATGCCCAACGAGCGCCCGGCCTCGTATTGGCCCTTGTCCACCGCACCGATGCCGGCGCGGATGATCTCGGCCATGTAGGCACCCTCGTTGAGGCCCAGGGCAATGATCGCCGCCTGGATATTGCCAGGGATTACCAGCCCAAAGAGGTCGATGTCTTCGAAGCGGAAAATCCCGCCGGCGGCCAGTGCGGTGTAGAGAAAGACGATCTGCACCAGCAACGGCGTGCCGCGCATCAGCCACACGTAAAAGCGCACTGGCAAATGCAGCAACGGGTTCTTCGACAACCGCAACAGCGCGGCGGCCAGCCCGAGGGCACAGCCCAGCAGCATCGCCAGCACACTGATCAGGCAGGTCAGCCAGAGCCCGGTGAGGTACACCCCACTGGGCTGCAACAGGTACTGCCAGAACACATCCCAATTGAAATTCATCGGTAGTTCACCTCAATCAAGCGTGTCACTGGCGACATGCCATTTGCCCAGCAGTTGGCTGTAGCTGCCATCGCTGCGCATATCGCCGATGACCTGCTGCACAGCCGCAGTCAGTTGCGGATCGTCCTTGCGAATGCCCAGGCCAGTGAGAATCCGGCTGAAGGCTGGCACGCCCTCCTCGAACAGATCGGGGGCCATGGTGGCGTAATAACCGGCGGTTTCCACGGTGGTGCCGTAGGCGTCGACCTGGCTGATGCGCAGGGCCTGGAAGGCATCGGTGTCGGAGTTGTAGACCACCAGTTTCATAGGCGGTTTGCCGGCCTTGCCCAGGGTCTCGTTCTCGGCGTCGAGCAGGGTCTTGATGGTGGAACCGTTAAGTACGGCGACCTTGTGTCCGGAGAGATCCGGCAGCGTCTTGAGGCCCTTTGGATTGCCCTTGGGCACCACCACCGCCTGGCTGGAATACATGTAGTTGACGATGTCGATCACCTCACGGCGCTCGGGCTTGTCAAACAGCTGGTCGACGATCATGTCGCACTGTCGGGCCAGCAACGCGGGGAGCAGCCCGGAAAAGGGAATGACCCGCCATTCCACCTTCTTGTCGCCCAGGCGCTTGGCGATTTCCAGCCCCAGGTCCACGGTCAGTCCCTTGGGTTTCTGCGCCTCATCGAAGGACACCAACGGCGGCGAATCCATGCCCGAGCAGTAGACGAGTTTATCGACCTTGAGCAAACGCTCCGGGACAACGGGCGCGGCAACCGCCCACTGTGCACAGAAACCCAAGGATAAAGCGGCAACCAACAGGCGAGGCTTATGCATGACCAGACACTCCAGTTCAGTAAGTAACGGGCAGTACTCAAAGTCAGAACACGGGCAGGCTCGGAGCCCGCTCTCGTTATTTTTTCGATTGCAGGAACTCGATCAATTCAGGGACGGTGCCTTCGATGTGCGCACGCACCACCGCCTCGGCCTTGTCGGCATCGCCCGCACGCAGGGCGTCGAGAATCAGCATGTGCTCCTGGCGCGCACTCAGGGGCTTTTCCACGTGCTGCAACCACAGGCGCATGGGCGCTTCGATCAGGGAATAGAGCGCGCTGATCTGCTTGAGCAATCGCGGGCGACCGCTGAGGCTGCACAGGTATTCATGGAACGCGCGATGGCGGCTGACCCACTCGGCGCTTTCCTCGCGGTAATCGTCCATCTCGTCCAGCAAGCGCTCCAAGGCGGCCAACTGGCGTTCGCCAATTCGTGCTGTCGCGACACGGACCGCCAGGCCTTCCAGGGCGCTGCGCATCTCGAAGACTTCGTGCAACTCATCGATGTCCAGGCCGCTGACAATCGCCCCGCGATTGGGCCGCAGGGTCACCAGGCCCTGGGCATCCAGACGGCGAAAGGCTTCGCGCACCGGCATCCGGCTCATGCCGATCTCGTTGGCGATGTCCTCGGCAATCAGCCGGTCGCCCTTGCGTAACCGACCGCCACAAATGGCATCGAGCAGGAAGTTGTAGGCCTCTTCCTCGGCAGTCATCGGTGGGCGTTCAGCGTAAGTCGGGGCAAATTGCATGGCAGCACCTTCTGCATTTTTGTATCCAATTATCCACGGATTCAAAAAAGCAGAATGCGTGCCAACCTTACGCGTTAGCGTGCAAGCGATTGATTTGAAGGAATTTGCCGAGGTAAACGACTGCCAGCCTTAAGCCCTTAACCGCGCAGGTGTGCTACCTAACAGCTCAGTGGCTGCCTTTTATGGGTGCAGGATGGCACTTCGGTAACACCGCAGGCGGCAGCCCATCATGCAGGTGCCCTGGGCGTATCGGAGGGGGATTCGCCAAACAACGCCCGGTAATGGGCCGCGAAATGACTCAGGTGGAAAAACCCCATCGCCACGGCGATTTCACTGACGTTCAGTGCCGCCGCACGGGTCGTGATCAAACGCCGGCGCACGGCATTGAGCCGCAGGTTGCGCAGGTACTCCACCGGACGCATCCCGGTGACCGCCTGGAAACTGTTCTGCAGGGTCCTGCGGCTGACCCGCAATTGTTCGCACAAATCGAGGATGCTCAAGGGCACATCGGCGCTGGCGACGACCAGCTCCTGGCAACGCTTGACCAGATAGGCACTGACGGCAAAATTGCCGCGCCGGCCGCGCACCTCGTCCGAAGCGTGACTGAACAGGTCGAGAAAGGCGTTGAGCAGGACGTCTTCGAGGATTTTTTCCGCGGCAGGATTGACCGCGTCCGCCTGCTCCAGAAGGTGACGAAACAGTGGGTGGATCCTTTGCTGCACCCGGCGCAGCACCGCCTCATCCACGCTGACCTGGGACACGCTTTGCAGGCGCTTGAGCTGTTCGCTCGACAGTTCGTAGGCCGCCAGCTTGGCGAACCGCACCGTGTCGACATTGGCCGCAAAGAAGTGCATGCCTTCCGGGGCGTGCAAGACGAAGTCCTCGCCATCGCGCAACAGCACGACACTGTGGGCGCCCACTTGGTGCCCCTGGACCACCGGCGCACCGCCCAGCGACATGGCAATGCACAAGCGCCCTTTTGGCGCGCTACCGCGCTGCACCACCCGTTTATCCAGCACCTCCTGGAAGATCTGGAAACGCTCGGCGCACACCTGCCGCAGCTCGCTGGAAAGGCAGCCACGCCCGAGTTGGTCATAGACCTGTTGCCAGCCCAGGATCGAACCGGCGTGTTGCTGAGGATCATTGAAGGTACGGACTTCGGCGAACATGATCATTGTTCCTCGGTGGTGCTGTGCTTAACCCTGGTGCTGATATCCAAAGAGGTCGATAAACCTGTGGCGAGGGAGCTTGCTCCCGCTGGGCTGCGCAGCAGACCCATTTTTGTGAGCGCTTCGCACTCAAACGGGAGCAAGCTCCCTCGCCACAGGTTCATCATTTCACTTGGGTGAACAGTGCTGACTACCGGAAAACCAAAGCCAGTTCCGTGCCAAGCATGTGCAAACGATATTCGCCGGCCCTGACGTCCATCGGCGCCAACAACGCCCCGGACAGCACCACCTGCCCCGCTTCAACGCGCCGCCCGTCGGCCAGCAACCGCCGGACCAGCCAACACAGATTCGCCAGAGGGGTGTCCTCGCGCGCCAGGACGTTACCTTCACCGCAGGACACGCCGTCATGCGCCAGACGATAGTTCACTTCGGGCAGTCGATCCGGATCGAACCCCACCCTCGCCCCGAGGCAATACAGCCCCGCAGCGGCATTGTCGGCAAGAAACGCCCCGACGCCGAAACGCCAGTCCTGCCAGCGACAATCGGCAATTTCGAATGCCGGCGCGACCTCGGAGATGGCAGCGAAGATGTCCTCGTCGCTGTAGAAACCCGGCACCAGCGTGCGCCCCAGGACAAACGCCAGCTCGATCTCCAGCTTGGGCTGGATCAGCCGTGCCAGGGGCACCGTGCTGCCGGGTTCCACTGCCATGGCATCGGTCAGCGCGCCCAATACCGGTTCACCAATACCGAAACGGTCCTGGGCGGCGCGGCCGGCGAAGGCCACCTTCCACCCGGTCAACCGCTCACCAGCGACCTGGCGCCGGCGCAATGCCTCGCGTTGCAAGGTGTAGCCCTCCTGCAGGGCCACAGCCTGAGGCTCCAACGAAGGCAAGGCGTGTACAGCCTGCGCGGCACCCTGAAGCCGGACCAGAAGATCGTCTTCGCGCCTCATGAGAGCTGCTCCGCCAGCTTGCGCAACACGCCTTCGAGCCGCTCAGGTGTGGTGATCGCGGCAACGAACCGATCCGGCCGCACCACCACAACACAGTCACGCACCTTGGCAAACCATTCGCCCAAGCGGTTATCGACGTCCTCGACGCAAATGGCGCCATTGGCGGACAAGGGTTCGTTACGCCCCACGCCACTGCGCGAGCGATTGATCTGGATGAAACGCGTCTCCCAGCGCGCCCACCAGGCGGCGGTTTGTTCGCTGAGCTGTTCGCTCGGATTGACCCGATACCCCAGCACCGCATAGGAATGCCCCAGCACATCGTCCAGGCGCCGACGCTGGCCCTGGGCATCTTCGATGGACGGCTGGATGAACAACTGCCCGACCAGATCATCCTCATGCAGTTCGGCGCGCTCGTGATGAACCAGGCCTTTGGTGATGGTTGCCTTGGGTTTGAACTTGAATTCCAGCAAGTGCGAGCGCAGGTTGTCGACGCTGTTGACGGCCTGGAACAACCAGTCCCGTACACCGGCCATCAACGGGTTGGTCAGCCCCAGGACCGCGCCCATGTTGTCGGCCAACGCGATGAGATCGGTCGCGTGCCCGCGGCGCTCCTGATCGTAACTGGCCAGAATCGCCGGCGACGCCCGCCCTTGAAGGATCGCGGCGAGCTTCCAGGTGACGTTGGCGACATCACGCAGGCCCGAATTGAGCCCCTGTCCGGCCCAGGGCGGGGAAATATGCGCCGCATCCCCCACCAATGCCACACGGCCCTGGACAAAACGGGCCGCGACCCGAGAGTTATGGGTGTAGGCGCGGATCCGGATGATTTCCAGTTGATCGACCGCATCGCCGATATGCCCACGGATCAAGTCCCGGATCGTCGCCTCTTCGCACATCCGGGTCTCATCTTCGCCCTCCAGGAGCATGAACTCCCAGCGCCGTTGCTGATACGGCAGGTAAATGCAGACGAAAGGTCGCTGAGGGTCGGCATGCAGGGCGGTATACGGTGCATCCAGGGAGTCGTTGGCCGTGTCGATCACCACCCATTTGCGCGGATGGGTCAGCCCCAGCAGTTCGATGCCGAGTTTCTTGCGCACGCTGGAACGTCCGCCATCGGCGCCGATCACGTACTGCGCCTGCAATTGATAGAGCTCGCCCTGGGCATCGCGCACCTGCAAGGTCACGCCCTCGGCATCCTGCTCCAGATCGAGCATTTCATGGCCCTGGCGCAACTCGACACTGGCGTGCTTGCCCAACTGCTCGCGCAACGTCGTTTCAAGCAACTGTTGCATGAATATGTTACGCATCGGCCAGCCATAGTTTGCCGTGCTCGGTTTGACCTCGGCAAAACACACGCCTCGCGCATTGTAGTAACGCAGGGGCACGTTGCAGATCATGTCGCGCGCGGCCAATTCAGCGATGCCGATGCCCTGCAACACACGCAGGGCCTCGTCATCCATGCCCACCGCGCGCGGATACGGCAGGACGCCGTCAGCCAATTCAAGGACGATGCAGTCGATACCGTACAGCCCCATGTAATGAGCGGCCGTGATCCCATTGGGGCCGCCGCCCACGATGACAACCTGGGTTTTCTCCTGCTTCATCGCTATTCACCGCTTTGTTGTTGTGGTTGGAGGCACTGGTCATACAAATAGTCCATGACGACAAGGTTGAACATCTCGCTCTGGTCATCATGGACGTAATGGCTGGCGTCGGCGATTTCCTCTGTGCGTACCAACCCATTGGCCTGCTTGATCGACTCGAGGGTCGCCAGGGGCAGGAAATCGGAACGGGCGCCACGAATGAACAGCGTCGGGCAATCCAGCGCCCGTACCGCCGGCCACAGGTCGGTCGGGGTAATACTCAGGCGCGCCTGGGCGATACCTTGCTGGTCGTGACGCCATTCGATTCCAGCCAGGGTTTCCTTCATGGAATACATCAACCTGGAAGCCAGCCCCTCCTGAGAGAGGCCAGGTCGCGCTTGCAGCCAGAACTGGGCGGCGCTCTCCCAGTCAGGAAACAACAGCGGTGTCTGGCTCATCTCGCGCCGAATCCGCTCGGCGCCGTCACCGCTGACCGAAGAACCAGGGCCAATGTCCTCGATCACCAACGCTTGCAGTCGTCCCGGATTGAGCCGCGCATACTCCAGTGCATTGGTACCGCCAAGGGAATGCCCCACCAGGACGAAACGCTGCAGCTCCAGATGCGCCACCAGATCTTCAAGATCGTTGACATAGGCTTCGGTCCGGTAACTGGCGGCATCCGCCCAGTCACTGTAGCCACGTCCACGCTGGTCAAGGGCATAGCAGCAGTACCGCTCGCCCAATGCATTGACCAGGCCATCCCAGGTCTGGGCATAGGAGCGCAGCCCGTGGAGCAGTACCACCGCAATGCCCGACGGATTGCCCCAGGACAGATAATGCAGGCGCAGCCCCGATCGATTGGTGAAGAACTGGCTGTTTGCAGACATTCGTTCGCTTCCCACGATCAGCACACCTCAATACAGGCCGTCATTGCCCTTGACGTCGGCAGCCTCAAGGCCACCCAGGCGCGCATGCAAGCGCCCACGCGTGGCGAAGGCCCAGATGATGATCAATTCGTCGGCCGCCGGACCATCGCCGAACGACAGCGAAATGCTGTCGTAGTGCGAACGGACATACAGCGCATCCTTGTGAGCCAGCGGCACATCGATGGTCACGCCAGGCCCGCCACGCTTGCCGGTGGAAGGCACCCAGGATTTGCCGCCGCCCAATGCGACGCGGATAGGATCCGCCGCCGGATTGGTCAACAATGCATTGCCATGCTCGTACTCGCCCTGGCTGCCCACCAGGCACGCCTTGCCATAGCTGACGATCTGATGCTGGCCCGCCAGTACCCGGATGCGCCGACCAAACTCCTGGCCCAGCAAGGGTGATGGCTCAATCAACTCGGCCAGGTTTTCACTGAAACGGCCGGCATAAGGGTTGGCGATCACAGCGCCAATGGCGTACTTGAACAGCGGCTCACCATCGGCCAACTGGCCCGTTTCGTTGGCCAGGGTTTCCTCGACGAAGGTGTACCATTTGCGGATGTGGTAACTGGCGAAATTTGCGGTTTTCATAAGAGCAGTCTCTTTCAAAGTGGGTCGAGATCGAAATGCCGGCTGGGGGCTCCAGCGGCCTTGAAGCGGGCCTTGCCGCGTGCATCGTCGTGTTCGGACTCGAGGAAGAACTCCATGCGATTGCCATCGGGGTCGTTGAAATACACGCCGTTACCGATCTCGTGGTCGGTGATCTTCACCACCTCGACGCCCTTCTTCAGCAACATGCCGTAGAGCTTGCGCAGGGTGGTCATGTCGCCCGCAATCTCCAGCCCGTAGTGCTGCAGCCCCAGGCCGCCCTGGTGGGCCCCGGGTGCTGCGCGGAGCAACGCGATGTCGTGGTGCTTGGCACCGAAGGCCATCATGATCCAGCTTTCACCCCGGGCGCTTTCATGCATGCCCAGCACGTCGGCGTACCAACGCGCCGACACTTCAGGGTCGCTCACGGACAGCGACAGGTGAGTACGAACGACTTCGACTTTCATCGCGCGATACCTCAGTTTTTCTTGATGATGGATTGATGCCCGGACTTGATTTGCGCCACGGCGGGCGTCCAGAGCACATCAGCGATTTCACTGAATTCACGCCACTGCTTCTGCCAGCCGTCACCGCCGTTCTCGGAGGTGAACAGATGCCCGTACTTGGTGCCGGCGACGATCTGGCGAGGGTCGGCGGGGTTCAAGGCAATCGCCCAGACACAGGAGTTGGGCTGTTGCGGCAGCGGCAGCACTTCCCAACCGAGGGCGGCATCCCGGGAGACCAGCACCTTGCTGGTCGTGCCTGGGGTGCCGTCGGAAATGCTCAGGTAGAGCGTATCCTCGCTGCCCAGCGCTGCATTCATGGCGCGCACGTAGTACAGGCCGAAGGTTTCCCGGGCGACGATGCCGGTCCAGGTCTGCCCCTCGTCGAGGCTGCGATACACGGCGTTGACGCACACCACCACGATGACCTTCTGCCCATGGTTGGGCAGGACCACGATGTTGTGCACGTCCGAGTTGTAGTCCCACAGCAGGCGGTCATCGACACGGGTCCAGCTATCGCCACCGTCACGGCTGTGGAACAACCCACCCTCTTCCAGGCCGAACCAGAGCTGGTTGCGATCGGTCGGGTCGTAGGCGAAGGCCAGCAAGCGCGGACGACTGACGCCGTCGCAGAACTCCGGGATCTCCACCGGGGCACGTTCCCAGTGCTGACCACCGTCGAGGGTGCGCCACAGCACGGCGCGCGACGGCGCACCGGTGCCGACGAAAATGCGCTGTGCATCTTGCGGGTCCACCGCCACCTTCCAGACGGTCTGGCCGTTGAATGGCGAATCCACCCGCTGCCAATGGCCGCCGGTATCACGGCTGATGCACAGGCCGACATCGGTGCCGGCATAGATCACCTCAGGCGTCCCCGGATGGAAACTCAGGGAGCGGGTGATCGCGTCGAATTCCAGGTCCTGGCCCAGGCCCAGGCGGTGCCAGGTACGGCCATCGTCGGCGCTGCGGATCACCGCCTGCCCTACGGTGGCGACCAAAAGGGTTCCGTTACTCATCACTGCTGCTCCTCAAATGAAGATGCCGCGGGTCAAGCCGCCATCGATGCCAATGGATTCCCCAGTCACCGCACCGGCCTTGGGGGATGCGAGGAAACCGATCAGCCAGCCCATTTCGATGGGTGCCAGGGTGCGTCGGATCGGCGTTGCATCGATGTAGCCCTGCTCCACCTGCTCGGGCGTCTTGCCCTGCTTGATCCCTTCGCGCTCGTAGAGCTCCTGGATGTGCGGGGTGTCCACGACGCCGGGGTGGATCAGATTGACCGTGATGCCGGCTGGGCCCAGTTGGTCGGAAAGCGTCTTGGTCATGTGGGCGATGGCCAGGTTGCGCATGCCCGAGAGGACCTTGCTGCCACGCCCGGTCAGGCCACCGATATTGATGATGCGACCGAAGCCGCCGGCCTTCATGTGCGGGGTCACGGCCTTGGCGCAACGGAAATAGCCAATCACTTTGGTGTTGAGGTCCGAGAGCAATTCGTCGTCGCCGGCATGCTCGATGTCGTTGCGCACCACACCGGACGGGGCCGCGGCGCCGTTGACCAGGATGTCGATGCGGCCAAAGTGCTTGTGGGCAGCCTCGACCATGTCGGACACCGCCGACATCTGGTTGGTGTCACAGAACAGCGGCAGCACCTCGTTGCCGGTCTCTGCGGTGATTTCCTCGGCGGCTTGCTGGAGAAACTCCATACGCCGCGCGCAGATCACCACCTTGCAACCTTCCTGGGACAGAAAGCGCGCGACTTCCTTGCCGATGCCCATGCCACCGCCGGTGACGATCGCCACGCGGCCTTGTAATTCCAGATCCATAGCAGTTCCTCTTGTGATTGTTCGGCTCAGGCGAGATCGACGAAGACACTTTTGGTTTCGGTGTAGGCATCGATCACGTTCTTACCCATTTCCCGGCCCCAGCCGGATTGCTTGTAGCCACCAAATGGCGAGGCTGGGTCGACGACGTTCCAGCAGTTGATCCACACCGAGCCGGCCTTCAACTGGGCAGCCACGCGATGGGCGGAACGCAAGTCACGGGTCCAGAGACCGGCGGCCAGGCCATAGGGCGAATCATTGGCGCGCAGCACCAGTTCATCGATCTCGGTCCAGCTCATAACGGTCAGCACCGGGCCGAAGATTTCTTCCCGGGCGACACAGGCGCGTTCGGCGCGATCGAGAAACACGCTGGGCCGGATAAAGTGGCCGCGCTCCAGGTGGGCCGGCCGGTCACCGCCGCAGATCAGCTCGGCGCCTTCTTCCTGGCCCCGTTGCAGGTAGCCACGCACCGTGCCCAGTTGCCGGGCCGAGACCAGCGGGCCCATGCTGCTTGCCGGATCCAGGCCTGGCCCCAACACATGGGCGGCGGCGTGGCGCTGGAGTTCTTCAAGCACCTGATCGAGAACGCTGGCATGCACGTACAGACGCGATCCGGCGGTGCAGACCTGCCCCTGGTTGTAGAAAATGCCGTCGGCGGCGCCCTTGGCGGCACGAACGATATCGGCGTCCGGCAGGATGATGTTGGGGGACTTGCCACCCAATTCCAGCGAGACCTTTTTCATGTTGCCGGTGGCCGCCTGGGCGATCAGCCGGCCCACCTGGGTCGAGCCGGTGAAGGCGATCTTGTCCACGTCCGGGTGCTGGGCCAGCGGTGCGCCGGTATGCACGCCGAGGCCGGTGAGCAGGTTGACCACCCCAGCCGGGAAACCGGCGGCCTCGATCAACTGCACCAGGCGAATCGCAACCAGGGGCGTCTGCTCGGCGGGCTTGAGCACCGCGACGCAACCGGTCGCCAGCGCCGGGCCAAGCTTCCACACGCACATGGTCAGCGGGAAGTTCCATGGCACGATCAAGGCGCAGACGCCCACCGGCTCGCGCAAGGTGTAGTTGAGCATCGGTGCGCCGCTGGAGGGCGATACCGGCAGCGTGCTGCCTTCGATCTTGGTCGGCCAGCCGGCGAAATAACGAATGATATTGGCCGCACTGGCCGCCTCCCCACGGGCCGCGGCGATCGGCTTGCCGTTTTCCAGGGTGATCAGTTGCGCCAGCTCTTCGCGATGCTGGTCGAGCAGTTCCGCCAGGCGAAACAGCAACAACCCGCGCTGGGCCGGTGAGTGCTGCGCCCAGGGCCCGGTGAAGGCCGCGCGGGCGGCAGCGACGGCGGCATCCACGTCGCGTTCGCCGCCTTCGGCGACTTCCGCCAGGGTGTGTTCAGTGGCCGGGTTTTCCACGGCAAACCGACGACCATTGGCGGCGTCCTGCCAAGTCCCACCGATAAACAGCCGACCCGGTTGCGACAGGAACTTCTCGACGGCAGGTAACAATTGAATCGGGTTCATATCCGCTCCTTCACAGCGCCATTTCAATCAGGCAAGGGCCGCCATCGGCCTTGGCGTTGGCCAGGGCGCGTTGCAACTCACCATTGGTGTGCACGGTGCTGGCCGGCAAGCCGTAGCCCTTGGCCAAGGCCTTCCAATCGATGCGTGGACGGTCCAGCACCGTCAGGCTCAGGGCTTCGGGGCCCAGCTCGGTCATGCCGAAGCGGCGCAACTCGTTCTGCAAAATGGCGTAGCGATGGTTGGCCGCGATCAGGATCACCACCGGCAGCTGCTCGCGGGCGATGCTCCACAAGGTCTGGATGGTGTACTGGGCACTGCCGTCCGATTGCAGGCAGAACACGCGGTTGCCGCGCTCGGCCATGGCGGCGCCAAAACCCACCGGGATGCCCTGGCCGATGGCCCCACCGGTGTTGGTCAAGACCCGATGCCGTGCGGCATGGGCCGAGGCGGTGAAGAATGGATAACCGCACGTCCCGCCTTCCACCGAAACGATGCAATCGTCCGGCAGCGACGCAGCCAGCACCTGACCCACGGACTGCGGTGTCAACGTAGCTTCGCTTGGCGGCAGTTCGATACCGGTTGGCGTTGGCACATAAGCCGGCGCTTCAAGCGCATCGGCAAGCGCAGTGAGTGCGCCGGCAACATCGTCCCCTACTTCCGCCAGGCAGAGCAGGCGTTCACGTTCGGCCAGGCGAGAAGCGATGCCTTCGTAGCCGAAATAACTGATCGGCTCCGGCACGCCGGCGCACACCACCGCGTCGTATTGGTCAAGAATTTCAATGGCGACTTCGGGGAAGTACGGCAGGCGATCCAGGTCAGGCAAACCACCGCCGCGATAACTCAGGCGCGGAAAGGTTTCGGCGAACAGGCGCACGCCCGGCAGTTGCGCCAGGCGCCCCGCCGCTTCGAGTCCAGCGACGGACAAGCCTTGATCGCCCACGATAAACACCAGGCGCTGGCCATCACGCAGGGCCTGGGCGACCGACTCGATCCGGTCACCGGCAAAACGTCGAACCGGAGCCTGCAATGCCGTGAAGGCTTTCTCGTGCAGCACCGTGTTGGCTTGCAGGTCCATCGGCAGAATCAGGCTGGCGATCTGTCCTTTGGCTTGCCAGGCGGCACGCACTGCCTCTTGGAAATCTTCGCCGACACCCGATGCGGTGCGCGATGTGCGCACCCATCCGGAAACACTCCCGGCCAGCGCCTGGATATCACTGGCCAGCGGCGGATCGTAATTGACGTGCCATGACGCGTGATCGCCGATGACGTTGACGATCGGGGTGTTGGCGCGACGCGCGTTGTGCAGGTTGGCAATGCCATTGGCAAAGCCTGGTCCCAGGTGAGTCAGGGTCATCGCCGGCTTGCCGGCAATCCGGCCATAGCCGTCCGCAGCACCGGTGCACACCCCTTCGAACAAGGACAACACCGGCTTGAGGGCTGGCGCACTGGCCATGGCTGCCACCAGGGGAATTTCAGTCGTTCCGGGATTGGCGAAGCAGTATTCGATACCGCTCGCCACCGCCGCTTTCACTATCAGTTGCGCACCATTCATTTCCAGCCCTCTTGATCGAGCGTTTGCAGTGGCTGAGATTTATCACATAGAAAAACCCTCCACTCAAGTATTTTTTACACACAAAAGCTCTTATTTTGAGATTTATGCAAAATTACGACGAGAATAAAGCCTTCAATCAGTTTGTTTTTCTCAAGCGCTGGCGTATCGTGGCAACGCCCTGTTCGCCGAGCGAGCGGGCTTTTCATCATCGGCGCACCTACCTATAGTGCTCACCCAACGACCACCTACGCGCCATTCCCCCCTTTAGGAGCGAGATGAGCAGTCTGAGCAAAATGCTGAGTGTTCTGGACCTGTTCGGCCCGGCAACGCTGAAGATCGACCCCGACACCATCGCCGAGCGCATGGGCCTGTCACGGGCGACCGTGTACCGCTACGTCAAGGATTTGTGTGATGCGGGCCTGCTGGTCCGGGTGGATGCCGGCAGCTACGGCCTGGGGCCGCGCATCATTGAACTCGACTGGATGATGCGCCAATACGATCCGATCCTCGTGGCGGGCCGCGAGTTGATGCACCAGCTGTCCGACGCCACTGGCCTGGCGGTGTTCGCCAGCGTTTTCTATGACGGCCACATCATCAACACCTACATCGCCGAACCCGATAACACCTACCAGTTCGCATTCGGTCGCGGCCAGCCACTGCCGTTTTTTCGCGGTGCGCAATCCAAGGTGCTGATCGCCTTCCAGAAGGGGCGACGCCTGCAACGCCTGTTCGAAGAACACATGGCCAATGACCCCGACAACGGCTATGACTGGGCCAGTTTTTCCAAAGCGGCGAAAAAGATCCGCAAGGACGGCTATTGCCTGACTCACGATGAACTCAACCTGGGGCTCACCGGCATCGCCGCGCCGATCATCAACCCCGGGCTCGACGAGGTGGTAGGCAGCCTTTCAGCCGTCGGCAGCACCGACAGCTTCAAACTGCTGCGCCAGGAAACCGTGGTTGAAATGGTGATGGACACCACCCGACGGATTGCCGAGAGAATGCACTGAACCGATGTGATGGCGGCTAACATGCATTGACGTTATCCAGCGCCCAGCTTGATCAACCTCTCAACTCGGAATCACCACCAAGACGAACGTCAACGCCTTGCCATTGGAGGTCGCGGTCACCGTCACGAAACCAGATGCGTTGCCAGCAACTAGCTTCGGCGACACTGCATCACCACTGCTGTTGGTCGTCACCGTCGGTGCCTGATCGGCCCCGACGAATCGGGTCCCTGTCCCACCATCATCGGTGATCGTGTAGACAACCCAGGCACCCTCCACTGGATCCCTGTCCTGATTCGATGTCCGCGCCGTGAGCGGATGGGTGAACTCGGCCCCCTCCGGCGCGAGCTGTCCATTCCCATCTATCAGGAGCAGATACTCCACATCATCCGTCGGGTCTCCTTCCTCCGACACCACCCTCAAATGGAACGTGGCCATCCTATCGTTAGAGGTGGCGGTCACCTGCAACGTGCCCGCCCTGGAGCCGGCGACCAGCGTCGGCGACGTTGCATCACCCTCGGCGTTCGTTTGCACGATCAGTGTCTGATCGCCCCCGTCGAACCGCGTCCCTGTCGTACTTTCATCGATGACCGCGAAAGTGACATCAGCACCCACAACAACCGCGTCCAGCGAGTCTTTCGCGCGCGCCGTCAACGGCTCCGTGAACCCGCTGTCCACCGCGGCCGTCTGAAAATTCCCAGCTTGCACCTGTAGCGACGCCACCTCGCCTGGCCCCAGCGACATCACGTTCAGGACGATGCTGGTTCCTCCGCGGGTTTGTCCTGCGTCGGACAGTAGCCGTGCCCGGCCGTCGGCGATTTGGCCATCGGGGGCAGTGTCATCCACGCGAAGCGTCACCGACTGTGTTGTGGTCCAGTTTGCTGCGCTTGGCATGGTGCATGACGCGGCGTTGCCGTCCTCGGCGATCCATCGGGTGGTTCCGCTCTGGCAGGACACGTCGGTGACTGTGGTGTGTGCAGGGGCGTGGTAATACAGCTGCTCACCGGGCGCCCCTCCCACCGGGGATTCCCCGTCCACCTGCGTCACTCGCACCGGCACCTGAACGCCAACCGCTCCGGGCTTGGCCACTGGCACGGTCGGCTGTTCCACCGGGATACTGCCCTCGGGCAACCTGCCACCGAAATACTGCGCGATACGGGGCCAGATGCTACTTACCTGCACGCCGGCGTTGTGTCCCGAACTGAAGCCAAAGTTCAGGGCAATTACCGTATTGGTCCCCGCGTCGATCACGGGCGATCCGGAAGAACCTGACTCGGTATCGCAATTGTATTTTGCGAAATCAGTGAGGCCGTTGTTTTGCACTTCAGTAACCCAGCAGGGGTGCCCGTCATCGTGAAGGCGCGAGATCCGCTTCGGCCCAGCCCAGGGATGCCCCACAACGTAGACCGGGTCGCCGACCGCCGAGATACGGGTATCCAAGCCCAGATAGCCGAAGGTATCCAACACGCCGCTGTCGACCACATCCTGATCCAAGGCAAGGAGCGCGAAGTCCTCCCATGCATGGGAGGCCACGACCCGCTCGACCGGTACCCGAACAGGAGGCCGTACAGCATCGGAGTCGCAACTGGGCTCCTCATAATCGAACTCCACGACCATCCGAGCCGGATCCGGGTTCTCACCAACGACATGCAGGTTGGTGAGCGCAAGGTTTCCAGGCCCCACCCTCCACGCAGTCCCATAGCTGCGCCCGGTATAAATCCTGCCCACCGCGCGTGAGCGTTGGTACTTTGCCGGATCCGACGCCTGTACGCACCGAGCCTTCTCGAACTGGCTCTCCCCAATGATTTGCCCCGGAGTAATCGGGGTGGAAGTCGGTGGCTGCATGGCTGCGACCGCCGACCCTGCGCCCAATACCAACCCAAAGGCCAGCATCAACCTACACACAGCCCACCGCATGGCCAGCGGCACGGACGTTTTTTTCGGTAGGGTCAGCATGGCGGGCACTCCGGTCGCGTGAGGGGCGATGGAGCGATTTATGACGTGGAACGTATTCGCTGCCTACTGTCGGATCTGACAGGTATGAGCAGCTTGCAGACGGATGGTCGGGCTGGCCGGACATTGTCCCGGTGGCGAGGGAACTTGCTCCCTCGCCACCGGTTTAACCTGGCTTCAGAATGGAACGGCCACCGTCACCTGGCTGTACACGTTGGTGCCATTGCCCGCCACTTGATTGCCCCCGGTCGTTGCATCCCGATCCGGCTTGTAGAGGCCTATCAGCGGCGTGATGATCAAGTGCTCGTTCACCGCCCACTCGGCATACAGATCCAGCTCACGGGCATCGAGGTTCAGGGCGCTGTCCTTACGCACGGTGTTGTAATCGAAGTACAACGCACCGAGGGTCAGATTCTCCAACGGCGTGGCTGTCAGGCCGACATGATGAATGCCCGTGTTGCTGTTGAAGGGCCCGGCATAATTGCCCGCTACTTCACCCTGGAACCAGGTGCCATAACCCGTGCTCTGCCCGGTGAACAACGAGTCCCACTTCTGGGAATAGCGGGTGTAGCGATACGTCAGCTTGGGCGCCCAGGCCAGATCGGCAAAGGTGTAGCCGGCCTCGGCGTACCAGGCCTTCTGCGGGCCGGCGTCCTTGTCCTGCCAGGCGTATTCGAATGCCAGGCTGGCGTTCTCGATGCCCGCGTCGCCTTCACCACGAATGCTGTAGACGTCCATGTCCTTGCGTTGCTTCTGGAAATCGCTGGCCCACTGCTCGTTCACGTCAAGACCATGTATCCAGGTCAGTCCCAACGTGCCCGCCTTGGCGGTGTAATCAAGCGTGCCAGCGGCCAGTTCGGTTTCGGCCTGGGCGCGGTTATCGGACTTGAGCCACACCACACTGCCATGCAGTCCATCCTGCCCGCCCAGACGTAATACCGCGGTTTGATCGAACGCGTGTCGGGCAGCCAGGTAATAGGCGCCACCGCGATTCAAGCGACCATCGGCAGGCCCTTTGCCCAGGTTCGGCCCGTCATCGTTGATCAAAAATCCCCTGCCCAGCTTGACCACCTGGCGGCCGCCGGAGATATCGACACCGTCCTGTCCCAGTACGGGGAACAGATCGGCGGAACGCCAACCCAGGTAAGCGTCTTCAATCTTCGTCGTGCGCTCGCTGCCCAGCGTATTGCCGGCCGCGTCGCCATCGCCCCAGGTGGCGGAACTGACCAGGCTGAACGCCCCGTAGGCGGTGCCATGGCCGGCCAGGCCCTGGTCGCCGCTGACGCCATACTTGATGAAGCCTTCGCGCCAGGTTGAACCACCTGGCCTGCCGTCGTAGTTCTTGCGGCTGTTGAAATGGCCGAACACGGCCAGCATGTCGGCGTTGAGATGAGTGTCGTCATCGGCATACAACTCATAGGCCTGGACCTGACTCGCAGCGCAAAGCGCCAGCGTACAGGCAAGGCCACTGCCGAAAAATTCCATACGCGATAGATTTCGCATGGCTGGAGCTCCTTGTGGTGCGCCCTTATAGGCTGTTTTTATATGCAGGAGCCGGCACCGCAAGCGGCACCGGCTGGTCGGGCTAACGGCAGTCGGCGAGCGCGCTGTCCAATGCGCCGACCATCATGGCGGCCTCGTCGTACGTGAGGGTCAGCGGCGGCGACATCACGATTTTGTTGCCTATCGGGCGCATCAATACGCCGGCCAGGCGCGCCTGCTCGGCAATACGCGAGGCCAGGCCCGTAGCAGGGTCAAGCGGCTCGCGCGTGGCCTTGTCCGCCACCAGGTCCACGGCGATCATCAAGCCCTTGCCGCGCACTTCGCCCACCACGGCATAACGTTCGGTCAGCGGTTGCAGTTGCTCCAGCAACTGGGCACCGACCTTCCCGGCGTTGCCCGGCAAATCCTCGGCCTCGACGATGTCCAGCACCGCCAGGGCCGCCGCACAGGCGGTCGGGTGCCCGCTGTAGGTGTAGCCGTGCATGATGACGTTGCTGAAGCCCGGGCCGTTCTCGATGGCATCGACCATGCGCTGGTTGAAGACCGTGGCGCCCATGGGGATGTAACCGGCGGTGATGCCCTTGGCCAGGCACAGCACGTCGGGGGCGACACCCCAGCCACGACTGCCGAGCATGCAGCCGGTGCGGCCGAAGCCCGTCACCACTTCATCGGCGATCAACAGGATGCCGTGGCGGTCGCAGACTTCGCGCAGCCTCTTCCAGTAGTACGCCGGCGGCACGATCACGCCGCCGGCGCCTTGCACCGGTTCGGCGATCAGCGCGGCAATGGTCTGCGGGCCGAGCAGTGCGATCTGGTCTTCCAACTGACGAATGCAGTGGGCGGTCAGTTCTTCCGGATCGCGGCAGTCCCAGGGGTTGCGGTACAGCCACGGCGTGTCGAGCAGATGACAGCCAGCCAGCAGCGGCCCGTGGTTGTAGTGATACACGCCGTTGCCGCCCACCGAGGTGCCGCCCACGTGCACGCCATGGTAACCATTGCGCAATGACAGAAAGCGCGTGCGCCCTGGTTCGCCGCTGGCGATCCAGTATTGGCGGGCCATTTTCAGGGCCGTCTCGACCGCATCGGAACCGCCTGAGCTGAACAACACCCGGGTCATGTTTTCCTGGGCGAACATCGACGTCAGCCGCTCGGCCAGGTCGAACACCCGCGGATGGGCGATGCCGTCGAAGGTCTGGTAATAGGCCAGTTCGTCCAGCTGCGCGGCAATGGCCGCCTTCACTGAAGCCCGGTTATGGCCCACGTTCACGTTCCACAAACCGCCGACACCATCGAGCATGCGATGGCCTTCGATATCGGTGATGTAGTTACCGTCGCCACGGGCGATGATCAACGTCTTGGACCGGTTGGCTGGCGCCGAAGAACTCATCGGGTGCCAGAATTTTTTTTGTGCTGTCTTGTATTGCTCGTACATGGTTGCACTCCTCACTCTGTTTCACGCTTGCGTACGTACAGCAGTTGCTGGCCGGTGAACTCCAACAACCCTTCAAGGCCGAACTCGACGCCGAACCCGGACATCTTGCTGCCGCCAAACGGCGTGTTCGGCTGGATCTGCGCATGGCAGTTGACCCAGGCCATGCCACATTCCAGGCGACTGGCCAGGGCCTGTGCCTGCTCGCTGTCGCGTCCCCAGACCGATCCACCCAGGCCCATGTCGCCAGCATTGGCGCGACGCAGGACATCCTCGACATCCTGGTAGGCAATCAGCGGCAACACCGGGCCGAACTGTTCCTCATCCACCAGGCGCTGCCCATCGGTCACATCGGCGACCAGCGTCGGCGGGTAGAAAAAGCCCGGACGGTCCAGGCGAGCACCGCCACACAACACACGCGCCCCCTGGGCACGGGCATCCGCCACCAGCTCCTCTACCAGTGCCAGCTGTTCAAGGTTCTGCACCGGGCCAAACGTGACCCCGGGCGCCAGGCCGTCACCCACCACCTGACGCCGGGCGATCAGAGTCAGGGCCTCGGCAAAGGCCTCGTACTGGGATTGGTGGATGTACAAACGCTTGAGGGCGGCGCAGGTCTGCCCCATGTTCAGGAATGCAGCCTGGAAAATATCTTCGGCGACCGCCTCGACCGAGGTGCCTGGCAGCACGATGGCGGCATCGTTGCCGCCCAGTTCCAGGGTCAGGCGCTTGAGGTTGCCGGCGGCGCCGCGCATTACGCTTTGGCCGGTGGCGGTGGAGCCGGTGAAGACAATCTTCTGGATACCTGAGTGGGAGGTGATCGCACTGCCGAACCCTTGCTCACCAGTCACGCCATTGATCACGCCCCGAGGCACGTGGCGAGCGATGACTTCCACCAGGCGCAGGGTGCTCAAGGGGGTCAGGCTTGACGGTTTGCTGATCACGCAGTTACCGGCCCGCAACGCCGGCATGATGTGCCAGACAGCGATCATGAACGGCCAATTCCAAGGCGTGATCGACGCGACCACGCCCAACGGCTTGCGGTGCAGTTCGATACGCTGGGTCGGGGTTTCTTCCACCAACTCCACGGGAATCTGCTGCTCGGCGGCATAGCGCGTCCAGGCCACCGCGCCCATCACTTCGGAGAACGCCAATTCCAGTGGCTTGCCTTGTTCCAGGACAATGAGCCGGGCCAACGCCTCGGCTTCCTGCTCGAGATCGGTAGCGATGCTCAGCAGGCGCTGGCGGCGATCTTCATGGGTGCTGTGTCGCCACTCGACAAAGGCCGACTGCGCCGCTTCGACGGCAAGGTCCAGCTGGGCCAGGGAACCGGCCGCGCATCGAGCGAACACCGTACCGGTCGCCGGATTGAGCACATCAAAGTGCCCGTTTTCACCGTCGACCCGAGCTCCATTGATGAGCATTTGATAATCGTGCATAGAACCTTCCTTTCACGCGCTGACGAACCGTCCCGAACGACAGCGGACTTGTTTTCTGGGTGGATTGACGTTGTGCGTGACGCCTTAGAGCTTGTGGCTTCCCAGCGCCATGAATCGCTCGGGCGATGCCTTGCGCAATCGAGCGGCGAGGAATACACCGACGATCAGCGCGGCGGGAATCACCGCGCATAGGCCATAGGACAGGAGCTGGCTGGCGCCGGTCAGCACGTCGAAATGAATCACCGCAAGGGCCAGGACCACCAGCAATGCCAGGCACGAAAAGACCGGCAGAATCCGACCGCGCCAGAGCCCCAGCTTCAGCTCCGGGTGAGCGCGGAAATAGACAAACACCGCCGCGGAGGTCAGCGCCATGAGCAGGATCACGCACAGCGTGGCCAGGTTGGAAAACCAGGCGAACAGCTGAAGGATCGGATCGGCGTCCAGCGCGGCGAAGATCAGCACCACCACCGCCGCGATCAGGCTTTGCAGGACCGAGCCCATGTGCGGACTCTGGTGCACGCGATGGGTGGTGCCCAGCCGGCTGTGCAGCAAACCGTCACGGCCGATGGCATAGAAATAACGCGCCGCGGCATTGTGGAACGCCAGCAGCCCGGCGTAGATGCTGACCATGAACAGCACGCGGATGATCTGGGTCAGGTGCGGGCCGACAAAGTGATCGGACATGCCGTAGATGAACGTGGTCGGATCCTGGAGCGCCTGCAGGGTCGGCACGATCTTGTCGGCCCCGACGCCGATCACCATCGCCCAGACCGACAGGGCATAGAAACCACCGATCAACAGCACCGAGCTGTAGGTGGCGATGGGAATCGTGCGATGCGGATTCCTCGCCTCCTCGCCGTAGATGGTGGTGGCCTCAAATCCGATGAACGCCGCGAAGCAGAACAGCAAGCCGATGGACGGCGTGCCGCTGAACACATGGCTGCGATCGAACGAATCGAGATTGATGCCACTGTCGCCACCGGTTTTGAGAATGGCGAAATCCAGCGTCAGGATCGCCAGGTACTCGGCAATGACCACCACCGACAGCACCCGGGCCGACAGGTCAATCTTGCGATAACCAAGAATCGCGATGCTCGCCATTGCCAGGAGCGAATAGGTCCACCAAGGCAAGTCCAGGCCAAAGACGCTGGCCATCGTGCCGCTGACCACGCCGCCGAACATGCCATACAGGCCGACCTGGAGAATGTTGTAGGCAAACATCGCCAGCACCCCCGCCGCCCCGCCGGCCAGGCCACCCAGGCCGCGGGAGGTGAAGGCATAGAACCCACCGGCGTTGGTCATGTGGCGGGACATGGCGGTGTAGCCCGCCGAGAACGCCAGTAACACCAGCAAGGCCAGGAGCAGCAATGCCGGTGTGCCAGCGCCGTTGCCCAGCATGATGCCAATGGGGAAACCGCCGGCGATGACGCTCAAGGGGCTCGCCGCTGAAATCACAAAGAAGATGATGAAACCGACACCCAAGGCGCCGCGCTTCAACTCCGTCGAACTGCTGATCGGGAAAGATACACTCATTGTTCTTGACCTTATTGTATGAGGCAGTTGTTGCTGGATCGCAGACGCCAGCTTCGCCGACATCCAAAAGCTTATTGTTCTGCTTGCACGCTGGATTCGATCCTAGGCCCTTGCCAAAACCCTTCGCTATCCCAAAACGGCAGCATCCAAAGCGGCGCCCCAAAACAGGTCAGCCCAATGCAGAAGTGCTATTCATTTAAGACCGACGACATCCTGTGGCGAGGGAGCTTGCTCCCGCTGGACTGCGCAGCAGGCCCAGAGAAGAGGGGCCGCTTCGCGGCCCAGCGGGAGCAAGCTCCCTCGCCACAGGTTTTGTGTTTTCTTGGCGGAGCCGCATTGCCCAATGCCGGGGCACAACGGCTGCCGATTCGGGATAACCGGCAGGCGCTTCCTGCCGCAAGATAGCCTCGCCCGTTCTTCAAACAGTGCTGGGCCCAAAACAATAAAAACCCCTAAGCGCAGGAAACTTCAGCATGTTCTTCGCTCGTCTCTCTATCCAATGGCGGATCACGCTCTTGAGTGGCCTGTGCTTGCTCGCCGTCGTCGGGGCATTGACCAGCGCTTCCCTGTATCAGAACCAGCAAGGCGCAACACTGCTCAAGCAGCAAAGCAGTCAACTGCTGGGGCGCTCGGCCCTGGAAGGCCTGCAGGCGCAGGCCATGGCCCATGGTCAACGGGTAGAACGCTTTTTCAGCGAAACGGCGATCTATGGGGAAGGTTTTGCCCAGCAGGTCTTGCAACTGCGCGCCCAAGCGTGGAGCGGGCGACTGACGCCTGGGCAACTACGCCGGGACCTGATCGCCGCGACCCGCCAAACCCTTCAGAACCGCGAAAAAGTCCTCGGCTTCTACGTGGTACTGCTTCCCGACGCGCTGGTCGGTGAAGACGTCGGTTTCACTGGCCAACGCGATCTGGCCGGCAATGAAAAAGGTCGCTTTGCCCTGTATTGGTCGCAAAGCGAACCCGGACAACTGGTTCAGGAGGTGCTCAGCGAAGCGCAGATCAGCGCCAACACCGCACCACCGGGCAGCGAGCCGGCCAACGCCTGGTACGTCTGCCCGCAGACCCTGGGGCGCACCTGCGTGACAGAGCCCTACGCGATCGAGGTCGAAGGCCAGAAGACGTTGATGAGCAGCATCTCCATACCGTTGCTGGACCAGGGCAAAGTCATCGGCGTGGTGGGCATGGACATCAGCCTCGATACCCTCCAGCAACTCGCCGCCAGCCTTGCCAACGACCTGTATCCTGGCCACAGCGAGATCAACATTCTTTCCCCGTCAGGGCAAGTTGCCGGCCATAGCGGCGCGGTTGACGGCACCTCCGTCGACGCTCGACAAGCCGTGCAAACCGTCCCCGACAATCCCCCCTGGCAATTGCAGATACGCGTGCCCGAAGCACTTGTGCAAGCACCGGCCCTGCACATGCAGGCACAGTTGGACGACAAGCATCGCCAGGCCAACTGGTTCAACCTCAGCCTCGGCTTGCTGGCTGCCGGCTTGGGCCTGTTGCTCATCTGGCTCACCGCTTACGGCGTGACCCGGCCGCTGCTGCGGGTGGCGCATATGCTCGATGCGATTGTCGACGGCGACGGCGATCTCACCCAGCGCCTGCCCAACGACCGCCACGATGAATTGGGCCTACTGGCGAAGGGCTTCAATCGCTTTCTCGACAAATTGCAGCCCATCATCCGCGATATCCAGCAAGCCTCCCTGGACACCCGCAACACCGCCGACACGTCGGCTCAGGTGGCCCGGGAAGTCAGCGCGGGCATGCACACGCAGTACCGGGAAGTCGAACTGGCGGCAACGGCCTTGCATGAAATGAGCACCAGTGCCCAGGAAGTGGCCCGCCATTCCCACCAGGCGGCCGATGCCGCCACCGTCGCCGAAAGCGCCAGCCGATCGGGGCGTGAACTGTTCGCCAACGCGGTCACCAGCATCGACAGCCTGGACCGGCGCCTGGAGACCACGCTTGAGCAAGTGCAGGCGCTGGCCGGCAACAGTCAACACATCGGCCAGGTGCTGGACGTGATCTGCGCCATTGCCCAGCAGACCAACCTGCTGGCCTTGAATGCCGCCATCGAAGCCGCCAGGGCGGGTGAACAGGGGCGCGGCTTCGCGGTGGTGGCTGACGAAGTTCGCCATTTGGCCAGCAACACCCAGAACTCGGTCGAGCAGATACGCACGGTGATCGAAGCGTTACAACAGTTGAGCCAGGAGGTCGTGCACAGCACCCAATTGAGCCGCGAGCTGGCCAGGGACAGCGTCGCGCACGTCGACAAGACCCAGGCGGCACTGCAGCGCATCACCGACGCAGTGGAGGTGATCGAACACATGAACCAGCAGATTGCCAGTGCCGCCCTGGAGCAAAGCGCTGTCGTAGAAGACATCAGCCACCGCGTCAGCGACATTCGCGGGATCAGTGAAACCTTGACCAGCCGCATGGAAGAAGCCTCGCAGGCGAGCCACTCGTTGCGTGCAATGGCCAATCATCAACAGCAACTGGTAGGTCACTTTCGGATTTAGGGGCCATTACACAATTTCACATCCCCCCTACAAAGCTTCACCCCTGTCGTTGGCCTCGCCCCCTACCATGGGCGGCTCAATATTGGGGAAGCACCATGTCCAAGATTCCTTTCGTCACACTGGGCCTGTTGGTCGGGGCACTGCTGCTCAGTGGCTGTGATAGCGCCTCGACCCCAGAGGCATCCGCTCCGCCGGCAAGCGTGCGCGTCGAAACCGTCCAGGCCCGGCCACTGTCGATCAGCAACGAGCTGAGTGGTCGGATCGCCGCGCCGCGGGTGGCCGAAGTTCGGGCGCGGGTGGCCGGCGTGGTCTTGCAGCAAGTGTTTCGTGAAGGCCGCGACGTCAAACAGGGCGAGGTGCTGTTTCGCATCGATCCGGCACCATTCAAGGCCGACCTGGACAGTGCCGAGGCGGCGTTGCGCAAGGCCGAGGCCAATGCGTTCCAGGCCCGCTTGCAGGCACAACGTTACGCCCAGTTGATCGATGACAAGGCGATCAGTGGCCAGGATTACGACAACGCCCGGGCCAGCGTGCGCCAGACCGCCGCTGACGTCGCTGCCAGCAAGGCCGCGGTGGAACGAGCGAAACTGAACCTGGGGTACGCCACGGTGACCGCGCCGATTTCCGGACGGATCGGTCGCGCCCTGGTGACGGAAGGCGCCCTGGTCGGGCAGAACGAAAGCACGCCGTTGGCGTTGATCCAGCAACTGGACCCGATCCACGCCGACCTCACGCAGTCGACCCGCGAACTCAACGACCTGCGCCGCGCCTTTCGCGCAGGGCTTTTGCAAGCGGTCGGCCAGGACCAGGCCAAGGCCACGTTGATTCAGGACGAGGGCAGCCCCTATCCACTGCCCGGCAAATTGCTGTTCACCGACCTCAGCGTCGACCCGAGCACCGGCCAGATCACCCTGCGCAGCGAATTCCCCAACCCCGACCTGGACCTGCTGCCGGGCAGTTTCATCCGCGTGCGCCTCGAACAAGCGGTCAACAGCCAAGGCATCACCGTGCCACAGCGGGCGATCCTGCGCGACAGCGCCGGGGTCGCCCAGGTGCTGCTGCTGGACGCCGAGCAGAAGGTCAGCCAGCAACCGGTGCAACTGGGCGTCGCGCAAAACGATCGCTGGGTCGTCACGCAAGGTTTGAAACCCGGCGACCGCATCGTCATCGAAGGCCTGCAACACGCCCGTCCCGGTGAGCAGGTCCAGGTCGATGACACCCCACTTCCCCTCGCCCAGGTTCCCGGGCCACAGGCAGGACACTAAGCCATGCCGCAGTTCTTCATCGACCGTCCAGTGTTCGCCTGGGTCGTCGCGCTGTTCATCCTGTTGGCCGGTATCCTGGCCATCCCGCAACTGCCGGTGGCGCAATACCCGGTCGTGGCCCCGCCACAAATCGAGATCTACACCGTCTACCCGGGTGCTTCGGCGCAAACCGTCGACGAAAGCGTGGTCAGCCTGATCGAGGAAGAGCTGAACGGCACCGACAACCTGCTGTATTTCGAATCCCAAAGCAGCCTGGGCAGCGCCACCATCACCGCGACCTTCCAACCCGGCACCAACCCGGAACTGGCCCAAGTCGACGTGCAGAACCGCCTCAAGGCCGTCGAGTCGCGCCTGCCGCAAGCGGTGACCCAGCAAGGCTTGCAAGTGGACAAAGTCTCCGCCGGCTTCCTGCTGCTGATCACCCTCACCTCCAGCGACGGCAAGCTCGACGACGTGGCCCTCAGCGACTACCTGGCGCGCAACGTAATGAACGAGATCAAGCGCCTGGACGGTGTCGGCAAGGCCCAGTTGTACGGGGCCGAACGGGCCATGCGGATCTGGATCGACCCGCAGAAACTCGTCGGCTTCAACCTGACCCCGGCCGACGTCAATGCCGCCATCGTGGCGCAGAACGCCCAGGTGTCGGCCGGCAGCCTGGGCGATTTGCCGAGCCGCAGCACCCAGGAAATCACCGCGACCATCGTCGTCAAAGGCCAGCTCAACACGCCGCAGGAGTTCGCCGACATTGTGCTCAAGGCCAACCCCGATGGCTCGACGGTGCGCATCGCCGACGTGGCACGGGTGGAAATCGGCAGCCAGGAATACCAGTTTTCCACGCGCCTGAACGGCAAGCCGTCCACTGCCGTGGCGGTGCAACTGTCGCCGGGCGCCAACGCCTTGAACACCGCGACCCTGGTGCGCAACAAGATGGACGAGCTGTCGCGCTACTTCCCGGCCGGCGTGGAGTACAAGATTCCCTATGACACGTCGCCGTTCGTCAAGGTCTCGATCACCAAGGTGATCTACACCCTCGGCGAGGCGATGTTGCTGGTGTTCGCGGTGATGTTCCTGTTCCTGCAGAACATTCGCTACACCCTGATCCCGACGTTGGTGGTGCCGGTGGCGCTGATGGGCACCTTCGCGACGATGCTCGCGCTGGGGTTTTCGATCAACGTGCTGACGATGTTCGGCATGGTGCTGGCCATCGGCATTCTGGTGGACGATGCCATCGTGGTGGTGGAGAACGTCGAGCGGATCATGGCCCAGGAAGGCTTGTCGCCCAAGGAGGCCACGCGCAAGGCCATGGGGCAGATCACCGGAGCGATCATCGGCATCACCCTGGTGCTGGTGGCGGTGTTCATTCCGATGGCCTTCATGCAGGGCTCGGTGGGGGTGATCTACCAGCAGTTCTCGCTGTCGATGGCGACCTCGATCCTGTTCTCGGCTTTTCTGGCACTGACCTTGACCCCGGCACTTTGTGCGACCTTGCTCAAACCGGTCGCCAAAGGTGATCACCACGCCAAGACCGGTTTCTTCGGCCTGTTCAACCGTGGTTTCGACCGATTCGGCGAGCGCTATCAAGGTTGGGTGGCCTATGCGGTAAAACGCAGCGGCCGTTATCTGCTGATCTACGGCGTGTTGCTGGTGGGCATGGGCCTGCTGTTCAGTCGCCTGCCCTCCTCGTTCCTGCCGGTGGAGGACCAGGGCTATACCATCACCGACATCCAGCTGCCACCGGGTGCCAGCAAAAACCGGACGGTGCAGGTGGTGGAGCAGATCGAAGCCCACAACGCCGGTGAACCGGGAGTCGGTGACAGCACGATCATTCTCGGTTTCAGCTTTTCCGGCAGCGGGCAGAATGCGGCCCTGGCCTTCACCACCCTCAAGGACTGGTCGCAACGCGGCGCCGATGATTCGGCGGCGTCCATCGCCGACCGTGCCAACCTGGCGCTGAGCCAGATCAAGGACGCCATGGCGTTCTCGGTGCTACCGCCGCCGGTGGACGGCCTGGGCACTTCCAGCGGTTTCGAGTTCCGTTTGCAGGACCGTGGCGGCCTCGGCCATGCCACCTTGATGCAGGCCCGCAGCGAATTGCTCGCCGCCGCCGACAAAAGCCCGATGCTGATGAATGTGCGCGAAAGCGCCTTGGCGGAGGCACCGCAGGTGCAATTGGAGGTCGACCGCAAGCAGGCCAATGCCCTGGGCATTTCCTTTGCCGACGTCGGCAGCGTGTTGTCCACGGCGGTGGGTTCGACCTACATCAACGACTTCCCCAACCAGGGACGTATGCAACGGGTGGTGGTCCAGGCCGAGGGCGACCAGCGCAGCCAGGTCGAAGACTTGCTGAAGATCCATGTGCGCAACAACAGCGGAAAAATGGTCCCGTTGTCAGCCTTCGTCCAGGCCCGCTGGACCCAGGGGCCGGCGCAATTGACCCGCTATAACGGCTATCCGGCGGTGAGCATTTCCGGTGAACCGGCACCGGGCTACAGCACCGGGCAAGCCATGGCCGAAATCGAACGGCTGGTGGCCCTGGGGCCGACGGGCCTGGGCCAGGAATGGACGGGGTTGTCGTTGCAGGAACGCTTGTCCGGCAGCCAGGCGCCCATCCTGTTGGGCCTGTCGCTGCTGGTGGTGTTCCTGTGCCTGGCGGCGCAGTACGAGAGTTGGTCGATCCCGACCTCGGTGTTGCTGGTGGTGCCGCTGGGTGTGCTCGGCGCGGTATTGGCTGTGTCGTTGCGCGGCATGCCTAACGATGTGTTCTTCAAGATCGGGCTGATCACCATCATCGGCCTGTCGGCTAAGAATGCGATCCTGATCATCGAGTTCGCCAAGAGCCTGTACGATGAAGGCCACGACCTGATCGACGCCACGCTCCAGGCGGCACGCCTGCGCCTGCGGCCGATCATCATGACCTCGCTGGCCTTCATCCTTGGGGTGGTACCGCTGGCGATTGCCACGGGCGCCAGTTCGGCAAGCCAGCAGGCCATCGGCACCGGGGTGATCGGCGGGATGATCAGCGCCACGCTGGCGGTGGTGTTTGTGCCGGTGTTTTTTGTGGTGGTGATGAAGCGTGTCAGGCGTGTTGATCCCAAGGGATGATGCAAACTGACCCACCGCTATCGCGAGCAAGCTCGCTCCCACAGGGGCCTATGGGGCACATGAATTTTGTGCCTGTCGAAGTTCAACTGTGGGAGCGAGCTTGCTCGCGATAGCGGCAGCGAGCCCTGCCCTCAGTCCGCCTGCACCGTGACCTGGCGCTGTTCGCCCAAGCCCTCGATTCCCAGGCGCATGGTTTGGCCCGGCCGCAGGAACACCGGGTTGGGCTGGATGCCCAAGCCGACGCCAGGCGGCGTGCCGGTGGAGATCACATCCCCCGGTTGCAGGCTCATGCAGCGGCTCAGATAGGCAATCAGTTGCGGCACACTGAAGATCAGCGTTCGGGTATTGCCGTTCTGATAGCGGTGTCCGTCGACCTCCAGCCACAGGTCCAACGTATGCGGGTCGGCGATTTCGTCCCGGGTCACCAGCCACGGCCCGAGGGGGCCGAAGGTGTCGAAGCCCTTGCCCTTGTCCCAGGTGCCGCCGCGCTCCAGCTGCCACTCGCGCTCGGACACATCGTTGATGACGCAGTAGCCGGCGACATGCTCCATGGCATTGGCTTCGTCGATGTAGCGCCCGCCTTTGCCGATGACTACGCCCAGCTCGACTTCCCAGTCGGTCTTGAGCGAACCGCGCGGGATCTGGATGTCGTCGTTCGGCCCGCAGATGGCACTGGTCCACTTGTTGAAGATGATCGGCTCTTTGGGCACCTCCATGTTCGACTCGGCCGCATGGTCGGCGTAGTTCAAGCCAATGCAGATGAATTTACCGACCTGTCCGACACAGGCACCGATCCGTGGCTGGCCGGCCACGATCGGCAGGCTGCGCGGGTCGAGGGCGGCGAGCGCTGCCAGGCTGTCCGGGCCGAGGACCTGCCCGGCGATGTCCGGCACATGGCCCGAGAGGTCGCGGATCTGATTGTCGGCATCCAACAGCCCGGGTTTTTCCGAGCCTTTTTCGCCGTAGCGCAATAGTTTCATGTCGTGCTCCTGCTCAAGTGAAGACCGGGGTTCAGATGCTCATGCCACCGTCGATGATGTGGATGGCACCCGTGGTGTAGGCGGACGCATCACTGCCCAGGTACAACGCCAACTGCGCGATCTCCTCAGTGTGGCCGATGCGGCCCATGGGCTGGCGGTCGAGAAATTGCCGGTAGACCTGCGCCTCATCGACGCCCTGCTGCGCGGCCTGGTCAGCGATGCGCTGGCGCAACGAGGGTGAATCCACGGTGCCCGGACAGATCGCGTTGCAGCGGATGCCCTGGCTGACGAAGTCGATGGCGACAGCCTTGGTCAGGCCCACCACCGCGGCCTTGCTGGTGGCATAGGCGAAGCGATTGGGCACGCCCTTGACGCTGGAGGCCACCGACGACATGTTGATGATCGAACCGCCGCCACGGGCCAGCATGCCCGGCAGGAACGCATGGATCATCCGGTACATGGCCGTGACATTGAGGTCCATCGAGCGTGTCCAGGCGGCTTCGTCGCAGTCGAGAATGTTGCCGCTGTGCACAAAGCCTGCGCAGTTGAACAGCACATCAAGCCCACCGATGCGGTCGCAGGCGGCGCTGATGGCAGCGGGCGACGTGACGTCCAGGGTCATGGCGGTGATCCCTTCGATCCCCGCCAGTGCCTGGATATCGATGTCAGTGGCGAACACCTCGGCACCGGCCCGGGCGAAGGCTATGGCGCTGGCCAAGCCAATGCCCTGCCCCGCTGCCGTCACCAGTACGCGCTTGTTTTGTAGGTTCATGCGGTCTCCAGTTGCGCTGCCGTAGTGGCGTGCTTGGCTGTCCTGCCGAGCATCGAGGCGGGAATGGCCAGGATCAGTCCACCGCTGACCAAAAGACACAAAGCCAGTACGTAGGTGCCGTTATTGATGTTGCCCGTAAGCGTTTCCGCCACGGCGGTGATCATCGAACCGGTGAAGCCCGACAGGTTGCCGATGGCGTTGATCATGCCAATGCCAGCTGCGGCGGCGACGCCCGACAGCACGGTGCCCGGCAAGGTCCAAAAGATCGGCATCAGGCTGAGGATCCCCGAGGCGGAGACACTGAGGAACAAGACCGACAGCACCAGGTTATCCGCAAAGAACGCACTGAGGATCAGGCCGACGCCGCCAATGAAGGCTGGGATCGCCGCATGCAGGCGCCGCTCGCCGGTGCGGTTGGAGTGTCGGGCGTTGAGCAGCATCGCCACCACTGCCACCGAATATGGAATGGCGGTCAGCAAACCGATGTGCAAGCTGTTGGTGATGCCGGTGCTCTTGATGATCGACGGCATCCAGAACGCCAGGCCATAGAAGCCGGTGTTGAAGGTCAGCAGGATCAACACCAGCAACCACACCCGAGGGTTGAAGAACACTTCACTCAAGCGCGTGGCCTTGCCCTGGTTGTCGGTTTGCAGATTGGCCTTGAGCAGGGCTTTTTCCGCGACAGACAGCCATTTGGCTTTGTCGATGTTGTCGGCCAGGCAGACGATCACCACGAACGCCATGATGATCGAAGGAATGCCTTCGATGAGCAACATCCATTGCCAGCCAGACAGGCCATGCACCCCTTGCATGCTGTTCATCAGCCAACCAGAGAGTATCCCGCCCAAGGTCAGGCTGACCGGCAACGCCAGCAGGAACCCGGACATCACCCGGCTCTGCCGGTGGGTCGGGAACCAGTAGTTGAGGTAGAGGATCACGCCAGGGAAGAAGCCGGCTTCGCAAATGCCCAACAGGAAACGCAGCACATAGAACATCGTGCTCGATTCGATGTGGAAGAAAGCCGCCAGCGGCACGGTGTAGGCCACGGCCATGGAAATCACCGCCCAACTGAGCATGATCCGGGCGATCCAGAACCGTGCGCCAAAGCGATGCAGCAACAGGTTGCTGGGGACTTCGAAGAGGAAATAGCCCCAGAAAAACATACTGGCGCCCAAGGCATATACGGTGTTGCTGAATTGCAGCTCGTTGAGCATGTCGAGCTTGGCGAACCCGATGTTCACTCGATCGAGGTACGCCGCCATGTAGCACAGCAGCAGGACCGGAAGGATGCGCCAGATGACCTTGCGGTAGGTCCGGTCTTCAAAATCGAGCTCGCAGGCGGGAGCCTGGGCGGGCAACTGCTCGGAGATGGTTTGCATGAGGTAACCCCTGATTGTTTTTATTGGGTCACGTCGAATGAGCGAATCATCCGGCGATTGAACGAGGACTCTACTGTCGGGGAGCGATTCTTTCCCAATGGCATTTTTGGATTAGTTGATAACGGGCAGTTATCAACTAATCCTCAAGTCCATGGAACCTGTAGCGAGTCATCTGTGGGAGCAAGGCTTGCCCGCGATGAAGACGACGCGGTCTGAGGGGAAACGAGGCGCCTGCATCGCGGGCAAGCCTTGCTCCCACAGATTCATGCTGCCCTTAAGCAGGCTGCATGGCGGACAGGCGGGCGTTGTCCTTGAGGATCTCGGCAAACTCCAGCGCCGCGCCCACCAACGGCTCATCCTTGCGCGTGAGGATGCCGTAGTCCTGCGGCACCAGGTGCAACGGGGTATCGAGGGTCTTGAGCTGGCCGCTTTCGAGCAGCGGATCGACCATCGCATTGGGCAGCATGCCGATCATGGGCCCGCGTTGCAGCACCTGGAGGAAGGTCTGCATGGAAATGGTGTCGATGGTGTTGCGCGGCATTCCCACCCCGGCCTCGGCGAAGGCCAGCTCCATGCGTGCGCGAATCGGCGTGCCGACCGGATAGAGAATCCACGGCAAGTCCACCAACTGCTGCAAGGAGACCGGACCCGCGCCAGCCAATGGATGGCGATAGTTGACCACGATGCAGAACGGTTCCGGGGCCAACGGCTGGAAGTCATAGCGCTGCTGCTGGCTTTGATCGGTAAAACGGGCCACCGCCAGGTCAAGCGTCTTCTCTTCAAGCATCTCCATCAGGTGGTTACTGGTCTGCTCCACCACTTCAATCGACAGCAACGGCCAGCGCTGCTTGATCTGCAGGATCGCCTCGGGCAAAGCCACCGCAGTGGCGGCAAAGATCCCGCCGACCTTGAGAAAACCGTGGCCTCCCTCGCGCAAGCTGCTGATTTGCTCGACGAACGAGCGCGCATCATTCAAGGCAATCTGCGCATACCGCAGTACGTGTTCGCCCAAGGCCGTAGGCGGCATGCTCCGTGGCAACCGCTCGAACAAGGCAAAGCCGAGCAGGCTTTCGATTTCCTTGAGCATCTTGCTGATGGCCGGCTGGCTGAGGTTCATCTGCTGCGCCGCCAGATGCATGTTGCGGGTGCGCCCCAACGTGTCGATCAGCAGCAAGTGGCGGAATTTGAGCCAGCCACAGAAGCTGGAAAAGGACAGATCTGACATGGCTATTCCTCAGGCCGGCGATAACCCGACGTTATCAAATACTGAATATATCTCATTGGAGTTTATCGAGCGGCCACCCTAGCGTGAAGGCTTTACGAACAGGAAGACTTGCCATGTCGCTACTGCTTACTCCCGAGAACACCCTGCCCGTCGATGGCGTGACCGGAACCCTGATTGGTCGTGCCTGGGTGCCAGGCCGAATCGCCGGGCCTTCGCCCATTGCGTTGCGCAGCGACGGTGTGTTCGATCTCTCGGATCGTTTTGCGACATTGAGCGATCTGCTGGAAACCGAATCGCCGCTGGCCGCCGTGCGACAGACGCCCGGCACCTTCATTGCCAGTGTCGAAGCCCTGCTAGCCAACACCGGCCCTGATGCCGACCCGAACAAACCGTCGCTGTTGCCGCCACTGGACTTGCAAGTGATCAAGGCCGCCGGCGTGACCTTCGCTGCCAGCATGATCGAGCGTGTGATCGAGGAACAGGCCGGCGGCGACGCGGCGAAGGCCGAAGCCGTACGCGCCACGGTGCACAGCGTGATCGGCGACAACTTGCGCACGATCGTGCCGGGCTCCGAGCAAGCCATGCGCCTGAAGGACTTGCTCATCGAGCAGGGCATGTGGTCGCAGTACCTGGAGGTCGGCATCGGCCCGGATGCGGAAATCTTCACCAAGGCTCCGGTCCTGGCTGCCGTGGGCAGCGGCAGCCGCATCGGCATTCATCCGATATCGCAATGGAACAACCCGGAACCGGAAGTGGTGCTGGCGGTGAACAGCCGGGGCCAGATCCACGGCGCCACTCTGGGCAACGACGTCAACCTGCGGGACATCGAAGGCCGCAGTGCGCTGTTGCTGAGCAAGGCCAAGGACAACAACGCCTCCTGCGCCATCGGGCCGTTCATTCGCCTGTTTGACGAACACTTCAGCCTGGATGATGTACGGGAATGCGTGGTCGATCTCCAGATACACGGCGAGGATGGCTACCGCCTGCACGGCTCCAGCTCCATGAACCAGATCAGCCGCGACCCGCAGGACCTGGCGGGCCAGACGCTCAACGCCAACCACCAATATCCGGACGGGTTTGTGCTGTTTCTCGGTACCCTGTTCGCCCCCACCGAAGACCGTGACCATGCCGGCAGCGGTTTCACCCACAAACGCGGTGACGTGGTCAGCATCAGCAGCCCGTTGCTCGGCAGCCTGCATAACCAGGTGACGCACAGCTGCGATGCCACCCCCTGGACCTTTGGTGTCAGCGCCTTGCTGCGTAACCTCGCCGCCCGAGGACTGCTGGAGCGCTAAAACGCCACGACCGTGACCGATTCATCCAATTACAAGAGAGAAATGAATCATGAGTGACACGCCAAAACGCCGCCTGCGCAGCGAGCAGTGGTTCAATGACCCGGCCCACGCGGACATGACCGCCCTGTATGTCGAACGCTACATGAACTACGGCATGACCCGCGAAGAGCTGCAGTCGGGACGCCCGATCATCGGCATCGCCCAGACCGGCAGCGACCTGACGCCCTGCAACCGTCATCACCTGGAACTGGCCCAACGGGTCAAGGCCGGTATTCGTGATGCCGGTGGCATTCCCATGGAATTCCCGGTGCACCCGATCGCCGAACAATCACGGCGCCCCACCGCAGCACTGGACCGCAACCTGGCCTACCTGGGGCTGGTGGAGATTCTTCACGGTTACCCATTGGACGGCGTGGTGCTCACCACCGGCTGCGACAAGACCACCCCGGCCTGCCTGATGGCGGCGGCGACCACCGACCTGCCGGCCATTGTCCTGTCCGGCGGGCCGATGCTCGACGGCCACCACAAGGGCGAACTGATCGGTTCCGGCACCGTGCTCTGGCATGCGCGCAACCTGATGGCCGCCGGCGAGATCGACTACGAAGGCTTCATGGAAATGACCACTGCGGCATCGCCGTCGGTGGGACACTGCAACACCATGGGCACCGCCTTGTCGATGAACGCCCTGGCCGAAGCCCTGGGTATGTCACTGCCCGGATGCGCGAGTATCCCGGCGCCCTATCGCGAGCGCGGGCAAATGGCTTATGCCACCGGCAAGCGCATCTGCGACCTGGTGCTGCAAGACATACGCCCGTCACAGATCATGACCCGCCAGGCCTTCGAGAACGCCATCGCCGTCGCCTCGGCCCTGGGTGCTTCGAGCAATTGCCCACCGCACCTGATCGCCATCGCCCGACACATGGGCGTCGAGCTGAGCCTGGATGACTGGCAACGGATTGGCGAGGACGTGCCGCTGCTGGTCAATTGCATGCCGGCGGGCAAGTACCTGGGCGAAGGGTTCCATCGGGCCGGCGGCGTGCCATCGGTCATGCATGAACTGCAAAAAGCCGGGCGCCTGCACGAAGACTGCGCCACGGTCAGCGGCAAGACCATCGGCGAAATCGTCAGCAACAGCCTGACCAGCAACACCGACGTGATCCACCCCTTCGACACCCCGCTCAAGCACCGCGCCGGTTTCATCGTGCTCAGCGGCAACTTCTTCGACAGCGCGATCATGAAGATGTCGGTGGTGGGCGAAGCGTTTCGCAAGACCTACCTGTCCGAGCCCGGCGCCGAGAATAGCTTTGAAGCCCGGGCCATCGTGTTCGAAGGACCCGAGGATTACCACGCGCGGATCGACGACCCGGCGCTGGACATCGACGAGCGCTGCATCCTGGTGATCCGTGGCGTTGGCACCGTGGGCTACCCCGGCAGCGCCGAAGTGGTGAACATGGCCCCTCCAGCTGCGCTGATCAAACAAGGCATCGACTCCCTGCCCTGCCTCGGCGACGGCCGCCAGAGCGGCACATCGGCGAGCCCGTCGATCCTCAACATGTCCCCGGAAGCGGCCGTGGGCGGCGGCCTGGCGTTGCTGAAAACCAACGACCGGCTGAAAGTGGACCTCAATACCCGCACCGTGAACCTGCTGATCGACGACGCCGAGATGGCCCAGCGCCGGCTTGAGTGGACGCCGAACATTCCGCCGTCACAAACGCCTTGGCAGGAGCTGTATCGGCAACTGGTGGGACAGCTGTCCACGGGGGGCTGCCTGGAGCCGGCGACGTTGCATCTGCGCGTGATTGCACGTAGCGGTGAGCCGCGTCATTCGCACTGAGTCCAGACGGCCGATTGTTCACGTACGTTGAATGCTGATGCCAACCCAGAGGGATTTATTCCAAGGGCGGAAAGGAGAAAGATGCGCGCCAGGGGTCTTCGCCCTGCCGCATCTTTCTCACACCCACGGAGTCGATCCATGCCATTTGCCAACTACAAATTCCCCGAAGGGATCCTGGACCACGCTCGCAAAGAAGAAATCATCCATCGCACCACAGAAATGTTCGTCGAGTACTTCGGCGAGGGAGTCCGTCCGTTCACCATGGTGCTGGTCGAAGAGGTGGCAGACGGCGGATGGGGGCGCGGTGATGAAACGCTGACGCTGGCGAAGATGGGACTGCCTGCCAAAGGACAATAGCGCCTTCGGAGTATTCGAAAGACCTATCGACGTCATGCACAGTGCTTCAAGCAACCCTGCCAAGGATTCCCCATGACAACTCAAGACCTATCATCGCTGCGCTGCGCTGTGGACACGGCGTCGCCCGCTTCGAACCTTACCTGTACGCCGTGCTGCGGACCATCTTCGCCGTGGTCCTGTTTACCCACGGCTTGCCGAAGGTTCTGCGCACCGCCCACGGTTCGATGGCTGATCCAATGAGCGCGTCGATCAACCTCATCCAGAACGTGATGGGACTGCCTTTCGCTGCACAGCTTGCCTTCCTGGTCATGCTCCTGGAGACGGTCGGCGCGCTCATGCTGGCGATGGGGCTCGGCACGCGACTCGTCGCCCTGCTGATCGCCATTGAGATGGTTGCCATCAGCTACGCGCTGGGGCCGACATGGCCCTGGATAGATCGAGGCATCGAGTTTCCGGTGCTGATGGGATTTCTTGCTCTCTACGTCGTCGCGCGCGGCGGCGGAGTCTATTCATTGGAGGCGCGCTGGGGCACGCGCCTGCGATAGAAATGGCTTGGAGGATACGAGCGTGGGTGGCCCTTTGTTTGAACCACCCTTGCCCTACTCTCAGAAATCGACCGTGGCCGACAACTGCAGGGTACGCGGCGAGCCTGGGGAAAAGGCACCGTAAGAGGCGACACCCGACCAGTATTCGCGGTCAAAGACGTTCTGGACCGTGGCCCTGAACGTCGTCGGCCGACCTTCGATCTTGGTGGCGTAGCGAGCACCCGCATCGAAGCGAGTCCAGGCATCCAACTCCTGGGTGTTGGCCTGGTTCACGTATTGGCTGCCGGTGTAAATCGCACCGCTGGTGAGGGTAAAGCCCTCCACCCAGGGGGTGTCCCATTCAGCCCACAGGTTGGCTTGTACCTCAGGCACGCCCACCGGTTTATTGCCACGGTTGGCCGCGGTGGCGGAATCCGTCAGCTCGCCATCGAGCAATGTCACGCCGCCCATCAAGCGTGTGCCGGGGGCCACTTCACCGAACACGCTCAATTCCACGCCACGGTTGCGCTGTTCTGCCTGCACCGAGAAAACATCGCCCGCACCGATTTCACCACTGGGCTTCTCGATCTGGAACAGCGCCAGGGTAGTCATGAAGGTGCCGTGCTCATACTTGACACCAATTTCGTGCTGCTTGGATTCGTAAGGTGCAAACGTTTCGCCGGCATTGCTCGCGTTACCTGGCGCGACGTCACCTTTACTCAGCCCCTCGACATAGTTGTAGTAGAGCGACACGTCCTCCCAGGGCTTGACCACCACGCCGAGCATCGGCGTGGTGGCGCTGTCGTCATAACGGGAACTGACCGAGCCGGCGGCATTGTAATTGCGCGATTCGATGTTTTGCCGGCGCAGCCCCAGGGTCAATTGCAGACGGTCATCCAGTACCGACAAGGTGTCGGTCAAGGCGAAGCCGGACAACTGCGACTCGGAAATGCGCAGCACCTTGGGCGCATTGATGGCAGGCTTGGGCACGTCCACCGGGTGATAAATGTTCGAACGGATCTCGGGCCCGTTGGTGATGCCGCGGGACAGTTCATCCTGATACGTGGTCGCCATCAAGGTGGTCGTGTGGGTGACCGGGCCAGTGTCGAACACCCCGCGGATCCCCACGTCGGCGGTGGAGCGGTCCACGTTGAATTTGTAGTACCCGGGCGTGTTGCTGGTATCACCGGCACTGTTGAGAATTCTGGGCACCTGGTCGGACATCCGCTTGACGTCCGACCGACCGCCGCCGGCGTGGGCAAACACCGTGACCGCGTCCGTCAGGTCGTATTCACCACCGAGCAAGGCCGACTGCTCCTTGGTGTCCGACCAGCCCCATTTCTGCGACGTGTTGGTACGGCCATTGGGGGCAGACGGAATCTCAACGCCGGGCGCGACGGTGAATGGTCGCGAGGCGCCGTCGAAGTTTTCCTTCTGGCTGATGAAGTCGAGGTTCAAGCGCAAGCGCTCGCCTCGATAATCGAAGGCGATCGCCCCGATATTGACTTCGCGTTCCTGGTCATCGACGGCCGTGTCGCCGCCTTGAAGACTGCCGTTGAAACGCACGCCGAACTGGTTTTCCGAGCCGAATCGACGGCTGAGATCCAGATGCCCGCCCACTTGGGAATCCGACGCGTAGCTGCCGGTAAAACGAGTCAGGTCTTCGTCCAACGGACGCTTGGGGACGATATTGATCACCCCGCCCACACCACTGTTCGGAGAAATTCCGTACATCAGCGCGCCCGGCCCCTTGAGCACTTCGACCCGTTCGGCGTAGTCGGTAAACACCCGGTAGTTGGGCGCCACGCCGTATACGCCATCGTAGGCCAGCTCGCCGAGGTTACCCTCGCCGATTGGAAAACCGCGAATGAAAAACGAGTCGACGATGCCGCCCACCTGGCCCGTCGAGCGCACCGAAGGGTCTCGCTGCAAGGCATCGGCCACGGTCACGGTTTGCAGGTCGGCCAGGGTCTTGGCGGTGTAGCTGGTCACGCTGAACGGTGTGTCCATCACGTCCTTGTTGCCCATCATCCCCAAGCGTGCACCGCGCGCCACTTGACCACCGGCCAACACGGGTGGCAGTGCGCCTGGGTTGTTGCCGGTACCGGTGATAGTGGTCGCATCGAGGGTCAAGCCTTGCCCGTTGCCGATCACCGCAGCGTTCGAGATTTTATCGGCAGCGGGCTCCTGCCCGGGGGTTGCTGCCCAGGCGGTGGCGCTTCCTGCGACCAGAACGAAACTCAGCGTGGCGGTACGAATCGCGACGGATAACGCAGACTCACCACAAGGTCGACGTGCAACAGACATGGCTTAAGGATCCTTTCCAACGAGAGAAAATGGTAATCACTCCTATTGCCAGTCGACCTGCGGAAAAGTATCACCTCCCGGGTTTTATTTTTTCAGGCTGCGCCAAAGCACTCACGCATACCGACGCTGCTGCGGTATCGACACCTTGCAACCTCTCTCGCAGCCGGGCATCTTGCCGACCCTGTCATCGCCTGCAGCGCACGCTGCCCTACCCGCTTGCTGGCGTTTAACCACCGAGGCTGATCATGTCCCACACCGGTGTCGTCCAGGGTTCGAACGTCAGAGTCCTGATTTATCTTCTGTTCGCGATCCAGCTCATCTCCATGGGCGCGATGGAAATGAGCGGGCCATTCTGGCCGGTTCACCTGCGCGGGCTGACGTCCTCGGCGTCGGTTTTCAGCTTCGCCAGCATTGCCGTGTATGTCGGGCCGATGCTGGGCATCATGCTGACCAGCGCCTTTTGGGGCCGTATCGGTGATCGCTACGGCCATAAGTGGATGATGATCCGCGCCCTGGCAGGCTTGTCGCTGACCCAGCTCGGCCTGGCGCTGTGCAGCGATATCTGGATCATTCTGGTCCTGCGTTTCTTGCAGGGCGCCTTTGCCGGATACATCGCCCCGGCGCAGGCCTACGGCGTCAGTATCGAAGCCCCGTCGCGGCGAGCGCGGCTGTTCGCGATCCTGCAAATATCCACCAATGTCGGCTCATTGCTCGGCGCAGTAGTCGGTGGGCTGATCCTCGACTACGCGACGTTCTTCTGGATCAACCTCACCGCCTCGGCGTTGTGCGCAGTGTGCACAGTGGTGGCCGCCGTGACCTTGCCGGATGTACCACCCGTGAAGAAAGTCCCGGCCAGACAGGCCCCGGCAGCGACGAGCCGTACCGACAGTATCTGGCGAGGATCGCCGTTGCTGTCGTTGTTATGCGTCATGGGCATTCTGCTGTTGGCGCGGATGCTGCCGCAAACGTCATTCGCCTTGTATGTGAGCGCGGTATTCGACGTCAGCAACTCGCTCGTCGGCCTGTGCTACGGCTTGCTGGCGCTGGGTTTCATTCTGTCGGCCACGGCCTGGTCGCGCTATTTCGAGCACCGTACCCAGCAGCAAACCTTGCAGCGCATCCTCTACATCGTGCTCGGCTGTATCGCCCTGACCGCCCTGGCGGGAGTCACGCGCAATGTCATCGTATTTGTCATTGCCTACTTCATCTGGGGCGTGCTGCTGGGTGCCACCACGCCAGTGCTGATGGCCCTCATCTCGAAATCCGCCGACAGCTCACGACAAGGCCACGTGCTGGGCATTGCCCAGGGCACCACGCAATTCGCTTCGATCGCGGGCATTTCGATCGGTGGATTGCTCAGCCAGGTCTACGGGTTGCAATACACCTACCTGTTCGTTTGCCTGGCCTATGTGCTGGCGCTGATCCCCGTCATCGCATTGCGTTACAGGCCCGCGAGCCTTCCGCATAGCTGAAACAGGGTTGCTGAATGTCGCTTGCGTCGCGGGCAAGTTGTCCATTAGCATTGGGAATACTTCTCAATTGCAAAAAGCTGCAGCCATGAGCGAAACCCTGCCCGCGAACAACGACAATCATCTGCGCGTGATCGAAGCGCTGTACGCTGGTCATCATGGCTGGCTGTACGCCACGCTGAAGAAAAAACTCGGCAACGCCATGGATGCGGCGGACCTGGCGCAGGACACCTTCACGCGCATTCTTGCCTCGCAAGTCACCGCCATCGACCAACCCCGGGCCTACTTGAGCTGCGTGGCCAAGGGCATCCTCGTCAACTGGTATCAGCGCAAGGCCCTGGAACGAGCCTACCTGGAGGCGCTCGCGCATTTGCCGGCCCAGGAAGTGCCGTCCCCCGAATTGCGTTTCCTGGTGCTGGAAACCCTTCACGACATCGACGCCATGCTCGACACCCTTCCTGCGCCGGTCAAACGGGCATTCCTGCTGTCGCAGATCGGCGGCCTGAAATACGACGACATCGCCCAGCAGTTGAACGTCTCGCTGATCACGGTCAAACGCTACATGAAGCAGGCGTTCGTGCAGTGCCTGATGCTGGTGGACTGAATGCTCACCCGTCGCCATGAGCCACCGCTCGACCCCAAGGTCCTCGAAGAAGCCGCCGAGTGGCTGATGCGCTTGAGTGAACGCGACCTCAGCGACAGCGAGCGCGCCGAATGGGAGTGCTGGAGAGTCAGCAGCCCCGAGCGCGGCCGCGCCTGGTCCCGCGCGCAGATGTTGCAAAACAAGCTCGGCGGTTTGCCACGCTCGTTGGCGATGTCGGCGCTGGACCGCCCGAGCAGTCCCGAACGGCGCGCGGCCCTCGGCAAACTGGCGCTGCTGCTGGCAGTCGTTCCCGCCGGTTGGGGCAGCTGGAAACTGGCGCAATCGCAGCAATGGTCCGCCGACTACCGCACCGCCGTTGGTGAGCGTCGTGAGTTGACGCTGGCCGACGGTTCTCACATCACCCTCAATACCGGCACGGCCATCGACGTCCTGTTCGACACCCACCAGCGGCTCATCCAGGTGCGCGAAGGGGAAATCCTGGTCCAGACCGCACCGGATCCTTCGTCACAGGCCCGTCCCTTCCTGGTCAGTACCCGCGAGGGTCGGATGCAGGCCCTGGGCACGCGGTTCACCGTTCGCGAACAGCAATCGCGCACCCATCTGGCGGTACTCGAAGGCGCTGTGCGGATTGAACTGGCCGATGCTCGCCAGGCCGCGCCGATCATTGTCAACGCCGGGCAGCGCACTGACTTCTCGTCCCAGGCCTTTGGTCGGTTGACCCCGACAGATCGCAACGTCGGCGCCTGGACCCAAGGCATGCTGATGGCCGACAAGATGCGCCTGGCGGATTTCGTCGCCGAGTTGGCGCGCTATCGCCGAGGCTTCGTGCGCTGTGACCCGGCCATCGCCGAGCTGCGTGTTTCCGGTGCGTTTCCTATCAGCGACACCCAGCGCACGCTCAACATGCTGGTCCAGACCTACCCGGTTCTCGTCACCGGCCACTTGAGCGGTTACTGGCTGACGCTCACCCCAGCCTGACCCCACAGAAAATAGTTGCTGCGCAGGTGATACTTTTTTTGATCTCGACTGGCAAAGAAAGGAATAACCATTTCATCTCGTCCATAGGGTCATCCATCCATGCTCGTTGCACGGCCCCTGCGTCCGGATCGTCTGTCCAAGCCCGTCATTCGCAGTGTGCTGTTGAGCCTTGCCTTGAACACGCTCATCGGATCGTTCGCCTTGGCCGCCGTGCCTGTGCAACTGGAAGCCATCGCCCCCCGAACCTATGACATCGCCCCCGGGCCGCTCGGCGCCGCCCTGTCGAGCTTTGCGATCACCGCTGGCATTGCCTTGTCGTTCCAGCCCTCGATCACCGAAGGCCTGGTCAGCCCGGGACTTTCCGGCATCTACACCGCAGCGCAAGCACTCACACGCCTGCTGGCCGACAGCGGCGTGGAGATGGTTGCACGTGACGATGGCAGTTACACACTGGTGCTGCGCCAGGTGTCCTTGCCGGCGATCACCGTCGATGCCGCCGGCAGACGCAGCACCAGCCTGCCGCCCAGCTACTCCGGCGACCAGGTCGCCCGCGGCGCACGCCTTGGCCTGCTGGGCAATACCGACGTGATGGACGCGCCTTTCAGCGTCAGCAGCTACACCTCGACAATGATCAAGGATCAACAAGCGGTCACCGTGGGCGACGTGCTGGAGCGCGATTCTTCGGTGCGCTCCACCGGCCAGGCGGGCGGCATTGTCGACTCGTTCTTCATCCGAGGTTTTCCAGTGGGGGAAGGCAATCTCGGTGAATTGGCCTTCGACGGTGTGTACGGCGTAGCGTCCAATTACCGGGTGTTCACCGAGTACGCCGAGCGTATCGAACTGGTCAAGGGCCCTGGCGCCCTGTTGTATGGCATGTCGCCCAACAGCGCCGTGGGCGGTGTGATCAACGTGGTCCCCAAGCGCGCCCTCGACGAGGACCTGACCCGATTCACCAGCCGCTATGCCATGGACTCGCAACTGGGCGGCCACCTCGACGTCAGTCGGCGTTTTGGTGACGAACGCCGGTTCGGGATCAGGATCAACAGCAGCCTCCAACAGGGTGACACGGCCATCGACAAGCAGTCCCGAGCGGTCGGCACCAGCGCCATCTCCTTGGATTACCAAGGGGATCGCCTGCGCACCACCCTGGACCTGATCAACCAGAAGGAAACATTCGACGCCGCATCACGGCCCTTCCTGATCGCCCCCAACGTGCAGATTCCTTCCGCCGCCAACGGACGCACCAGCGTCAGCCAGGACTGGGGACGCTCCGAAGCCCGGGACAAATCGGCGTTGCTGGGCGGTGAGTATGACCTCAGCGATCACCTGACCCTGTTTGCCCACGCCGGCGGCGGAAAATCCGAGGTCGAGCGCATGTCCGACCAGACCCCGACCCTCATCAACGCCGCTGGCGATACGTCATCAGAGCCCGGTTATTACAAATTCAAAGTCCAGCGCTACACCGTCGACGCCGGCGCGCGCCTGGGCTTCGACACCGGACCGGTCAGCCACCGCGCGGTACTGCAAGTCAGCCGTTATCGCGATGAATTGTCCCGGGGGATTATTTCCGGCCCCGCCGTCCTTTCGAACATCTACCACCCGATTGACCAACCCCGGCCCAGCCTCGCAGAGCCCCGTACGCCGAAAGTCTCCGCGAGCGAACTGTCGGGCGTCGCCCTGGCCGACACCTTGTCGGTGTTCGACGAACGCCTGCAAGTCACCCTCGGCCTGCGCCAGCAGAACATCCAGTCGGACAACTACAACACCGCCGTCGTCACCCCGTCCTACGACCAAAGCAAAACCACGCCACTGCTCGGTATCGTCGCCAAGCCCTGGGACCATGTCTCGCTGTACTACAACTACGTTGAAGGCCTGAGCAAGGGCGACATCGCGCCGTCCGCCGCCACCAACGCCGGGGAAGTTTCCTCACCGTACATTTCCCGCCAGCAAGAGATCGGGGTCAAGGTCGACTACGACAGCTTCATGGCCACCCTGGCGCTGTTCCAGATCAAGAAGCCCAGCGGCGAATTATCGTCCGGGGTGTTTTCGGTCCAGGGCGAGCAACGCAACCGTGGCGTGGAACTGAACCTGTCGGGCGAGATAGCCCGGGGCACACGCCTGCTCGGCGGCGTGACGCTGCTCGATGGGGAACTGACCAAGACCGGCGTGGCCACCAATCGCGGCAACAGACCGGTGGGCGTCCCCAAGGTCCAGGCCAATCTCTGGGCCGAGTGGGACACCCCGGGCATCGAGGGGCTGACACTGACCAGTGGCGCAATCTACACCGCCCGCCAATACGTCGACCAAGCCAATACCCAGGCACTGGATGCCTGGACCCGCTTCGATGTCGGCGCCCGCTATGCCACGCGCATTGCCGAGCGGCCCACGACCTTTCGCGCCACGGTGCAGAACGTGTTCGACCGCGCGTATTGGTCAGGTGTCGCGTCCTATGGCGCGTTCTCCCAAGGCGCACCGCGCACGCTGCTGTTGTCCGCCACCGTTGATTTCTGAAACGCCCGCTCCGCAGCGGCGCCGTGCGCCGTTGTCCGGTCCGGCTTTTGTAAAGGCATGAACCATGGTTACCGTTTTTCGCCGCCGTCACACCCTCACCGCACTGCTGTTCGCCGGGCTGCTCGGTGTGTCATTTCTTTCCCTGACGCCACGCCCTGCGCTTGCCGCCGATGCGGATCCAGCCCTGGGCACCGTGACCGACCTGCTCGGGCGCCAGGTCAAGGTTCATCTTCCCGTTCGACGGGTCATCCTCGGCGAAGGCCGCCAGCTGTACCTGGTCGCGGCGCTGGACACACAAAACCCCATCGAACGTATCGTCGGTTGGCGCAAGGACCTGATCCAGTCCGATCCGGACACCTACGGCGCCTACCTGCGCAACTTTCCCGACATCGCCAGGATCCCGACCTTTGGCGGGTTCGAGGACGGCACCTTTGACATCGAGCAGGCGATCTCCCAGCGTCCGGATGTGATCATTCTCAATATCGAAGCCCAGCACGCCACCGAGGACGCGCGCTACATCGAAAAGCTCGATGCCTTGGGCATCCCGGTGGTCTACGTCGACTTTCGCAACAACCCGATGAAAAATACCGAGCCGACCATGCGCCTGTTCGGCCAACTGTTCGGCAAACAAGCCCGTGCCGAGGCCTTCATCGAGTTTCGTAACCAACAGATTCGGCGTGTCACCGACGTCATTGAAGCGCACCACCCCGCCCGGCCAAAGGTCTTCATCGAGCGCATCGGCGGCTACACCGATGATTGCTGCCTGAGCTTCGGCAACGAGAATTTCGGCCTGTTCGTCGAAATGGCCGGTGGCGAAAACATCGCCAAAGGCATCATCCCCACCACGTTCGGCCAGTTGAATGCCGAGCAAGTGGTGGTCGCCAACCCGGCGCAGGTGGTGATCACCAGTGCCAACTGGGAAGCCTTTGCTCCCGGTGGCCATTGGGTCGGCGTCGGCCCGGGTGCGGACATGGCCCAAGCCAGGAAAAAACTCGCGTGGTACACCCAGCGACCGGCTTATGCCGGCATCAAGGCCCAGGACGACCAGGCTTTCCACGCCATTTGGCACCAGTTCTACAACAGCCCCTATCAGTTCGTGGCCATTCAGCAATTGGCCAAATGGTTTCACCCGACGTTGTTTGCCGACCTGGATCCGGATGCCGCGTTCCGCCAATTGCATGAGCAGTTCTTGCCGGTACCTTATGAGCCGGGCTACGCCGTCAGCCTGCGCCCGGCAGAGGTCACGCCATGAGCTCGCTGAACGAAACCCTGGTGGTTCAACGTGACACCTACCGGCGCCTGGTGCTGCGCAAGCGCCTCATCCTCGGTGGGCTCGCGCTGCTGCTGATCTGCAGCGTCCTGCTGGATCTGGCCCTCGGGCCGGCGCGCTACAGCCTCGACGAAGTGCTGGGCGCGTTGTTTTCGCCAGACAGCGCATCGCCCCAGGTGCGTGTGGTGATGTGGGACATCCGTTTGCCCGTGGCGCTGATGGCCGTTGCGGTCGGCGCCGCGTTGTCGCTGGCCGGCGCGCAGATGCAGACGATCCTCAACAACCCGCTGGCCAGCCCGTTCACCCTGGGAATTTCCGCCGCCGCCAGTTTCGGTGCGGCCATGGGGCTGGCGTTTGGCGTGGCCCTGTTCCCGCTGGCGGCACAGTACATGGTGCCGGTGAATGCGTTCATCATGGCCATGCTGTCGGCCTTGCTGATCCACTTCCTGAGCCTGCGCCGCGGTGTCAGCGCCGAGACCATCGTGCTGCTCGGCATCGCCCTGGTGTTCACCTTCAACGCGCTGTTGGCACTGGTGCAATTCTTCGCCACCGAACAAGCCGTGGCCGCCGTAGTGTTCTGGACGATGGGCAGCCTGACCAAAGCCACCTGGCCCAAGCTCGGGGTGATCTGCCTGGTGATCCTGGTCACCCTGCCGATTTTCGCCCGCCGCGCCTGGGCTTTGACCGCGCTGCGCCTGGGGGATGACAAGGCCGCGAGTTTCGGCATCAACGTGCGCAGCCTGCGCTTTCAAACGCTGATCATGGTCAGCCTGCTCGCCTCGTTCCCGGTGGCCTTTGTCGGCACCATCGGCTTCATCGGCCTGGTCGGCCCGCACATCGCGCGAATGCTGATCGGTGAAGACCAGCGGTTCTTCCTGCCAGCGTCTTTGTTGACCGGTGCATTGATTCTGTCCGCCAGTTCGGTGATCAGCAAAACCCTGATCCCCGGCGCCATTTTCCCCATCGGCGTGGTCACGTCGCTGATCGGCGTGCCCTTCTTCATTTCCTTGATTCTCGGCGGGAAGAAAAACTCATGGTAACGATCCAGCTGGAGAACCTCGGTGCCCGCTACGGCCAGCGCACGATCATTCATGGCGTCACCACGGCAGCCTTTGTCGGCGGTCAGGTGGTGGCGGTGGTCGGCCCCAACGCGGCGGGTAAATCCACCTTGTTCAAACGCATGGCCGGATTGATCGAAGGTCCTGGACAGGTGCTCTTGCAGGGTTCGAAAAAGGGGCCGCAAGGCATTAGCTACATGCCCCAGGGCTTGAACGCCAGCGCCCGGCTGACGGTGTACGAGTCGGTTCTGCTGGCGCGCAAGCAGCTCACGCCGGGCTGGGTCGTCCATGATGATGAGCTGAAGTTGGTGGACGACATTCTCGCCGCGCTGGGCATCACCGAATTATCGTTCCGCAACCTCGGTGAGCTCAGCGGCGGGCAGCAGCAACTGGTGTCGATCGCCCAGACCCTGGTGCGCGAACCGGAAATCCTGCTGATGGATGAACCGACCAGCGCCCTGGACATGCACCGGCAGGTCCAGGTGCTGGGCTTCATGCGTGCCCTGGCGCGCAAGCGCGAAGTCATTGTGTTCATCGCCACCCATGACCTGAACCAGGCGCTGCGCTTCGCCGACCAGGTGCTGGTGATTGCCGACGGCACCGCCCAGGGCAGCGGCCCGAGCGCTGAGGTGATTACCGAGTCGATGCTGCGCAAGGTCTACAAGGTCGAGGCGCGGATCGAACGATGCAGCCGCGGACAGCACCACATCCTGATCGACGATATCGTTTGAGCACACATCCGGGCCTTTCGCCAAAGGCCCGGGCTGCCGGGACCTAAGATCAAGCCTTCGGCAGATATCGGTAAGTATCCGGTAAGAGAACGTGCTCGACGATAGGCATGCGCTCGGCGAACCCATCACGCTCACGCTCCAAGTCACGGCGATGTGGCAGGACAAAAAAAACGTCGATTATTATTTTGGCGTGCGCGACAGTGAGGCCCGCATCGATCGCGCGGCCTATGAGGGCAAGCCTGCCCTCAATAGCGAATTTGGCCTCCGGGGAAACGACATGTTCGATCAGCACCACTCTCTGCTCCTCGCTATCAAGGCGACGCGCCTCGCCCGTGAGATCAAGGGCAGTCCGCAGGCAGACAGTTCTACCGAAAACAGCGCGCTGTTCGGCGACCTGTACCGCTTCTGATGAGCCGCATTCTGCTGGTCGAGGACCACGAACGATTGGCGCACCTGGTTTGCACGGGCCTGGCGAATGCGGGGATCGCCGTCGATGTGATCAACCGCATGGATGGCGCGTGGACGGCCATCCAGCGTGTGCCCTACCAGGCGCTGATCCTCGATCGCGGCTTGCCGGACGGCGACGGGCTCGTCTTGTTGAAGCGTCTGCGCAGCGCCGGGCTTGGCATACCTTGCCTGGTGCTCACGGCACGGGATGCCCTGCATGATCGGGTACAGGGGCTCGATGCTGGCGCGGATGACTATCTGCCCAAGCCGTTCGCCATGGATGAAATGGTCGCGCGCGTGCGAGCGTTGTTGCGACGCCCCGTGGACTGTCGCCCACTGGCGCCCAGCCATGGCGACCTGAGCCTGCAGCCCGACACCGGCAGCATGTGCTGCGCCAATCAAAGCATTGCCCTGGCACCGGCGGAAATGCAGATCATGTTGCTGCTGTTGCGCAAACCTGGGGAGATCGTCCGCCGTCAGACGATAGAGGCAGCAGGCTGGGGCTTGAGCGAGGCGGTCACGCCGAACGCCCTGGACGTGGCCCTTCACCGTATCCGCCGCAAGCTGCTTGCCATCGGCTCCCACCAACGCATTGTCAACCTGCGAGGTCTTGGTTATGCGCTGCGCCAGGTCGACGTGGCTGAGTAGTCTCAGATTCAAGGTGCTGCTGGCTTATATTGCCGGCGTGGCGTTGAGCATCCTGCTGATCGTGTTGATGGCCCTGGCCCTCGTCACCTCACAGAGCGACATCCTGCTGGTCATGAACATAACCGAGCGCACCCAGGAGTTGGCGCAAAAACTCCAGTTCGATCCTGCTGGACGCCCGGTCGGATTCGACCGCAGCGAGGCCGATCGAGTCTGGACCTATGAAAGCATGCAGCAGGACATCGGATACCGCGTGCTGGACACCTCGGCAAACGTGGTCCTGACGTCCACCGATACAACCTTCTGGCCTGCAAGCACCGCGGTGCGCCCTTCAGAGCACGAACCGTTCAAGTTCAAGCGCGAGGGCATTCTGATGTATGGCGCCACCGCGCCGGTCGAACACGACGGCAAGACCTGGTTCCTGCAGCTTGCCGTCAGCGAACGGCTGATGGACCTCTTCCACGGCGCATTCGCGTTGCCATTCATGGGGGCCGGCATCGTCCTGTTCAGCCTGGTGATGCTCTTCGTCTTTGCCGCCTGCGCCTATATCACCGTGGGCTATACGCTCAAGCCCTTGCGCGAGGTGTCCGAATCGGCCGCGGCCATCTCGCCTCGCTCCCTGCATTCACGCTTGCAGGTCAGCAGCATCCCGTCCGAAGTCGTGCCACTGGTGGACAGTTTCAATCGGGTCCTCCAGCGCCTGGAAAATGGCTACCGGATCCAGCAGGAATTTCTGGCAACCGCGGCGCACGAGCTCAAGACACCGCTGGCGCTGATACGCGCGCAAATCGAATTGATGGAAGACAGCCACGACCGCAACGCGCTGCTCAACGACGTCGCCCACATGACCCGTCAAGTCCAGCAACTGCTGCTCCTGACCGAAGCCAGTGAGGCCCAGAACTATCTATTTGCCGAGGTCGAACTGGCAGATGTCGCGAGGGAGGCCACCGACTATTTGCAGCGCATGGCCGAAGCCGTCGACGTACGTCTGGTGCTGGCCCAGGCCCCTATCGCTGCTGACCCATGGCAGGCGGATCGCAGCGCCCTCTTCACCTTGTTGAAGAACCTGCTGGAAAACGCCATCCAACACGCCCCTCAAGGCACTGAGGTGCGAGTGGAAATTGGCAAGGACAACCTGAGCGTACGCGACTGGGGCCCCGGGGTGGATCGGGAGCAACTGCCACACCTGTTCGTTCGTTTCTGGCGCGGGCCCCATCGCCGCGACCATGGCGCCGGCCTGGGCTTGACGATCTGCCAGGAAATCGCCCAGGCCCATGGCTGGACGCTCTCAGCCAAGAGAGCAGAGCCTGGTTTAGTACTTCAATTGTCCCGACGGGGGTCTGCCCCCCACAGCGATTGAGGCCCAGGGTGGGCCGTCACGGCATCACACTGGGCGATGGCGACGAAGCGCCTGCTTCTGCGCATACATCGCCGTATCTGCGTCAGCCAGCAGCGTGTCGATCGACTGATGGCGCTCGGCGTCGTACTCAATCTGGCCAACACTGAAACGAATGTCATAGCCTCGCTGCAACATCGCATTGCGCTCATCGAGGATTTCCTTGAGCCGCACCATGATTACCGCTGTCTCGACATGGGAAGAACCGGTGAGCAGCGCCACGAATTCATCACCGCCCAGGCGCCCGATCACGTCACTTTCGCGAAAGGCGATACGCAGCACATCGGCGAAGGTTTTCAGCGCGCTGTCACCCTCGGCATGTCCATAACGATCATTGATCGGCTTGAAGTCGTTGAGGTCGAAGAACAGCAACGTCGCCGGTCGCGACAGGCGATCACATACATTCAACGCATGCTGGGCCAACGTCCTGAAGCCGCGCCGATTGGATAACAGCGTCAGCTCGTCCATGCTCGCCATCTGCACCGCGACCATTTCCTGCTCGGCCATGCGCGCCAGATCGCGCAGCAGTTCGCGCTCTTCGTCATTGAGTTTGCGTGGCCGGGTGTCGAGCAGGCACAACGTGCCAAGCTTGCTGCCGTCCTCCAGCCCCAGCGGATGCCCGGCGTAGAAGCGAATGCCAGGCCTGTCCGTGACCAGGGGGTTGTCGTGGAAGCGCTCGTCCTGTTCCGCGTCGCAGATCTCCAGGATCTGGTCCTGCAAAATCGCGTGCCCACAGAAGGAAATCTCCCGCGGAGTTTCGCTGGCGTCCAGGCCCGCGCTGGACTTGAACCATTGCCGGTTGGCGTCTACCAGCGACACCAACGCGATGGGCACGTCAAACAGACGTCGGGCAAGGCGGGTCAGGCGGTCAAACCGCTCTTCGGGTGCGGTATCCAACAGCTTGAGCGAGTGCAGATTCTTGAGGCGAGCGGCTTCGTCGTCCGGTTTGCGTGGCACAAGCATCGGGAACTCCATTGGCAGGACTTCACGAAGTCTAGTCCAGGACCCCTGCCATTCAAACCGAACGGCTAAATCCAACGGGCATTTACCTGCCAGGGCTAATACACTGCCACTCAAGGTTCAAGACGAGGACGCTGACCGATGAAGCACGCCCCCCATGACGACGCCCCACGCTTCTGGCGCGACGCGGCCCTGCCCTTCATCGAAGCCCGGGCCATCGGCGATGGGCGCAAGGTCTGCTACTCGCGCCATTCCCATGACCACTTTTCCATCGGCGCGATCACCGCCGGGCGCAGCACCTATCTTCACGAACGCTCGAACTTCCAGGTGGAGAGCGGCACGGTGGTGCTGATGAACCCCGGCGACGTCCATGCGTGCAACCCGATCGACGATCAGCCGTGGTCCTACGTGATGTTGTACGTCGACACCCTGTGGCTCAGGGACCTGCAGCGCCGTATCGGCTTTGACGAAAACCTGGATTTCCAGGGCTTCGCCACCACGCACAGCCGCGACGCGGAACTGTTTGCCGCGTTGGGACGGCTGTATGAGCAATTGGTGGACGAGCAACTGGACACCGCCCACAAGCACGCCGCCGCCGAGGCGTTTTTCATTGACCTGCAACAACGGCTCAACCCTGCCGGACGTCCAGACCGGGGCAGCCATCCAGGGCTGATGCGTGCAGCACAATTCATCCACGACCATTGCAGCGAAGCCTTGAAGCTCGAAGACATCTGCATCGCCGCGCAACTGTCGCCGTCCTACCTGAGCCGAGCCTTCAAGCGCCATTACGGGATGACGCCCCACGCCTTCCTGGTCAACCGCCGGATCCAGTTTGCCCGGCACCAATTGCGTGAAGGCAAGTTGATCGCCGACGTGGCCCTGGACAGCGGGTTTGCCGACCAGGCGCATTTCCAGCGCGCCTTCAAGCAACACCTGGCGGCTACGCCCGGGCAATATCGCGGTTGATACTGTCCCCCCACCTTGTTTGGACCAAAAACAGGTGGACCTCTGTGGCGAGGGAGCTTGCTCCCGCTGGGCTACGCAGTAGCCCTCGATTCTGGGCGACTGCTGCGCAGTCGAGCGGGAGCAAGCTCCCTCGCCACAACAGCACTCGTCTCAAAAGCCCGGATTGCCGCCATTTCTGCTCACGGCAACAATAAATACACCGCACTGGCCACCAACAACACCGCCATCGCCCGATTGAACAGGCGCATGGTCGCCGGATTACCCAGCCAGGTGCGCAGAAAACTCCCGGCGTAGGCCCAGCAACCCACCGAGACGTAGCAGATCACCAGGTAGATCGCCGCAAACTGCCACACCAGCCGCGCCTCGCCATCGGCCACGAATGCCCCCATCCCAGCCACGCAGGCCAGCCACGCCTTGGGATTGAGCCATTGCATCAGCGCGCCATAGAACATCGAAGGCGCCCGCCCCTCGTCTTCGCCGCCCAGGTGCCCATTATCCATCGCCAGTTTCCAGGCCATGAACAACAGGAACGCCACGCCGCCCAATTGCACCACTCGTGTGAGACCAGGCCAGCGCTGCAACACTTCATGCAAGCCCAGCCCCATCAGCACCAGCAACAGGACAAACCCGAGGGTGGCCCCGGCGACATGGCGCAGGGTGGCACGAAACCCGTATCGGGCCCCGGAGCTGAGGGCAACGATATTGACCGGACCGGGTGTAATGGAAGCCACCAAAGCAAAAGTGGCCATGGAAAGTATCAAGCTCATCACTTATCTTCTTCATTCTAGGAAAGAGCCCCCAAGGTAGTGGGCCCGGCTCTGGTGGTATTGAAGAAAACTGCCTTGTCGACGAGCGCGACCGCTCATTTTTTTACGCAAACTTTACGCGCGGGTCGATTCACCAAATCGATACTGTGCGGCTCATTGAATCAGGCGTTATTCATGTCCATTGCGGTTCTGCGTCTCATCGGTTTCATCCTCGGCATTTTCCTGATTACCCTGGCGATCAGCATGGCGATTCCGCTGTTCACGCTGATGCTCTACGAGCGCAACGATGACTTGTCGGCGTTTCTCTGGTCGAGCCTGATTACCTTCGTCTGTGGTATCGCGCTGGTCGCCCGTGGACGACCGGAACATGTCCAGATGCGCCCCAGGGAAATGTACTTGCTGACAACCGCCAGCTGGGTGTTCGTGTGTGCCTTCGCCGCTCTGCCGATGGTGTTTATCCAACACATCAGTTACACCGACGCTTTTTTTGAAACGATGTCCGGCATCACGACCACAGGCTCGACCATTCTGACCGGGCTGGACACAGCGTCTCCCGGCCTGCTGATCTGGCGTTCGATGTTGCATTGGCTCGGTGGGATCGGCTTCATCGGCATGGCCGTGGCGATCCTGCCGCTGCTGCGGGTCGGCGGCATGCGGCTGTTCCAGACCGAATCATCGGATTGGTCGGAGAAAGTCACACCGCGCTCCCATGTCGCGGCGAACTACATCCTGTGGATCTATATCGGATTGACCGCCCTCGCCACCCTGGCCTTGTGGTTGGCCGGCATGACGCCCTTCGAGGCGATCAACCATGCAATGTCGTTGATTTCCACCGGGGGCTTCTCAACCTCCGATGCGTCCCTGGCGCACTGGCCTCAACCGGCTATTCATTGGGTATCAGTCGTTGTCATGATGGCCGGATCGCTACCCTTTACGCTGTATGTAGCGACACTGCGGGGAAACAGGCGCGCGTTGCTCAAGGATCAACAAGTTCGGGGGTTCATCGGATTTCTGGTCATTACCTGGCTCGTGGTGGGTACCTGGCTGAGCCTGAACAGCGACCATGAGTGGTGGGACGCGGTCCGCATCGTGGCCGTCAACGTTACCTCTGTCGTCACAACCACCGGCGTGGCGTTGGGTGACTACACGTTGTGGGGCAGTTTCGCCCTGTTGCTGTTCTTTTACTTGACGTTCGTTGGCGGCTGTTCGGGATCCACGGCCGGCGGGTTGAAAATCTTTCGCTTTCAAGTCGCCGGGGCGCTGCTCATGGGCAGCCTGAAACAACTGATCCACCCCAGGGCGGTGATCCGAAAAAAATACAACAACCACCCCATCGACGAAGAGATCGTCCGCTCGCTGCTGACGTTTTCGTTTTTCTTCACCATCACCATCGGCGCTATCGCCCTGGGGCTGGCGCTGATCGGCCTGGACTGGACAACAGCCTTGACCGGCGCGGCCACCGCCGTGTGCAACGTCGGTCCCGGACTGGGTACGATCATCGGGCCGGCGGGCAACTTCTCGACGCTGCCGGATTCGGCCAAATGGCTGCTGACCATTGGCATGCTGCTGGGGCGACTGGAAATCCTGACGGTACTGGTGTTGTTCACGCCGGTGTTCTGGAAGTATTGACGACTTCGGGCAAGGCGAAACAGACAAACAAAAAGCCGCGACGCCCTGAACAGGCGTCGCGGCTTTTTTTCAAGCGATCAGCGGTCGTTCTTGATCGAAGAGCTGGTCGCGTTGGTCAGGCCCTTGGTGTTGTGGGTACCTGGGGTAGCGGTGGATATCGCCGACGCCTTGGTCAGGCCGCGTGTATCACGGTCCTTGGCGATGGTCGAAGTCAGCGAGGACTTGCTGGTGCGATCGGTGCGGGTAGTGCCAGTGTGCTTGCCGCTCAGGCCATGATCGCGGGTGCGGGTGCCGACATGGTCGCTGGCCAGTCCTTTGCCAAGGCCGCTGGAGTCACTGGACTTGCCATTGCCCTGCCCTCCGCCGATGCCACCACCGTGGCCGCCGCCGTTTCCTCCACCGTGACCGCCACCCCCACCATTGCCACCACCACCGCCGCCGCCATTGCCTGCGGCATAGCTCGAACCGATAGGCGACAGGTCGGCAGGCAGCAAGGCCGAGGCACCAAGGGCCAAGGCACAGACAGCAACGGCAATGAGGGATTTCTTATGTTTGGACATGATGTCTCCGAAAGACAAAAACAACGGTTGAACCTTTAAGACTCAAAGGTTCCACTTTTGTTCGTGAGCATCCGACCAAGTGCCCGGAGAATTCCCTGTCGATTTTTCGGTGGAGTCGTCCCGGGCACGGTTCTATGCTCAGCCCCATGAACCTACACGACTCGCTGCTCCCGCCCCATGCCGAGATGGTCCGCGCCATGCTCGAACGAGACACCGCCTACGAGGGGGTGTTCTTCACTGCGGTCAAGACCACCGGCATTTTCTGCCGCCCCAGTTGTACCGCGCGCAAGCCGAAGCCGGAGAACGTGGAGTTCTTCGCCCATGCCGACGAAGCCATGTCGGCCGGCTACCGGGCTTGTCTGCGCTGCAAGCCGCTGGACGCCGCCGCCATCGCACCCGACTGGATCCAGGCCCTGCTCAAAACCGTGGACGCCGAACCCGACCTGCGCTGGACCGACGCCCTTCTGCTGGAGCAAGGCATCGAACCGCTGAAATTGCGGCGCTGGTTCAAGCAACATTTCGGCATGACCTTTCACGCCTACCTACGTACCCGCCGCCTGGGCATTGCCCTGGGCGGCATCAAGGACGGCACGTCCATCGATAATGCCGCGTTCGATTCCGGCTATGAATCGTTGAGCGGGTTTCGTGAGGCCTTCGTGAAATCCTTCCACATCACCCCGGGTCGCGCTGCCCTCAGCGAACCCTTGCTGTTCACCCGCCTGACCACACCGCTGGGTCCCATGCTGGCCATGGCCGAACGACGGGGCCTGGTGCTGCTGGAGTTCCTCGACCGTCCGGCCCTGACCAAGGAGCTGGAAGAGCTGCAGCAACGCTACGGCTACACCGTTGCGCCGGGGCACAACGCTCATTTGCAGCAGATCGAAACCGAACTGGCCGAGTATTTCGCCGGCAAACTCACAGTCTTCAACGTCCCGTTGCACATGCCTGGCAGCGCCTTCGCCGGGCGGGTCTGGGCTGAACTGCAAAAGATCCCCTACGGCGAAACCCGCAGCTATGGTGGCGTCGCCACGGCCCTCGGCAGCCCTGGTGCCAGCCGCGCCGTGGGCCTGGCCAACGGGCAGAATCGCCTGGCCATCGTCATTCCCTGCCACCGGGTGATCGGCGCGGATGGCTCGTTGACCGGCTATGGTGGCGGACAACCGCGCAAGGCGTTTCTGCTGCGGCTGGAAAAAGCCGCCGTGCAGGTTTCGCTGCCCCTGGCGTTTTGAACGCCCTGGAGAACGAACACCTGATGCCTGTGCCCTACCACGACGCCAGCGCCTTGCTGGCAAGCCTCGATGAAGACTGGCGACGTCACGTCGAGACGATCGGACCTTGCCTGCTGCAGCCCAAGCCGGCCCGCGATCCCTATGAAGCCTTGGTGCGGGCGATTGCCTACCAGCAACTGCACGCCAAGGCAGGCGATGCGATTCTGGGTCGGCTGCTGGCGTTGTTCACGCCGGGCTCGTTTCCCAGGCCTGAGCAGATACTGGCAACGGACTTTGCGCAACTGCGCAGCTGCGGATTTTCCGCCGGCAAGATCGCGACTATCCAGGGCATCGCCCAGGCGACGCTGGACGCCATCGTGCCGGATTACGCCACAGCGCGGGCGATGGAGGACGAAGCATTGATCGAGCGCCTGATCAGCTTGCGTGGCGTCGGACGCTGGACCGTGGAGATGCTGCTGATCTACAGCCTGGAGCGACCAGACATCCTGCCGGCCGATGACTTTGGCGTACGCGAAGGCTATCGACGGCTCAAGGGCTTGGCGCAACAGCCCAGCCGCAGGCAGATGGTTGAGATCGGCCTGGCCTGGAGCCCTTATCGGACTGTGGCGGCGTGGTATTTGTGGCGGGTGCCCGGCCGCTAGACCGTGTCATCGTTCATCGCGAGCAAGCTCGCTCCCACAGTTGATCTTCAGTGTCCACAAATTGTATCTACACAGAAAATCCCCTGTGGGAGCGAGCTTGCTCGCGAAGGCGGTCGCATGGTCACCTTCAATTCAACTGTCAAGACACAAACTGTCTAGGCTGTACTGAGTCATTTCCAATCCCACTGGAGGTTCCCCATGCAATTAGAAGGATCCTGCCACTGCGGCGCGGTGTCGTTCACCCTCGACAGTGCCCACCCCTATCCTTACCAGCGCTGCTACTGCTCGATCTGTCGCAAGACCCAGGGCGGTGGCGGCTTTGCGATCAACCTGGGGGGCGATGCCCGAAGCCTGAAAGTGCGCGGTCGCAAGCACATCTCGATCTACCATGCGCGACTCAAGGACGAAGACGATAAACGCGCCCGCCGCAGCAGTGCCGAACGGCACTTCTGTGCCCTGTGCGGTTCAGGGCTATGGCTGTTCAGCCCCGAATGGCCGGACCTGGTTCACCCGTTTGCCTCGGCCATCGACACACCGCTGCCGGTACCGCCGGAGCACACCCACCTGATGCTCGGCTCCAAGGCACCGTGGGTGGAAGTCGAGGCGCATCCCGGCGACCAGCAGTTCGACTTTTATCCTGAGGAATCCATTGCCCAGTGGCATGAACGCCTGGATTTGAGTCGTTAGGTCGCTTCACACTCTTTGACAATTTCCCGACAAAACTGTCAAAGATTGCCCGTCGGCAACTGCCTAGCATGGGCGCATCCAACTTCCATCCGGGTGCTCCCATGTTCCGTTCGCTGTGTCTGTCGTTGACTTCATGTGGCCTGCTTCTGCTCTGCGACTCATCGCAAGCCGAAGACTGGCGTTACAGCTTGCGGGCCGGCGCCGCCAGCGTGCCCCGTTACAGTGGCAGTGACGAACGCGTCGTGGCGCCACTGTTGGGCGCGAAGATCGTCAGCCCCTATGGCGTTTTTCTCGATACCGACAAGGGCGTGGGCTGGGCGTTTGACGAAGAGGACTTCGGTTTGCGCGTGTACATCGGTGCCAGCGATGTGCGCAAGGATCGCAAGCGCGGGTTCAAAGGCTCGGATGAACTCAACGGCATGGGCTCGATCAAGTCCAGGCCGGTGCTGGGGCTGGATGGGACCTATCAAATGGGGCCTATCGTCCTTGAGGCCAGCTTCGAACATGCGCTGGAAGAAGATGACGACAACCGTGATACCGGCTCCGCCTGGAACCGGCTGAAACTGAGCATCAGCATGCCGCTTTACGAGGGAAGCCATGGCAAGCTCATGGGCAGCCTCAACAGTCAGTTTGGCGACGGCGACTATGTCCGTACCTGGTATGGCGTCAGCGCCGCCCAGGCTTCGCGCAGTCAGTTCCGGGCCCACGACACCCATGGCGGGCTGGTGAGTCGCGGGGCGGACTTGACCTGGTCATTACCGCTCGACGAACAGTGGAGCGTATCGACGGTGCTGGCCGTGCAGTACCTGGCCGGCGACGCAGCCCGCAGTCCGATTGTGGAGCGACGGATGCAAGCGTCGTTGGTCGGACAGGTGGTTTATTCCTTCTGAAGAGAAGGCTCCCTCGCCAATGCGCCCGATCTAATCAAGGTGCGCCCAGGTCAGGCGAAACGATGCTCCGCCCCAGGGCGAGTCCGTCACTTCCACGTGGCCGCGATGAGATTGCGACACCCGTCGCACCAGCGCCAGGCCCAGGCCAAAACCCCCGGTGCGACGGTCGCGGCTGGCGTCCAGGCGCGCGAACGGCTCGAAGATCTTCTCCCGACCGTCCAGCGGCACACCCGGCCCGTCGTCGTTGACCCGCACTTCATAATGATCACCCGCACGCGTCAATGACACCTGCACTCGCTCATCAGCGTAGCGAATGGCATTGCGCAGCAAATTGATCACCGCACGAGCCATGAAGCGTGGCTCAATACGAACCACCTCGACCGGACACTCGCAAATCAATAGCTGTACCCCGGCGGCCTCCGCCTCCAACGCCACACTGCCCACCACGCTGTCGAGCCAATCGCGCGCCTGGATGTCCTCACGGACAATCACCGTGGCGCCCTGCTCAAGGCTGGCATAAGTCAGCAGCTCGGAGACCATTTCTTCCAGCTCGCCGAGATCGGCGTACATGTCGTCAATCAACTCGCGGTTCTGACTCGGATCGGGCTGCTGCTTGAGTTGATCCAGTTCAAACGACAAGCGTGCAATGGGCGTGCGCAGCTCATGGGACACCGCATTGGTGAGCTCGCGTTGATTGGCGATCAGGCCCTCGATGCGCGCCGCCATCAAGTTGAAATGCTCGGCCAGGTCGCGAATGTTCGAACGCTTGGACAGCTGAATACGCACCGACAGATCGTTGCCGCCAAAGCGCTCGGCCGCCAGGCGCAGTTTCTCCAGGTCGCGCCAGTGAGGTCGTACCCAGAAGAACAGCACGAAACCGATCATGATCGCGATCATCAGGTAGGCCACGGCGATATAGAACGGCATCAGGCTCGGCTCTGCCGGCAGCTTGATGCTCAGTAGCTGCGAACCGTCGTCAATGCGCGAGATGAACTGTGTGTACTGCTCACGCATCACCACACGCCCCTGGGCCAACTCGGCTTGCTCCTGAGGGGTCAGGGCCACCTGATCGCGCTCGACCAAGGCCAGGCCCAAGCCGTAGTGAGGCCGCACGGTTTCCAATTGTCGCTCCCGGGCCGAACCGTCCAGGCCGCGCAGTTGCTCGACCAATGACCAGGCCTGACCACGAACCGCCTCTTGGTTGTAATGCTGCATCTCACCGTCAAGAAGCGCATCGAAGGTGCGATCAACCGTTTGCAACGCCAGCACCAAGCCAATTGTCATGACCAGGAACAACCCCAGGAATAACCGCAGCATCTACAGCTCCCACCCAAACGGATTGAACAGGTAACCCTTGCCCCAGACAGTTTTGATCCGCATCGGCTCCCGGGGATTGTCGTTGAGCTTGGCCCGCAGCTTGCTGACATAGACATCGACGCCACGGTTGAGACCATCGAAGGCAATGCCACGCATGCGGTTGAGAATGTCATCGCGCGACAGGATCTTGCCTGCCGCGCTTGCCAGCAGCCACAACAGCTCGAACTCCATGGTGGTCAGCTCGACCAAGTCACCGGCCAGGCGCACCTCCCGACTGCTGCGGTCGATGGATAATCGTCCGAACTCAAGGGCACCGCGCACGGTGGTATCTGGCAATTGCCGACGTTGCAGCGCCCGCAGGCGGGCCAGGAGTACCGCAGGCTTGATGGGCTTGATCACATAGTCGTCAGCACCGGATTCCAGGCCGAGGATATGGTCGACGTCATCTTCCTTGGCCGTCAGGATCACGATCGGGGTATCGGCGACGTTGCGGATCCCACGGCACACCTGCAACCCACTCTGCCCCGGCAGCATCAAGTCGAGCACCACCACTTTGGGCTCGAATGCCAGAAACGCCGCCAGCGCCAGGTCGCCTCGGTGCTCGATACGCACCTCGAAGCCATGTTGAGAGAGGAAGTGCGCGATCAGCCCGGCGAGCCTTTCGTCATCCTCCACCAGCAACACTTTGCCCGAACCCAGGTTATCCATAACAACCGCCTGCCAACCCATAATTGAAGTGGCCGCATTATGGCGCCAACCGACCACGGGACGGGTAATGCAGACAGCAAAAACCGGCCTCATGGGCCGGTTTTCAACGAAGTTTCATGTTTTTAAGAGTTTTTAACAATTCAGGCCGAAATCGGCACACCACTGTGAAACCGAAACTCCACATCCGGTGATTCGATCAGTTCCCGCTCGGCGTCACGGACCTTGTCGATCACCTGGGCAATGTCCTTGGCATCGCCATACTGGTAAGCCAGTTTCAGGTAACCCTGGAAATGCCGGGCTTCGCTTTTCAGCAAGCCGAAATAGAACTTGCCCAGTTCCTCGTCCAGATGCGGCACCAGGGCCTCGAAACGCTCGCAACTGCGGGCCTCGATGAAGGCGCCGACCACCAGAGTGTCCACCAACTTGACCGGTTCGTGACTGCGTACCACCTTGCGCAGCCCCGAGGCATAACGCCCGGCGGAGAGCTGGCGCAAACCGATCTTGCGCTTTTTCATCAAGCGCATGACCTGCTCGTGATGCACCAGCTCTTCCCGGGCCAGACGTGACATCAGATTGATCAGATCGACGTGGGAATGGTATTTGGCGATCAGGCTCAGGGCGGTGCTGGCCGCCTTGAATTCGCAGTTCTTGTGGTCGATCAGCATCGTTTCCTGATCCGCCAGTGCGGCCTGGACCCAGGCATCGGGGGTGCGGCAACCAAGGAATTCGTGAATTTCGGGAAGATTCATGGGGCTCACGGGAAAAGGTAGTCGAGCGAAGGGCGCCGATTATACCGGCCTGCCCCCAGACCACCAGCCACCGCCGTTGATATGCATCAAGTCGAAGACTCATCCACAACAACTAGACTGCCTCACAACAACTATAGTTGAGCAACGCCAGCCTTTTCATTGCAGGAGAACGCCGATCATGCAAGCCATTCGCAGCATCCTGGTGGTTATTGAGCCCGAACATTCGGAAAGCCTGGCGCTCAAGCGCGCCAAACTGATCGCCGGGGTGACCCAGGCCCACCTGCATCTGCTGGTGTGCGACAAAAAGCATGACCATGCCGGCCTGCTCGGCGTGCTGAAGGCCGCACTGCTGGCCGACGGCTACAGCGTCACCACCGAGCAGGCCTGGAATGAAAGCCTCCACGAAACCATCATTGATGTGCAGCAGGCTGAAGGTTGCGGGCTGGTGATCAAACAGCACTTCCCCGACAGCCCACTGAAAAAAGCCCTGCTGACCCCGGCGGACTGGAAGCTGCTACGCCATTGCCCAACCCCGGTGCTGCTGGTGAAAACCGCCGGCTCCTGGAAAGACAAGGTGATCCTGGCGGCCGTCGACGTAGGCAATGCCGATGGCGAGCATCGCCACCTGCACACCACCATCATCGATCATGGCTATGACATCGCCCTCCTCGCCAAGGCGCACCTGCATGTGATCAGCGCCCACCCCTCGCCGATGCTCTCGTCCGCCGACCCGACGTTCCAGCTCAAGGAGACCATCGAGGCCCGTTATCGCGAACAATGCCGGGCGTTCCAGGCCGAATTCGACATCGATGACCAGCACCTGCACGTTGAAGAAGGTCCGGCGGACGTCTTGATTCCGTACATGGCGCGCAGACTGCAGGCGGCGGTGACAGTGATCGGCACCGTGGCCCGCTCGGGGTTGTCCGGGGTGCTGATCGGCAACACCGCCGAAGCCGTGCTCGACACGCTGGAAAGCGACGTGCTGGTGCTCAAGCCGCAGGAGGTCGAGGACCATCTGGTGGAGTTGGCGGTCAAGGAATAAACAGACCCTGGCTATAGGCTCTTGTGGCGAGGGAGCTTGCTCCCGCTGGGTTGCGAAGCGACCCTCGCTCTTGATCTTAAAAGTTTCTGGTTCTGAAAAATCCAGGCGTCTGCTGCGCAGCCGAGCGGGAGCAAGCTCCCTCGCCACAAAAGCTCTCGGCCTGTCAGCCGCCAATCGCGTCTTTCAGGAACCCCGGCGCGATATAGCGCTGGTAATGGGCTTCGGACAGAAGGAAAAACTCCCGATCAATGGCATCGCGCAGATCCGGCAGATCCCAGTCGCGAAACTCCGGCATCAGCACCATGCCGTAGGCCTCCAGGTTGTTGATCACCCGCGCGCCCCGGGCGATCAACTGATAGGCCCAGCAATATTCCGACTGGTGCGGCACAAAGCGGATCTTGCGCGACTCCAGTTGCTGGCGCAGCAATACCGGGTCGAAAACCTCCAACTTGGCCACCATCACCTGCACCAACAGCTGCTCGAGCCGCATCCACACCGCGCGTTTCTCGTCCTCGTTGTAGCCGTTCCAGTGAATCACTTCATGGTGGAACCGCTTGCAGCCACGGCACACCAGGTCACCGTAGACAGTGGAGCAAAGGCCGACGCAGGGGGTCTTGATGAGCTGGTTGGGCATAAGGAAACGCACACGCAAAAGCAGGACAGGTCGGCATGTTAGCCCTTTGTCTAAGATTGATCACCCCTCAAACTTCCAGGCCCAACTTACCTTTAATTTTTTTTTCCCGTAGAATCAGCCAGCCTTTTAAGGCGCCAATGTCCGTTAGAAGCTGTTTTCAAAGCGTCACGAGCACAGTCGTTCCTTCAGAGCGGTGTTGGCGAAGGGTCTTTCCAGCGGGGAAAGCCCAACGCCAACCCTCATCAGCTCCCCGTTCTGCAGGCGTAAAACTTTGAAAGCAGCTTCTGTGAGGAACGTGCGGAAACTCTGGCGTGGTGGCTCAAAAAGCCGCCGACGCGCATGAGTACCGTGGGTTCCTGGATGAGCGTCCCGGACACCCATTTGGGACCACTGATGAGGGTAATAACTGTGCTTGAAGCCTACCGCAAACATATCGAAGAGCGTGCAGCCCTGGGTATCGTTCCCCAGCCGCTTAACGCCGAACAAACCGCAGGCCTGATCGAGCTGCTGAAAAATCCTCCGGCTGGCGAAGAAGCTTTCCTCGTTGACCTGATCACCAATCGCGTTCCGCCTGGAGTCGACGAGGCTGCCTACGTCAAGGCCGGCTTCCTGTCCGCCCTGGCCAAGGGCCAGGCCCAATCCCCTCTGCTGGACAAGAAGCGCGCCGTTGAACTGCTCGGCACCATGCAGGGCGGCTACAACATCGTGACCCTGGTGGAACTGCTGGACGACGCCGAACTGGCGCCGGTAGCCGCCAAGGAACTCAAGCACACCCTGCTGATGTTCGATGCCTTCCACGACGTGGCTGAAAAAGCCAAGAACGGCAACGCTCACGCCCAGGCCGTGCTGCAATCCTGGGCCGACGGCGAGTGGTTCAAGAACCGCCCGGTGCTGGCCGACAAGATCAGCCTGCGGGTGTTCAAGGTCACCGGCGAAACCAACACCGACGACCTGTCCCCTGCCCCGGACGCCTGGTCCCGCCCGGACATCCCGCTGCACGCCCTGGCCATGCTGAAAATGGCCCGTGACGGCATCGTTCCGGACGAGCAAGGCAAGACCGGCCCGATGAAGCAGATCGAGGAAATGCGCGGCCAGGGTTTCCCGATCGCCTACGTCGGTGACGTGGTCGGTACCGGTTCCTCGCGTAAATCGGCAACCAACTCGGTGCTGTGGTTCTTCGGCGACGACGTTCCTTTCGTTCCAAACAAGCGCGCCGGTGGTTTCTGCTTCGGCAGCAAAATCGCTCCGATCTTCTACAACACCATGGAAGATGCCGGCGCACTGCCTATCGAGTTCGACGTTTCGAACATGAACATGGGCGACGTGATCGACCTGTACCCGCATGCCGGCAAAGTCTGCAAGCACGGTACCGATGAAGTCCTGACCACCTTCGAAATGAAGACCCCGGTCCTGTTGGACGAAGTCCGTGCCGGCGGCCGTATTCCGCTGATCATTGGCCGTGGCCTGACCGAGAAGGCTCGCGCCGAGCTGGGCCTGCCAGCGTTCGACCTGTTCAAGAAGCCTGAAGCACCCGCTGAAAGCACCAAGGGTTTCACCCTGGCGCAGAAGATGGTCGGCAAGGCTTGCGGTCTGGCAGAAGGCCAAGGCGTCCGTCCTGGTACCTACTGCGAACCGAAAATGACCACCGTGGGCTCCCAGGACACCACCGGTCCAATGACCCGTGACGAACTGAAAGACCTGGCGTGCCTGGGCTTCTCGGCTGACCTGGTGATGCAGTCCTTCTGCCACACCGCGGCCTATCCAAAGCCGATCGACGTGACCACCCACCACACCCTGCCTGACTTCATCATGACCCGCGGCGGCGTTTCCCTGCGTCCGGGCGACGGCATCATCCACTCGTGGCTGAACCGCATGCTGCTGCCAGACACCGTGGGTACCGGTGGTGACTCGCACACCCGTTTCCCGATGGGCATCTCGTTCCCGGCCGGTTCCGGCCTGGTCGCGTTCGCCGCTGCCACCGGCGTCATGCCGCTGGACATGCCGGAATCGATCCTGGTGCGTTTCAAAGGCAAAATGAAACCTGGCATCACCCTGCGTGACCTGGTTCATGCCATTCCGTACTTCGCCATCCAGAACGGTCTGTTGACCGTCGAGAAGAAAGGCAAGAAAAACGCCTTCTCCGGCCGCATCCTGGAAATCGAAGGCCTGGAAGGCTTGACCTTGGAACAGGCTTTCGAACTGTCCGACGCCTCGGCCGAACGCTCGGCTGCCGGTTGCACCATCAAGCTGTCGAAAGAGTCGATCACCGAGTACCTGCAATCCAACGTCACCCTGCTGCGCTGGATGATCGGCGAAGGCTACGGTGATGCACGTACCCTGGAACGTCGCGCCCAAGCGATGGAAGCCTGGATCGCCAACCCGCAACTGATGGAAGCCGATGCCGACGCCGAATACGCCGAAGTCATCGAAATCGACCTGGCCGACATCAGCGAGCCTGTGCTCTGCGCACCAAACGATCCGGACGACGCCCGTCTGCTGTCCAGCGTTGCTGGCGAGAAGATCGACGAAGTGTTCATCGGTTCGTGCATGACCAACATCGGTCACTTCCGCGCTGCCGGTAAGCTGCTGGAGCAGGTCAAGGGCCAGCTGCCAACCCGTCTGTGGCTGTCGCCGCCGACCAAGATGGACGCTCACCAGCTCACCGAAGAAGGCTACTACGGCATCTACGGCAAGGCCGGTGCACGGATGGAAATGCCAGGCTGCTCGCTGTGCATGGGTAACCAGGCACGCGTCGAGCCGAACTCCACCGTGGTGTCGACTTCGACTCGTAACTTCCCGAACCGTCTGGGTGACGGCGCGAACGTCTACCTGGCTTCGGCCGAACTGGCGTCCGTTGCTTCGATCCTGGGTCGCCTGCCGACCGTCGAGGAGTACATGGAATACGCTGGCAAGATCGACAGCATGGCTGCGGACGTGTACCGCTACCTGAGCTTCGACCAGATCGCCGAGTTCCGTGAAGCGGCTGCAAACGCCAACATCCCGGTCGTTCAAGCCTAAAGCTTAAAACGCCCGACTGAAAACGCCGCCCTTCTTGCGAGGGGCGGCGTTTTTTTATGCCTGTCTATTTGAGGGGAAGTGCCTTTTTTTGGGGACATATCCGTTGCTGCGGTAACGGCTGCTTAGGGTTCCGCCCTGACGGCGGCTCACTTTTGAAAAGCGCAAAAGTAAGCAAAACGCTCTTGCCCCACCACTCGGTGCCTCGCCTAGGCTCGGCATGCCCTCACTCCGGCATTGCTCCGTGGGCCCGCCGCGAAGGGCCATCCATGGCCCAGCGCGGCTATCCCGGCATCCATGCCGGGATGCCCACTGCGCAATGCCTGCGTTCGGCCAGCGTGGTTTAACGGGGCGTCCAGATCAACATCCACGCCGAGGCGGCCTAGTAGCCGACCTGGCTCTCCTGCTCGTACACCCATCAGATCTGTGGGAGCAAAGCTTGCTCGCGAGGCGGCCTAACAGCCGGCCTTTTTCTGGCGGCTCTACTTTGATCCAACTGTGGGAGCGAGCTTGCTCGCGATGAGGCCAGCACATCGAACCTCACCGCAAACTGGCACACCGCCTTCGCGAGCAAGCCCGCTCCCACAGGAGAAACGCGATCACCCTAAATCAGGTCGGCCGTTAGGCCGCCTCGCGGTGGACGTTGATCTCGGCGCCCCGTTAACCACGCTGGCCGAACGCAGGCATTGCGCAGTGGGCATCCCGGCATGGATGCCGGGATAGCCGCGCTGGGCCATGGATGGCCCTTCGCGGCGGGCCCACGGAGCAATGCCGGAGTGAGGGCACACCGAGCCTAGGCGAGGTGCCAAGTGGTGGGGCTGAAGCGTTTTGGTTACTTTTGCGCTTCTCAAAAGTGACCCGCCGTAAAGGCGGAACCCTAAGCCGCCGTTACCGCAAAAACGGATATACACACCAACCTCGCCCCTCAATAAAGGCCTAAGCCAAGAGGGAGTAAACCAACGCCGTAATCGCCACCAAACCCACCAACGCAACGAAGACATTCGAAGCCTGGCCACGATATCGGGCCATGGCCGGAACTTTGCGAATGGCATACATCGGCATCAGGAACAGGATAGCTGCGATGACCGGCCCGCCCAGGGTTTCGATCATGCCCAGAATGCTCGGGTTAAGGGTAGCGACGATCCAGCACACCACCAGCATGAACGCCGCGGTGAGCCGGTCCAGGGTCTTGGGCGCCGGGCGCCGACCGCTCTTGACGATCAAGCCCTTGAGGCCTTCGCTGGCGCCGATGTAGTGCCCCAGGAACGACTTGGAGATGGCGACAAACGCAATCAACGGCGCGGCAAAGGCGATAGTCGGGTTGCTGAAATGGTTAGCCAGGTACGACAGGATCGACAGGTTCTGCGCCTTGGCTTCGGCCAGTTGCGCCGGGGTCAGGGTCAGCACGCAGCTGAACACGAAGAACAGCACCATCACCACCATCAGCACATGGGCGCGCGACAGGATCTGCGAACTGCGTTCCTCGGCGTTGCCGCCGTAGCGCCGTTTCTGGTCCACCGCAAAGGCCGAGATGATCGGCGAGTGGTTGAACGAGAACACCATCACCGGGATCGCCAGCCACAAGGTATGCAGCAGCGCCGAAGGTTCAGGCGGCGTCGACGCCGTGGTCAGGATGCCGCCGCTCCAGTGGGGAATCAGGAACACCGCCAGGAACAGCAGTGCAACGATGAACGGATAGACCATCAAGCTCATGGCCTTGACGATCGCCTGCTCGCCGCAGCGGACCACCGCCAGCAAGCCCAGGATCAGCACCAGGGACAACACAGCCCGAGGAGGCGGCTGGATATGCAACTGATGCTCCAGGAAACTGCCCACCGTGTTGGTCAACGCCACGCTGTAGATCAGCAGGATCGGGAAAATGGCAAAGAAGTACAACAGCGTGATCAGCGCACCAGCCTTGAGGCCGAAATGTTCTTCCACCACTTCGGTGATGTCCGCGCCGTCGCGACCGGACAACACAAAACGGGTCAGGCCCCGGTGGGCATAGAACGTCATGGGGAACGCCAGCACCGCCAGGATCAGCAACGGCCAGAAGCCGCCCAGGCCCGCATTGATGGGTAAAAACAGAGTACCTGCACCGATGGCGGTGCCAAACAGGCCCAGCATCCACGTGGTGTCCTGGCGACTCCACTGGCTGAGGGCGGCTGGGACTGTCGTTTCAAAGCGTTCTTCGACGCTATTGGCCTGATCATTCATCCGGGCGGATCTCCGTATTCCGGTCACATGCACCCGGCCGGGACGAGTCGGAAAAACCCGACAGGCAGCGCCCTGGCCGAAACAGGGGCGCGATTGTCCGGGATTAGTGAGCAGAAGCAAAGACTTAGCTGAGGAGCGGTTATGCATATCAGATCGCTGCCATAGAATTATCCCTGCATTCCTTGTGGGAACGAGCTTGCTCGCGATAGCGGTGGGTCAGCTTGCATCAGCGCTGAATGTACCGCCGCCTTCGCGAGCAAGCTCGCTCCCACAGTTGGATCAAAGTAGATCCACCAGAGCCAGGCCGGCTGTCAGGCCGCCTCGCGAGCAAGCTTTGCTCCCACAGGTCCTGCTCAAACAGATCTGATGGGTGTACGACCGGAAGAGCCAGGTCGGCTACTAGGCCGCCTCGCGGTGGACGTTGATCTCGGCGCCCCGTTAACCATGTGTCCGGTCCGTACAGCGCTCTTCCAAAAGTGACCCGCCGTCAGGGCGGAACCCTAAGCAGCCGTTACCGCAGAAATGGATATGTACTCACTACTACGACCGAAATGCACATAAAAAGCCAAGCCCCCCTGCCCCCGGCTCCTACAATCAGGTTGAATACGTGAAATCGCCCCAGCGCCCACAGGAGCCCAGCATGACCGCAACCGTTCTGGTACTGGTTGAAACCGTCAATGAATGCCTGCCGATTCTCGAGAAGCAGGGTTACCACCTGGAATTGGCGCCCACGCCTGCCGAACGCAAGACGGCGATTTTCGAACACGGTGAACGCTTCAGCGCAGTGCTGACCCGCGGCCCCCTGGGCCTGACGGAGGAAGAGATCGCCGCCCTGCCCAACCTGAAAATCATCTGCGTGATCGGTGCCGGTTACGAACAAGTAGACCTGCAGGCCGCGCGCCATCGGGGCATCGTGGTCACCAACGGCGCCGGGGTCAACGCGTCGTCGGTGGCCGACCATGCCATGGCGCTGTTGCTGGCGCTGGTGCGCGACATACCCCACTCCGATGCCGCCCTGCGGCGGGGCGAATGGCCAAGGGTTGCGCGCCCTTCCCTGGCGGGTAAGCGGCTGGGCGTGTTGGGCCTTGGCGCGGTGGGCATGGCAATCGCCAAGCGGGCCGCCCTGGGCTTTGACATGAGTATCAGCTATCACAATCGGCGGGTGCGCAATGACGTGCCCTACACCTTCTGCGCCACTCCCACGGAACTGGCGCGGGTTTCGGACTTCCTGATCGTCGCCACGCCAGGCGGCCTGGATACCCGGCAATTGATCAACAAGCAGACCCTCGATGCGCTCGGCCCCAAAGGATTTCTGGTGAACGTCGCCAGGGCCAGCGTGGTTGCTACCGCCGATCTGATCAGCGCCCTGGAGCACCGGCGAATTGCCGGAGCGGCCCTGGATGTGTTCGATCACGAGCCCGAGGTGCCGCAGGCGCTGAAAAACCTGCCCAACGTCGTCCTCACACCCCACGTGGCCGGCCTGTCGCCAGAAGCGACCCGCGCAATGGTAGAGCTGGTGGGCCAGAACCTGACCGCGTTCTTTTCCGGCAAACCGGTGTTGACGCCAGTACCGTGGCCCGACGAGGAGCGTTAGAGGACGCCCAATAACGTCCACAAGCGCCGGGATTCGGCATCGGCACTGATCAGTTCCCCCAGCAACTCGCTCAACGGCTTGTTACCCCACTCCACGCCGCGTCGGATCAGGTAGGGCACCGGGCTGTGGGGTTCGGTGCGGGCCAGGTAACCGGCGATGACCAGTAACTGTCGGTAGGCCTCTTCACGATTGGCCGGTTCCTGGAAGACCTGGGCAGGTGCCGTCTGCGGCTGGGACGTCGACGTCGTGGTCGCCGGGGACGTTTGCACCGGCGCGACGGTGGGTTGCTGTGGGTGCATCGCGATGAACTCCTCTACCAGTGCCAACAAGGCCTGCATCACGTCCTGCAGGGATTTGTAGCCCGGGGCCAGGTTGCCCAGGTAAGCGTCGCTCCAGGCTTCGAGCCGTTGCAGATGTTGCAGGCTCAACATCAGGCTGCCCTGGCGATGCAACCAGAACGACAAGGGTGTGTTGCGAATCAGTTCGCTGAGCTTCTTTTGATCGTTGCGCGCCGCTTCGGCCGAGGCCTTGGCGTTCTTGCTGTCGTTGACCAACACTTGCTGGCGCTGCAAGCGTTGCCAGTCGTCCAGGCAGAAAGCGGCGAAGGCCTGTTCCCGGCCGTCGAACAACGGCACCCGCGTCAGCAGCACTTCGCTGTAGCGACGGGCCAACCACTCCAGGGGGATCACCCGCCATGACTGGTCGCCTTCCTCGGCCTGGGGGTGCAACTGCTCCGGATAGCGCTCACACAGCCCTGCCACCAGCGCCAGGCTGCCCGGCAACCCTTCCAGCCCAGCCATATGCAGCCAGGCCTCCCCCAGCCAGGCGCTGATCATCAGGTCCTTGCTGCGTTCAAGCAGCAACGTGGTCGCGAGCCGTTCCAGGTCTGGCCACAGGGCGCGCTTGATCGAAGACTGCCACACACCGGTGGGCAGGCTGGTGTCGTCCTCCCGGCGCAATTCGCGCAACTGGTCATATTCCGGTTCGTAGCGCAGGTCCGGGCCACAGGGCGATTCGGCGCTGATCGGCTCGAGCAACTGGCTGACCAGCTCAGGCAAAGGCGATATCGGCAAGCTCACAGGCCCTCCTCACGAGTGGCAATGGCGGGGCTCGATGCGGTCGCCATGAAAGGTGAACGGGGCGCCCGCGTCGGCAGCGGCGGGATCGACAGGGGCAGCTTGGAGCCCTGGCTCATCAACGACAGACGCATGAACATCAACGTTTGCTGCGCCGTGCGGGCCTGGGTCTGGGCGGTCACCGGCAGTTGCAAGGCCAGGGGAAAATCTGTGTAGTCGACATTCGGCTGGCGCTGACTCGCCACCTGCGAGCGCATCAGGCGCAGCAATGACCAAGGCCCCTGGTACTCCCAGCCGGCCTCCAGGTCGCGCACCACCAGGTTCGGTTGCAGCGGGTCGTTGGCCGGACGCTGGTAGCCGTTGCGGGCCCAACGCAAGGTCAGGCGCACGGGCTGGCCGACCATCCAGCGCAGGTTCGGCTGGCCGCCGCCGGGGTAGCTGATCTGTTGGTTGCCGGCGTCCAGGCTCCAGGCGATCACCTGGTCGGCGCCGCGTTCTTCATCGCGATCGGTGCGCCAGCGCACGTCCATTTCCACCCCAAGGATGCCACTCTTGTCGCGCACGAACAGCGGCCCGAGCCAGGTACCAGCCTGTTTCAAACGGTTGAGGAAATCCTCGGCCGCCAGCCGGTCAGGTGTCTGGCTCAACGTCAGCCCGGCCTGGGCCAGGGGCAGGCGCGTGTCGATCAGCTCCAGCAAATGCTGGACCCGCGCCGGGTCGGCATCGCTGGCCCGCACGTCCTGGGAAAACGGAAAGCGCCCGGCCAGGTATTGATTGAAATAGTTGGCCAGGTCATTCCAGGCGGCCGCGGCCTGGTTCTGTTGCAGGTACAAGCAACGTTGCAAGGCGCCCTGCTGCAACGCGACGGTGCGCAGGGCCAGGTCACCGCGTCCGCCGGGCAGGCTGGAGGTCTGCAAGATCTGCGCGCAGGAAGTGGTGTCCATGGCGATAAAGTCCCGGCTCACCAATTGTTCCAGTTGGGCCGCCGAGCTGGCCGGGTTCTGGTTCTTGTACTTGAGCAATTCATCGTTGAGGGCCATGAAGCGTGCCACCTGGTCATGTTCCAGGGCCGACAGGTTGTCCTGCTGGACGATCAACCATTCCAGCGCCGGCATTCGCTGCTCGGCGATCTGCAGCATCGCGCCGAATTGCTGGGCCAGGTTCAGCTTCAGGTCCTGTGGATCGCTGGCACCGTAGAGTTGCAAGCCGAAGTTCTTCGAACCGTCCCAGCGCTGGACATCGGCCCGCTGGCTGAACAGCGGCTGGGCATCGATTTCGTCCAGGCCTCTCTTGAGTTGCGCCAGTGCCCGGCGATTGAGCAGACGTTGGAAACGAATCGCCAGGTCGCTACGGTGCACGTCCATGAAGGCTTTTTGCAGCGCAACGGCCTGGGTCGTTTGCACATTGAAGCCCATGCCAGGCAACGCCTCGTCGCTTTCATCCAGGCTCAACCACATGGCCCGGGCCGCAGCGCCTTCAGCGGCCTGCATCAGCGCATCACGGTAATCCGGCGGAATGCGCGGCATTTCTTCATTGGCATAGCTCTTGTAGCTGGCGAAGTAGTTCAGCGCGACGCTGAAATCCTCGCTGCCATCGCCCTGGCCCATCGAATCGGGGTTGTTGCCCGACGGATCCTTCTGCATGGCCAACGCCACGAAATCACGCTTGAACAACGCCTGCACCGCACCGTCCAGCGCCGTGACATGGTCTTGCAAGACCAGCAGGCCACTGCCCTGCTGCACCAGCAGATTGTCCCGTGAACCGGTCTGGACGATCCACTGGTCACGAAAGCTCTGCTGGAGTTTCGCCGCCTGGCTCTCCAGGTCCTGCTCGATATCCGGCCCCAACAACGTGCTGTGGCTGACCTTGTCCAGCATCTGGCTGTAGCCGGGTACCAGGTCCTGGCCCTTGCCCCGGCCCCAAGCCGAATTGGTCAGGCTGACCAGCGTCTGCAAATCGTCGATCAGCGCCATCAGGTCCTCGAGTTCGCTCAACGAATTGCCACTGCCAGCCTCCAGCCGTTGCAGGTGCAGCTTGAGGTAACCGGCCTGACGCACGAAGTTGTCCGCCAGGAAGTAATGGTCCAGCCAGCGCTGCATCAAGCCGGTGAAATTATCGGAGATCACCGGGCGCGCGGCGTTCAGGTCCAGCCCTTTCAAATCGCTGTTCTGGGCATCGAACAGCACCCGGTTATAGAACCGTGGCCGGCTCAAGGTGCCGGTGTTGAGACCCAGGGACAAGGCGGTGTTGCTCAGTTGCACCAGTTCGTCCAGCGGTGCCTTGGGATCGTTCACCACCTGGCTGAACATCTGGTTGTGCTGCTCAAGGCGTACCGCGAGCTCCACCAGTTCCTTGGCTTTCACGTAGCTCTGCCACTGCGCCGGGTCTTCGTTCTCCACATTGCCCCGCCGCTCGGTGTTGCGGATGGATTTGAGCTGTTCCAGGTCGGAATTGAGCAGGTCCCGCAGAGGCAATATCCAATGGTGACGAGCAGTCAGGCGCAACCCATTCTCCAGCTGCGTGTCCACGGAAGAGAACCACGACGTAGGAAAGACCACCGAGACGAAGCGCCAGCTCGGGGCCTTTTCCAACATGTTCCAGTAGTTCTGCACGTTGTGTCGGGTCGGTTCCAGCTGCGGTTCGTCAGGGTCTACCACGAGATGGTTCTTATGGGTGCTGAGGATCAACCGCGACAGCCCTTCGGCTTGTTCCACCGAATCGTGCCAGACCCAGACCATGCCACCCAACCAGACCAGGCCCACCACCAACGCCACCGCGCCGACCAACCGATGCCCGCGCTGGCGCAGGCGCAACAGCCGCGGCACAGGCTGGGCCAGGCCACGCTCAGCCACCAGCCGTCGTGACCACAATTGCCGGGCGAACACGGTTTGCCGCTGGGCACTGTCGGCGGCGGTCAAACCATCACCGCTGACAACCGGCGCCTGGCTGGCAGTGAAATACACCCCGCGACAACGCGGTGCTTCGCCTTGGGCATTGCCCTGGAACACCGGCTCCAGCAGGATCTGCAAGGCCCGTCGCAAGCCTTCGAAGCGCTCCGGCAACCCATAAAGATCGCTGCCCAATTGCCCCGACAGCGCACCGATCTCGATGATCGACTGCGACAGCGCCGCGTTGACCTGGTCCAGGGCCTGGTCACTCCACTGCGACTGCCAGGCCGCATCCGGCAAATAGGGCGAGGACCAGCCCAGCATCGATTCACGCGCCTCGGCGGGCAGCGCGCTGACCAGTTCCTGGACCCCGGGCAGTTCTTCCATCCCGGTGATCACCACGTACACCGGCAGGCTGAGGCCGAACCGTTGCAACAGGTCGATAAAGCATCGCCGGACCTTGAGGCTCAGTTCGGTGGTGTGTTCAATGTCATCGAGGGTGCTGAACGGCACCGTCCAGATCACCGCATCCAATGGTCGCTTGCTGCGCAAGCGCAACATCAGCCCCAACAGACGCCACCAATTGCCCCGTTGCCGGTTCATGCCTTCATCGGGCAGGAACAACGCCTGGGGCACCACCAGCACCGAGCCCTCGGCATCGGAAAACCAGCGCCCGAACCAGGCGGCCTTGTCGGTCGGTTGCAAGCGCCACTGGGCGCACAACTGGGCGCCGTCGCTTTCGTTGCCGAGCATCATCAGCCAGGGCATCTGATAGCGGTCCCGGGTGCCCTGCTCCTGTTCCATGCGGCGCACCGCCCCATAGAAACTGCGGATCGCCGCCCCGCCCTGGGTCCGCAGCCACCAGATCAGGGCCGCGATCAACAGCACCACGACGATGGCGAGCACCACCAGGGCAACGATGCTCAGGGGGCTCATGAATCCAGCTCCTGAACCACCGCCGACTCGTTCAGTTGCAACACCGGTTCGAGCTCCGAACGGATGTCACGCCAGAACACCTGCCCCAAGCCGGTCAGCAGCAACACCATCGCCAGGATCGCCAGCCCCAGGCGAAAGCCGTCCGGCAGCGATTGCTGCACTGGCATGCGCACTGGCGGCGTCGCCGAAGACAGCGCCAGGCGCTGGCTGACGTCGACGTAATCAGGGTCGTGTTGCCAGGCGAAGGTGAACAGCGCCACGCGCCACTTGGCATGCTGGACCTGGCCCGGCTCGCCACGCAATCGCCCCTGGAACCCGAGGATCAGGCATTGCAGGTAGACATTCGCCAGGTCGCGGGTGCCAGGCATCTGCTCGTCCAGCAGTTTCTTGATCGCCGCCGGCAAGCGCTCGCCGGCCTGGCGGCTGGCATACATGCGTGACTCGAGGGGGTGCTGCTGCCACGCCAGTTGTCCGGGCCAGGGGCTGAACAGCAAGGTTTCGTCCACCAGCGCCACGAAGGCGTAGACCAGCGCCTTGACTTGCTCGGTCGCTGCATCGCCGACGGTGGCGAAGGCCACCCGCCACAGACGCTGGGCGCTGCGCCCGGAGAACTCCACCACCCGATTGACCAATACCGCAGGGTCGCTGTCCTTGGGCAAGTCTTGCCACTCCTGGGACCACTTCAGCCAGGCCTGGCGAAAAGCGCTGCTCAGCGGCGCCTCATGCAGACTCCGAACCGCCCCGCCACTTCCATCAGGCATACGACTCCCCTTTTGCGATCAGGCACTTTCACTGGCTTGCGCCACGAACAACACCACTTGCCACGGGCTGCTGGCCTGGGCCGATGCCGGCGCCACGATGTGCAGCGGCAATTGCGCGTCGAACCATTGCCCGCTGGCGGCCACCACAAACAAACGGGTGTCCTCGCCCACGCTGTAGGCCACCTGTTCGTTGCGGCTCATGGCCTGGTGGGGCAGACCGCTCATGCGTTGTCGGCTGAGCAGCGGGATGTGCCGCGCCGACGCGATGATCGCCCCGCGCAACCAATCGGCCGCGGCCTGCTCACTGGCGCCGTTGGGCATGCGCAGGCCGATAACCAGGCGTTGCTCCGGCTCGTCGTCAGGCAACTGGATCGAGAAGACCTGCTCATCGCGCTCGAAGGCCAGGCTGCGATAGCCGGCGCGAACCAGTTCCAGGGTGGTTTCCAGCCAGTCGAGCAACGGCTCATAGCCGCGCTGCAATTCGAGGAAGTCAAGCGGCGCGAAGGCCGGGACGCCCGCCAGCGGATCGAGGGCCGACCAGCTTCCAGCCAGCCCCAGCAGCAAACCGTAGAGCGCCTGGGGCGTGGCCACCCGGGTGTTCAGCGCCCCTTCGACTTCCGGCAAGCGCGCCCACAAGGCGGTCAACTGCCGGCGGATCTCCATGGCATCGTCCTGGTTGCCAGCCGCCTGGGCCTGACGCAAGCGACCGGCGAGAAACATGCATTTTTCCCGGGCCCGGGCGCACACCCCGGCGACCCGTCGACCGAGGGCCGATTCCGGCAACAGGATCGGCGTCGGTGGGGTGTAGGGCACACGCCAGAAACCACCGCCCTCCTTGCGTATGCGCAACAGCGGCAGGCAGATCGAATCGGCCTTGCTCAGTTGCGTGCACAGCCTCGGGTTGGGTCGCCAGACGGTGATCGACTCGGGAAATGCACCGCTGGTGAGGTCTGGCAACGCCTCGCCGACCACCGATTGCAGGCGCCCCTTGAGCGGCACCAATTGCCCGGCGCGCCACAGCGGGCTGACGGCCAGGTACACCGTCACGGTGGCGTCGTCGGTCTTGTCGATCGCCTCACCGATGTCCAGCTCCAAGGTCGGCCCGACGCCGGCCTGCAGGTTGACCGGCAAGCCGTCCGGCAAGGTGCCTTGCAGTTGCAGCAGCCGCACCTGGCCGGCGCTGAGGGCCGAAGGGTCGACTTCCAGTTGGCTTACGCCCCAGAACCAAGGGTTGCAGGCCCCGGCAAAATACGCGGCCAGCGCCTCGGCACGCAGCCCTTGCAATTGAAAATGCTGGGGCAGCAATTGCATGCCCTCATGCCAGCACACCGCGTCAGGTAACAGACTCATACGACTCCCTTCGACATCCCAATGTCGCCGCGCATGGCGGCCCGCGGTCACTCAAGGCTGGCTGTCAGCGAGCCCCATCATTCACGAGGGTCATCTCGCGACTGTCGAACTTCAGCCAGGCCTTGCGCTGATCGTCCAGCCGAAGCCGGTGGGCTCCGGGAGTGTTATAGCTGGCGAAGACCAAAAGTCCAGCGGCGCGCCGGCCCTCCAACGGGAAGGGTTGGCGGTCGATGAATTGCCCAGGGACCAGCTCCAGCCCCCACACCGACATGAGTTGACGATAGTCGCGCTGGAACTGTTCGCGCTCGGCGAACCACTGGCTGGCGGTGATGCCCGACAGCTGCTTGAGCAGGTCCGGGTCGTTCACCGCGATGAAATCCACCGCGATCGGCGTGTCGTCATTGGCCCTCGGCGCGACGTCCAGGGTCAGGCTGTCCAGGTCGACACTGGGCGCAAAAAGCGAGCAACCGGTGAGCGCCAGGCTCAAAAAAAATCCGAAAAAAAACCCACGCAAAATGAATCTTCCTTTTCTCAGCGGTCAAAAATTGTTTTTGCTTGCTTTTTTATAGACCTGTTCTAGCGTCTTGGGTAGTTCGACCCACACGGTTGAATGCACCAGGTTCGTCAAGGGAATGACAGGTTTTCTGCCGTCCATTTGCAACCTGCGGATCAGCAAGGGAATGCGATGAGCGGGACTCCCGATGCATTGCGCCCACACATGCATCGGAGTCGGCCGCCATGGCAGAAAGTACCCAGCACAAGCTCGACAGAGTCCGTCCTCCCCGCGTCCAGATCACCTATGACGTGGAAATCGGCAATGCCATCGAGAAAAAAGAATTGCCACTGGTGGTCGGCATTCTGGCCGACCTCTCAGGCAAGCCACTGGAGCCGCTGCCCAAGCTCAACGAGCGGCGCTTCACGGAAATCGATCGGGATAATTTCAACGAGGTACTCGCGTCCATCTCCCCCCGCGCCACGCTCCAGGTGAACAACACCCTCAGCGGCGACGACAGCAAGCTCAACATCGAACTCAACTTCCATCACATCGACGACTTCGACCCGGTCAAGGTCGTGGAGCAGGTCACGCCGCTGCGCCGGTTGTTCGAAGCGCGCCAACGCCTGCGGGACCTGTTGACCAAACTCGATGGCAACGACGACCTGGACAAGCTGCTGCGCGACGTGATCGCCAACACCGAAGGCCTTCAGGAAATCAAGTCGGCGCGCCCCCAGGACGTACCGCCAGAGCTGCCCGCCGTGGCCGCCAACGATGACCCTGCCCCGGCCGAACCACAGGCCTGATCGCGCGCATCATTCAAGGGAGATAACGCCATGCCTGCTTCATCCAGCGCTCAAACCAGCGAGAGCACGACCCAGACCCTGTCCCTGCTGGACAAGATCATCGCCGAGGGCCGCATGGCCCACGACGACAGCCAGCAAGACTACGCCCGCGACATGCTGGCCGAATTCGCCACCCAGGTCCTCGACGAAGGCATGGCCATCGACAAGGACACCGTGGCGATGATCAACGACCGCATCAGCCAGATCGACCAGTTGATCAGCGCCCAGCTCAACGAAGTGCTGCACCACCCTGACCTGCAGAAACTCGAAGCCTCCTGGCGCGGCCTGCACCTGCTGGTGCAGAACACCGAGACCAGCACCCGGCTCAAATTGCGCCTGCTCAACGTCACCCAGAAAGAACTGCAGAACGACCTGGAAAAAGCCGTCGAATTCGACCAGAGCGCGCTGTTCAAGAAGATCTACGAGGAAGAATACGGCACCTTCGGCGGACACCCATTCAGCCTGCTGGTGGGTGACTACACCTTTGGCCGGCATCCCCAGGACATCGGCCTGCTGGAAAAACTCTCGAATGTCGCCGCCGCCGCGCACGCCCCGTTCATTGCCGCGGCCAGCCCGCGTTTGTTCGACATGACCAGCTTCACCGAACTGGCGATACCCAGGGATCTGTCGAAGATTTTCGAAAGCCAGGAGCTGATCAAGTGGCGCGCCTTCCGTGAAAGCGAAGACTCGCGCTACGTGTCCCTGGTGCTGCCGCACTTCCTGCTGCGCCTGCCGTACGGCCCGGACACGCTGCCGGTGGAAGGCATCAACTACGTCGAAGACGTCAACGGCACCGACCACAGCAAATACCTGTGGGGCAACGCCGCCTGGACCCTGGCGCAACGCATCACCGAAGCCTTTGCCAAATATGGCTGGTGCGCAGCCATTCGCGGGGCCGAGGGCGGTGGCGCGGTCGAAGGCCTGCCGGCCCATACGTTCCGCACCAGTTCCGGAGACCTGTCGCTCAAATGCCCGACCGAAGTGGCGATCACCGACCGCCGCGAAAAAGAACTCAACGACCTGGGCTTCATCTCCCTGTGCCACAAGAAAAACAGCGACGTGGCGGTGTTCTTCGGCGGCCAGACCACCAACAAGGCCAAGCTCTACAACACCAACGAGGCCAACGCCAACGCGCGGATCTCGGCGATGTTGCCGTATGTGCTCGCGGCCTCGCGCTTCGCCCATTACCTGAAGGTGATCATGCGTGACAAGGTCGGCAGTTTCATGACCCGCGACAACGTGCAGACCTACCTCAACAACTGGATCGCCGACTATGTGCTGATCAACGACAACGCGCCGCAAGAGATCAAGGCGCAGTACCCGTTGCGCGAAGCACGGGTGGACGTGACGGAAGTGGCCGGCAAGCCAGGCGCCTACAAGGCCACGGTGTTCCTGCGGCCACACTTCCAGCTGGAGGAGCTGACCGCCTCGATCCGCCTGGTGGCGACCCTGCCGCCGCCGGTAGCTGCCTGACCACGGTGTGGCTCTGTGGCTCTGTGGCTGGAGAGCTTTTGTGGCGAGGGAGCTTGCTCCCGCTGGGCCGGGCTGGCGCTCCAGCGCGAAGCGGCCCTGTTTTTTGGGACTGCTGCGCAGTCCAGCGGGAGCAAGCTCCCTCGCCACAAAAAGCTTTAAAGCTTTCTAGCCACAGCAAGCGCCTTGGCCACAGGTTAATTCATCGGTACCGGACACTACCTCATTCGTCTTCTTCAGGAGTTCCACACAATGGATGCAATCATTCTCGACCTCGGCGGCGACATCAAGGGCGACAGCCTGCTGGAGGGTTTCACGGACAAGATCGAGGTCATGTCCTACAGCCACAACGTGGCGATGCAGGTCACCAACGACGTCAGCAACTCGGAGCGCACCTCCGGCCGGCCCCATATCGGCGAGTTCACCCTGACTAAATTCGTCGACAGCTCCACCCCCACCCTCAATGAGTATTGCTGCGCCGGCAAGCCGATCCCGCAAGCCGTCATCACCATTGGCCGCAATGCCGCCGAGGGCAGCGGCAAACTCATGCCGTTCATCATCTACACCCTGACCAACGTCGTGCTGTCCAACGTCAGTGTCAGCGGCGGCACCGGCGGCAAACCGGTGGAAACCCTGTCGCTGAACTTCACCAAGATCAAATGGGAGCTCACCGCGCAGAAAGACGACGGCACCAAGGAAGGCACGGCGGGCACGACCTGGGACCTGGCCGCCAACAAAATGACCAAGTAGGGAAACCGCGCCCATGGCTGGCTTCGGGCTGCGCCCACCCCTGTTCGAACGCCTGGCCAGCCCGGCGAACGATACCGGGCGGGCGTTCGACCGGCAGGCGTTGCAAGACTCGGTGCATGCCGAACTGTCGCGCCTGTTCAATACCCGACGCGGCCCACGGGCGTTGACCGAACCGCCGAGCATCCTGGACTACGGCATCGCCGACTGGACCGCGCTGCAACAGCAGCGCAGCGATGACCGGCGCCAACTGACCCGGGAAATCCGCCAGGCCATCACCCACTTCGAACCTCGCCTGCGCCTGGGCGAGGTCGAGGTCTGCCCGGTGCCTGGCCATCCGCAGCAACTGTGCATACGACTGCTGGGCGAGCTTCGCGGCGACCTGCATGCCTGGCCCGTGGCCTTTGTCATCGAGCACGCCGGCGACGGCCTTGAGGTACGACATGAGCGACTCGATTGACCCGCAACTGTTGGACTATTACCAACGCGAACTGACCTGGTTGCGGCACGCCGGGAGCCTGTTCGCCGAGCGCTACCCCAAGGTCGCCCGGCGCCTGGAGTTGTCCCCCGGCGAATGCCCCGACCCGCACGTCGAGCGCCTGTTGGAAGGGTTCGCCCTGCTGGCCGCACGCTTGCAACGCCGGCTGGACGACGACTACGCCGAGTTCAGCGATGCCCTGCTCGAACAGCTTTACCCGTTGGCCATGCGGCCCTTGCCGTCGTGCGCCATCGTGCAGTTCGAACCCGACCCCAGCAAAGGCAACTTGAACGAGGGCTACCCACTGCCCCGCGACACACCGTTGTTCGTCACCACGGACAAAGGCCAGAGCATTCATTTTCGGACCACCGCCGCCGTGCATTTGTGGCCGGTGGCAATCAGCGAGGCATTGCTGCTGGGCAGCGACGAAGCCCAGGCGCTGACCGGAGTGGTCCGGGCCCGCTCGGCCTTGCGCCTGGAGCTGCGGTGCCTGGGCGAAAGCCAGTGGTCGACGCTGGGAATCGACTCGTTGCGGGTACACCTGGCGGCGTCACCGATCATCAACGCCGGGCTGTACGATTTGCTGGGCGCGCACGCCATCGAGGTCCTGGCCGGTGCGCCGGGCAGCGTGCCGGAGCCACTGAAGGGCTTGCCACAGATCGTCGGCTTCGCCAGTGACCAGGTCTTGTTGCCGGATGAAGACGGTGTGCATCCGGGCATGCGCCTGCTGGCCGAGTACTTTGCCTTCCCGGATAAGTTCGGCTTCTTCGATCTGCCACTGGCCGGCGCCACCAGCGACGGCCCGTCGTTGTACCTGTACATCGTTTTTGACCGCCCTCCCACCAGCCGCCTGCCGCTCCAGGCCAGCGACATAGCCCTGGGCTGCACGCCGGTGATCAACCTGTTTCCCAGGACTTCCGAGCCGCTGCGCCCGGATGGCACCCGCAGCGAGTACCGGTTGGTGGCCGACAGTCATCGGGAAAACAGCGTCGAGATCCACAGCATCCGTGGCATGCGCGCCATGTCCAGCCAGGGCGTGCGCAAAGTGCAGGCCTATTACGGCAGCCAGCATGGCAGCGACCAAACCTGTTATTGGCATGCGCGACGGGTCAGTGGCATGAGCCCGAACCGACTGGGCACCGACTTGATGGTCAGCCTGGTGGACACCCAGTTCGACCCGCTGGCCGACACCCGCGACTACAGCCTCACCGCCGAACTGCTGTGCACCAACCGTCATCTGGCCCAGAGCCTGCCGGCCGGCACGCCGCTGGGTTTCGAACGTCCGGGGCCGGTGGCCTGGGCACGCCTGCGCAACCCACCCAGCCCGCAAAGCCTGCCGCGCCTGGACGGCGAATCGCGCTGGCGGCTGGTGTCGCAATTGACCCTCAACCATTTGTCGCTGGTCGAAGGCCCCCAGGCGTTGGACGCATTGCGCGAGATTCTCCAATTGCACAACCTGCGGGACGAGGCCAGCGCCCATCGCCAGATCGAAGGGGTATCGGGACTGGGCTGCGACCGGGTCATCGCCCATGTCGGTGAAGACGCCTGGCGCGGCTGGCGAAATGGGTTGGAGGTGCGCCTGCAACTGGACCCGCAACACTTTGTCGGCAGCAGCGCCGTGCTGTTCTCCGGGGTACTGGCGCAATTCTTTTCCCTTTATGCCACCACCAATCGCTTCGTGCGCACCGTGCTGGTCCAGTCCGACAAGGAGGTGAAGACATGGCAACCCCAAGCCGGCAAACCCCTGGTGCTCTGAACCTGAGCGAGCGACTGCGGCGCGACCCGCAACGATTCGAATGGCTCCAGGCCCTGCTGTTGCTCGAACGTGAACACCCCCAGGCCGAGCCCCTGGGCAGCGGCACCGCGCCGCACGCCGAAGCCTTGCGTCTGCGCGGGCCCTTGACGCCGCTGTTCGCCGCCAGCGAAGTGGAAAGCCTGGGCCAGGAACCCGGCCTGCCGCCAACCCTGACCACGCCGATCTTCGGCCTCGGCGGCCCCGACGGCCCGTTGCCCTACGCCTACCAGGAATGGCTGCAACAACGGGCACGGGCGAAGGATCATGCCCCGGCGGAATTCCTCGACCTGTTCCAGCATCGCCTGCTCAGCCTGCTTTACAAGGTGATGCGCAAACATCGCATCGCCTTGGGTTTCACTGCCCCGGGATCGTCCGCCGTACACGCGCAACTGCGGGCGTTGACCGGCCTGCTGCCCAAGGCCTTGCAGGAGCGCCAGGCCGCACCCGACTCGGCGGTACTGGCCTGCACCGCGCTGTACGCCGATGGCCGGCGCTCCCTGGACGGGTTCGCGGCGATTGTCCGCGAACAGTTCGGGCTGCCTGTGGAGCTGAACGCCTACGAAGGTGGCTGGCGTGAAATCCCGCCGGCCAGCCGCAGCCGCTTGCAACCAGGCGGGCGCAACCTGTGCCTGGGCCGCAACGCGGTGGCCGGTACACACGTCTGGGACGAACATGCCGGCGTGCGCCTGACCCTCGGCCCGCTGACCACGGGCCAGGCCAGCGAACTGCTGCCCAACGGCGAAACCCATCCGCTGCTCGCCAGTCTCTACGCCCTGTACTTCGGCCCCGATCTGGATTGCACCCTGATACTGCTGATCCGTGGCGCCGGCCCACTGCAACTGGACCGCCAGGCAGCGCCACGGCTGAACTGGAACGGTGGCCTGCAACGCCAGCCAACCCTCGCCGTGCAACGGATCGAAACCCGTCTTCGTCAGCCGGAGATTGCCTGAAATGGAACTGGCCAGCCTGATCGGACGCCTCAACCCGGACAACCGCCGCGCCCTGGAACGGGCCGCGCAACGCTGCATGCAGCGCAGCCATCACTATGTGGAAATCGAACACCTGCTGTTGGAATTGCTCGACATCGAGGGCGGCGACTTTGCCTGCCTGCTGCCGCGCTTCGGGCTGGAGCGTGACGCGGTGGCGACGGAAACCAACAAGGCCCTGGACCTGTTCAAATCCGGCAGCACCCGCACGCCCGCCTTGTCGGCACAAACCATCGGCCTGTTGGAAGACGCCGTGGTCCAGGCCAGTGTGCTGGGCCTGGACAGCATCCGCTCCGGGCTGTTGCTGCTGGCGCTGCTGGACCGTGATGAGCGCCGCAGCCTGCTGCTCAACAGCGCCTCGTCGTTGCTGCGCATCCCCCGCGACGCCCTGCGCGCCCACCTATTGGAATGGACCGAAAGCTCCCGTGAACATGTCGGTGGCGTTCGCCCGGCCAAACCCGGCGAGCCTCCCCTGAAACAGGACCCGGTGCTGGACCAGTACACCCAGGACCTGACCGCCGACGCCCGGGCCGGGCGCATCGACCCCATTGTTGGCCGCGACGGCGAAATCCGCCAGTGCATCGACATCCTGCTCCGCCGCCGGCAGAACAACCCGATCCTGGTCGGCGCGCCGGGCGTCGGCAAGACTGCGGTGGTGGAAGGCCTGGCCCTGCGTATCGCCGCCGGGGATGTGCCGCCGTCGTTGCAGGAAGTCACCCTGCGCGTCCTCGACCTGGGCCTGTTGCAGGCCGGTGCCGGCGTCAAAGGTGAGTTCGAACAACGCCTCAAAGGCGTGATCGACGCGGTACGCAGCGCCGAAAAACCGATCATCCTGTTCATCGACGAAGCCCATACGCTGATCGGTGCCGGCGGTGCGGAAGGCGGCAGCGACGCGGCCAACCTGCTCAAGCCGGCCCTGGCCCGGGGCGAACTGCGCACCCTGGCCGCCACCACCTGGCTGGAATACAAAAAATATTTCGAGAAAGACCCGGCCCTGGCCCGCCGCTTCCAACTGGTGCAGGTCGAAGAACCGGACGAACTCACCGCCGTGGAAATGCTCCGCGGCGTGGCGAGCAAACTGGAACAGCACCACGGCGTGCAGGTGCTGGACGCGGCCATCCACGAGGCAGTGAAGCTGTCCCACCGCTACATCTCCGGGCGACAGTTGCCGGACAAGGCCATCAGCGTGCTCGACACCGCCTGCGCCCGGGTCGCCCTCGGCCAGCACGACGTACCGCCGCCGCTGGAAAGCCTGCGCCATCGGCAGAACAGCCTCAAGGATGAGGTCGAACGCCTGCGCCGGGAACAGGCGACCGGGCTCGATCACCGCGAGCGCATCACCCTGCTCGAAGGCGAATCGACCAGCAACGTGCAAGCCATCCGCGAACTGGAAACCCGCTGGGGCGAAGAGCGCGAAGCCGTGCGCGAACTGCTCGACACCCGGCGCGAACTGCTTGCCCTGAGCGAACGCGCCGACGGTGAAAAAGCCGACACCGAGATCGATAACCGCATCGACCACCTGGCCGCCGAACTGCTGCGCCTGGAGGCGGGCCTGGATGCCATTCGCCAGGACGATCCGCTGGTGCCCGAACAGGTGGACAGCAAGACCGTCGCCGCCGTGATTGCCGGCTGGACCGGCATCCCGGTCGGCAAGATGCTCGCCGACGAAGCCCACGCCGTGCGTACCCTCGGCCAGCGCATGGGCCAGCGGGTCATGGGCCAGAGCACCGCGCTGAACACCATCGCCCAACGCCTGCAAGCCTACCGCGCCGGCCTCACCGACCCACAGAAGCCGGTTGGCGTGTTCCTGCTGGTGGGCCCCACCGGCGTGGGCAAGACCGAAACCGCCTACGCCCTGGCCGACGCCTTGTACGGCGGTGAGCGCAACCTGATCAGCATCAACCTCTCGGAGTACCAGGAAGCCCACACCGTCAGCCAACTCAAAGGCGCCCCTCCCGGCTACGTCGGCTACGGCAGCGGCGGTGTGCTCACCGAAGCGGTACGGCGCAAACCCTATTCGGTGGTGCTGCTGGATGAAATCGAAAAGGCCCACCCGGATGTGCTTGAAGCTTTCTACAACGTCTTCGACAAAGGCCTGATGGAAGACGGCACCGGCCTGGTGGTGGACTTCAAGAACACCGTGATGCTCGCCACCAGCAACGTCGGCGCCGAGCTATTGCTGGATACGCCTAGCGCGCAACTGGGCAGCGACGCCTTCAACGAAGCCTTGCACAAGGTGCTGCTGCAAGCGTTCCGTCCGGCATTTCTGGCACGCATGACCGTGGTGGCGTACCGGCCGCTGGATGAAGCGACGCTGGAGGGGATTGTGCTGGCGAAGCTGGAAAAATTGCGCGGGCGCTACAAGGCCGCGACCGGCAAGCAGTTCGAGTTCGATGCGGGGATCGTCAAGGCTGTGTTGGCCAAGTGCAGCGCGGCGGGGGCACGGGACGTCGAGAATGTGTTGATGACCCAGGTGACGGGAAAGTTGGCGGAGTGGGTGTTGGAATGACTTGCCCCGGGCTTCTGGCGTACCGTTCGCCCTCGTCTTTGCACGTCAAGCCCGCCATGGGCTGCGGGCGGTGAAGTGGCGTTTTTCACCGTGTATTTACTCATGACCAATGGAAGGACATTGCCATGCTGAAGGCAAGACTTGAACTGGAAAAGCGCCATCTTTGTCCCACCTTCGCCAATACTCACGCAGGCATCGTCAGCTTTGACCTGCGCCTTGATATCGATCGAGACTTGCTGGCGTTGGCAGATGGAAACGCCCATCGTGCCTACTACCTGCCGTGGAATCCTGACGCGGGACTCTATGTCGACCTCCCTGCGACCCCGACGGGCAACGACCCACTCCTGTTCCTCACTGCCAACCTGACAGGCTGTTGCGTGGGAATCCAGAACTTCGGCGGGTTCATCAGGGTTCGACACTACAACCTATACACCACGGGCAATCAGAATCCGGTCTTCTCCCAGGATGACCTTTTCCGCTATGGCACCAACGTTTCCTGGCTGCTGCCGTCGGACAAATACAATGTTCCCGCCATCCAGCGGGCGGTCCCGTATACCCATGGAGGGCCGTGGGCCGAAGCCGTCCTGTGGGGCGAGTATGTCGCCACCTACTGGCCATTCACTTCGAAGTGGCACTTCTACTACCAGAATGGAAACGCCAATAAAGTAATCCATGAATTGAATTACCAGTAGCAGGCCATTCAATGCCCCGCTCCACCGACAGCAACACCACGCTATCACTCACCGCCACCTCGCTGTCGGCGCTGTACCCTGAATCGCTGTCCGGCGAAGAACGCCTCAACGCCCTGGGTTCGCACATCCTCAACGGCATCAACGACGGCGCCTCGCTGGACCTCACGACAGCCGTCGCCAGCCACGTGACCACCACGCTGCACAAGGACGCCTTGCTGCGTCCGCTGGACTGGCTGGTGGCCGAGATCCGCCAGCTTCCTGCCGACGCCACCGCCGAGCGCTATCAGCTTTTACTCCGGCCCTGGCTCTGGTGGCTGAGCCTGGCCAGCAACAACCGTGTGTTCCAGAACCTTGCCACCTCGGACATCGTCACCACGATTTTCAAGGGCCACGGTTTCACCGACTTCCAGCTCAAGCTCACCGGCAGCTACAGCCCGCGCGAGTACTGCGTGCAATACGGCGAAACCGACCTGGCCTTCGTCTCGCGCCTGATGGAAGAGGACGGGATTTTCTGGTTCTTCACCCATGAAGCAGGCACGCACACCCTGGTACTGGCCGACAGCAACGATGCCTTCGCGCCCATCCCCAACGGGCCGACGGTGAATTATCTCGGGCAGAAAATGGGTGAGCGGGAACTGCACGGCATCCGCTCCGGGCAAGTGTGCCTGCAAGCGGTGGCCGGGGTTTACCAGGCGACCGATTATGAGTTCACCACGCCGACGACATCGCTCTACAGCCAGGCCGAAGCCGTGGCCGGGCCGAGCTCGGTGTACGAACATCCAGGCAGCTATACCGCCAAGGCCCAGGGCGATGCGCTGACCAAACAGCGAGTGGATGGCCTGCGCAGCCAGGAGAAACGCTTCGTCGGCGAAAGCGACTGCCGCTGGCTGGTGCCAGGGTATTGGTTCACCCTCGCCGGCCATGAAGACTCGACGCTGAATATCGATTGGGTCGTGACGGCGGTCAGCCATGAAGCCAGTCATGACAGCTATCGCAACCGCTTCGAAGCGATCCCCAAGGCCACGGTCTATCGACCGGCCCGCCTCACGCCAAAACCGCGCATGCACACCCAGACGGCGCTGGTGGTGGGCAAGGCCGGCGAAGAAATCTGGACCGACGAATATGGCCGGATCAAATTGCAGTTCCCCTGGGACCGCACCGGCAAGAACGACGAGACCTCATCGTGCTGGGTCCGTGTGGTCTTGCCCTGGAGCGGCAAGGGCTTCGGCATGCAGTTCGTACCGCGCATCGGCCAGGAAGTCATCGTGACCTTCATCGACGGCGACCCGGATCGGCCGCTGGTCACCGGCTGCGTCTACAACGGCGACAATGCCCTGCCCTACGCGCTACCGGCGAACCAGACCCAGTCCGGGATCAAGACCAATTCGTCCAAGGGCGGTGGTGGTTTCAATGAGTTGCGCTTCGAAGACAAGAAGGACGCCGAAGAGGTGTTTCTCCAAGCCCAGAAAGACTTCAACATCAACGTGCTCAACGACACCACCGCCACCGTCGGCCACGACGAAACCCTCACGGTGCAGAACGCCCGTACCCGCACGGTAAAGGACGGCGACGAAACCGTGACCCTGGAGAAAGGCAAGCGCAGCGTGACCATCCAGACCGGCAGCGACAGCCTCGATGTGAAGGACACCCGCACCGTCACCGTGGGCTCGGACCAGAGCCACAGCACCGGCGGCAATTACGATCATAAGGTCACCGGCAACTACAGCCTGACGGTGGACGGCAACCTGACCATCAAGGTCAGCGGCACCCTGACCCTGCAAAGTGGCGGTAGCTTCGCGATCAAGAGCGGCGCCGACCTGGCCGCCCAGGCCAGCACGTCCATCAGCCAGAAAGCCGGCACGGCCCTGAGCAACCAGGCCGGTACGTCGCTGGAAAACAAGGCCGGCACCACCCTGACCAACGACGCCGGCATCAGCCTGGTGAACAAGGCGGCGGCCGAACAGACCGTGGACGGCGGCGGCATGCTGACCATCAAGGGCGGCCTGGTGAAGGTCAACTGACAGGAGCCCACCGATGGCCTCGAAAAAACTCGATCTGGAGCGTGGTGACAGCCAACTGAGCGGGCAACTGGTCGATGGTCAGCTCGACGGCCCGCTGCAAATCGAAGAAGCCCAACGCCCGCAAGCAAAACTCAACTACAGCCAAGGTGAACTGCAAGGCACCAGCACCCTGTATCACCCCAATGGCAAGGTCTCGGCGGTGTTGCCGTTCGTGAAAGGCAAGTTGCAGGGTGTCGCGAGCTTCTACGCGGCCGAAGGCGGATTGCAACGCCAGGCCACGTACAGGCGCGGGTTGCTGCACGGTGAGGCGAACAACTACTTCCCCGACGGGCAACTGGCCGAAGCCGAGGTCTATCGCGACGGCGTGCGCGACGGCCGCTATCGCCGCCTGCACGCCAACGGCAACCCGGCGGTCGAAGCCCGCTACCTCAACGGCCAACTGCTGGAACCAGCCCAGGCCTACGCCGAAGACGGCCGGCCACTGGACGCCGAAGGCAAACCGATCTCCCGGGTGCGCTGGTGGTTCAGGCGCTGGAACGATCCGGCGCAGGCCTGACTATTGTCTTCCCCCCTGTGGGAGCGAGCTTGCTCGCGATGACGCCGGCACATCCAACATCACCACCAACTGATCCACTGCTATCGCGAGCAGGCTCGCTCCCACAGTGTTTTCGAGGTTGTCGCAGATTTTGTGGTCACTCATAGTCCCCTGTGGGAGCGAGCTTGCTCGCGATGACGGCGTCACAGTCAACATCACCGCAAACTGACCCACCGCTATCGCGAGCAAGCTCGCTCCCACAGGGGTCTGTGCAATGCCTGCAAGATTGCCGATCAGGGGATGAGCATCTGCACCTGCCCTGGCACAACGATCTTGATCACCCCGGCCCAGGTACACATCAAGGTGCTGTTGGCATCGATGGCCGGCATGTTGCCCAGCAACAGGGTCGGGGCGCCGCCGGGGATCCAGGGGGCGGCGGTGGCCGGGATGCAGGGCATGGGGGTCAGCACGCCGAGTGCCGCAGCGGTGGCGGCGGCCACGGTCGGATTCGCCAGGCTCATGCACATGCCGAACGTGGTGATGTTCACCAGCGGGATGTGATCCATGATATTCGCTGCCGGCATCCCGCCGGTCAGCAGGCGATTGACCGGCAGCACATTGAGCACCGCCGGGGCTGCGCCGAAGCTGCATTGCAAGGTCGCGGTGCCACAGACTTGCGGGCATCCCATCGTGGTTGCTCCTTTGAAAGCGACAGATCCCGAAACCTTAGCTCGCCGCTACCCGACGCGCACGCCGCCATGCATCAAGCCCGCTGATTATCCGGCAACACGCTAACCTATAAGACCCTGGCGTGCTTGTGACGCCTCCCACGCGCCATTAGATTAGCCAATGATCGATGGCCTCCAAAATAAGCAGAAGGGATAAGCATGGCGTTTACTGATCAGTCCACCCGCGTGCGCGACGGTGAAGAACTCGATGCCAACCTGATCGACCCGTACCTCAAGGCCCACATTCCCGGCCTGACCGGCGTGCCGCAGATCAGCCAGTTTCCCGGTGGCGCGTCGAACCTGACCTACCTGCTGGAATACCCCGAGCAGGAATTCGTCCTGCGCCGGCCGCCGTTCGGCCACAAGGCCAAGTCCGCCCACGACATGGGCCGTGAGTTTCGCATCCTCAATCAATTGCGCGAAGGTTTCCCGTACTGCCCCAAAGCCTACGTGCACTGCACCGACGAGTCAGTGATGGGCGCCGAGTTCTATGTGATGGAACGGGTCAAGGGCATCATCCTGCGCTCCGACCTGCCGCCGGAACTGGGTTTCGACGCCGCCCGCACCGAAGCGCTGTGCAAGAGCTTCATCGACCGGCTCGTCGAGCTGCACCGTGTCGACTACAAAGCTTGCGGCCTGGCCGACCTGGGCAAGCCCGAAGGCTACGTGGCCCGGCAGATCCGCGGCTGGAGCGACCGCTACGAAAAAGCCCTGACGCCCGATGCGCCGAAGTGGGAAGCGGTCAAGGCCTGGCTCAACGACAAGATGCCGGCCGACCACCCCACTTCGAGCATCGTCCACAACGACTACCGCTTCGACAACGTGATCCTCGACCCAGAGAACCCGATGCAGATCATCGGCGTGCTGGACTGGGAACTGACCACGATCGGCGATCCGTTGATGGATTTGGGCAACAGCCTCGCCTACTGGATCGAAGCCGCAGACCCGGCCCCCGTCCAGCTGATGCGCCGTCAGCCAAGCCATGCCCCCGGCATGCTGACCCGCCGCGAGTTCGTCGATTACTACGCCGAGCGCGCCGGGATCCGCATCGACAACTTCGACTTCTACTACACCTACGGCCTGTTCCGCCTGGCCGGCATCGTCCAGCAGATCTACTACCGCTTCTTCCACGGCCAGACCCAGGACAAACGCTTCGCGCAGTTCGTTCAGATGAACAAACTGCTGGAGCAGATGAGCCTGCAGGTCATCGACAAATCCACGCTCTGAGCGCACCTATAACAAGGAAACAGCATGTCCAAGACCCAGTTGTTCGACCTCGACGGTAAAATCGCCTTCGTTTCCGGCGCCAGCCGCGGCATCGGCGAAGCCATCGCCAAACTGCTGGCCCAGCAAGGCGCCCATGTGATCGTTTCCAGCCGCAAGCTCGACGGTTGCCAGCACGTGGCCGACGCCATCATCGCCGCTGGCGGAAAGGCCACCGCCATCGCCTGCCACATCGGTGAAATGGAGCAGATCAGCCAGGTGTTCGCCGGTATCCGCGAACAGTTCGGACGCCTGGACATCCTGGTCAACAACGCCGCCACCAACCCGCAATTCTGCAATGTCCTGGACACCGACCTGGGTGCGTTCCAGAAAACCGTGGACGTGAACATCCGCGGCTACTTCTTCATGTCGGTGGAAGCCGGCAAGCTGATGCGCGAGAACGGCGGCGGCAGCATCATCAACGTGGCGTCGATCAACGGCATCTCGCCGGGGATCTTCCAGGGCATCTACTCGGTGACCAAGGCCGCGGTGATCAACATGACCAAGGTCTTCGCCAAGGAATGCGCGCAGTTCGGCATCCGTTGCAACGCCCTGTTGCCAGGCCTGACCGACACCAAGTTCGCCTCGGCACTGGTCAAGAACGACGCCATCCTGAAGACCGCCCTGGCGCAGATCCCCCTCAAGCGCGTGGCCGACCCAAGCGAAATGGCCGGCGCGGTGTTGTACCTGGCCAGCGATGCGTCGAGCTACACCACGGGTGTGGCGTTGAATGTGGATGGTGGGTTCCTGTCCTGACAGTGAGCCCCATGACAGACTCTGTGGGAGCGAGCTTGCTCGCGATAGCGGTGGGTCAGCCAGTACTTGTGCGACTGATGCGGCGCTATCGCGAGCAAGCTCGCTCCCACAGGGACTATGGTGATCACACAGAGAATGAATATTTATTCCAATATTTGCAATTAGCGAATATTTATTCCATAAATAGCCCTTCTGAAAATAAAAACTCAAAGGGCTCTTTCTCATGCGTGATCTCGGCATCGGTCTGATTGGCACCGGCTTCATGGGCCGTGCCCATGCCTTGGCGTTCCACAATGCCAAGGCGGTGTTCGACCTCCCCCTGAACCTGAAACTGGCGGCCCTGGCCGACGCCGATCCGCAGCGTGCCCGGCAATGCGCCCACAGCTGGGGGTTCGAGACGGCCCACAGCGACTGGCAACAACTGATCGACGACCCGAAGGTCAACCTGATCGCCATCACCACCCCCAACCACCTGCACTTCCCGATGGCCATGGCGGCGTTGGCGGCGGGCAAGCCGGTCTATTGTGAAAAGCCCCTGGCAGTGTCCCTGGAACAGGCCGAGCAGATGCGTCAGGCGGCCAAGGCAGCCGGAGTAGTGACGCGGGTCGGCTACAACTACCAGCACAACCCCATCATTCAACGGGCGCGGGACATGATCCAACGCGGTGAACTGGGACAGATCATCAGTTTCCAGGGCGAATTCAGCGAAGACTTCATGGCCGACCCCGCTTCGCCGTGGTCATGGCGCTGCGAAGCGGCCCACGCCGGCGGTGCACTGGCGGACCTGGGCAGCCACTTGCTGGCCATGGCCCGGCACTTGTTGGGCGATGTCGAAGCGGTGTGCGCCGACAGCCAGACCGTGCACAACCAACGCCCTGCCAGCGCGGGCAATACCGAACAACGTGCCATCGCGGTGGACGACCAGGTCCACGCGCTGCTGCGTTTCGCCAATGGCGCCCGAGGCACGGTGAGCAGCAGTTGGCTCAAGCACGGCTACAAGAACCACCTGAGCTTCGAGATCAGCGGCACCCTCGGCACCCTGGCGTTCGATCAGGAACGGCTGAATGAACTGCGCCTGTGTCGCGTCGGCCAGGCGGGTTTCCAGCGCCTGCTGGCCGGCCCGGATTTGCCCGGTTATGCCGCGTTCAGCCCGGCCGCCGGGCACCAGTTGGGGTACAACGAACTGAAGACCCTGGAAGTCCGGGAACTGATCATGACGCTTGCCGGCGAAAGCGGCAGCGGGACGGACTTCGAAGAGGCCTGGGAAGTGGAGCGGCTGGCGGCGGCGATTCGTGTGGCGGCTCGGGAGGAGCGTTGGGTCAAGGTCAGGGAGCGATAACCTCCCACTTCAGCGCCCCCCAGTGCAAACAAAAAATGCCTCTTGCACCGTGTTCTTATTTCATTAAGCACTAGAAAACTGTCAGCTCTGACAGTGGATGGGGCCTTTGATTCGCGCCAAATTAGCTCCCTGCACACCCGCTCGGAGCCTGGCGATGGATCAACCGGAACGCTTGAGCATCACGCCACCTTCGTTGCCCAAGGGCGGTGGCGCCATCCAGAGCATCGGCAAAGGCTGGGGCGAGGTCGGCTCAACCGGCAAGGCGTCCTGCGACTTGCCACTGCCGATCTCACCCGGACGCGGTTTCGCCCCGACCCTGCGGCTCGGTTACGGCAGTAGCGTGGGCAACAGCCTGTTCGGGATCGGCTGGGTACTATCGCTAGGCTGTGTGGCACGGCGGACGAGCAAGGGGGTACCGGATTACACCGATGACGATGTCATGCTCGGCCCCGACGGCATGGCCTGGATGCCGGAGCGCGACGCCGCCGGGACGATCATTCGCAGAACCGTGCGTACCTATCGAGGCCTGGACCTGGGTATCGACTATCAGGTGGCCCGTTATTTTCCTCGTATCGAAGGAGCGTTCGAACGTATCGAGCACTGGCGTTCGGCACAGGACTATCCGGGTTTCTGGTTGATTCACGGGGCCGACGGCAGCCTGCACCTGTACGGTTTCACCCCTTCATCACGCAGCACCGACCTGGAAGATGCCCTGCGCGTCGGCGAGTGGCTGCTGGAGGAAAGCCTGAACGCCCATGGTGAACACATCCTCTATGAGTACGCCGGCGAAGATCACGCCGGAATGCCCGCTGATACACCACGCGATTTTCGCGCCCAGTGCTACCTGAGCCGGGTGCGCTATGGCAATGCCGAGGCAAACGCCCACCTCTACCACTGGGTGCCGGAGCAGTTGGAGCACGCACAGTGGCACTTCGACCTGATCTTCGACTACGGCGAACGCACCACGGCACTGGACGAAATCCCGGCCTACACAGCAACCGGCGAGTGGCCGGTGCGCAGCGATCCTTTCTCGACCTACGGCTACGGTTTCCTGCTGGGCAACCTGCGCCTGTGCCGGCAAGTGCTGATGTTCCACCATTTCGCCGAACTGGGCAGCGAACCGCTGCTGGTGCAACGCTTGCGGCTGGAATATCGCACGACCGAACTGGGCTACAACCTGCTGTCTGCCGCACATCTGCAAGGTTACGACGAGCAAGGGCAAATCGAGTCGCGTCCACCGGTGGAGTTCACCTGTTCGACGTTTGAAACCGACGACAGTGAGTATCAACCATTCGACGCCATGCCCGGCCTCAACGATGGCCAGCAGTACCAGTTGGTCGACCTGTATGGCGAGGGTATTCCAGGTGTGCTCTATCGCAGTGACAAAGCCTGGTACTACCGCGAGCCGCTACGGGCACAGCCGGTGCAAACGCCCGACGAGGTGGTCTACGGTGAGTGGCGGCGACTGGAAGCCATTCCGGTGATGGACAGCCGCAAGCCGATGCGTCAGTCGCTGATGGACCTCACCGGCGATGGCCGGCTGGATTGGGTGATGGCGCAACCCGGCGTGAGCGGCTTTTTCACCCTCAACCCGGATCGCAGTTGGTCGAATTTCGTCACCTTCGCCGCCTTCCCCGTGGAGTTCTTCCACCCACAAAGCCAACTGGCCGACTTGATGGGCGGCGGCTTGTCCGACCTGGCCTTGATCGGCCCGCGCAGCGTGCGGTTGTATGCCAATCGTCGCGAAGACGGCTTTGCCACAGCCGCGGATGTGCCGCACCGCCTAGAAACCGCCCCCGAAGATCGCCTCCCGCTACTGAGTCAGGCGCAGACCGAACTGGTGGCGTTCAGCGATGTGCTGGGCAGTGGCCAACAGCATCTGGTGCGTATTCGCCACAACGAAATCGTCTGCTGGCCCAACCGCGGCCACGGTCGTTTCGACCCGGGGTTTCGCTTAGGGAGCCTGCCTTATACCTACGAATCCTTCGACGCTTCGCGGGTATTGCTCGCCGACCTGGACGGCTCCGGCGCGGCGGACCTGATCTATCTGACCAGCGAGCATGCCGAGATATTCATGAATCGCACCGGCATGGGTTTTGAAAGCAGCCCACGGCGCCTACCCTGGCCGCCAGGCGTGCGGTATGACCGGCTGTGCCAGGTCAGCACCGCCGACCTGCAAGGGCTCGGTTGTTCCAGCCTGGTGTTGACCATCCCCCATATGAAACCCCGGCACTGGCGCTGCGATTTCGTTCAGGCCAAGCCGTATCTGCTGCACCGCACCCAAAACAATATGGGCGCAGCGGGCGAAGTGATCTATCGCAGTTCGGCCCAGGAATGGCTGGATGAAAAACAGACGTTGCTGACAGCGGGCCTGGAGGTTGCCAGCCATGTGCCGTTCCCGATGCCGCTGGCCGCCCGACAGACCCAACGGGATGAAATCACCGGCAATCTGCTGACCCAGCACTTTGCCTACCGCCAGGGTTTCTACGATGGGCAGGAGCGCGAGTTCCGAGGCTTTGGCCTGGTGCTGCAGACCGACAGCGAAGTCACGGCCGACAGCGCGGACTTTACCGCGCCGGTGCTGCGCAAGAGCTGGTTCCACACCGGACGCGTGCCCGATCTGCCAGGCTTGGACTACGACCGCTCCGACAGCGCGGCCCAACCCCTGGGCAGGGCCCTGCTGCTGGCGCCGCAAGACGATGCTCCGGACGAGATAATCGGCGACGCTGATGCCACGACCTTGCACGACATGGCCTACGCCCTGGCCGGCTGGCCGCTGCGGGTCGAGGTGTTCGGTCTCGACACCGCCAACCCATTGCAGGCCTGGCCCTATTCGGTGCAGCAATCGCGTTATGCCGTGCGTCTGTGGCAACGACGAGACGAGCACCAACCCTATTGCCGTATGCAGCCGCTGGAACTGGAGTCCATTGCCTGGACCTATGAACGCCAGCCTGATGACCCGCGGTGCCAGCATCACATCAGCCTGGCCTGGGACCGTTATGGCGGGGTCACCCATGAGGTGACGATCGACTATGCCCGGCGCAAAAACATCGACGACGCGCCACCGTTCAGCGACCCCCATGAACAAACCTGGTGGCGTGCCGCCCACGATGATGCCCAGCGCTACTACTACCTGAGTGAAAACCGCGCCCAATTTATTCATCTGGATGATGACCCACAGACCTGGCGCCTGGGTCTGCCCTACCTGTCCCGGGGCAATGCGTTGGTGCTGTCGAAGACGGTGCTCGGCCCGGAGGACATTTCCCATGAGGCGATGTTCGACTGTCTCAATGCACCACCCAGCGATGACTTCCCGCGGGTCCTGGCACAACTGTCCGAGCAACGCTATCAACAGGCGGGCCAGACGTTACCGGCAGGACAGGCCAGCTTCGAGGCCTTGGCCGACTACCTTGAGTCCGCCGAACTGGATGAGGTAGCGTTGCAGGCATATGCACCGGTGCTGAGTCCCGAAGAGCTGGCGGACAAACTGCCCGGGCTCGGTTATCGCCCCCTGGCCGCCGTGCTGCCAGCGGAACCCGACAGGGTGTTGTGGTCGACCCGCCGGGGGTTCATGACCTACGCCGGGCTGGACGGTTTCTATCGGCTGATCCGCGCTCAAGCCACCGAAAGCCAGGGACCGACGGACATCAGCTTCGATCCCTATTACTGCCTGCCGATCAGTGTCACTACGGCTGACGGTTGCAACACCCATGTGGCCGACACGGATTATCGGTTCCTGTTGCCCCGGCGCATTGTCGATCCGAACCAGAACATCCAGGAGGCCCGCTACGACGGTTTTGGCGAGCTGTTGGCCAACAGTTTCCACGGGACCGAACGCGGCGAGAACGTAGGTTTCGATTCGCTGGAGAATTACTTGCCGTTTACCCGTTCGCCCGCCGAAGCCATCGCCGCCCCGGGGGCGGCCGTGCAAGGCGCCGCCAGCGCCTGTTTTCGCGATGCCTTCAGTTGGATGCAGCGTCGTGAGCCGGTCCACACGGCGGTCCTGCAAGCCGACCACTACCCACAGCCCCCGGACAATCCGGCTCGCAAGATCCGTATCGCCGTGCAGTGCTGGGACGGCTTTGGCCGGGCCTTGCAGAGCAAGCAGAAGGTCGAACCGGGCACGGCCTACCAGATCGCGGACGACGGCAGCCTGGTGCTCGACGGCGACCAGCCGGTGACGGCACCGGCCGCCGAGCGCTGGCGGGTCAGCGAACGTGTGGAATACAACAACAAGGGCCTGGCGGTGCGCGTCTACCGGCCGTACTTCGCCGACGGCCATCGCTACATCAACGATGAATCGTTTCGTCGCTTCGGTTATTGCGACCAGCAGTTCTACGACCCCTTGGGCCGCCCTACCCTGACCGTCACCGCCATGGGCTATTGGCGCCGCCAGCGGTATCTGGGGTGGTATGAGATTGGCGAAGACGAAAACGATACGTTGGAGGAGTCAACATAGGCCATGTCAGCTCTTGTGCAAGGGCTTCACACCCACACTCCGACGCTGACGGTCATTGACCCCCGCAGCCTGACGGCGCGTTCAGTCGCTTATTGCCGCTGCGTGGGAACAGCAGAAGCTGAAGAGCGCATCAACCGCACCGCCTATGACGCAATGGGGCGCCTGATTGAGCAATGGGATCCCAGGCTTTGGGCGCTCAGCGCAGTAGGTGCGCCCGCCAACCTGCTCAATCGTTATTCGCTGTCAGGTAAGGTGCTGGCTTCGATCAGTGTCGATGCCGGTGAGCGGATCAACTTGTTTGGTGATGGGGATCAATTGGTTCTAACCTGGGACAGCCGCGCCACTGAACGACGGATCGAATACGACGATCTGCTACGCCCGCTGGCCATTTTCGAGCAGGGCGAAGGCGAAATCGCGCGTTGCTCCGAACGCTATGAGTACGCTGGTGCGGAGACCGAATTTACCGGACACAACCAATGCGGGCAGTTGATCCGGCACGACGATCCAGTGGGCACCCAGACATTGGACGAATATGCCCTGACCGGTGGAGTGCTGGAACAGACCCAGCGCTTTTTGCGTTCGCTGGAAATACCGGATTGGCCGCCGGGGCTGTCGGAGCGCGATGCGTTGCTGGAACCGGTGGAACAAGCTGCAACCAGCGTGACGCACTTCAACCCGCTGGGCGATGTGCTGGAACAGACCGATGCCAAGGGCAATCGGCAATCGTTCGACCACACCGTTGACGGCCAATTGTTCGCCACCCACCTGCAACTCAGCGCTCAAGCCACCGCGCAAACCCTGGTCAGCGCCCTCGCCTACAACGCCTACGGCCAGGTTGAACAGGAAACCGCTGGCAATGGGGTGATCAGCACGCTGACCTATCGTCCCGAAGACGGTCGCTTGCTGCAGCTTGAGGCTCGACGCGGAACTCAAGCGCTGCAAGACCTGCGTTACGCCTACGATCCAGTCGGTAATGTGCTGAGCATTGAAGACGCGGCCCTACCGATTCGCTATTTCGCCAACCAGCGGGTTGAACCTATCAACCGCTATGACTACGACAGCCTCTATCAGTTGATCAAGGCAACCGGCTGGGAGGCTGGCAGCGCCAACCGAGGGCCGGCATTCAATCGCTTCGACGATCCGGGCGCCGTCGCCAACTATCAGCAAACCTACCACTATGACGCTGCCGGTAACTTGCTTGAACTGGTCCATGTCGGCCCACAAAATCACAGCCGCAAGCTGACGGCAGCGCGCCACAGCAACCGTTGTCTAGCGGAACAGAATGACCGACCACCGACTGAAGAGGAAATCGCCGCGGCGTTTGATGGCAACGGCAACCTGCTGGAGTTGCAACTGGGGCAAACGATGAGTTGGGACTTACGCAACCAACTGCGCGAGGTACGACCGGTTGAGCGCGAAGGTGCCAACGATGATCGCGAACTGTACCTCTACGGCATTGATGGGATGCGACGGCGCAAGGTCCGCACCAGCCACACCAACGCCCGTTCGCTGGTCTCGGAAGTTCGTTATTTGCCGGGCCTGGAAATCCGCACCCACACAGGCACTGGCGAAGTGTTGCAAGTGATCTGCGTGCAAGCCGGGCGCAGCGCGATGCAGGTGCTGCACTGGGAAACGGCACCGCCTGCCGGCATCTCCAACGATCAGTACCGCTACAACCTGACCGACCATCTGGGTTCTAGCAGCCTGGAATTGGATAGCGAGGCCGAGGTGATCAGCCAGGAGACCTATCACCCCTATGGCGGCACGGCCTGGTTTGCCGGGCGCAGTGAGGTGGAAGCGAGTTACAAGACGGTGCGTTATTCAGGGAAAGAGCGGGATGCGACGGGGCTTTATTATTATGGGTTCAGGTATTACGCGAGTTGGTTGCAGCGGTGGGTTAATCCGGATCCGGCTGGCGATGTGGATGGGTTGAATTTCTATCAAATGGTCAGGAATAATCCGCTGGTCAATGTCGACCTCGATGGCTTAATGCGAAAATCTGCTCCAGATATCCCCCCCGTTGTTCCCGCACGCCCAATAAACTTAGCTCGAAGGATTCCTGATACAACGCCTGGAAATCTTTCACACCTAGGTACTTCAATTCCAACGTCTGCAGTCGGCCATCAGACTATTGCGTCCCCACATCCAAGTTCTGCTGAAAACGCATATAAACGAGGAAAAGTCTGGACGAGGCCTGTGGCATCAGCGACACAAAGTCCGTCGCAACGGGAAAGGGAGCTAAATACAAACGTCGCCCAATCGCTACAGTTGAGCGACTTCCATCTGGACAATTTTAATCTTATTTTCAGAAACCGTTTTGCCATGAAAACTCTGAAAGTGCGCAATCCCTTGGAGCAGAAAGCGGCTGAGCCGACACAGATATTTGAATTAAGGCTAATGTCAGAGAATAAATACTACTTTTCACCCGCCGTAGCGAAGGGCCCGGTACCAGCCCCACATGGATCGTTCCACTATGTTGTACTGACCGATGATCCAGGGCGCATCTGGGCTGGTGCCCCCCATGATTCGCCGACTACGGAAGAGCAATTCCAAATTCAGGGACACACTTCAATTTCACTCAGAGAAGACGTGTTATATGCTGGGGATATTGTTCTCGATGAGGGGAGGCTTGAGTCCTGGACTAATTTTAGTGGTCACTATATGCCGGCGGCTGACCTACATCAAACAAATCTCTTACCTGCTGTGCAACGTCTACTGCCTAGCAGTCGGTTTGCCGCTCACGAACAGATGACTACAGCGGAGAAAAATCGTGCATTAAACGCACGGGGTTATTTTATGCCTTTCTAGTTCCCGCGGATTGGGTACCCGCAGTTTACTGCGGGTCATGCACGGCAAGGTGGTGGGCTCCGTAAGAAAACTTTCGCCCCTTCATTGTGCTCATGGGGCCACCTTCAACTTTACCTTGAAGCTGCACCAACCAACCGCCCCGCCAACGCCTTGGCCTGGCTCGCCACATCAGTCACGGCGGTGCTTTCCCACCACATCCCCCGCAGTGGCGGGCCCATGGCGAACAGGTGATCGGCAGGCTCGCCTTTGGCATCCAACACCGCACCGTCAGCACGCGCAGCAATGCCCAGGGCCAGCGGCCCGGGCTGGATCAGTCCACGGGCCAATAGCTGTTTCGGCAACGGCCGTGCAACCCGGCGCCAATCATATTCAATGCCGCTGGAGTTGATCAGCGCGGCGCCCTGCACCACTTCCAGTTCAGCCTCGCCCCGTCGGCGAACGCTAATGGCCACCAATCCATCGGCAGACGCTGCCAATCCTTTGAATGACGCTGCCTGAATCCGCAACCGCCCTTCTTCGTGCAAACGTGCCACCAGTTCGGCGCTCAGCGGTGGCGAACGATGGTGATGGCTCTCCCACCATGGCCGTACATGGCGGACGAACTGCCGGCGTTGCACATCGCTGGCTTGGTTCCACAAGCGCCCGATGTGCGCGCGCACCGTGTCCAACGGAGCCTGCCAATCGACGCCTTGGGCCTTGGCCTGACGGCATTGCTCGCGCAGGGCCCGCATCAACTGGCGTGGCGACCGCAGGCTGTGATCGTCGGCGAGAAAATCCACCCAGGCAGGTGGTTGGCGGCGCACATGGGGCAACAAACCATGGCGGGAAAAGACTTCGATCGGCCCACGGTGCCCGGCCTGCTCCAGGGACACGACGGCATCGACCATCGTCAGTCCCGAGCCGATGATCAGCACCGTGGACTGCGGATCGAGCTGGCGCATCGCAGCCACATCCCAAGGGTCCAGGGCCGCGGCATTCAAGCCGCTGGATTCGGTTTGCGGGGTGCGCGCCGCCGGGAACATGCCGGTGGCCAGTACCGCGAAACGCCCGCGCAGGACCTGGCCGTCATCCAGCGTCAGCATTACGGCATCGTCAGCAACCCGCAGGTCCACGGCCTCCCCACGCACGTGCTCGGCGGTCGAACCGTTTCGTGCGCCCAACTCACGGGCCTCGGCCAGCCGTTGCTGCACATAGAGGCCAAACATCCCCCGGGGCGGGAACAACTCGCTGATCGGCACGTGCTGCTGATCCGACTCGGGCCAGCCGCCGGCTTCGATGAACGCAGTGAGCCATTGAGTCAGGTCATCGGCGTTGTCCGGGTCGACGCTCATCCGCGCGGCGTTGCCGTTCAAGGTGTGCCCCAGCTCCACGGCACTGTAGGCCTCGCCCCGGCCCAGTTCACTGCGCGGTTCGACAATCAGCACCTCACGCCGGCCCGGCAGGCGCAGCAGCTGCGCGGCGAGCATGGCACCGCTCAGGCCGCCGCCGATGATCAGGATATCGGCCTCCCGGGTGATGCCCTGCTCATGTCGCTCCAGCGCTGTGTCCATACCGCTCTCCAGGAATCAAATCACTACGTTGCGTACGAATCTCGCCGCCACCGGGCCATCGTTGCGATAGGCATGGGGCTGGTTGCTGGCGAACATGAAGAACTCACCGGCGCCAATCCGGCGCTCCTCGCTGCCCAACAGCAGGGTCAGGCAGCCCTCGAAGACATAGAGCTGCTCGCTCCAACCGTCGGCGTCGGGCTCTGAAGGGTAATGCTCGCCGGGCTCCAGGCGCCACTCCCAGAGTTCGACCTCACGGCTGGCGGTGGCCTTGGCGAGCAAAATGGCTTTGCTGCCGGCAATGGTCCCGGCCCAGGCCAGTTCGTTGATGCGGCTCGGGTCGCGGGCGTCGGGGGCCTGGATCAAGTCGCTGAAGGCCACGTCGAGGGCTTCGGCGACCCGGTCCAGAGTGGTCAGGCTGACATTCTTTTCGCCCGCCTCGATGGCGACCAGCATCCGCCGGCTGACCCCCGACAGCTCGGCCAGCGCCGTCTGGCTGAGCTCGGCGGCATGCCGCAGACGACGGACGTTCTGGCTGACGTGTTGCAGGACGGACGCCCGCTGGCCGGATTCTTTGTGCACTATATTGCTCACATGGCTGGGTTGCGCATTATACTGCCCAACTTCGGGCGCATTGTGCGTCCGCCTCAAGTGGCGCGCAAGGTCATGGCATCGGTGAACTCCCCGCAAGTTTCTTCCCGTTTCTCAAGGTTCAGCAAGGCCGAATGCGTGCTGGTGCTGATTACCATGATCTGGGGCGGGACGTTCCTCTTGGTGCAGCATGCCATGACGGTCAGCGGGCCGATGTTTTTCGTCGGCCTGCGCTTTGCCGCCGCGGCCGCGTTTGTCGCGCTGTTTTCCTGGCGGCATCTGCGGGACCTGACCTTCTTAGAACTCAAGGCCGGGTGCTTTATCGGTGTGGCGATCATGCTCGGCTACGGCCTGCAGACCGTCGGCCTGCAAACCATCCCCAGCAGCCAATCGGCGTTCATCACCGCGCTCTACGTGCCATTCGTGCCGTTGCTGCAATGGCTGGTGTTGGGCCGTCGACCGGGCTTGATGCCGAGCATCGGCATCATGCTGGCGTTTACCGGGCTGATGCTGGTGTCGGGGCCGGCCGGGGCCTCGCTGAACTTCAGCCCCGGTGAAATCGCCACGTTGATCAGCGCCATCGCGATTGCCGCCGAAATCATCCTGATCAGCGCCTATGCCGGCCAGGTCGATGTGCGCCGGGTGACCGTGGTGCAACTGGCAAGCACGGCGGTGCTGGCCTTCCTGATGGTGGTGCCGACCCAGGAAAAGATTCCGGATTTTTCCATGTTGCTGCTGGTCAGCGCCGTGGGCTTGGGCGCCGCCAGCGCAGCGATCCAGGTGGCGATGAACTGGGCACAGAAAAGCGTCTCGCCGACCCGCGCCACGCTGATCTATGCCGGTGAGCCAGTGTGGGCCGGCATCGCCGGGCGCCTGGCGGGCGAGCGGTTGCCGGCGATTGCCTTGTTCGGCGCGGCACTGATCGTGGCGGCGGTGATCGTCAGTGAGCTGAAGACCCGCGGCAAAGGTGTTGTCGAGGTGGATGAGGCGCTTGAGCGCGAGCAGTGAGGCCGGTCACCTGCAATGGTGATGGAACCTGTGGCGAGGGAGCTTGCTCCCGCTGGGGCGCGCAGCGGCCCTAAATCAGTTAACTCAATCTTCCTGGCACACCGAGTTGCCTGGTTTTTGGGGCTGCTGCGCAGCCCAGCGGGAGCAAGCTCCCTCGCCACGGGTGATGTGTATGGCGCAAAGTCAGAAAACTCCACCTACCTTGTAGGATTCTGCGACACCCTCACGGTTGGTGATCGGGAATACGCCACGTATGATCCCTCACAACCTCCCGCCGAATAGAAGCCTATGTCACTGATAGTTCTATTGCTTTTGCCCTTCATCGGCAGCTGTGTCGCGGCGCTGCTGCCGCATAACGCCCGTAACGCCGAATCACTGCTGGCCGGCCTCGTCGCCCTGGCCGGCACGGTTCAGGTGGCCTTGCTGTACCCGCAGATCGCCGACGGCGGCGTGATCCGTGAGCACTACACCTGGTTGCCCAGCCTGGGCCTGGATTTCGTATTACGCCTGGACGGCTTCGCCTGGCTGTTTTCGTTGCTGGTGCTGGGCATCGGCACGCTGGTGTCGCTGTACGCCCGCTACTACATGTCGCCGGATGATCCGGTGCCGCGTTTCTTCGCATTTTTCCTGGCGTTCATGGGCGCCATGCTCGGACTGGTGATCTCCGGCAACCTGATCCAGATGGTGTTTTTCTGGGAACTGACCAGCCTGTTCTCGTTCCTGCTGATCGGCTACTGGCACCACCGCGCCGACGCTCGACGCGGTGCCTACATGGCGTTGATGGTGACCGGCGCCGGCGGGCTTTGCCTATTGGCCGGGGTGATGCTGCTCGGCCATGTGGTGGGCAGCTATGAGCTGGACAAGGTCCTGGCCGCCGGCGACCTGATCCGTGCCCATGCCCTCTACCCCATCCTGTTACCACTGATCCTGATCGGCGCCTTGAGCAAAAGCGCCCAGTTTCCGTTCCACTTCTGGCTGCCCCATGCCATGGCCGCCCCCACGCCGGTGTCGGCGTATCTACACTCGGCCACCATGGTCAAGGCCGGGGTGTTCCTGCTGGCGCGGTTATGGCCGTCGCTGTCGGGCAGCGAAGAGTGGTTCTACATCGTCGGCGGCGCGGGGGCCTGTACGTTGCTGCTGGGCGCCTACTGCGCGATGTTCCAGAACGACCTCAAGGGCCTGCTGGCCTACTCCACCATCAGTCACCTCGGGCTGATCACCCTGCTGCTGGGCCTGAACAGTCCACTGGCGGCCGTGGCGGCGGTGTTCCATATCCTCAACCACGCCACATTCAAGGCGTCGCTGTTCATGGCCGCCGGGATCATCGACCACGAAAGCGGCACCCGGGACATTCGCAAGCTCAGCGGCCTGGTGCGGCTGATTCCGTTCACCGCGACCCTGGCCATGGTCGCCAGCGCGGCGATGGCCGGGGTACCGCTGCTCAATGGTTTCCTGTCCAAGGAAATGTTCTTCGCCGAGACCGTGTTCATTTCCGCCACGGCCTGGGTCGAGCTGGCGCTGCCGATCATCGCCACCATCGCCGGGACCTTCAGCGTCGCCTACTCCCTGCGGTTCACCGTGGATGTGTTCTTCGGCCCCACCGCCACCGACCTGCCCCATACCCCCCACGAACCACCGCGCTGGATGCGCGCGCCGGTGGAACTGTTGGTGTTCACCTGCCTGTTGGTGGGGATTTTTCCGGCCCAGGTGGTCGGCTCGTTGCTCGCGGCCGCCGCGTTGCCGGTGGTGGGCGGCACACTGCCCGACTACAGCCTGGCGATCTGGCACGGCCTGAACGCACCGATGATCATGAGCCTGGTGGCCATGTCCGGCGGCATCGTCCTGTACCTGTTGCTGCGCAAACAGCTCCGGCAAGGGCACATCAAGCACCCGCCGTTCATTGGCCGGCTCAGCGGCAAGCGCTTGTTCGAGCGCTGCCTGGTACTGATGATGCGCCAGGGCCGGCGGTTGGAGCGCAAGATCAGTACCCGGCGCCTGCAAGCCCAACTTTTTTTCCTGGTGCTGGCGGCGGTATTGGCCGGGCTGATCCCGATGCTGCACAGCACGCTGGTCTGGGGCGACCGGCCGAAGATCCCCGGTTCCATCGTCTTCGTCACCCTGTGGCTGCTGGCGATCGCCTGTGCCCTGGGCGCGGCCTGGCAGGCCAAGTACCACCGGCTCGCGGCCCTGACCATGGTCAGCGTCTGCGGCCTGATGACCTGCGTGACCTTCGTCTGGTTCTCCGCCCCCGACCTGGCCTTGACGCAACTGGTGGTGGAAGTGGTTACCACCGTGCTGATCCTGCTGGGCCTGCGCTGGCTGCCACGGCGGATCGAGGACGTCTCGCCGCTGCCCAACAGCGAGCGGCGCGCGCGTATCCGGCGCCTGCGGGACTTGCTGCTGTCCATCGCCGTCGGCGGCGGCATGGCGCTGTTGTCCTATGCGATGCTCACGCGCCAGACGCCTAACGACATCTCTTCGTTCTACTTGAGCCGTGCCCTGCCCGAAGGTGGCGGCAGCAATGTGGTGAACGTGATGCTGGTGGACTTCCGGGGCTTCGACACCCTCGGGGAAATCACCGTGCTGGTGGCGGTGGCCCTGGCGGTGTTCGCCCTGCTGCGGCGTTTCCGCCCACCGAAGGAAAGCATGCAGTTGCCAGCACAACAGCGCCTGCTGGCGCCGGACGTGGTCACCGACCTGGTCAACCCGCGCCATGCCAGCGACACCGCATTGGGCTTCATGATGGTGCCGTCGGTGCTGGTGCGCCTGCTGCTACCGGTTGCCCTGGTGGTGTCGTTCTACCTGTTCATGCGCGGCCACAATCAACCCGGTGGCGGCTTCGTGGCCGGGCTGGTGATGTCGGTGGCGTTCATCCTGCAATACATGGTGGCCGGCACCCAGTGGGTCGAGGCGCAAATGAGCCTGCGGCCGCTGCGCTGGATGGGCACCGGGCTGTTGTTCGCCACCGCCACGGGCCTGGGATCGATGGCCGTGGGTTATCCGTTCCTGACCACCCACACCTGGCATTTCGAATTACCGCTACTGGGTGATCTCCATGTCGCCAGCGCGCTGTTCTTCGACATCGGCGTGTACGCCGTGGTGGTCGGTTCCACCCTGTTGATCCTCACCGCCCTGGCGCACCAGTCGGTACGGGCCCATAAGCCAGGCCTGCAAGCCAAACCCGTCGCCCCCGTCAAAGGAGCCACCGCCTGATGGAAGAAGTCATCGCAATCGCAATCGGCGTACTGGCCGCCTCCGGTGTCTGGCTGGTGTTGCGGCCACGGACCTTCCAGGTGGTCATGGGCCTGTGCCTGCTGTCCTACGGCGTCAACCTGTTCATCTTCAGCATGGGCAGCCTGTTCATCGGCAAGGAGCCGATCATCAAGGACGGCGTGCCCCAGGACCTGCTGCACTACACCGACCCGCTGCCCCAGGCACTGGTGCTGACCGCCATCGTGATCAGCTTCGCCATGACCGCGCTGTTCCTGGTGGTGCTGCTGGCGTCCCGGGGCCTGACCGGCACCGACCACGTGGACGGTCGGGAGCCCAAGGAATGATATTGACGCCCCACCTGATCGCCGCGCCCATCCTGCTGCCGCTGCTGACCGCCGCGTTGATGCTGATGCTGGGCGAGAAACACCGCCCGCTCAAGGCACGGATCAATCTGCTTTCCAGCCTGCTGGGCCTGGGCATCGCCGTGCTGTTGCTGTACTGGACCCAGGACCAGGCCCTGCCCGCGTCCATTGGTGTGTACCTGCCCGGCAACTGGCAGGCGCCGTTCGGCATTGTCCTGGTGGTCGATCGCCTGTCGGCGCTGATGCTGGTACTCACCGGCATCATCGGCGTCAGCGCCCTGCTCTTCGCCATGGCCCGTTGGGACCGCGCCGGGGCGAGTTTCCATGCGCTGTTCCAGATCCAGCTGATGGGCCTCTACGGCGCCTTCCTGACGGCGGATCTGTTCAACCTGTTCGTGTTCTTCGAAGTGCTGCTGGCGGCCTCCTACGGCTTGATGCTGCACGGGTCGGGCCGGGCGCGGGTGTCGTCGGGCCTGCACTACATTTCCATCAATCTGCTGGCCTCGTCGTTGTTCCTGATCGGCGCAGCGCTGATCTATGGCGTCACCGGCACGTTGAACATGGCCGACCTGGCCCTGAAAATCCCGCTGGTGCCAGAGGCCGACCGCGGCTTGCTGCACGCCGGGGCAGGCATCCTTGCGGTGGCGTTCCTGGCCAAGGCCGGGATGTGGCCGCTGAACTTCTGGCTGGTGCCAGCCTATAGCGCCGCCAGCGCACCGGTGGCGGCGCTGTTTGCGATCATGACCAAGGTTGGCGTCTACACGATCCTGCGTCTGTGGACGTTGCTGTTCTCCGGCCAGGCCGGCGCCTCGGCGTATTTCGGCGCCGACTGGCTGGTCTATGGCGGCATGGCAACGATCGTCTGCGCCGCCATTGCCATTCTCGCGGCCCAACGGCTGGAGCGCATGGCCAGCCTGAGCATCCTGGTCTCGGCCGGGATCCTGTTGTCGGCCATCGGCTTCGCCCAACCCAACCTGGTGGGCGCGGCGCTGTTTTACCTGGTCAGTTCGACCCTGGCACTGTGCGCGCTGTTCTTGCTGGCCGAGCTGATCGAACGTTCGCGCTCAGCCAATGAACTGTCCCTGGACGACGACTTCGACACGTTGCCGCGACCGCTGGAATCCTTGCAGCCGCCCAAGGGCATCAACCTCGATGACGAGCAAAAAGCCGTGGTCGGGCAGGTGATTCCCTGGACCATGGCCTTCCTTGGCTTGAGCTTTATCTTCTGTGCGCTGTTGATTATCGGCATGCCGCCGCTGTCGGGGTTCATCGGCAAGCTGAGCCTGCTCAGCGCCCTGCTCAATCCCCAGGGGCTCGGCGCCAGCGCCGGGGCACCGCTGTCGAATCAGGCGTGGGGCTTGTTGGCGTTGTTGATCCTGTCGGGGCTGGCCTCGCTGATTGCCTTTTCACGCCTGGGCATCCAACGTTTCTGGACGCCCCAGGAACGCCCATCGCCGTTGCTGCGGCCGTTCGAATGCCTGCCGATCATCCTGCTGCTGGGCCTGGGCATTGCCCTGACTTTCAAGGCCGAACCGTTGCTGCGCTACACCCAATCCGCTGCCGATGCGCTGAACAACCCGGAACATTACGTGATGTCGGTACTCGCCACCCGCGCCGTGCCCAACCCCGAGACCCGCACCGCATTGCGGGAGGTGCAACCATGAAGCGCCTGTTTCCCGCCCCGTGGTTGTCCCTGGCGCTGTGGTTGCTGTGGCTGGTGTTGAACGTGTCCCTCAGCGCCGGCCATCTGCTGCTAGGCGCGTTACTGGGTTTCCTGGCCCCGTTGATGATGCGCCCGTTGCGCCCACGGCCCATCCGTATCCGCCGGCCGTGGGTGGTGTTGCGCTTGTTCCTGCTGGTGGGCCGTGATGTGCTGGTGTCCAACGTGGCAGTGGCCTGGGGGGTGCTGAACGCCGGACGCCGCCCGCCTCGCTCGCAGTTCATCAAGGTGCCGCTGGACCTGCACGACGCCAACGGCCTGGCCGCGTTGTCGATGATCACCACGGTGATCCCGGGGACAGTCTGGTCGGAACTGGCCCTGGACCGCAGCATCCTGCTGATGCACGTGTTCGATCTGCAAGACGAGGCGTCATTCATCGCGCATTTCAAGGCCACCTACGAGCGCCCGTTGATGGAGATTTTCCAATGAGCCCCTTGCTGTCCAATGCGATCCTGTTGAGCCTGTTCCTGTTCTCCCTGGCGATGGTGTTGACCCTGTGGCGGCTGTTCAAGGGGCCTTCGGCGCAGGATCGGGTATTGGCCCTGGACTACCTGTACATCGTGGCGATGCTGATGATGTTGGTGCTGGGCATCCGTTATGCCAGTGACACCTATTTCGAGGCGGCGCTGCTGATCGCCCTGTTCGGCTTCGTCGGCTCGTTTGCCTTGGCCAAGTTCCTGTTGCGTGGCGAGGTGATCGAATGAGCGGCGAACTGTCGATGTGGGTCGAGATCCCAGTGGTGATCCTGCTGGTGCTCGGCAGTCTCTTCGCCCTGGCCGGAGCGATCGGCCTGGTGCGGCTGAAGGATTATTTCCAGCGCATGCACCCTCCGGCCCTGGCATCCACACTGGGCGCCTGGTGCGTGGCACTGGCTTCGATCGTGTATTTTTCGGCGCTCAAGTCCGGGCCGGTGTTGCATGCCTGGCTGATCCCGATCCTGCTGTCCATCACCGTCCCGGTGACCACCCTGCTCCTGGCCAGGGCAGCCTTGTTCCGCAAGCGCATGGCCGGGGATGATGTGCCGGCGGAAGTGAGCAGTCGCCGAAACGACTGACCGATATCTCCAGCCGGTACAGCTTTTGTGGCGAGGGAGCTTGCTCCCGCTGGGCTGCGCAGCAGCCCTGAGACCTGTTACCTCGGTGTGTCAGGCTGACTTGTGCTCAGCTTTTTGGGAGGGCTGCGCCCTCCAGCGGGAGCAAGCTCCCTCGCCACAGTTGCGTTCACCGTTAGAGGCTCAGGCCCAGGCCACCGCCAGCAACCCTGCCCCAAGCACCACGCACAGCGGCGAGTAGACCCAGGTGTCGAGCCTGGCAAAGGTCGAGTCCTTGACCTCCTTGAAGAAACCCACCAGCTCCGACTCGCCAATGGCCCGGGCGAACATCAGCAAGGCAATCGCGCTGATCAGCCACTGCAACGCCCGATGAGTGACCGGCTGCGCCAGCAGGCCCACTCGCAGGCACACCAGCAGCGCAACCATCAGCAGCGCCAGGGCCACCAGCAAGGTCAGCCAGCCCGACGGATCGAACGCCGGTCGCAGCGCCTCCCCCTGCTTCACCGGCACCTGAGGCACCACAGCCTTGGCCGCCCACCGCCCACCCAGGGCCCAATACATATGAATCAAGCTGATGGTCGCAAAAACTGCGACCAGCGACCGAGCCAATAAAAGCGTCATTCGCCAGCCTCCTGAAAAAGGTTGAACAATCATCCTAGCTCGAATTTGGCATTTCGCTGGACGGGCGCAGGTTGCCAGTTTCCAGCGAATGACTCATTGCCCAGGATCAAGAGTTCAACCTGCCGGCACGCGCGCCGCCCTACAGACCGGCAGAGACCTTGTCGGCGACCTCCTTGGGCAACCAGGCCTGCCAGACCTGCGGATGGGCCTTGAGGAACGCCTCGGCAGCTTCACGGGGGGGCGTGCGCTTCTCGCTCATGTCGGCCAGGGCCTTGTTCAACGGTTCGATGGGCAAATCGACCTTGCTGAAGAACTCGGCAATGTCCGGGTATTGCTTCTGGAACGGCGCGGAGACGCCAATCGACAGTTTCGAGGCCAGTGAGCGGGTCGGCTTCGGGTTGGGGTTATCGGCGTCGGTCAGGGTTTTCCAGGCCTCGGCATCGAACGGCGGCTCTTGCAACTGCACCAGCTTGAAGCGCCCGAGCAGTGGCGTGGGCGACCAGTAATAAAACAGGATCGGCTTGCCCCGGCGGATCGTCGAGCTGATTTCCGCATCCAGCGCCGCCCCCGAACCGCTGCGAAAATTCACGTAGCTGTCAGACAGGCCATACGCCTTGAGCTTCTGTTTGTTGACCACCTCGGAGGTCCAGCCAATGGGGCTGTTGAGGAAGCGACCCTTGTCGGGGCTCTCCGGGTCCTTGAACACATGCTTGTAGCGCGCCAGGTCTTCTACACTGCGCAGGTCCGGCGCCAGGGGCTTGATGCCCTTGGCCGGGTCGCCCTTGATGACGTATTCGGGCACCCACCAACCTTCCGTCGCGCCTTTGACCGTATCGCCCAGGGCGATCACCTTGCCTTCGGCCTCGGCCTTGACCCACACCGGGCTGCGGCCGGCCCACTCCTCGCCGATCACCTGGATGTCGTTATTGGCCAGGGCGGTTTCCAGGGTAATGGTGGTACCCGGCAATGTATCGGTCTGCAACCCGTAGCCTTTTTCGACGATGATCCGCAGGATATCGGTGATCAGGCTGCCACTTTCCCAGTTCAAGTCGGCAAAGTGGATCGGCGCTGTGGCGGCCGACGTCGGAAGGGGTGAAACCAACACCGCAAAGGTGGCCCAGGCAGCCAGCCACTGTCGAACTCGTTTCATGCTTTGCACCTCATGCCAGATACAGCAATAGCTGAACGGCCCTGCGTAACCGAACGCAAGCCCTGAATAGTTCAGTCAATTGACTGTAGCCGAGGTTCCAGCGAGATCTTGCGAAACGGTCAGCGGTTTGGGCGCACAGCCCCGGCAAGCCCGCTGCCTACGCGCTTTTCACCGTCCCTGAAGCGGTCACTCGCTGGCCTTGAAGGTCACCAACTCGCCCTTGCGCCACTTGGCGGCCTTGGCGGTGACCGCCTTCAGGGTCTTGGTCAAGCCTTCTTGCAATTGTTCGTTGGCCGCAAACACGGTCACCACGCTGTGGCCTTCCTTGAACAAAATTGCCTGACCACCGGGGGTCGTGACGAAAGCGTAATCGCCAAGGCCATAGACCGTCAGCTTGATTTCGCGAAAGCGGATTTCAAACTTGCCACCTTCGCGGCTGGGCAATACCGCCGCGCGAAAATGATCACCGACCTTGAGCTCCAGCCTGGGCTTGTCATCGACCACCAGGGCCGACTCGGTGTCGATTTCGGCGACATAGATACCTTCGGCGGTCTGCTCGGTGATGTAGACGAAACGTGACTGGAAGAGTTTGACCAGTTTTGCCCGCAGGTCACCAAGTACGAATAACGCATGCATGTCGAGATTACTTACTGCCAAGGAAACATCCCCATCATTTGAAAAAGGCCCGCCCTGCACAAAGGACGGACCACGAGAACCCGTACCGACTGTAGTGTCGTAATGGACCTGTAACTGAAGTTCGAAGTGAACGGAGCGCCCTGTCCCGGGCCGAGAGCAGACTAAAGGTTGCCGCTCTCGCCGTCTTTCCCGGGGGGTCGCCAGAGGCTGAAGGAAAAAGCCACTCTGAGCATCGGAAAAGATGGGACTACTAACTTTAGGGAAATTTCTCACTTAAAAAAGCATTTTTCTGACATCGAGCCCAAAAAAAATTGCTTTAGATAGGCGCAACCGTCCACACGACACTGCCGATTCTAGAGCAGCCGATGGCGTGGAGACTACTCGAAGTACCCGACAATTCGTCGGTAAACCATAGAAAAGGAATTCACATGGCCACTTTCACGACCCTGCCCCACCCCATTGCCCCTTGCATCGTTGATACAGATGACACCTTTGACGGGAGCGATTACCTGCCCATTTCGTTGATACAACCGCGTTATCGAGTCGTTTTGGCCGGCAAGTGTTTTTTTCACATTGAGGAAACATCGACCGGACGTGTAAGAGGTTTCCGAACCGACCATAACGAAGCCTGCTACCTGGCCAGGCGTCTCGAACGCAGCGCCTGAGCCTATATATGCCCGTCCATGACTTAACTCAGCCGCCGACGGGCAACTGCTGCCATACTGCCCGCCCAGCGAAGCCGTCGCCCATCGACGGATCGCGCACCCATAGCATGACTTCGAGGAGAAGGCGCGACGTGACGGAATTTGATATCGGCGAATTTTTTATCCGGGGCGAAGCCAGAGAAGTCGAAGGCGAGTTCCAGGCCGTCATCGTTATGCGCGCCAAGCCACCCTTGACCACCGTCAGTTGCCACCAAGTGGAGAAGGATCGCTGGTTCAAGACCGCGGAGATCGCTGCCGAGGCCGCCAGGGAAGCGGCCAAGGCGTTGAAGGCCGCCGTGGATGAAGGGGCCTTGAAAGCCTGAGCCCGATCGAACTCCTGATGAGCGCTTGCCTCAGATAAAGGGAAGCACCGAGGCGTCACGACGGCGCCCCACCCAAAGGAGACTCCCATGGAACAACCTTCCCACGAACTCAAGACCCTGTTCGACCAACTGGGCCTGCCCTCCGACGACAAGGCCATTGACGACTTCATCATCGCCCACCCGCTGGCCCCGGAGATCAAGCTGGTGGAGGCCGATTTCTGGTCGAACCAGCAGAAAGACCTGCTCCGGGAATGGCTGCTCGCCGACGGCGAAGAGGCGGTGCTGGTGGATCAACTGAACGTGCGCCTGCACGACGGCAAATAGAATGGACTAAATACACCATCGCTTTTGTGGCGAGGGAGCTTGCTCCCGCTGGGGTGCGAAGCAGCCCTGAGACCTGTCACCTTGGTGGGTCAGGTTGATGGGGTTCAGCCTTTTGGGGCTGCTGCGCAGCCCAGCGGGAGCAAGCTCCCTCGCCACAGGGTTGTGGCTGGCTGGAAAACTCAATCACCAGGGATTGTGGTGGGCTGAAAATCCCACCACCTGTAATCAGGCCTAGCGCGGCTTCTCGGGTTTGTAGCCCAGGCGCAAACCACCCCAGTGACGCCCCTTGAGCATGATCGGGACCGAGAGATCGTGCATCAACTCACCCGTGTCGCGGGTGTAGGTCTGGAGCAGCACCGGCTGCTGGTGGCTGCCGCAGCGGATCCCGGTGCGATCGGAGAATTTGCGCTTGGTGCGATTGTTCAGCGTGTCCACCTGGGGATCGCCGGTCAGCGGCTGGCTGAAGACCTTGTTATGGGTCGGCACGTAGCCCTGCTGGGTGCAGGCAATCGCAAACACCAGGCCCTCATGCCGGGCAAGCAAAGGCTCTTGGATCGCCGGCAGTACCTGGTCGGTGTAGCGGTCGAAACGGGTCTGGAATTTGGCTGGCTGGGTATTGGGGATCGGCTGGTAGTTGCGGTCGAACAGGTCCTCCAGGCTGACACGGCCCTGCTCGATATCGGCTTCGAACTGCGCAGCGATCTGGCTCGCCCCTTCGCGCGCCAGGTCGTAGACCCGTTGGTGATAATCGTCGAGGCCCACCTCGGCCAGGCGTTCGCTGATGGTTTCGGCCTGGCCTTCCATTTGCACCGCCGCCTCGGCCAGGCGCTGGGTCTGCTGGTCACTGATGGACAGGTCGCTGCGCATCTGCTCGATGGCGTGGAACAGGCTATCGAGTTGTTCGCGATTGGTGTCGGTGCCTTCGGCGATGGCGCTGACCTGGGTTTCGACGCCGGCGGCGAGCCGGGCGATGTTTTCCAGATGCTGGCCGGTGTGCTCGACCTGCTGCACGCCAATGTCCAGGTCAGCGGCCAGTTGACGGATCTGCTCCACCACCTGGGCGGTGCGCTGCTGGATATCGGCCACCATCACCCCGACCTCGCCGGTCGCCGCAGCCGTGCGCCCGGCCAGGCCACGGACTTCATCGGCCACCACCGCGAACCCACGGCCATGCTCACCGGCCCGTGCCGCCTCGATGGCCGCGTTCAGCGCCAGCAGGTTGGTCTGGCTGGCGATCGATTGGATCACCAGGCTGACCCGCTGGATTTCATCGCTGCGCACGCTCAAGGCCTCGATCAACTCGCGGCTGTCGTTTGCGCGCTGGCTGAGCTGGTGCATGCGGCTGATGGATTCCACCAGCTCGCTGCGCCCGGCCACACTGCTGCGATGAGCCTCGCTGGCGGCGCCCAGGGCTTGCTGGCTGAGTTGCGAAGTGGCTTGCTCGGTAGCGATCATCGATTCGGCATTGCTGACGATCTGCGCCGCCGCGTCGAGTTGGGACTGGACCTTGCCGGCCAGTTGCTTGACCGAATAGGCGACACCGGCCGCTGACAGCGCGTTATGGCTGGTGGTGTAGGACAGATCGCGGGTCAGCTCGGCCAATGTGTCGGTCGCGGGTGCGGGCGCCGCCGTCACGCGCGAACGCAGGCGCGGCAACCAGACGATGAGCATGACCAGCGGCAGGCCCAGGTACAGCGACCAGCCGCCCAGGGCCATGCCGCACAACAGCAATGCCAGGGCGAGACTCTGCAAGGTCGGCGTCAGCCAGCGCGCCGTGCTTTTTGTCTCAGGTACCGAGGCCGGCACCGCACCCGTCAGCGTTCCGTCTGTCGCCATGTTCGTCACCCACACTCTCGTTGTTATGAGCGCATTAAACGCCACTACAGAGCCATTATCCATGGTCCATTAGTCGCGTTCTTGCAGCAGATCAACGGGAGTAGACGAACGAGCACGGGCGAAAGCAAAAGATCGCGGCCTTCGTCAAAAGGTCGCGATCTTTTGTTGGAAAACGCGAATCAGGCCTGACGCTGGTGCTTGTCGATCTGTTCGTGACGTTCCTGGGCTTCGATGCAGTACTTGGTGGTCGGGCTGATCAGCAGGCGTTTGAGGCCAATAGCCTCGCCACTGTCGTCGCACCAGCCGAAGCTGTCGTCGTTGATGCGGTCCAGGGCTTGCTCCAACTGAGGCAGCATGCGCTGGTCGCGATCGATGGCATTGACCAGCCAGGTACGCTCTTCTTCTACGGAAGCAGCGTCCGCCGGGTCAGCCGGGGTGTCCAGGCTCTCAATGGCGATTCGGTTCTGTTCGATGCGCTCGTGGGTTTCGACTTTCATGTTCTGCAACAGCTTGGTGAAGAAAGCCAGCTGCTCGGCATTCATGTAGTCATCCGCCGGCATGGCCAGCAACTTTTCCTTTGTCATTGATATCTCTATAAAAAAACGTGCATTAAGGCGAATTATGGAGCGTCCCGCACTAGGCTTTGTACGATAAGTGCCTGCGCGACGATCAGGCTGCGTTGAAAACAGGCTCGGAATGCTCATTGACAACCAGTCAACTGCGCTTCCTCGCCTGTTTTCGCCTTGCCTGATCGCCGCTCGGCGACTTCTCGTACAAACCCTAAGCTGCCGCGCTCATCAGGAAGGCGCCGTCTTTTCCAAGCGCCACCCGGCACTCAATTTACGAGGGGCGGCAGTCTAAGGCCGAGTCGAGGCCTCAGCAACTGAAAACATAGGGAAAATGTCCGACAACCCCTTCAAATGTTCTCTGACAGGCTTTTGGCAGTCATCGGAGTGCGTTTATAACAAGAAATTCGGTGCAATAGCTGTATTAAGAAGACAAATGGCAACGCCACGCGAGTCAGGCGTGGCGCTTTGTCACAACTTCCCGGGGATCAGCGCTTGAGTTTGCGCTTGTTGCGGTACTGGTCGATGACCACCGCCACCACAATGATCAACCCTTTGATGATGTCCTGGATATAGGCATCGACACCGACGAAGGTAAAGCCGCTGGCCATCACCCCAAGGATCAGCGCGCCGATCACGGTGCCGGTAATGCGCCCCACCCCGCCTGCCAGGCTGGTGCCGCCGATCACGGCCGCGGCAATCGCGTCCAGTTCATAGGACATGCCCATGCCCGCCTGCCCGGTCGCCGCCCGCGCCGAGGCCACCACGCCGGCCAACCCCGCCAGCAACCCGGCGATGCTGTAGACGATCACCAGGTGGCGCTTGACGTTGATGCCCGAGGTACGCGCCGCCTGCATGTTGCCGCCGATGGCGTAGGTGTACTTGCCATACTTGGTGTAGCGCAGGGCGATGTGGAAGATCACTGCTACCACCAGGAAGATGATCACCGGCATCGCGCCATGCCCAATGGCGGTATAGGAATCGGACAGCATGCTCACCGGTTGGCCTTCGGTGTAGTAGCGCGCCAGGCCACGGGCCGAGACCATCATGCCGAGGGTGGCAATGAACGGTGGAATACCGGTAATGGCGATGATGCTGCCGTTGATCGCCCCGGCCAGCAGCCCTACCCCGAGCCCCGCCACCACCGGTATCCACACCGGCAAGTCCGTCAAGGAGGGAAACACCGCCCGGGCGAAGTCCGAGGTCTGGGCCAGGCTGGCGGCAATCATCGCCGACAGCGCCAGCACCGAGCCGGACGACAAATCGATGCCGGTGGTGATGATCACCTGGGTCACGCCGATGGCCAGCAGGCCGATGATCGACACTTGCAGGATCATCAGCACCAGGCGCTGGGAGTTCATCAGGAAACTCTGGTCGCGCATGATCCAGCCGAACATTTCGAACACCAGGCCGATGCCGATCAGCACCAGGAAGATACTCAGTTCCGTCGGCAGCCGCCGCCGCGTCCTGGCCGGTGCCGCCGCGGGTTTGTTTTCCAGTATCGCGTTCATAACCACTTACCTTTTTTGTCTGGACTGACGAGCATCAGGACAAGCCCGAAGCCAGTTGCATCACTCGTTCCTGGGTCGCTTCGCTGCGGTCGAGGGTGCCCATCAGGTCACCTTCATGCATCACCATGACTCGGTCGCTCATGCCCAATACCTCCGGCAGTTCCGAGGAAATCATGATCACTGCCATGCCTTCGCTGGCGAGGAAGGCAATCAGCCGATAGATCTCGGCCTTGGCGCCGACGTCGATGCCGCGGGTCGGTTCATCGAGGATCAGGATCCGCGGGTTGGTCATCAGCCAGCGGGCCAACAGCGCTTTCTGCTGGTTGCCGCCAGACAAAGTGTCGATGCACTGCTCCAGCGACGGGGTCTTGACCCGCAGCTTCTTGCACATGTCCTCACACAAGGCGCGCAGGGCTTTCTGCTGGATGAAGCCGTTGCCCACGTAATGGGGCAGCACGGCCATCTCCATGTTCTCCAGCACCGACAGGCACGGGAACAGGCCACTGAGCTTGCGGTCCTCGGTCAACAGCGCGAAGCCTTTCTCGATGGCCATGTGCGGGTCGCTGATGCGCACCGGTTGGCCGTCCAGCAGGATTTCGCCGCCGGTACTCGGGGTCACGCCGAAAATCGCCTCGGCCACGTTGGTCCGGCCCGAGCCCATCAACCCGGCGATGCCCAGGATCTCCCCGGCATGCAGGTCGAAGGACACGCCTTTGAAGATGCCGTCCAGGCTCAGGTCGCGCACCGACAGCACCAATTCACCGATGGGTTGCTCGCGCACCGGGAACAACTGGCTCAGTTCGCGCCCGACCATCATCGAAATCAGGCTGTCGCCGTCCATGCTGTCGGCCCGTTGCAGGCCGATGTAGGCGCCGTCGCGAAACACCGCCACTTCATCAGCGATGGCGAACACTTCGTTCATCTTGTGGGTGATGTAGATGATGCCTTTCCCCTGGGACTTGAGGTCGGCAATGATCGAGAAGAGATGGGCGACTTCGGTCTCGGTAATGGCCGAGGTCGGCTCGTCCATGATCAGGATGTCGGAGTCATAGGACACGGCCTTGGCAATTTCGACCATCTGCCGCTCGGCGATGCTCAGGTTGCCCACTTGCTCCTCGGGGTCGAGGTTGATGCGCAGGCGCTCCAACAGCCGGGCAGTGCAGCGATGCATTTCGCCATGGTCGACCATGTGCAGGCCGTTGAGCTGCTCGCGGCCGATCCAGATGTTCTCGGCGATGCTCATGTGGGGCATCAGGTTCAGTTCCTGATGGATCATCGCGATGCCGGCCTGCAGGGCCGCCAGGGGTGTGTCGAATTTTACCGGTTTGCCGCGCAAGCGCAGTTCGCCGGCGTCCGGCTGGTAGATACCGGCGACAATCTTCATCAAGGTGGATTTACCCGCACCGTTCTCGCCCATCAGGGCCAATACGGAACCGGGGCGTACCCGCAATTGAACATCGGACAGGGCCACCACGCCGGGAAAGCCCTTGCTGACATTGACGACTTCCAGCAGGTACGGCTCATCAAGTAATACGTCCGGCGGGAAAGCCATCGCCGGGGCGCTCGAAGCAGTCGCTGAAGCGAACATGATCAGGTACTCCCTCGGCAAGGTCGGCGTTGCAACCTTGCCTGCTTATTGTTGTTGTGATGGTGGAACGTCACTTGAACTGGTCGACGTTTTCCGGCGTGATCAGGCGATACGGCACCCACACGGCCTGCTCCACCGGCTGTTTCTTGACCATTTTCACCGCTGTGTCGATCGAGCCGTCGGCCTGGCCCTTGGCGTCCTGGAACACCGAGACCGCCATGTCGCCTTTCTTGATGGCGTTCAAGCCGTCCGGCGTGCCATCGACCCCGGCAATCAACACGCTACCCTTCTTGGTGCCCGCCTGTTTGAGGGCCATGGCAGCGCCGATGGCCATCTCGTCGTTGTTGGACACCACGGCCTGGAAGTCGCGGCCCTGGGTCAGCCAGTCGTTGACCAGGGTCATGCCCTTGTCACGGGACCAGATGCCGGTCTGCTCCTGCTCGATCTTGATGTCAGGGTATTTGGCCAGCACCTCTTTGACGCCCTTGGTGCGGTTGGTGGTGGAGTTATTGGCGAGGTCGCCCAGCAGGATCACGATGTCGCCCTTGCCGCCCATCTTGTCGGCCAGGTATTGCATCTGCATGCGGCCGGCTTCCAGGTCATCGGAGGCCACGGTGACCACGCCTTCTGGCAACTTCGGATCATCCGGACGGCGGTTGACGTACACCAGTGGGATACCGGCGGCCACGGCGGCCTTGGTGATGCGCTGGGTCGCGGCGGTATCCACCGGGTTGACGATGAGCGCGTCGACCTTCTGGCTGATGAAGCTTTCCACCTGGCTCAGTTGCTTGACCACGTCACTGCGCGCGTCTTCGAACTGCAGGGTGACGCCGTCTGGCAGGGACTTGGCTTTCTTGTCCATGGACTCGCGCAGGTACGTCAACCAGGTGTCATCGAACTGGGACATGCTGACGCCGATCTTCAGGTCCGCCAGGGCAGCGCCGCTGGTGAGCATCAACGACAGGGCCAGCGAGGCGATACGGGTCTTGGTCTTCATGAACGGTCTTTCTCCACTTTTTTGTTGGTTTTATGGATAAGGCGTGACGGATCAGGAACGGGGCAAGCGCACGATGGGCGCGCCGGGCATGCAACACACCACGGCGCCCTTGCGCTGGATACACAGGGATTCGAACAGGGGAAGGACTGCAGACAGGCGCAGCAGATGTGGCAGGTGAAACGCAGAGCGGCTGAAGGTTTTCATCGACGGTACCTAGCTGTGTTTCTTGTTTTTGTTTCGTCTGTCATCCGTTCAAGGCTGGCTTGGCGGGGAGACAGACAGGATTGTCGGTAACCTGGAATCGACTTTATTGGAAAATATTTTCCATATCAACTCATTTTAGAATTTTATTCGTTTTTTATTCCATGACCGACAGGCGTGGACAACCGCACCACTTCGCCCTGCTCGGCACTCTGCCGGGCAGCGTCGAGGATACGTGTGGTCGCCAGTGCATCACGGGCCTCCACCGGCAACGGGCCAGCTCCCTGCAACGCGGTTTGCAGGTGTTGGTAGAACGCCAGCCAGCAGCCACGCTCCGAGGTCACCCGCTCGCGCTCGGTGCCGTGTTCGAACCAGCCCCAGCGCCGATGTTCTTCAGCCCCCCAGCGTTCGCCCTCGGTCGCCGGGCTCAGGCCCGCCAGCGCCTGGGCTTCTTGCCCGTCCAGGCCGTCGACGGTATAGCAGCCCTGGGTGCCGTTGACCCGAAAGCGCGGGCGCGCTGCGTTTTGCACGCAATTGCCGCTCAAGTGGGAAATCACGCCGCTAGCATGGGTCAAGGACATGAAGAAGCCGTTGTCGAACGCCTGGCCGGGTTGGCGGTAGTCCAGCTCGGCGTAGACCCGCTCCACCGGCCCGAACAGTTGCAGCGCCTGGTCCACCAGGTGGCTGCCCAAGTCGCGCAGGAACCCGCCACCGCTGCCTTTGCCGACCGAGGTCGGCGAATAGCGCTCGACGCTGGATTCAAAACGAATGACCTGCCCCAGGGCGCCGGACACCAGCAGCTTGCGCAGGGTCAGGAAATCCGAATCCCAGCGACGGTTCTGGTACACGCTCAACGGCACGTTGTGTTGTTCGGCGGCCATCACCATCGCTTCGGCCTGTGCTGCATCCCAGGCAAAAGGCTTGTCGCTGACCACCGCCACGCCGAGGTCGATGGCTTGCATCACCACCTCCGGGCGACCGTCCAGCGGCGTGGACACCACCACCGCATCGACGCCCGCTGCGACCAATTGTTCGAGGGAGTCAAAGGCTTGAACGTGCGGATAATCAATCGCCAGTTGCTGGCGCCGCTCGGCAGACCGGGTCACCACGCCGACGAACGTAGCCCCGGGCAGACTGCTGATCAGCGGCGCGTGAAAGAACCGCCCGCCCTTGCCGTAGCCGACTAGTCCGATTCGCATGAAAGCTCCTTGAAAGTCATTGGATAAACGTCCCCTTGTGGGAGCGAGCTTGCTCGCGATGGCGTCGGATCAGCCTGGATTATGTTGACTGACCCACCGCTATCGCGAGCAAGCTCCCACAATTTGACTGCATACCCACAGGGGAATGTGGTTAGCCGTAGAAACGCGGCCGCTCAGGCAGTTCGATCTTGACGATCTGCCCACTCTGCTGCGCTGCCACACAGGCATCCGCCGCCACCGCTGCGGCGAAGCCGTCCCAGGCCGACGGCCCGCCCACCTGCCCGGCGCGCACGCCGTCGATGAAGGCCTGCAATTCGACGTCGTAGGCCGCGATGAAACGGTCCTTCCAGTCCATCAGGATCGCATTGGACAACTTGGCGCCACTGCGCAATTGCACCTGGGACGGTTCCGGGAGCTTGGCGATGCCGGTCTCCCCCACCACTTCGCATTGGATGTCGTAGCCGTACTGGCAGTTGACGAACACTTCCACGTCGATGCGCGTGCCCCGGGCGGTTTCCAGCAGGACGATCTGCGGGTCGCGCAAGTGGGCCAGGGCCTTGCTGGTCTTGCGCGGAAACACCACCTGCACCGACACATAGTCATCGGCCAGCAGCCAGCGCAACACATCCAGCTCATGGATCAAGGTGTCGGTGATCGCCATGTCGGTCTTGTAGTTTTCGCCTACGCTCGGGTTGCGGTGAGCGCAGTGCAGCATCAGCGGTTCGCCGATCTGGCCGCTGTCGATCACCGCCTTGAGCGCGCGATAGCCTTCATCGTAAGGGCGCATGAAGCCGACCTGCACCAGGCGCTTGCCGTGGGCGATTTCAGCCTCGACGATCTTGCGGCAACCTTCGGCCGTGACCGCCAGGGGCTTTTCACAGAACACCGGTTTGCCCGCCGCAATCGCCGCCAGCACGAATTCTTCGTGGCTCGGGCCCCAGGAGGTGACGAGGATCGCTTCCACGTCCGGCGCCTTGATCAATGCATGACCGTCGGGGTAGACCTCGGCGGTCAACTTCAGATCGGCAACGACCTTGGCCGCTTGTTGCAGGTTGATGTCGGTCACCGCCACCACCTGGCTGTTGAGCAAGGTCTGGCTGCAACGACGGATATGGTCCTGGCCGATGGCCCCGGTGCCGATGACGCCCAGCTTCAAAGACATGTAGAGAACTCCTTTCGTAGTGTTGGGGGCAATCAGTATTGACGGGCCTTGGCCAGTCGTTCATTGAGGGTCTTGGCGACGGCGTCGGTGCGGGCGCTGGTGGAGACTTGCGCCACGCCGACCCGCCACCACGACAGGTACTTGTGGATCATGGTCTTGGGCAGGACCTTGATGTCGATCAGCGTCGAGACGCTCTGGCGCCGCGCATCGGCCAGGGCCGCGTGCAGTTCGTCGAGAGTCTTGACCTTGTAGGTCTTGCAACCGTAGGCCGCGGCGCTCATGGCGAAGTCCACCGGCACAAAACCGCCGTCGAGCTTGCCGGTGTCCGGGTTGCGGAAGCGGAACTCGGTGCCGAAGCTGTCCATGCCGTGTTCCATTTGCAGGTTGTTGATGCAACCGAAGGTCATGTTGTCCAGCAGCACCACATTGATCTTGCGGCGTTCCTGGATCGAGGTCGCCAGCTCCGAGTGCAGCATCATGTAGGAGCCGTCGCCCACCAGGGCGTAGACCTCTTTGTCGGGCTCGGCGAGTTTCACCCCCAATGCCGCATTCACCTCGTAGCCCATGCACGAATAACCGTACTCGACGTGATAGGTGTTCACGCCCTTGCTGCGCCAACTGCGCTGCAAATCGCCGGGCAGGCTACCTGCGGCGGCGACGATGATGGCGTCATCCGCCAGGGTTTGGTTGAGGGTGCCGAGCACGCGGCTCTGGGTCAGGCAGGAACCGGTGAGCTCGATGAATTCGCGAAACACCGCCGGGTCCATGTGGTCGTTGATTTCCGGGACAAAATCCTCGGTCTGGAAGTCCGCCTGATAGATCCGGTCCACTTCGGCGTCGAGCTGGGCCTTGGCGTCGACGACCTGCCCGCCCCATTCGGCGCGATAGTCGCCCATTGCGGCAGACAGTGCCTCCAGCCCCGAACGGGCGTCGGCCAGCAGTTGCACGCCATCGAGCTTCAACGCATCGCACGGGCTGATGTTGAGATTGAGGAACTGCACGTCCGGGTGCTGGAACAGCCATTTCGATGCCGTGGTGAAATCGCTGTAGCGGGTGCCAATGCCGATGATCAGATCGGCTTTCTTCGCCAGCAGGTTTGCCGCCAGGCAACCGGTTTCACCGATGCCACCGACGTTCAGCGGGTGACTGGAGACCACCGCGCTCTTGCCCGCCTGGGTCTCGGCGAACGGAATGTCGAAGCGTTCGGCAAAGGCCTGCAACGCGGCGTTGGCGCCGGAGTAGCGCACGCCGCCGCCACAGATGATCAACGGCTGGCGCTTGCCCTTGAGCAGCGCCAGGGCATCGCCGAGCATCGCCTCGGTGGCCGGGCGGCGATCGATGCGGTGGACACGTTTTTGCAGGAAGTAATCCGGGTAATCGTAGGCTTCGGCCTGTACGTCCTGGGGCAAGGCCAAAGTCACCGCGCCGGTTTCGGCCGGGTCGGTCAGCACGCGCATCGCATGGATCGCGGCGGTCATCAGTTGCTCGGGGCGGTTGATGCGATCCCAGTATTTGCTCACGGCCTTGAAGGCATCGTTGGTGCTGATGCTCAGGTCGTGGAACTGCTCGATCTGCTGCAGCACCGGGTCTGGCTGGCGACTGGCGTAGACATCACCGGGCAACAGCAGCAACGGAATGCGATTGGCTGTCGCGGTGGCCGCGGCGGTCAGCATGTTCGCCGCACCGGGGCCCACCGACGAGCTGCAGGCGTAGATCTTGCGCCGCAGATGCTGCTTGGCAAAACCGATGGCGGCATGGGCCATGCCTTGCTCGTTACGGCCCTGATGGACCACCAGGTCGCCGCTGTCCTGCTCCAGCGCCTGGCCCAGGCCCAGCACGTTGCCGTGACCGAAAATGGTAAAGACCCCGGCGACGAACTTGCTCTGGACGCCATCGACTTCGATGTACTGGTTATCGAGGAATTTCACCAGGGCCTGGGCCATGGTCAGTCGTGTTGTGGTCATGCTTGCACCTTGTCTGGAATGCAAATTTTGCGGTTTGCTCAATCCCCTGTGGGAGCGAGCTTGCTCGCGATAGCGGTGTGTCAGGCAGCTCAGATGTTGAGTGTGCCGCCGCCATCGCGAGCAAGCTCGCTCCCACAGGGCTTCGCCATCGTTCAGGGAATCGGGTCAGGCCTGGGAGCTTTGCAGGTGGTTCATGCTCGCCCCCAACGCCTGGCGGATATCGGCCAGGTCATGGACGCTCTCGGCGAATGGTTCGAAGGACAGGTAGCCCTCGTAGCCACCAGCCCGCAGCGCCTCGATCTGCGCAGCATTACCAAGGATGTCGGCCGCGCCCACCAGCACCCGGTGGCCGTCACGGATCGTCGCCAGCGGCGCCTGGGCATCCTCGACACCGGAGATATGCACCAGCCCGGTCAGCTCGGGGAAGAACTCCTGCTCACCGGCCAAATGATGGTGAAAGGTGTCATGCACCAGGCGGAACACATCCAGCCCACCAATGCTCTTGATCGCTTCCACCGCCGTGCGCTTGCGGCGCAGCGAGCACTCTTCGAAACCCAGGGGCTCGATGAACCCGTAGATGCCAAAGGCGCGCAGGATCGGCGCCAGTTCACTGAGGGCCGTACGCAGCCCCGCTGCGCGCTCGGCCTCGTTGCGCGGGTCGGCGCGGTCGTTGAGCGGGCACATCACCAGGCCCTCGGCACCGCATTCGCGAGCGTAATCGGCCAACCGCACGGCCTGGGCGCGGCGCTCTTCGTTCCACACGTCAAAGGGGTACAGGGCGTTGATCGACAGCACCTTGATGCCGCGCGCCTCGCACAACTCGCGCACCCGGGCCGGCGGCATGCCGTCTTCGATCTCGACGCCCTTCAGATCGTTGCGGATCTCGATGGCGTCGGTTTTCAACGCCAGGGCCAGGTCGATGAAAGCGGGCAGTGACAGGCGTGGCGCAACCATTCGGTTCAAGGCAAAACGCAGGGGCTTGTTCATTGTTGTTCTCCCTCCGGCAGTCATTCAAAAACGCGTTATTGAGCAGTCGGCATGCTGAATTCAGGACCCTTGGCAATGCTGTCGGGCCAGCGTTGCATCACGCTTTTGTAGCGGCTGTAGAAACGCAGGCCTTCTTCACCGTAGGCATGGTGATCGCCGAACAGCGAACGCTTCCAACCACCAAAGGAGTGCCAGGCCATGGGCACCGGAATCGGCACATTGATGCCCACCATGCCGACCTTGATGCTGCGGGCGAACGCCCGGGCAATGCCGCCGTCACGGGTGAAGCACGACACGCCGTTGCCGAACTCATGGGCATTGATCAGCGCCACCGCCGTGGCGAAGTCCGGTACACGGACGATCCCCAGCACCGGGCCGAAGATTTCCTGCTGGTAGATGCTCATCTCGGCGGTGACCTGGTCGAACAGCGTCGCGCCGACAAAGAACCCCTGCTCGGCCCCGGGCACCTTGAAACCACGGCCATCGACGATCAGCCGAGCGCCCTCGGCCACGCCGGCGTCGATGAAGCCTTCGACCTTGGCCTTGTGTTCGGCGGTGACCAGCGGCCCCATGTCGGTGCCGGGCTGCTGGCCGTTACCGATCTTCAGTTGGTCGATGCGGGGCAACAGCTTGGCAATCAATTCATCGCCCACGTCGCCCACTGCCACGGCAATGGAAATCGCCATGCAGCGCTCACCGGCCGAGCCGTAGGCGGCACCGATCAACGCATCCGCCGCCTGGTCGAGGTCGGCATCGGGCATGACGATCATGTGGTTCTTGGCCCCGCCCAGGGCCTGCACGCGCTTGCCGTGCGCCGTGCCCTGCTGGTGGATGTACTCGGCAATCGGCGTGGAGCCGACAAAGGAAATCGCTTCGATGTCCGGGTGCTGCAACAGCGCATCCACCGCCACCTTGTCGCCCTGGACCACGTTGAACACACCGTCCGGCAAACCGGCTTCCGTCAGCAAACGGGCCATCAGCAGGCTGGCGGAGGGATCGCGCTCCGAAGGCTTGAGGATGAAGCAGTTGCCGGCGACCAGCGCCAGGGGAATCATCCACAACGGCACCATCACCGGGAAGTTGAACGGCGTGACCCCGGCGCAAACGCCCAGGGGTTGGCGCAGGTTCCAGTTGTCGATGCCGCCGCCGATGTTGTCGCTGAAATCGGTCTTGAGCAGGTTCGGCGCACCGCAGGCGTACTCGACGATCTCGATGCCGCGGGTGACTTCGCCGTGGGCATCGGACAGCACCTTGCCGTGTTCACGGCTGATGATCTGCGCCAGTTCGTCGTGATGACGGTCCAGCAGTTCCTTGAACTTGAACATCACCCGCGAACGACGCAATGACGACTGCTCGGACCAGGCCGGGAACGCCGCCAGTGCCGAGGCCACTGCCGCGTCGACGGTGCCCGGCTCAGCCAGGGCCACCCGGGCCTGCACCGCACCGGTGGCCGGGTTGAAGACATTGCTGAACCGCGTGCTGTCGCGGTCCTGCACGTGGCCGTTGAGGTAATGGCCTACTACCGGGGCGTCACTCATTGTTCTTGTTCTCCGTGCGAATGTTGGAAATCAGAGGTCCAGCAGCCAGCTGTGCTGCGGATCGTTATGGAACTGCCAGACCCGCTTCGGGCCGGCCATGACGTTCAGGTAATACGACTCGTAACCGTAGGGCACGCTGACCGGGTGGTAACCCTTGGGCACCACCACCAGGTCGCTGTTCTCCACGGCCATGGCCTGGTCGATGCTGCGGTCGTCGGTGTAGACCCGCTGGAACACGAAGCCTTGGGACGGGTTGACCTGGTGGTAATAGGTTTCTTCCAGGAAGCTCTGGTGCGGCAGGTCGTCGGTGTCGTGCTTGTGCGGCGGGTAGCTCGAGGAATGCCCCGACGGCGTACGCACTTCCACCACCAGCAGCGAATGGGCCGGTTCGCTGTCGGGCAGGATGTCGCAGACATAACGGGTGTTGGCGCCCTTGCCGCGCACGCTGCGCTTCATGCTGTCCGGGCGAATCAGCCGTGGGGCATAACTGTTTTGCGCAGAACCCGGCGCGGCGCACACGGCAATCTGCACATCGCTCAACGCGGTGACCTGGGCCTGGCTGCCGGGCGGCAGGTAAGCGGCATAGGGTGACTTGTCCTCGAACACCGACTGGCGATCACCGAGGTTGTCCCAATGGAAAGCGCCCTGCCCCGGAGCTTCGCCCTTGAGGCTGATACGCCCGCTGAGCAGCACCAGGCACAGTTCCTTGTCATCGGCGGCCACCGGCAGGGTTTCACCGAGGCTCAGGCGATAGGCGGCGAACCCGACGTATTCCAGCTCACCTGCCGGCAACTGGACCATGGTTCGGCCGCTGGAATGGCTCTTGATCAACAGGCTCATGACGGGCTCCTTTCTTGCAGCAAGGCACGCAGGGTGTCGTAGCCCTTCTTGGCGTAGGCATAACTCGGCGCTACGGCAGGGTCCTGCTCGGCTTCCACCACCAGCCAGCCTTGGTAATCGGCGGCCAGCAGCACGTCGAGCAACGCGGCGAAGTCGATGTCGCCGTCCCCCGGCACAGTGAAGGTGCCGTTGATGATGCAGTCGGGAAAACTCCACAGGTTATTGCGCGCCAGTTGCACCACCGGTTTGCGCACGTCCTTGAAGTGCACATGGCAGACCCGCTCGATGTGCTTGCGCAACACCTGCAACGGTTCGCCACCGCCCATGTAGCAGTGGCCCGAGTCGAACAGCAGGCCCACTTCGCTGCCGGTCAGGGCCATCAGCTTGTCGATGTCCGCGGGCGACTCGACGTAGGCGCCCATGTGGTGGTGATAGGCCAGGCGCACGCCCCGGGACAAGGTGAAGCGCGCCAGTTCGGTGAGCTTGTCGGCGTAGGCTTGCCAGGCTTCATCCGTATGGAAACGCGGCCGCTCGATCAGTGAAATGCGTTGGCCTTGAATGGAATCGGCGACTTCACCATAGACCAGCACGTTGGCGCCGTTCTGTGCCAGCAGCTCGACATGGCTGGCGATGGCGTCGATTTCCTCCGCCGCCGAACGCCGGGCCAGGCGACTGGAATACCAGCCGGAGACCAGCGCCAGATCATAAGGTCGCAGCACATCGCCGACGCCCTTGGCGTCCTTGGGGAATTTGCCGTTGAGTTCAAAACCTTCGTAGCCGATTTCCTTGCCCTCGCTCAGCGCCGTACTCAACGGCGTCTCGCCGCCCAACGATGGCAAGTCGTCGTTGCTCCAGGAAATCGGGTTGATGCCAATTCGAATAGCGGGCATGGCTGCACCTTTTATTGTTGTCTCTAATGTTCAACCGATCACTTGTGGCGAGGGAGCTTGCTCCCGCTCGGCTGCGAAGCAGTCGCAAAACCTATGGATGCGGTTTACCTGTCGAATCGGGGTGGCTGACTTGGGACTGCTTCGCAGTCCAGCGGGAGCAAGCTCCCTCGCCACAAAAGCCCTGTACATCAAGCACGGGCACTGCGCCACGCCTCGATCAATTCCACAAACCTGCCCTGCACCTGCCGGATCAGCGTTTCATCATCGATTTCCCCGGCCAGCCAGGCCCGGCTCGGTTCCTGGAAGATCGTGCGGCCCACGGCGAACCCTCGGCAGGTGGTGCTCTGGCTGGCCTGGCGGAAGCCTTCGGCCAGGGCGGCGGCCGGGGCGTTGAGGCCCAGCAGGACCACGCCGCGGCAATACGGGTCGCGTTGCTGGATCAGTTCATCGAGCTGTTTCCACTCCTCCGCGCTCTGGGCTTCGATCTTCCACCACGCCGGGAAAATACCCAGGTTGTAGAGGCGCTTGAGGGCACGATAGAGCACGTCCGGGTGGGGTGACGGATGATCCTTGGGCGGAATGACTTCCAGCAGCAATTCATGGCCACTGACCTGGGACGCCTTGTACAAGCCCATCAGTTGCGCTTCCTGCTCCAGGCGCAGCAGTGGCTCATCATCAGGGTGAAATTGCACCAGGCACTTGATGATCTGTTCCTGCGGCCAGGCGATCAGGTTGCTGCCAATGGAGCGCCCATGCTCGAACGCCAGCGGCCGCGAATTCTGTACCTCCACTGGCCGCGCCACCCACCAGCCACGTCCGGTGGCAGCGTTCAGCGAGTCCTGGCCGAAGCGTTGGTCGGCCAGCAGACCGACGTCGGCCTCGATGCCTTGGCGTTGCAGGTCGGCTTCGACCCGCTCCACCGCCTGGATGAACAATTGCTTGAGTTCGCTGATGCTGCTCAGGTCGCGGCCGCCTTTCTGGGCCAGCTCCACCAGTTGCCAGCGATGGTCGAACGCAAAGATGAACAGTTGTTTCCAGGCCTTGCGGGGCACGCTGACCTGATGCAGTCGTTGCAGCACGGCATCCTGGTCCGGCCGGGTAATCGGCACCGGGCTCTTGAATAAATAGTCGAGCTCGGCCCGGGTTGGCATCGCCGGGGCACAAGCATGGCGCGACACCACCAGGCCGCCGCAGGCATTGGCCAACTGACAGCAGCGCTCATCGCTGGCGTCCTCCAGCCAACCGGCGAGGAAGCCCGACATGAATGCATCACCGGCGCCCAGTACATTCAAGACCTCGACCCGAACACCTGGGTAAAGGGCGCCGTCTTCAAGGCGGGTCGCAATGGCGCCATGAATCACCGTGCAACCTTGCGGGCCAAGCTTGACCACCAGGGTCGCCGCCGTCAGCGAGCGCACGGTGCGTAGCGCGGTCAGCAGGTCTTCGCTGCCGCCCGCGATGAGGAATTCTTCTTCGGTGCCAACGATCAGGTCGAAACGCGGCAGGATCCCTTGCACATGCTGGCTGACCTTCTGGTCGGCCACAAAACGGGTTTCCCCATCGGCCTTGCCCGCCAGGCCCCAGAGCACCGGCCGATAATCGATGTCCAACACGCATTTGACGTTGTGCTTCTCAGCGTAATCCAGGGCCTGGGTACTGGCCTTGTAGACGCCATCGGTAGAGAAATGGGTGCCGGTGATCAGCAGCGCCTTGCTGGAGGCAATGAAGGCTTCGTCGATGTCTTCGACGCGCAACGCCATGTCGGCGCAGTTTTCCCGGTAGAACACCAGGGGAAAGGTTTCCCGGTCCTTGATCCCCAGCAGGACCATGGCCGTCAGGCGTTCGGAATCGACCTTGATGCCACTGACATCGCAGCCTTCACGTGCCAGGGACTCCACCAGGAAGCGGCCCATGTGGTCGTCCCCTACCCGGCTCAGCATCGCCGACCGGAGCCCCAGGCGTGCCGTGCCGAAAGCGATGTTGGCCGACGAACCGCCCAGGTACTTGGCGAAGCTTGCGACATCTTCCAGGCGCGCACCGACTTGCTGCGCGTAAAGGTCGACGCCCAGGCGTCCCAGGCAGATCACATCCAATTGACGCCCACTGGCAAAACGAGTCTGGCCCATGCTGGCTCCTGTTATTTTTATCAGCCTGCGCTTGTCGCCGAAACCGGCGCCAACGCTGTTGGTGAATGCAGACTAAAACGAGCGGCGCGCAATAATCAATAATTATTCTATAAATTTTTTACGTGGAATATTTTTTCCAATACGCTATGAGCGAAGCGAGCCAACCGCAGTGCATCGTTTCAGCCACTACTGCAACATTTGTCCGCCCATGATTTTCCCTGCGCCTACGCTGTAGACTGCGACCAGCCAACCTATTGTCGAGGGCCGGCCTTTTTTCGGGCCGCCCAATAAGAACAAGCCAGAAGGATTTTCTATGACCCGCCCCGATGATCTGCCGGCGCCGTCCGAGAGCGCGTCCGAACCCGCGCTCTCGAGCCCACCGATCAATGCCGAGCGCCTGCTGCAACTGATCACCGATGAATACGAAAGCCTGCCGCGCCAGCTCAAACGCATCGCCAGCTACATGAGCCAGCAGAGCGACCGGATCATGGTCGACCGCATCAGCGACATCGCCCGGGAATGCGAAGTGCACCCCTCGGCCATCGTCAGGTTTTCCCAGCGTTTCGGTTTCAGCGGGTTCAGCGAAATGCAGGCGTTGTTCCGCGAGGCCTACACTCACAAGACCACCCCGGTGCAGAACTACCAGCAGCGCATCCGCAGCATGATCGCTAACAAGTCGCAGAAGGCCAGCGGCGGCGACCTGGCCCGCGAGTGCGTCAACGCCACCCTGTCGGGCATCGAGCGCCTGGGGTTGGAGCTGGACGACCAGGCGTTCGAAAAGGCCGTGGACCTGGTGGTCAACGCCGACAACATCTACGTGGTGGGTGTACGCCGCTCGTTCGCGGTCGCCGATTACCTGGTCTACAACCTGCAACACACCAATAAACGCATTCACCTGGTGTCCGGTCTGGGGGGCAGTTACCGCGAGCAGATGCGCAGCGTGCGTGCCAACGACCTGGTCATCGCCATCAGCTTCACGCCCTATGGCAAGGAAACCCAGCACTGCCTGCGCATTGCCCAGCACCACCAGGCCAAGACCCTGATCATCACCGACAGCAACCTCTCGCCCCTGGCCAAACGGGCCAACGCGGTGCTGCTGGTCAACGAAGGCAGTTCCTTCGCCTTCCGTTCGTTGAGTGCCACGTTGTGCCTGTGCCAGGCGTTGTTCATCGCCGTGGCTTACCGACTGGAACTCAAGGTCGATGAAATCCATGAACAGGTCGGGTTCGAGGATTAACGCCCGCAAAGGATTACTCAAGGAGAAGTCATGAAACTGATCGGCATGCTGGACTCGCCCTATGTAAGACGCGTCGCCATTTCCGCCAAGTGCCTGGGGGTTGCCCTGGAGCACGAGTCCGTTTCGGTGTTCAGGCATTTCGAACAGTTCCAGCGCATCAACCCGGTGGTCAAGGCCCCGACCCTGGTACTGGACGACGGCGACGTGCTGATGGATTCCACGTTGATCATCGATTACCTGGAGGCCTTGGCCGCCCCGGGGAAAAGCTTGATGCCGGCCGACATTGGCCAACGGCTGCGCGCACTGCGCCTGATTGGCTTGGCCCTGGCGGCGTGCGAGAAGTCGGTGCAGATCTACTACGAACGCAACCTGCGACCGACAGAGATCCAGCACGCCCCCTGGGTTGAACGCGTGGAAGGCCAACTGGCTGCGGCTTATGGAATGCTGGAGCAGGAACTGGAGAAACAGCCGCTGGGCACTGATGGCAAACTCGATCAGGCCGGCATTACCGTGGCAGTGGCCTGGAGCTTCACCAACCTGGTGGTGCCGGACCAGGTGCAAGGCAAGGCTTTCCCGTTGATCAGCGCGTTCACCGCCTATGCCGAAGGGTTGGAGGCGTTTGTCAGTACGCCGATGGAATAATCGGCCGTGAACAAAAAAACCTGGGGGTAACCAGAGCACCTGTGGGAGCAAAGCTTGCTCGCGATAGCACTGGATCATCCAGCAACAATGTTGACTGGCATACCGCTATCGCGAGCAAGCTTTGCTCCCACAGGCTCGCACACAGTTTGTTTTCGGGTGACTGTGGGATATGTGTTCCCCACAGAGTTTCTTCAGGCCAGTTCCATTTCCTGGGGCTTTACTGTCGACGCCACCTCGAAGCGATCTTCCAGGAACGGGGTGATGTCCAGCGGCAACGGTTCGTTGTTCACCAGTTTATCCAGCAGTACCCCGGTGATGGCCGAGGTCAGGATGCCGGTGCGAAAATGCCCGCAGGCATTGAGATAACCCTCCACCCCGCGCATCGGCCCCAGGATTGGCAGTTCATCAGGTGACCCCGGGCGCAGGCCGGCCCAGGTCCGTTTCAGGTTGATGTCGGCCAGTTGCGGAATACAGCGCACCGCGCCTTGCACCAGCCCTTCAATCTCCGGATAGGTCGTGGTCACGTCGAAGCCTTTGTCTTCGGTGGTGCTGCCAATGAGGATTTCACCGTTGTCTTTCTGCGCCACGTAGCAGTCGCTGGTGGTCAGGCAGCCGTTGAGGATTTTCGGCATGCGCTCGGTCAACAGGATCTGCCCCTTGACCGGTTTGACCGGAATCCGCACGCCAGTGGCCTGCTCACTCAGGTCCGCCGCCCAGGCACCGGCCGCGTTGATCAAGGTCCGGCAGTTGAACGTCCCCGCCTCCGCGGTTTTCACGCCTGTCACCCGCGTGCCGCTGCGCAGCACCTCGGTCACGCTGGTGTTGAAGAACAGGTCGACGCCGTTCTGCCGGGCGCCTTCGGTGTAGGCGTCGGCCAGACGGAACGGGCTGACCTGGTGATCGCAGAGAAACTCCAGCGCCCCCAGGGCTTCATGGCTGACATTCGGCTCTGCCTCACGCAGGGCAACCTGGTCAAGCCAGCGCACCTGGTCTGCCAGGTGGGGAATGCAGGCGACGATGTGCTCGGCGTACAAACGGTCTTCATCGTCGTAGATCACGAACTTGAGCCCGGTCTCCTCGAACTTGAAATCCATGCCGTGGTTGTCGATCAACTCGCGGTGCAGCTGCGGATACATCGCGTTGGACTGCAAGGCGAAATCAAAGAACGACTCGGGCAGGATGTGCGGCGTGCTGGCATCTACCGCCACCGCCGCACCCTGGGTCTGGCGCTTGCGGTTGGCCGACATCATGCGAAAGAAAATCACCCCGCAGCCCAGGCCCACCGACTCGCCAATGGCCCACAGGCCACCGGCCGACGCACGGGTCGCGTTGCCGGGGCGCTTGGCGTCGATCAGGGCGACTTTCAGGTGTTTGCGCTTGGACAGTTGATAGGCACAGGAGGCCCCGATCACACCGCCACCGGCGATGACCACGTCATAATCCTTAATCATGGGAAACGGCCTCCATGCCGACGTTCTGGAACGCTGAAAAGGGAATCGGATCGATGGGGAAACGCGGCCGCAGCCAGCCCACGTCGGCACGCCCGGTGGCCTCGCGCAAGCGGTCGCTGCAATAGCCGACGCACATCCGCCCCTGGCAATCGCCCATGCTCACGCGGGTGCGCATCTTCAGGCTGGCCATGTCCTGCACGCCTTGCTCCAGCGCCCGGTCGATGTCGGCGCGGGTGGCGTGCTCGCAGCGGCAGATCACCGTATCGGCGGCCGGCAATGCGGTTTGCCCGGCGCCACGTTGGGTGTAGCGATCCACGGCGGCGCGAAAGCGAATGATCCGCTCCAGTTGCGCCTGGTAGCGTTCGCGGTGCGCCAGGGCCGTGGATGGATCGAGCACGTTACGTTGCATCAGGATCGACAGCGCCGCGATGCGTCCGCTCAGCATGGCGGCTTCACCGCCGCGAATCCCGCCCATGTCGCCGGCCAGGTGAATGTGCGCTTCGCTGCTTTGTTGCCAGGCATCGGACACGGCCCGCAAATAGCCGTCGTCGCTGAAACCGTGCTCCAGGCCCATCTGCTGGCTCAATTGAGTCCGCGGGATAAACCCGTAGCCGACCGCCAACGTCTGGGCCGGTACCTGTTCAGCGCGTTTGAGGTCGGGCTCCCAGTTCGTGGAATAAGGCGCGACGGTAACGACGCTCAACTCACCCTCGCCGTCAGCCTGCACCACGCCCCAACCATAGCGCACGGGAATGCGATTGAGCTTGAGGTAGGCCAGCATGCTCAGGCCGTCGAGGAACAGTTGCGGCTTGTTCAGCAACGCCAGGCTTTCCTTGGCAATCCGGCCGAACGCACAGGCCTCATACACCCCCGCCACCGCCACGCCCGATGCGTGCAGTTGGCAAGCCACCAGTGGCAACAACGGACCGGTGCCGGCGATCACCACCGGGCTCGGCGGCTTGACCACACCGCTCTTGATCTGCAATTGCAAGCCGCCAAGCATCATCACGCCCGGCAGGGTCCAGCCAGGAAACGGCACGCTGCGTTCGTGACAACCGGCCGCCAGGACCAGATGGGAATAGGCGACCTCGACCAGGCGCTCGTCGGCATCCAGCAGCATCAGCGCCCGGAAGCCTTCGGCACCGATGACCCGGCTGCTCAATCGCACGTCGATCAGGCCGGCGTGTTGCTGGAATTCACCGTGGAGTTTCTCCAGGGCTTCGCTGTAGCGCGGGCCCAGGTAGTCCAGGCTGACACCGTCGCGCAGCGGCCCACGGTAGACGACGCCACCCAGGCGCGGTGCCTCTTCGAGCAAGGTGCAACGCACCCCATGCGTGGCCAGCTCGATGGCGGCGGCCATGCCCGCCGGCCCACCGCCGACAATCACCGGATCGAGGCTCATGGCGCCTCCGTTTCGGTGATGCGGTTGACCCGGGTTTCGATCTGCATGCCGGGGCGTACCAGGGTCTGGCAGGCGCGGCGCTTGTGGCGACCGTCGATCCTGACCAGGCAGCATTGGCACACGCCCATGCCGCAGTAGGCGCCGCTGATCTGGTCGTGGTCGTTGCGGGCCACCTGGCGTTGCCCCAGGGACTGGATGACGGTGAGGACGGTTTCACCGTGGGCAGCACTGACAGCCTGCCCGTCCAGGCGCACTGTCATGTCGGCCTGTACCAGCGGCTGGATATCGAATTTTCGGCGTAGAAGGTCTGAAGGTTGCATCATACTGCTCTTCCTTGAAGATTCTGTGGGGGCGCGGCTCCTTGCGGCACACCATCACCGGTTCGCATCAGTGCCCGGCAGCGGCAATGCGCCAAAGCAGGGCAACAGACGCCACATGATAGTGCGCGCGAAATTTATGTTAGGGATTATTTGTGACCAAGTGTTGATCCAGGCCAGCGAATCGGTTCGCCGGCTCATGAACTTTTTTTCAGAAAGCCGACAGGTATTCTTTGGCAGAATGCTGCGCAATAGCACCAACTTCCCAACACGGTACCGCCCATGAACCGCATCCTGACCATCGAAGACGACGCCGTGACCGCCCGTGAAATCGTTGCCGAGCTGACCCGCAACGGCCTGGACGTCGATTGGGTCGACAACGGCCGCGAAGGCCTGGAACGGGCGGTAAGCGGCGACTACGACCTGATCACTCTTGACCGCATGCTGCCCGAGCTCGACGGCCTGGTGATCGTCACCACGCTGCGCACCATGGGCGTGGCCACGCCGATCCTGATGATCAGCGCCCTCTCCGACGTGGATGAACGGGTCCGTGGCCTGCGGGCCGGCGGCGACGACTACCTGACCAAGCCGTTCGCCACCGACGAAATGGCCGCCCGGGTTGAAGTGCTGCTGCGGCGCAACAATGGCGCCCGCGAGCCGGAAACCGTGCTGCGGGTGGCCGACCTGGAGCTGAACCTGATCAGCCGCGAAGCCAGCCGCAACGGGCAACTGCTCAGCCTGCTGCCCACCGAGTACAAGCTGCTGGAATTCCTGATGCGCAACAGTGGGCAGATCCTCTCGCGCATGATGATTTTCGAAGAAGTCTGGGGCTATCACTTCGACCCAGGCACCAACCTGATCGATGTCCACATCGGCCGCCTGCGCAAGAAAATCGACCCGCCGGGCCTGGAACCGCTGATTCGCACGGTACGGGGCTCCGGCTATGTCATTGCTGAACCCCGCTAAGGGCTGGCGCTCCTCCAGCAGCCGTCTGCTGGCGCTGTACAGTTCGCTGTTCGTGATCTGGAGCGCGATTCTGATGGGGGTCATGTATTACGAAGTGTTTGGCTACCTCGACAGCCTGGCCAAGCACTCCTTGATGCAGCGCCAGCACCTGTTCGCCCGCATCCATGGCGATCAACTGGAAGACGCGCTCATGGCCAGCCTGACGCTGGACGAGCGCGGCGTCGATGCCTACGGCCTGTTCGATCCGCAATTGCGCCATTTGAGCGGGCCGATCCAGCGCGTTCCTGCCGACCTGCCGCTGGACGGCAAGATCCACATGCTCGGCGGCTGCGTCGATTCCGATGAACCGGGCGTGCCTTCCGACAGCTGCGACGCGGTGGCGACCCGAACCCAGGACGGCCGGTGGTTGGTCCTGGCCCGGGACAACGGCTCGCTGTTCGCCGTGACGCGGATCATCTTGCACGCGCTGTTCTGGGGAGTATCGCTGACGATCCTGCCGGGCATCGCTGGCTGGCATCTGCTGCGCCGGCGACCGTTGCGGCGGATTCGCAAACTGCAGGCCAGTGCCGAAGCCATCGTTGCCGGCGACCTGACCCATCGCCTGCCGCTGTCGAGCCGGCGTGATGAATTGGACATGCTGGCGGCGATCGTCAATGCCATGCTCGAGCGCATCGAACGCTTGATGAATGAGGTCAAGGGCGTGTGCGACAACATCGCCCATGACCTGCGCACCCCATTGACGCGTCTGCGTGCCCAACTTTATCGCATCCAGCAGCAAGCGCCGGACGGTTCGCCCGAGGCCTTGCAAATGGACCAGGTGATCGCCGAGACCGACACACTGATGGCGCGCTTTCGTGGCTTGTTGCGGATTTCCGAGCTGGAAGACCAGCAGCGGCGCTCAGGCTTCGTGCGCCTCGACCCTTTGCAGTTACTGCAGGAGCTGCATGACTTTTACCTGCCGCTGGCCGAGGAAGGCGAGCTGACCTTCATCCTGGAGGCGCCCGACGCCCTGCCGCTGCTCAACGGCGACCGGGCATTATTGTTCGAGGCCGTGTCGAACCTGCTGAGCAACTCCATCAAGTTCACCCCGCCGGGAGGCACGGTGATCCTGCGTGGGGTCGATCAGGGCGACAGCACGCGCATCGAAGTGCTCGATTCGGGCCCGGGCATTCCCGAGGCGGAGCGCAAGGCCGTGTTTCGCCGCTTCTACCGTGCCGAGGGCAGCAGCCAGCACGGCGGATTCGGCCTGGGCCTGTCGATCGTCGCGGCGATCGTCAATCTGCATGGGTTCACGCTGGAGGTGGCCAGCAGCGAACACGGCGGCGCGCGGTTGGTGCTCGATTGCCGGGCGACGTTGTTGTAGCCATAGGGCGGGAGCAGCACCTGTGGCGAGGGAGCTTGCTCCCGCTCGGCTGCGAAGCAGTCGTAAACCGGCAGATACGGTTTGGCAGGTTTTTTGGGGGGTCGCTGCGCGCCCCAGCGGGAGCAAGCTCCCTCGCCACAAGGTGTGCGGTGCCCGATCTCTGGTGATCAGGCTGTCCTGATCATTTATGCCGGGTCACTGCGATGCAGCGGGATGTTTTCCAGCTCATAGCGCAGCTCGTCGATCAACTTGGCAATGCTCTCTTCCGAGCGGACGCTGTCGACACTCATGCCGCTCACCACCAGGTCCACCTCACCGCTTTCACGGTGATACAGACGTACGGTGAGGGTACCGTCGCCATTGAGGCTGCATTCGCAGGCCAGCGGCGTAAAGCTTTCTTCCAGGCGGGTGCGCAAGGGGGCCAGATGGGTCATGCGATGCACCTCAGCCCCGGGGGCGCAAATGAACGATAGACAGCTCCAACCTCCGGGTCCGCGTAGACATCCTGTCGCTCTCATACTGGTTTCGTTCGCTGCACATTGTGGCGTATTCCTTGACTGTTTCGTGGGGACACGACATCACAGACGATGTCGCACACTGACAGCCTAAGGAACCGCCCCCCCATGCAAAACCCGAATTTGCACCAGCATGCCCGGTGCATTTGCACTGGCTATCATGGTGCCTTCATTCGCCATTCATTGGCGAATAAACCCCGCTCCCGCGCCCAGACAATCGCCTCGCTGCGGCTATGGACATCCAGTTTCGAATACAGCGTCGCCACGTGATTGCGCACGGTGTTGGGCGCCAGCTTCAGGCGCGCGGCGATTTCCTTGTCTGCCAGGCCTTCGCAAATCAGCCCCAGCACGTCGCGCTCCCGGGCCGTCAGTTCGGTGAATGACACGCTGGGCACCTGGGCGTTGATGCTCTTCACGTTAGCCAATTTTTCAATCAGGGTCCGGCTGAACCAGGAAGCGTCTTTCATCACTTCTTCGATTGCCGCCACCAACTCCAGCTCCGAGCGCTTGCGTTCGGTGATGTTCATCAGCACCAGCAGATAGCAAGGCTTGTCCTGGATGACCACCGTATCAGCAGCCACTTCACAGTCGATGAGTTCGCCGCCCTTCTTGTGTACCTTGACGTCGATACTTGAAACAGCGGCAGCCTTTTCCAACCGGGCAAACAGCGCGGCGCTGGCGTCCTTGGCGAGAAAGCCGATTTCCTCCACGGTTTTGCCCAACAGTTCTTCGCTGGCGTAACCGGTGGTCTGCAGAAACGCCTCGTTGATTTCCAGCAACTGCTGTTCGGCGCTGCACACCAGGGTCGGTACGGGCGACAGGCGGAACGACTTGGCAAAGCGCTCCTCGCTCTGGCGCAGCGCCGTTTCTGCCTTGCGTCGCGGCTCCATGTCCATGAAGGAAAACAGCATGCAGTCTTCGTCGTGCAGGTCCAGCGGCTGGCCGGCAACGATCACCTGCTTGCTGGTGCCGTCGGGCAATTTCAACTCGGCCTGCATTTGCGGAATGGTCGCGCCCTGCCCCAGGCGTTCGATGGCCAGGTCGCGCCTTTCGGCGGCTTCAAGCACATCAAGCTCATACACCGAACGCCCGATCACCTGCTCGCGGCTGTAGCCGGTCATCTCCAGGAACCCCGGATTGACCTTGATGTACCGCAGGTCACTGAGGCGACAGATCACCGCCGGCGCCGGGTTGGCCCCGAAGGTTTTTTCGAAACGCTGCTCGGCGCTGGCCCATTCGGTGGCATCGCTGAGGATCAGCACGAGCAGTTCCGGCTCGCCGTTGCGGTCGGCCAGCACCATGCTGCGGATGCGATGGACCCAGGTGCGATCCGGGTCGGCCTGGGGCGTGACTTCCACCAGCACATCGCTGAACTCATCGCCACGGGCAACCCGGGCGATGGGGTAGTTGTCGTCGGACAGTGGGTGGTTGTTGCGATAACGCAGATTGAAACGCCGGGCGTATTGCCTCCCCGTGGTGCCCAGCCCACTGAGGTCCTCGACCCCGTGCATCGCCAAGGCCGCCGCGTTGGCCCAGGCAATGGTCTGGTCGACCTCGATCAACATCACCCCGTCGGACAGCCCGGCAATGATCTGCAGCAATTGACGACGGTTGGTATCGGTGGTCGGGACTTGCTGATTCATTGGGTCTCCATGTGGTCAGTAGGTTTCAAGCATGGATGCGTTGAAAGTTACGACCACATGGGTTTGCAATAGTGCATCGATTCCTTCAAGCCGCCATGCGCCCCTCGGCAATCGCCTGGGAGGCGGCCAGCATCGCTCGCAGCAGCACCGCGCAGCCGGCGGCGAGGTCGTCCGGGGCGGCGTTCTCGATTTCGTTGTGGCTGATGCCGCCTTCGCAGGGTACGAAAATCATCCCGGCCGGGCCCAGTTCGGCGAGGAAAATCGCGTCATGGCCGGCACCGCTGACGATGTCCAGGTGGGACAGGCCCAGCCCCTGGGCGGCACCGCGTACCGCGTCGACGCAGCCCTTGTCGAAATACAGCGGCGGGAAGTCGGCCGTGGGTTTCAAATCGAAGGTCAGGCCGTGCTGCCGACAGGTGTCTTCGATCACCTGCTTGACCTCGGCGATCATCGAATCCAGGCGCGCCGGTTCCAGGTGACGGAAGTCCAGGGTCATGCGCACTTCGCCAGGGATGACATTGCGCGACCCCGGATAGGCTTGCAGGCAGCCGACCGTGCCACAGGCATGGGGTTGATGACCCAAGGCGGCACGGTTGACGGCGCCGACGATGATCGAGGCACCCACCAGGGCGTCCTTGCGCAGGTGCATCGGCGTCGGGCCGGCATGGGCTTCAACGCCGCGCAAGGTCAGGTCGAACCACTTCTGTCCCAGGGCGCCCATTACTACACCGATGGTCGTGCCCTCGTCTTCGAGGATCGGCCCCTGTTCGATGTGTGCCTCGAAATATGCCCCTACCGGATGCCCACTGACCGGGCGCGAGCCGGCATAACCGATGGCATTGAGCGCCTGGCCCACGGTGATGCCTTCGGCGTCGACCTTGGCGAGGGTTTCTTCGAGGGTGAATTTTTCCGCGAACACCCCGGAGCCCATCATGCACGGAGCGAAACGCGAGCCTTCTTCGTTGGTCCACACCACCACTTCCAGCGGTGCTTCGGTTTCGATGTTCAGGTCATTGAGGGTGCGCAGCACCTCCAGCCCGGAGAGCACGCCAAAGCAGCCGTCGAACTTGCCACCGGTGGGCTGGGTGTCGATGTGGCTGCCGGTCATCACTGGCGGCAGGTTCGGATTGCGCCCCGGGCGACGGGCGAAGATATTGCCCACCGCATCGATGCTGACGGTGCAGCCCGCCGCCTGGGTCCATTGCACAAACAGGTCGCGGGCCTGGCGGTCGAGGTCGGTCAGGGCCAATCGGCACACCCCGCCCTTGACCGTGGCACCGAGCTGGGCCAGGTCCATGAGCGATTGCCACAGGCGATCGCGGTTGATGTGCTGATGGGTGGATTGCAGAACGTCGATGGCTGCGTTCATGGGGATCTCCATTTTTCCAGGCATGTTTTTGGTGTACTTGAGGCCGCCATCGCGAGCAAGCTCGCTCCCACATTGGATTTGGGTGGATGCAAAATCTGTGTGCACAGCACATCCCCTGTGGGAGCGAGCTTGCTCGCGATGAGGCCCTCCTTCACACCGCTGTTTTGGCAACGGACGGGCTTGCTCGCATACTGCACAACCCGTAATAAATCACCCCGCCCAGCGCCGAGCCAGTGAACCAGCCGTAGCTGTAGAACCAACTGAACGCATCGCTGCCCAGGGACAGCAGCGTCAGCACCACCGGCACGCCAAAGGCGATGAAGCCGTTCCAGTTCCACGCTGGGTAAACGTCGTCACGGTACAGCCCGGCCAGGTCCAGTTGCTGTTTCTTGATCAGGAAATAATCCACCACCATGATCCCGGCAATCGGCCCCAACAGGCTCGAATACCCCAGCAGCCAATTGGAATAGACCGACTCCAGGCTGACCTCGGACACGATCAGGCCGAGTTTCTTCAGCAGTTCGTGGGCCATCAGCGCCAACCCCACCAGCCCGGTGAGCATCACCGCCTTGGTACGGCCGATCAGTTTCGGCGCCAGGTTCTGGAAGTCGTTGGTGGGCGAGACGATGTTGGCGGCGGTGTTGGTCGAGAGCGTGGCGACAATGATCAGCACCATCGCCAGCGCCACCCACACTGGGCTCTGGATGTGCCCGATCAAGGTCACCGGGTCGGAGACGGTCACCCCCACCAGTTTTTCCGAGGCCGCGGTCATGACCACGCCGAGGGAAGCGAACAGGAACATGGTCAATGGCAGGCCGATGATCTGCCCCACGATCTGGTCTTTCTGGCTCTTGGCGTAACGGCTGAAGTCCGGAATGTTCAACGACAGTGTGGCCCAGAAACCGACCATCGCCGTCAGGCCGGCAAGGAAGTAGCTGGTCACCCCGGCGCCTTCTGGTCGTTTGGCCGGGACCGCCATCAGTTCAGTCAACGAGACATTGGGTAACGCCCACACCAACAGCCCGGCCCCCACCAGCACCAGTAGCGGTGCAGACAAGGTTTCCAGCCACTTGATCGACTCGGCACCGCGCAGCACCACCCACAGGTTGATGACCCAGAACACCATGAAGCCGATCACTTCGCCGGTGCCACCCAGGCTCTTCCAGCCGTCGAACACCGAGCCGAGAAACAGGTGGATCGCCAGCCCGCCGAACATGGTCTGGATGCCGAACCAGCCACACGCCACCAGCGCGCGAATCAGGCACGGCACGTTGGAGCCAATCACGCCGAAGGACGAGCGCAACAGCACCGGAAACGGAATGCCGTACTTGGTCCCGGCAAAGGCGTTCAGGGTCAGGGGGATCAGCACGATGATGTTGGCAAACAGAATCGCCAGCAGCGCCTCGCCCACCGTCAGGCCGAAATAGGCGGTGAGCACGCCGCCGAGGGTGTAGGTCGGCACGCAGATCGCCATGCCCACCCACAATGCGGTGATGTGCCATTTGTTCCAGGTTCGCTCGTGCACCTTGGTCGGCGCGATGTCGTGGTTATAACGGGGGCTGTCGAGGACGTCGCTGCCGGCTTCAAGCTCGAACAACCCGTCGCGCTCAGTCACTGTTGATCTGGTCATGTCCGCTCCACTGTTTTCATTATTTTTGCTCATCGACTGGCGATGGCCGGAGTACTTGCACGCGTGCTACCGACCACCCCGCCAAGCCACGACGGCACTCAATAACCGTGCCGAATAACGCGCCGAGCTGACCGGGTGATCGATATAACCTTCTCAAACATTTGATATCTAAAGATTTAAAGCCAATTAACCGCCCTGCTTCACTTCGTGCTCATCGACTTGAGGCTAGATGACCTGTACGTCCTGTCGAGTTCGAGATTCAAAGTGGTGCACCCCGAATCAAGGCGAGGTGTCTGGACCGCACTTCAAGCGCTTTCAAGCCGCTGATTTACCATGATAAATCTCGCTCAAATAACGATCCTGTCAAGTGCGTCAAAATGGTGAGCACGCTCACCAATTTGGTGATTTTATAATTTAATCCTTTAATTTCAATTACTTAACAATTGAATAAGCTTATAAAAAATAATCTTGCTCATTTCAATAACTCCAGCTAGCGTCTAATCCTGACAGTCGTGACAAGAATGAAAATCTGCACGACGTCGTCACTCAATAACCGTGATCGATAAAACATAAAGAACCGGCAACAGTCGGTCATGCCTGCGAGGAACTCGGAATGTCTCTGTTGATCCGTGGTGCCACCGTTATTACCCATGATGAAAGTTATCGCGCCGATGTGTTGTGTGCCGACGGCGTGATCAAGGCCATTGGTGAAAACCTGGATGTTCCAGCCGGCGTCGAAGTTCTCGATGGCAGCGGCCAATACCTGATGCCCGGCGGCATCGACCCTCATACGCACATGCAGTTGCCGTTCATGGGCACGGTCGCCAGTGAAGACTTCTTCAGCGGCACGGCGGCAGGCCTCGCCGGCGGCACCACCTCGATCATCGACTTCGTGATTCCCAACCCCCAGCAATCGCTGATGGAAGCCTTTCATCAATGGCGTGGCTGGGCCGAGAAAAGCGCCAGCGACTACGGTTTTCACGTGGCAATCACCTGGTGGAGCGAGCAGGTTCGTGAAGAAATGGCCGAACTGGTCAGCCATCACGGCGTGAACAGCTTCAAGCATTTCATGGCTTACAAGAATGCGATCATGGCCGCCGACGACACGTTGGTGGCGAGCTTCGAGCGCTGTCTGGAACTGGGCGCTGTGCCCACCGTGCACGCCGAGAACGGTGAACTGGTCTATCACCTGCAACGCAAGCTGCTGGCCCAGGGCATCACCGGTCCCGAAGCCCATCCGCTGTCGCGGCCCTCGCAAGTGGAAGGCGAAGCCGCGAGCCGCGCCATCCGCATCGCCGAAACCTTGGGCACGCCGCTGTACCTGGTGCACGTGTCCACCAAGGAAGCACTGGACGAAATCACCTACGCCCGCAGCAAGGGCCAACCGGTCTACGGTGAAGTACTCGCCGGGCACCTGTTGCTGGACGACAGCGTCTATCGCGACCCGGACTGGCAGACCGCCGCCGGCTATGTGATGAGCCCGCCCTTCCGTCCGCGCGGGCATCAAGACGCACTCTGGCACGGCTTGCAGTCCGGCAACCTGCACACCACCGCCACCGACCACTGCTGCTTCTGTGCCGAACAGAAAGCCGCCGGCCGTGACGACTTCAGCAAGATCCCCAACGGCACCGCCGGTATCGAAGACCGCATGGCGGTGCTCTGGGACGAAGGGGTCAACAGCGGCAAATTGTCGATGCAGGACTTCGTCGCCCTCACCTCCACCAACACCGCGAAGATCTTCAACCTCTACCCACGCAAAGGGGCGATCCGCGTCGGCGCCGATGCCGACCTGGTGCTCTGGGACCCGCAAGGCACTCGCACGATTTCCGCCAAGACCCACCATCAGCAAGTGGACTTCAACATCTTCGAAGGCAAGACCGTACGCGGCGTGCCCAGCCACACCATCAGCCAGGGTCGGCTGGTCTGGGCCGATGGCGACCTGCGGGCCGAACGCGGCGCCGGGCGCTACATCGAACGGCCGGCGTATCCGGCGGTGTTCGATTTGCTGAGCAAGCGGGCGGAGTTGAATAAGCCAACCGCCGTGAAACGCTGAAATCGAGGCCTTCGGCCTTCGCGAGCAAGCCCGCTCCCACACTGAATCTCGGGCAGGCACAGAATCTGTGTACACAACAGATTCCATGTGGGAGCGGGCTTGCTCGCGAAGGCGTCAGTCCAGACAACGAAAAAAACCACTGCCCACCAGAGGCAGCACCTCAAACACCGTGAGGCCCATTCCATGATCCAGCCCTTGAGTCACCTCCCCCATTCCCAGGAAGACCCGGCCACCCTCGCCGCTCGCTTCAGCGACCTGGCGCCGCCACTCAACGCGCGCCAGGCCCACCTGGAAGCGTCCCGGTGCCTGTACTGCTACGACGCGCCGTGTGTGAATGCTTGCCCAAGCGAGATCGACATTCCCTCGTTCATTCGCAACATCCACCAGGACAACGTCCAAGGCGCGGCGCAGAAGATTCTTTCGGCCAACATCCTCGGCGGCAGTTGCGCCCGGGTCTGCCCCACCGAGGTCCTGTGCCAGCAAGCCTGCGTGCGCAACAACGCCCATGAATGCGCGCCGGTGTTGATCGGCTCACTACAACGCTACGCGGTGGACAACGCCCACTTCAGCGAGCACCCGTTCCAGCGAGCCGCCGCCACCGGCAAGCGCATCGCCGTGGTCGGGGCCGGGCCGGCGGGGTTGTCGTGCGCGCATCGCAGCGCAATGCACGGCCATGAGGTGGTGATGTTCGAAGCCCGGGACAAAGCCGGTGGCCTCAACGAATACGGGATCGCCAAGTACAAACTGGTGGACGACTACGCCCAACGTGAACTGGACTTCCTGCTGGAGATCGGCGGCATCGAAATCCGCCACGGTCAGAAACTCGGCGAGAACCTGAGCCTGAGCGACCTGCACCAGCAGTTCGACGCAGTGTTCCTCGGCCTCGGCCTGGCCGCCAGCAAACAACTGGGCCTGAGCGATGAACAGGCTCCGGGGCTGCTGGCCGCCACGGAGTACATCCGCGAACTGCGCCAGGCCGACGACCTCAGCCAGTTGCCCCTGGCCGACCGTTGCATCGTCCTCGGCGCCGGTAACACCGCCATCGACATGGCCGTGCAAATGGCTCGCCTCGGCTCCCGGGATGTCAACCTGGTCTACCGTCGCGGCCTTGAAGACATGGGGGCCACCTTGCACGAGCAAGACATCGCCAAGGCCAATCAGGTACGCCTGCTGACCTGGGCCCAACCGCAACAGGTGTTGCTCGATGGCGCCGGGCATGTGTGCGGCATGCGCTTCTCCCGCACGCACCTGGAGAACGGCCGGCTGGTCATCGGCACCGACACCTTCGACCTGCCCGCCGACGCCATTTTCAAAGCCATCGGCCAAGCCTTCGACGACAACGCGCTGGTGGATCCGCTGGCCCGGGAACTCAAGCGCCAGGACGGGCGGATTTTGGTGGACGAACACCTGCGCACCAGCATTCCCGGTGTCTACGCCGGCGGCGACTGCACCAGCCTGGATCAAGACCTCACCGTGCAGGCCGTGCAGCACGGCAAGCTCGCCGCCGAGGCGATCAACGCTCAATTGATGCTCAACGTGGAGGCTGCGTAAATGGCCGATCTATCGATTGTCTTCGCCGGCATCAAAGCCCCCAATCCGTTCTGGCTGGCCTCCGCGCCCCCCACCGACAAGGCCTACAACGTCGTGCGTGCCTTCGAGGCCGGCTGGGGTGGCGTGGTCTGGAAAACCCTCGGGGAGGATCCGGCAGCGGTGAACGTGTCCTCGCGCTATTCGGCCCACTACGGTGCCAATCGCGAGGTATTGGGCATCAATAACATCGAGCTGATCACCGACCGTTCGCTGGAGATCAACCTGCGGGAAATCACCCAGGTGAAGAAGGACTGGCCGGACCGGGCGTTGATCGTGTCGCTGATGGTGCCCTGCGTCGAAGAGTCCTGGAAACGCATCCTGCCTTTGGTGGAAGCCACCGGCGCCGACGGCATCGAGCTGAACTTCGGTTGCCCCCACGGCATGCCGGAACGGGGCATGGGCGCGGCGGTCGGCCAGGTGCCGGAATACGTCGAGCAGGTGACCCGCTGGTGCAAGACCTATTGTTCGCTGCCGGTGATCGTCAAGCTCACGCCGAACATCACCGACATCCGCGTCGCCGCCCGCGCGGCCCATCGCGGCGGCGCGGATGCGGTGTCATTGATCAACACCATCAACTCCATCACCAGCGTCGATTTGGACCGCATGGTCGCCCTGCCCAGCGTCGGCAGCCAGAGCACCCATGGCGGTTATTGCGGTTCGGCGGTCAAGCCGATCGCGCTGAACATGGTCGCCGAAATCGCCCGTGACCCACAGACCCAAGGTTTGCCAATTTGCGGCATCGGCGGCATCGGCAGCTGGCGCGACGCCGCCGAATTCATCGCCCTGGGCAGCGGCGCGGTGCAGGTTTGCACGGCGGCGATGCTGCATGGTTTTCGCATCGTCGAAGAGATGAAGGACGGCCTGTCGCGCTGGATGGACGATCACGGGCACGCCAACCTCCAGGCGTTTTCCGGTCGCGCGGTGGGCAACACCACCGATTGGAAGTACTTGGACATCAACTACCAGGTCATCGCCAAGATCGATCAACAAGCCTGCATCGGATGCGGCCGCTGCCACATCGCCTGCGAGGACACCTCACACCAGGCCATCGCCAGTCTCAAGCAGGCTGACGGCACCCATAAATATGAAGTGATCGATGACGAATGCGTGGGCTGCAACCTGTGCCAAATCACCTGCCCGGTGCAGGACTGCATCGAGATGGTGACGGTGGACACCGGCAAGCCGTTCCTGGATTGGAATCATGATCCGCGTAATCCCTATCATGTCACTGCCTGAGGGTTAGGGTGCCTGGACTGGCGCCATCGCGAGCAAGCTCGCTCCCACAGTGGATCATGTCGTTCACAGATGTTGTGTACACCAGAGATCCAGTGTGGGAGCGAGCTTGCTCGCGATGAGGCCATCAGCCACACCAAAAACCTCAAGACGCCCCCTCTTGACTAACAGTTCTGCTAGTAGACGCCACTGAAAAAATCCCTGAGCCTGACACAGCCGAATCCATCCGCAAGAGCCAAGCCCATGTCGACGTCATCGATGAAGATACTGTGCCGCTACCAATACGACCCACTGGATCGCCTCGTAGGCTTGAAGCCTCTGGAAAGTTTGGGCACACAACGGTTCTATCAAGAAAACGATTTGGTCAATGAGATCGAGGGCCAGATACAACTCACGATCCTTCGCCATGAAGCCCAGCCGCTGGCGCAAAGACTGAGCATCGCCAACGTCGCCGAGACGGCGCTGTTGGCAACGGATCAACAACATTCGGTGCTGCAAACCTTGACAGCCACAGACACTCGGCGCCTGGTCTACACCGCATACGGGCACCAGCCTGCTGAAAGTGGCTTGAGCAGCTTGCTCGGGTTCAACGGTGAACGGCCTGATCCAATAACCGGGCACTATTTGCTGGGACAGGGTAATCGGGCTTTTAATCCGGTGTTGATGCGGTTTAATAGCCCGGATGAGTTTAGTCCGTTTGGGGATGGGGGGATTAATCCGTATGCTTATTGTGGAGGGGATCCGGTTAATCGGTATGATCCGAGTGGGAATATTCCTTCTCCTACTCGTGCCCCCATGCTAAGAAATTCAGTAATAGTAAGAAAATCAGTAATAGTCGGACCTACTCAGCGACCCTACAAACCAAAAACTGATTGGTCCCAACGATATGTCGAACCCCCGATAAAAAAACTGCCTCCTGAGCCACCACCTAAGGGACGAAGAGTGGCAGTAAACCTTGAAGAGGAACTCAAGTATCAAACATCTCAACGCATCTATCGCGAAAAACTCGATGCGAATGCACTCTTGTACGACAGAGTAGTATCTGTGGAGAATCCGATACCGGCAGACCCAAAACTGCAAAAAAAATTCGACAAACTTACAAACGAAATAGACACTCTAGAAGAGATAAAAAAAATTCGAAAGGACGAAAAGAACGAAACGTCGGAAAAACGGCTTCGTAAGCTAAAATGGAAAGTCCCCCAAGTTCGAAAACTCGCCAAGCAGAGCGCCCTCAAAATTTCCGGTGTAATTGGCAAGCAAAAAAAATAAGCAGCATTTCTTCAACTTCCATACACCTCCGGCGTTATACCCCGGCACCCAGGTTATGGCTCCAACCCAATCCCCCGCAAAATCACACTGGTCACCGTCTGCACCGCCCGTTCGAATTGCATGTCCGACAGCGGCTGATGATCATTGAGGATGTTGATCTGGTGGTCGAAGTCGGCGTAGTGCTGGGTCGAGGCCCAGATCATGTAGAGCAGGCTTGAAGGCTCCACCGGGAGGATGCGTTTGTCCTCCACCCATTGGCGGATTTTCGCTTCCTTCATCTTCGCCCAGTCATAGAGGCTGGCGTCCAGCGCCTGGCCCAGCGTCGGGGCGCCGTGGATGATTTCGTTGGCCCAGACCTTGGAGCCGTAGGGTCGGCTGCGGGAGTGGTTCATCTTGGCGCGGATGTAGCTGCTGAGCACCACCCGGGGGTCGTCGAACATTTCGAAACACAAGGCGTCCTGCTTCCAGACTTCCAGCAGATCGAACAGCACGGCGCTGTACAGCTCGCTCTTGGTGCTGAAGTAGTAATGCAGGTTGGAACGGGGCAATTGCACTTCGGCGGCGATGTCGGCCATGGCGGTACTGCCGAAGCCTTTCTCGGCAAAGACCTTCTCGGCGGCCAACAGGATTTTCTCGACGTTACTGCGACGAATCTCGATCTTGTGATTGCCCATGAGGGCTCCCTGGCAACAGCGTTGGTCAAGACTAGCATTCACCCAACTTTGAAAACACTGGGGATCCTTGTGGGGCAGCTTTTGTGGCGAGGGAGCTTGCTCCCGCTCGGCTGCGCAGCAGTCGTAAACCGGCTGGCGCGGTATCCCAGGAAAACCGCGCCAGTCTATTTTGGGGCTGCTGCGCAGCCCAGCGGGAGCAAGCTCCCTCGCCACAGGGGGAGTGCGCTATGTCGGCTGGCGTGCTTCGACGTTATCCAGCGCACGATTCGCCAGCATTGCGCTCAGTTCAATCAGTTGCTGGATGCCCAGGGCGATGTGGCGCCTGGGACCTTCCAGGTCGAAGGCCAGGTAATTGACCATGGCATTGGCCGAGGCCAGGTTTTCGCTGAGGTTGGCGAGCAGGGTTTCGGTGTCGACGCCGTTGACGACGGTGAACAGTTGGCCGGGATCGGCCTCGAGTTTGCTGGGTTTGGGCTTGAGGTAGTGGTCGAGGATGCGGTCGGCGGCTTTGTCGAACGCTTTTGAGTTGGAGGGATCTGTATCCGGTGGGTTGGGTGTTGGTTTGAACATAGATGAAGCTCCGATGCTGTAGATGGGAGCCAACACCCTCTCGCTACCAAACGAATTAGGGTGGCGGCCATACGAAGGTTGGTAGACCGGGCATCGGAGCCGGCGCCTCGGAAGAGACCCTGCGCATGGCCACCAAAAAGCGAAGTGCGTGATTGCACTTGCAAGAGATGACGTTATGCACCGACACCAGGGCTACCAAACCCGATCACTGATTCAATCAGCGACCCGGAAACGATAAAGCCCTGGCCCCAAGGCGCACAAGCCGGCGGATTCTGGCGCAGTTGTAGGCAACGGCGCAAGACAACGTAGCCCAATCCCGAACGATCCTACATCTGGATAAACACAGACTTCCGTGGCGAGGGAGCTTGCTCCCGCTCGGCTGCGCAGCAGTCGTAAACCGGCTGATGCGGTCTGCCTGAAAGACCGCGTCAGGCCGTTTCGTTCAACATCACCCCCGTCAGACGGCCTGGCGATGATTTGCAGCAACTGACGACGATTGGTGTCGGTTGTCGGAACGAGCTGGCTCGTCGGGTCTCCATGGAGGTCAGTACATGTTCAAACACGGATGCGTTGTTGCCGGTCCGCCCACCACCAAAAACACGCTCTCGAACTAACAGTCCTGTTAGTAGACATCATTAGAAAAATATTCGAATCTGATTCGGTAGCGTTCGCCAGGAAGTACCAAGCCCATGTCGCCGTCATCGATGAAGATATTGTGCCGCTATCAGTATGACCCACTGGATCGCCTCACCGGTTTGAAGCCCCCGGAGTGCTTGAGCACACAACGGTTTTATAAAGAAAGCGAACTGGTCAATGAGATAGAAGGCCAGGTACAACTCACGATCCTTCGCCATGAAGCCCAGCCACTGGCGCAACGGCTAAGCATCGCCAACGTCGCCGAGACGACGCTGCTGGCAACGGATCAACAAGATTCGGTTTTGCACACCCTGACAGCCACAGACACCCAGCATCTGGCCTATACCGCATATGGTCACCAGCCTGCTGAAAGTGGCTTGAGCAGCTTGCTCGGTTTCAACGGTGAACGGCCTGATCCAATAACCGGGCACTATTTGCTGGGACAGGGTAATCGGGCTTTTAATCCGGTATTGATGCGGTTTAATAGTCCGGATGAGTTGAGTCCTTTTGGGGACGGGGGGATTAATCCGTATGCTTATTGTGGGGGGAATCCGATTAATTGGTATGATCCGAGTGGGAATGGTGCTCTTTCTGTCTTCAAAAAACGGGTCAGAATATCCATAGAAATAGTTTATGAAAGTGTACTTACACCAAGGAGAGAGAGCCTCCCATCCAGAACTGTTTCTCAAACCATTTCCCAATCTGCCTCAGAACCAATGCCAGGCCCGTCAAGCGAAATTCGAGAATTACTAAAAAAGCCTAGCGCCAGTCGCCCCGCCTCCTCTGTGTCCACTAGCAGACAGAAGCCAGCAGGATCAGCCCCAAAGAGATTGAAGAAGGTTCCCCCCCAAAATATTGATCCAACACGCCAACAAAAATTTAGAAAAAACCTAGATGAGGGAGTATTAATATGGGAGGCCCTCAGACCTTCTCTGGATCAATACGCAGACAGTACATTTCGAGTACGGCATCAGCAGGCTTTAGATGAATTTAATAAATTTAAAAAGTCGAGAACCCATACGCCGAACACCCAGGAACAAAAGCGTAAGTACGATAAACTTAGGTATCGTGAAGAGTATAATAGAAAAGCTGCCATGCGCAGTGCTGTAGAAAATTACGCGAAGGAAATTCGTGGCCAAAGACCGCAATAAATTCAATTCCACGACTAGGCTAATCATCGTTGAGGATGTTGATCTGGTGGTAGAAGTCGGCGTAGTGCTGAGTCGAGGCGCAGATCATGTAGAGCAGGCTTGAAGGCTCAACCGGGAGCTTAGATTGCCCATGAGGGCTCCCTGGCAACAGCGTTGGTCAAGACTAGCATTCACCCAACTTTGAAAACACTGGGTATCCCGTGGGAGCGAGCTTGCTCGCGATAGCGGTAGGTCAGTTACGTTGTGATTGGCTGAACCACCGCTATCGCGAGCAAGCTCGCTCCCACATTTTGACTATGTGTCTGTTCAGGATGATGCGCTATGTCGACGGGCGCGCTTCGACGTTATCCAGCGCGCGGTTCGCCAGCATTGCGCTCAGCTCGATCAGTTGCTGGATGCCCAGGGCGATGTGGCGCCTGGGACCTTCCAGGTCGAAGGCCAGGTCGCTGACCATGGCGTTGGCCGAGGCCAGGTTTTCGCTGAGGTTGGCGAGCAGGGTTTCGGTGTCGACGCCTTTGACGACGGTGAAGAGCTGGCCGGCCGCAGCATCGGCTTCGGGTTTGTCCGGTTTGGGGTTCAGGTAATAGTTGAGGGCGCGCTCGGCGGCTTCGTCGAGTTTTTGGGTCTTGGTTTTCTTGCGCGGTGAAGTCGGATCGGTGTCCGGTGGGTTGGGGGTTGCTTTGAACATAAATGGAATCTCATGTGGAATTGGAGGAACCATCACCCTCGCTACCAAACGAAGGGTGGCGGCCATACGAAGGTTGGTAGACCGGTCCACATGAACACCGGCGCGCTCGAGAGCGCCCTACGCATGGCCACCATTGATACAAATGCTGAGATGCACCTGTAAAAAGTGAAGCTGTGCGTCATGTAGAGAGTCCGGGCTACCAAACCCGATCGCTGATTCAATCAGCGACCCGGAAACGATAAAGCCCTGCCCCCAAGGCGCACAAGCCGGCGGATTCTGGCGCAGTTGTAGGCAACGGCGCAAGACAACGTAGCCCGATCCCGAACGATCCTACATCTGGATAAACACGCCCCCCTGTTGCACTGGAAGCCTGGGTTAACAAAACACCTGTGGCGAGGGAGCTTGCTCCCGCTGGGTGGCGAAGCCGCCCCAAAAAACTCTGCGTTGACACAAAAAACTGGGGCCTGCTTCGCAGTCCAGCGGGAGCAAGCTCCCTCGCCACAAGAGCCCGCTTAAGCCTTCCGATCACCAACATTCGACTAATGTCTTAGACCAGTCATCGCATAACCAAGCACCCTCCCCGCTATTCTCAAACCTCGAATTTGCCCCGGCACCACGGCCTGCGATCTTGACCTCGATCGGTGGCAACCGTTGAAACGCCTCATTTTGAAGCACCCTCAAGTTGGATATTTCCGATAATGGCCAGTTGACAACGAGGAGCGGCTTCCAAATAATCCTCAGCATGTTGTACGACGACGTATGACAAATAAAAACAACAAAAAAGTAGGGAGCGTCATAGTGAGCACACGTGTCCGTTTTTCGCCCGACAACCGTCCAAACCGCCGTACCCTTCTCAACGCCAGCCCCACGCTGCTACTACTCGGCTGCAGCAGCCTTGCCGCGTTTCTGCCCACCACCGCCAACGCCGAAGGCTTCGTCGATGACGCCAAGGCCACGCTGAACTTGCGCAACGCCTATTTCAACCGCAACTTCGTCAACGACAATGCCGCCCAAGGCAAAGCCGAGGAATGGACCCAGAGTTTCATCCTCGACGCCAAGTCCGGCTTCACCCAGGGCACGGTCGGTTTCGGCGTGGATGTGCTGGGCATGTACTCGGTCAAGCTCGACGGCGGCCGTGGCACGGCCGGTACACAATTGCTGCCTGTGCATGATGATGGTCGCCCCGCCGACGACTTCGGTCGCCTGGGCGTGGCCCTCAAGGGCAAAGTGTCGAAGACCGAACTGAAGGTCGGTGAATGGATGCCGGTGCTGCCGATCCTGCGTTCCGACGATGGCCGCTCCCTGCCGCAAACCTTCCGCGGCGGCCAGGTGACCTCCACCGAAATCAACGGCCTGAGCCTCTACGGTGGGCAGTTCCGCGCCAACAGCCCGCGCAACGACGCGAGCATGGAAGACATGTCGATGAACGGCCGCGGCGCGTTCACCTCCGACCGTTTCAACTTCGGCGGCGGTGAATACGCCTTCAACGAAAAACGCACCCAGGTCGGCGTCTGGTACTCGGAACTGTCCGACATCTACCAGCAAAAATACTTCAACCTGACCCACAGCCAGCCTATCGGCGACTGGACCCTGGGCGCCAACCTCGGCTACTTCATCGGCAAGGAAGACGGCAGCGCCCTGGCCGGCGACCTGGACAACAAAACCGCGTTCGCCATGCTCTCGGCCAAATACGGTGGCAACACCTTCTACGTCGGCCTGCAAAAACTCAGCGGCGATGACGCCTGGATGCGCGTCAACGGCACCAGCGGCGGCACCCTGGCCAACGACAGCTACAACTCCAGCTACGACAACGCCCAGGAAAAATCCTGGCAAGTGCGCCACGACTTCAACTTCGCCGCCGTCGGCGTGCCGGGCCTGACCCTGATGAACCGCTACATCAGCGGCGACAACGTGCACACCGCCACGGTCGACGATGGCAAGGAATGGGGCCGTGAAACCGAACTGGCCTACACCGTGCAGAGCGGCGCGCTCAAGAGCCTCAATGTGAAATGGCGTAACGCATCGATTCGTCGCGACTTCAGCACCAACGAATTCGACGAGAACCGTATCTTCATCAGCTACCCGCTTTCGCTTCTGTAATACCAGGACCCATTGCCATGAGCACATCCCATGGCAACCTGCGGCAAGGACGCCGATCCAGAGCGGTTCGTCGATCAAACGTTGACAAGGTAGCGGAAGGATAAGGATATTCCCTCTCGGTCGTACGACAACTTATAACAACTGTACCTCTCATTGTTTGCTCAGGTAATGCCATGACCACGACACAGATTCGCCACCCCTTCAATCGCCTCCTATTGACCGGTGCCGCAGGCGGCCTTGGCAAAGTCTTGCGCGAACGCCTCAAGCCTTACGCCCGCCAGATTCGCCTGTCGGACATCGCCAACATGGCCCCGGCCATCGACGAAAGCGAAGAAGTGGTGCCGTGCGACCTGTCGGACAAGCAGGCCGTGCACCAACTGGTCGACGGCGTCGACGCCATCCTGCACTTCGGTGGTGTTTCGGTGGAGCGTCCGTTCGAAGAGATCCTCGGCGCCAACATCAGCGGCGTGTTCCACATTTATGAAGCCGCCCGCAAACACGGCGTCAAGCGGGTGATCTTCGCCAGTTCCAACCACGTCATCGGTTTCTACAAACAGGACCAGACCATCGACGCCCTCTGCCCTCGCCGCCCGGATGGCTACTACGGCCTGTCCAAGTCCTACGGCGAAGATGTCGCCAACTTCTACTTCGATCGCTACGGCATCGAGACCGTGAGCATCCGCATCGGCTCGTCGTTCCCCGAACCGCAGAACCGCCGGATGATGAGCACCTGGCTGAGCTTCGACGACCTCACCCAACTGATCGAATGCTCGCTCTACACGCCGAAAGTCGGTCACACCGTGGTCTACGGCATGTCCGCCAACCGCGACGTATGGTGGGACAACAGCCACGCCGCGCACTTGGGTTACCAGCCCAAGGACACTTCCGAGATTTTCCGCGACAAGGTCGAAGCGCAGCCGATGCCGGCCGCCGATGACCCGGCCATGGTTTACCAGGGTGGCGCCTTTGTGGCGGCCGGCCCGTTCGACAACTGATTCGCTGTTTTTCATGGGATACGCACGCACAAAGGAATCACCATGCAAGCCGAACTGATTGTCGATGCACGCAACGCCGTCGGGGAGAGCCCGGTGTGGGTCCCCGAGGAAAACGCCCTGTATTGGGTGGACATCCCCAGCGGTGGCCTGCAACGCTGGACTGCCAGCAGCGGAAAAATCCAGGGCTGGGAAACCCCTGAAATGCTCGCCTGCATTGCCCGTCACCAGGACGGCGGCTGGGTGGCGGGCATGGAGAGCGGCTTCTTTCGCCTGCACCCCCATGATGACGGCAGCCTGGACAGCGAACTGTGCGCAAGCGTGGAACACAGCCGCGCAGACATGCGCCTCAACGATGGCCGTTGCGACCGCCAGGGCCGCTTCTGGGCCGGCAGCATGGTGTTGAACATGGGCGCCAACGCAGACGCAGGCCAGATGTATCGCTACGAGGCAGGCCAGCGCAGCCCGGTCGAGGCGCAACTGAGCGGTTTCATCGTGCCCAATGGCCTGGGCTTCAGCCCGGACGGACGCACGATGTACCTCTCCGATTCACACCCGCTGGTTCAGCAGATCTGGGCTTTCGACTACGACATTGACAGCGGCACGCCGTCCAACCGGCGGCTGTTCGTCGACATGATGCCGTTGGCCGGGCGCCCGGATGGCGCGGCGGTGGATGCCGACGGTTGCTATTGGATCTGCGCCAACGATGCCGGGCTGATTCACCGTTTCACCCCGGACGGACGCCTAGACCGTTCACTGGAGGTGCCGGTGAAGAAGCCGACCATGTGCGCCTTTGGCGGCAGTCGCCTGGACACCCTCTTCGTCACCTCGATCCGCCCGGGTGACGACACCGACCCGCAATCGCTAGCCGGCGGCGTGTTCGCCCTTAACCCAGGGGTCAAGGGCCTGGCTGAACCCGCTTTCGGAGGACGGAAACACTCCGCGAACTGATCTGCTTTGCTGCTTCACATCGATAGACATAAAAACAACAACACTGGAGATTGACCATGAATTTCAAACGCACGCTTCTGATCGCAGCCCTGCCCCTGGCCTTCCTGGCCCAGGCGGCACACGCCCTGGACATCAAGATCGCCGACATCCACCCCAAGGGCTACCCGACCGTGGTCGCCGAGGAATCCATGGGTAAAACCCTGGAAAAAGAGAGCAACGGCGAGCTGAAATTCAAGTATTTCCCAGGCGGCGTGCTGGGCTCTGAAAAAGAAGTCATCGAGCAGATGCAAGCCGGCGCGATCCAGATGTCCCGGGTGAGCCTGGGCATCGTTGGCCCTGTGGTGCCGGACGTGAACGTCTTCAACATGCCGTTCATCTTCCGCGACCAGGCCCACATGCGCGCCGTCATCGACGGTGACGTGGGCGATGCGATTCTCGACCGGATCACCAACTCCGAGTTCGGCCTGGTGGCCCTGGCCTGGATGGACGGCGGCACGCGCAACCTCTACACCAAGAAACCGGTGCGCAAGCTCGAAGACCTGAAGGGCATGAAGATCCGCGTGCAGGGCAACCCGATGTTCATCGAGACCTTCAACGCCATGGGCGCCAACGGCATCGCCATGGACACCGGCGAAATCTTCAGTGCCTTGCAGACCGGCGTGATCGACGGCGCGGAAAACAACCCACCGACCATGCTCGAACACAACCACTACCAGAACGCCAAGTACTACAGCCTGACCGGTCACCTGATCCTGCCCGAGCCAATCGTGATGTCGAAAATCACCTGGGAAAAACTGACTCCTGATCAACAGGTGATGGTCAAGAAAGCCGCCAAGGCTGCCCAGGCAGAAGAGCGCGAGCTGTGGGACAAGAAGTCCGCCGCCAGTGAAGAAAAACTCAAGGCCGCCGGCGTCGAGTTCATCACCGTGGACAAAAAACCTTTCTACGACGCCACCGCACCGATCCGGGCCAAATACGGCGCGCCGTATGCCGACCTGATCAAGCGTATCGAAGCTGTCCAGTAAAGCCTCTCAATCTGTACTCATGAATAGGCTGGGCGCGCCTGCGGTTAAACGGCGCGCCCGGTTACGGTGGAACCCGATGAAGAATTTGCTGCTGCGTATCAACGATAAGATCTACATGACGTGCATCTGGGTGGCCGGCCTCTCTGTCCTCGCCGTTGCGCTGATGATTCCCTGGGGTGTATTCGCCCGTTATGTGCTGGGCTCAGGTTCCAGTTGGCCAGAGCCGACCGCCATCTTGCTGATGATCGTGTTCACCTTCATTGGCGCCGCCGCCAGTTACCGCTCCGGCTCACACATGGCCGTGGACATGGTCACCAGCCGCCTGCCCTCCCAATGGCGAAACGCAGCGTCGATCCTCACTCAATTATTAATGGCCGCGGTCTGCATTTTCATGACTATCTGGGGCACCAAGCTGTGCATGACCACCTGGAATCAATTCATGAGCGCCATCCCTACCCTGCGCGTTGGCATCACCTACATGCCGATCCCGGTGGGTGGTTTCCTGACGTTGATTTTTGTCTTGGAAAAACTCTTGCTGGGTGATCAAAGCCAGCGTCGGGTCGTGCAGTTCGACCTGGTTGAAGAAAACGAAGGTGCCGCTTAATGGACGCTCTGATTCTGCTGGGCAGTTTTTTGCTGTTGATCCTGATCGGCATGCCGGTCGCCTACGCATTGGGCGCCGCCGCCCTGATCGGAGCGTGGTGGATCGATATCCCGTTCCAGGCCATGATGATCCAGGTCGCGGGAGGGGTTAATAAATTCTCGCTGCTGGCCATTCCGTTCTTCGTGTTGGCCGGTGCGATCATGGCCGAGGGCGGCATGTCCCGCCGACTGGTGGCCTTCGCCAGTGTGCTGGTAGGCTTCGTGCGCGGTGGCCTGTCCCTGGTCAACCTCATGGCCTCGAGTTTTTTTGGCGCGATCTCCGGTTCCTCGGTGGCCGACACCGCCTCGGTCGGTTCGGTGCTGATCCCGGAAATGGAACGCCGCGGCTATCCGCGTGAGTTCGCCACCGCCGTCACCGTCAGTGGTTCGGTACAAGCGCTCCTGACGCCGCCCAGCCACAACGCGGTGCTGTACTCCCTCGCCGCTGGCGGCACCGTCTCGATCGGTTCGCTGTTCATGGCCGGCATCGTCCCCGGCATCATGATGAACCTGTGCCTGATGGCGCTGTGCCTGGTCTTCGCGAAAAAGCGCAATTACCCCAAGGGCGAAGTAATTCCCCTCAAGCAAGCGTTGAAGATCTGCCGGGAAGCCATGTGGGGCATGATGACCTTGTTCATCATCCTTGGCGGCATTCTCTCGGGTGTTTTCACCGCCACCGAATCGGCTGCCATTGCCGTGGTGTGGGCATTCTTCGTCACCATGTGCATCTATCGCGACTACAAGTGGAGCGAGTTGCCGAAACTGATGCACCGCACGGTACGCACCATCTCCATCGTGATGATCCTGATCGGCTTCGCCGCCAGCTTCGGCTACATCATGACGCTGATGGAAATTCCGGCGAAGATCACCACCGCGTTCCTGACACTGTCGGACAACCGCTATGTGATCCTGATGTGCATCAACGTGATGCTGCTGGTCCTCGGCACCGTGATGGACATGGCGCCACTGATCCTGATCCTGACGCCAATCCTGATGCCGGTGATCGTGGGCATCGGCGTGGACCCGGTACAGTTCGGCATGATCATGCTGGTGAACCTGGGTATCGGGCTGATCACGCCACCGGTGGGCGCGGTGTTGTTTGTCGGTTCCGCCATCGGCAAGGTCAGCATCGAGAGCACCGTCAAGGCGCTGCTGCCGTTCTACGCCATGCTGTTCTTCGTACTGCTGCTCGTGACCTACATCCCCGCCATTTCGCTGTGGTTGCCGAACCTGGTGTTGTAACAAACAAACGACAACAACCCCTTGTGGGAGCAAGGCTTGCCCGCGATGAAGATGATGCAGTCTCCCTGGGAACCGAGGAGTCTGCATCGCGAGCAAGCTTTGCTCCCACAGTGCGGTGCGACGTTTCTCTATATCCCCTCGCCACAGCAGGGTTCGCACACAAGAATCCGGCGTTTCCCACATCAGCTTTTTCAACCTTGCAGAACAAGGCCAACATGACGCCGCCTCTTCTCCAACTCGAAGACGAACTCACCCGCCTCACCCTCGCCCCGCACCTGGGCGCCAGCCTCGTCGACTGGACCTTGCGCGGCAGCGGTGCGCCCTTGTTGCGCCCGCCTGCTGCGCAAGCCGTGGAAAACGGCCTGCCCGGCAAACTCGCCTGCTTCCCGTTGATTCCGTGGTCGAACCGGATCGCCCAGGGCGGTTTCGATTGCCCCGGCGGCTGGCTGGCCCTGGAAGCCAACAGCCCCAACGACCCGTTCCCGATCCATGGCAGTGCCTGGCAACAGCCGTGGCAGATGGTCGAACAGAGTGCCCAGCAAGCCTTGCTGCAACTCGACAGCCAATCCCCGTTCGCCTATTGCGCCAGCCTGCGGATCCGCTTGAGCGGTGGTCAGCTACAAATCGCCATCCACGTCACCCACATGGCCGAACAGGCCGCGTGGCACGGGCTGGGTTTGCATCCGTATTTTCCGCGCACCGCCAGTACTCGCTTGCAAACCCGCGCCAGCGAAGTCTGGCTGTGCGATGCATCGAAACTGCCAACGGAACTGAGGGACATCCCCGCAGAGTGGGATTTCCAGCACGCCCGTTTACTGCCAGACACGCTGGTCGACAACGGCTTCGGTGGTTGGGACGGGCACTGTCTGGTCCAGCAACCGGACCTGGGTTATGAGCTGGAATGCCGCGCCAGTGGCAGCGACTGTTTCCTGCTGTACTGCCCCGTGGGCCTGGATTTCTTCTGCATCGAACCGGTCAGCCACCCGGTCAACGCCCATCACCTGCCGGGGCGGCCAGGGTTGCGTTTGCTGGAGCAAGGGCAGTCGGTGGCGCTGGGGTTTTCGATGCAGTGCCGACTCCTGTAATCCATCCAAACAGGTTCCTGTGGCGAGGGAGCTTGCTCCCGCTCGGCTGCGCAGCAGACGCCCTGCGTCATAAAGGATGGGCCTGCTGCGCAGTCCAGCGGGAGCAAGCTCCCTCGCCACAGTGTCCGGTGTTAACCCTGAGCCTCAGGTACCCAGGGTCAACCCATTGGCCGGCAACGGCAGCGCGGTCTTGTAGCGCACCTGCTTGAGGGCAAAGCTGGAGCGGATGTTCGCCACGCCCGGGACCTTGGTCAAAAAATCCATCATGAACCGCTCCAGCGACTGGATGGTCGGCACCAGCACGCGGATCAGGTAATCCGGATCGCCGGCCATCAGGTAGCACTCCATCACCTCCGGCCGATCGGAAATCGCCTCTTCAAAGTGCTGCAGCGCCTCTTCCACCTGCTTCTCCAGGCTGACATGGATGAAGACGTTGACGTGCAGGCCCAGCAGGTCGGCGTCCAGCAGCGTGACTTGCTCGCGGATCACCCCCAGCTCCTCCATGGCCCGGACACGGTTGAAGCACGGGGTCGGCGACAGGTTGACCGAACGGGCGAGATCGGCGTTGGTGATGCGGGCGTTTTCCTGAAGGCTGTTCAGAATGCCGATGTCGGTGCGATCCAATTTACGCATGAGACAAATAATCCTGTTTTTTATCGTTGTGCAGATTTTTTATCTGCAAATGATCTGAACAGCAAGCTAACAGAGAAAAATATTCTTCTTCGTCGAGCCTATGATTGTTGTAGGACAATTTCCCGTACCCGGGGAAATTCGTCAGCTAGCGCGCCCACTACAAGAAATTCACAAGATCGAGCGTAGAAAGCCATGAACCCAGCGTATGAACCACTGCGCCTGCACGTCCCCGAACCCTCGGGCCGTCCCGGCTGCAAGACCGACTTCTCCTACCTGCATCTGTCCGATGCCGGCACGGTGCGCAAACCTTCCATCGACGTCGAACCGTCCGACACCGCCGACCTGGCTCGGAGCCTGATCCGCGTGCTCGATGACCAGGGCAATGCCCACGGTCCATGGGCCGAAGACGTGCCGCTCGAAATCCTGCGCAAAGGCATGCGCGCCATGCTCAAGACGCGCATCTACGACAACCGCATGGTGGTCGCCCAGCGGCAGAAAAAGATGTCGTTCTACATGCAAAGCCTCGGCGAAGAAGCCATCGGCAGCGGCCAGGCCCTGGCGTTGAACATCGACGACATGTGCTTCCCCACCTATCGCCAGCAAAGCATCCTGATGGCCCGCGACGTGCCGTTGGTGGGCATGATCTGCCAATTGCTGTCCAACGAGCGCGATCCGCTCAAGGGCCGGCAGTTGCCGATCATGTACTCGGTCAAGGACGCTGGTTTCTTCACCATTTCCGGTAACCTCGCCACGCAGTTCGTCCAGGGCGTGGGCTGGGGCATGGCCTCGGCGATCAAGGGCGATACCAAGATCGCCTCGGCCTGGATCGGTGACGGCGCCACCGCCGAATCGGACTTCCACACCGCCCTCACCTTTGCCCACGTCTACCGGGCGCCGGTGATCCTCAACGTGGTCAACAACCAGTGGGCAATCTCCACCTTCCAGGCCATTGCCGGCGGTGAGGCCACGACCTTCGCCGGACGCGGCGTCGGTTGCGGCATCGCCTCCCTGCGCGTGGATGGCAACGATTTCATGGCGGTCTACGCCGCCTCGCGCTGGGCCGCCGAACGTGCCCGCCGCAACCTCGGCCCGGCGCTGATCGAATGGGTCACCTACCGCGCCGGCCCGCACTCCACTTCCGACGACCCTTCGAAATACCGTCCCGCCGACGACTGGAGCCACTTCCCGCTGGGCGATCCGATTGCGCGCCTCAAGCAGCACATGGTGAAGATCGGCCAGTGGTCCGAAGAGGAACATGCGGCAGTTACCGCCGAACTCGAAGCCGAGGTGATCGCCGCGCAGAAGGAGGCCGAGCAGTACGGCACCCTCGCCGGCGGGCAGATTCCGAGCGCCGCGACCATGTTCGAAGACGTCTACAAAGAGATGCCGGAGCACTTGAAGCGCCAGCGTCAGCAGTTGGGGATCTGACATGAACGATCACAACAACAATATTGCGTTGGACACCGCCATGACCACTACCACCATGACCATGATCCAGGCCCTGCGCTCGGCCATGGACGTGATGCTCGAGCGCGACGACAACGTCGTGGTGTTCGGCCAGGACGTGGGTTACTTCGGCGGCGTGTTCCGCTGCACCGAAGGCCTGCAGAACAAGTACGGCACCTCGCGAGTGTTCGACGCACCGATTTCCGAAAGCGGCATCGTCGGCGTGGCAGTGGGCATGGGCGCCTACGGCCTGCGCCCGGTGGCGGAGATCCAGTTCGCCGACTACGTCTACCCGGCGTCGGACCAGATCATTTCCGAAGCCGCGCGCCTGCGCTATCGCTCGGCCGGCGAGTTCACCGCACCGATGACCCTGCGCATGCCCTGCGGCGGCGGTATCTATGGCGGCCAGACCCACAGCCAGAGCATCGAAGCGATGTTCACCCAGGTCTGCGGCCTGCGCACCGTCATGCCATCCAACCCCTACGACGCCAAGGGCTTGCTGATCGCCTCCATCGAAAACGATGACCCGGTGATCTTCCTCGAACCCAAGCGCCTGTATAACGGCCCGTTCGACGGCCACCACGACCGCCCGGTAACACCGTGGTCGAAACACCCCTCGGCGCAGGTGCCGGACGGTTACTACACCGTGCCGCTGGACGTCGCCGCCATTACCCGTCCGGGCAAGGACGTGACCGTTCTCACCTACGGCACCACGGTCTATGTCTCCCAAGTGGCTGCCGAAGAGACCGGTGTCGACGCCGAAGTCATCGACCTGCGCAGCCTCTGGCCGCTGGACCTTGAGACCATCGTCAAATCCGTGAAGAAAACCGGCCGCTGTGTGGTGGTCCACGAGGCCACCCGCACCTGCGGTTTCGGCGCCGAGCTGGTGGCGTTGGTGCAAGAACACTGCTTCCACCACCTGGAAGCGCCTATCGAGCGTGTCACCGGTTGGGACACCCCCTACCCGCACGCGCAGGAGTGGGCGTATTTCCCAGGGCCGTCCCGTGTGGGCGCGGCGTTGAAACGGGTCATGGAGGTCTGAATGGGCACGCACGTTATCAAGATGCCGGACATCGGCGAAGGCATCGCGGAAGTTGAACTGTCGGTGTGGCACGTCAAGGTCGGCGACATGGTGGTCGAAGACCAGGTGCTGGCCGATGTCATGACCGATAAGGCCATGGTGGATATCCCCTCGCCAGTGCATGGCCGGGTCATCGCCCTGGGTGGCGAGCCCGGCGAAGTCATGGCGGTGGGCAGCGAACTGATCCGCATTGAAGTCGAAGGTGCGGGTAACCTGAAAGAATCGGCCCAACAAGCGCCAACGCCAGCGCCGACTGCGCAAGCACCGAAGCCGGCACCCGTGGCGACACCTGAGCCGGTGCTGGAAAAAACCGCCGCGCCCCGCTGCGCCCCGCAAGCGCCTGTGGCCCGCGACCCCGACGAGCGTCCACTGGCGTCGCCGGCCGTGCGCAAACACGCACTGGACCTGGGCATTCAATTGCGCCTGGTCCAGGGCAGCGGCCCCGCCGGACGGGTCCTGCACGAAGACCTTGAGGCTTATCTGGCCCAAGGTCCGTCGACCCAGGCCAAGGGTGGCTCGGGTTATGCCGAACGCCACGACGAGCAGCAGATCCCGGTGATCGGCATGCGTCGCAAGATCGCCCAGCGCATGCAGGAAGCGACCCAACGCGCCGCCCACTTCAGCTACGTCGAGGAAATCGACGTCACCGCCCTGGAGGAGCTGCGGGTTCACTTGAATGAAAAACACGGCGCCAGTCGCGGCAAGCTGACCTTGCTGCCGTTCCTGGTCCGCGCGTTGGTCGTGGCCCTGCGCGATTTCCCGCAGATGAACGCGCGCTACGACGACGAAGCACAGGTCATTCACCGCTCAGGTGCGGTGCATGTGGGCGTCGCCACCCAGAGCGATGTTGGCCTGATGGTGCCGGTGGTGCGTCACGCCGAAGCCCGTAGCCTGTGGGACAGCGCGACGGAAATCTCCCGCTTGGCCACGGCAGCCCGCACGGGCAAGGCCAGTCGCGATGAGCTGTCCGGTTCGACTATCACCCTGACCAGCCTCGGTGCCCTTGGCGGCATCGTCAGCACGCCAGTGCTGAACCTGCCGGAAGTGGCGATTGTCGGCGTGAACAAAATCGTCGAGCGGCCGGTGGTGATCAAGGGCCAGATCGTGATCCGCAAGATGATGAACCTCTCCAGCTCCTTCGATCACCGGGTGGTCGACGGCATGGACGCGGCGCAATTCATCCAGGCCCTGCGTGGCTTGCTCGAACAACCCGCCACCTTGTTTGTGGACTAATCATCAGTGGAGCAGGCAATGCAAACTCTGAATACCAAGCTGCTGATCATTGGCGGCGGCCCTGGCGGCTACGTGGCAGCGATTCGCGCCGGCCAACTGGGCATTGAAACGATCCTGGTGGAAGGCCAGGCGCTGGGCGGTACCTGCCTGAACATCGGTTGTATCCCGTCCAAGGCGTTGATCCATGTGGCCGAGCAGTTCCACCAGACCCGGCATCACAGCCAGGGTTCGGCCTTGGGCATCACGGTAGCGGCGCCAACGCTGGACATCGGCAAGAGCGTGGAATGGAAGGACGGCATCGTCGATCGCCTGACCACCGGCGTCGCGGCATTGCTGAAAAAGCACAAGGTCCAGGTCATTCACGGCTGGGCCAAGGTGATCGATGGCAAGACGGTCGAGGTCGGTGACACGCGCATCCAGTGCGAACACCTGCTGCTGGCCACCGGCTCGAAAAGCGTCGACCTGCCTATGCTGCCGATTGGCGGGCCGATCATTTCCTCCACCGAAGCCCTCGCCCCCACCTCGGTGCCCAAGCACCTGGTGGTGGTCGGCGGTGGCTACATCGGCCTGGAGCTGGGCATTGCCTACCGCAAGCTCGGCGCCGAGGTCAGCGTGGTCGAGGCCCAGGAACGGATCCTGCCAGCCTACGACGGCGAGCTGACCCAACCAGTGCACGAGGCGCTCAAGCAGTTGGGCGTGAAGCTGTACCTCAAGCACAGCGTCGAAGGTTTCGATGCCCAGGCCAGCACCTTGCAAGTGCGTGATCCCAATGGCGAGACGCTGAACCTGGACACCGACCGGGTGCTGGTGGCCGTTGGGCGCAAACCCAACACCCAGGGCTGGAACCTCGAAGCGCTGGACTTGGCGATGAACGGTTCGGCGCTGAAAATCGACAGCCGTTGCCAGACCAGCATGCGCAACGTCTGGGCCATCGGCGACCTGAGCGGTGAACCGATGCTCGCGCACCGGGCCATGGCCCAGGGTGAAATGGTCGCCGAGCTGATCGCCGGCCAGCATCGCGAGTTCAACCCAACCGCCATCGCCGCGGTGTGCTTCACCGACCCGGAACTGGTGGTGGTCGGCAAGACGCCGGACGAGGCCAAGGCGGCCGGGCTCGATTGCATGGTGTCGAGCTTCCCGTTCGCCGCCAACGGCCGGGCCATGACCCTGGAATCGAAAAGCGGTTTCGTCCGGGTCGTGGCGCGACGGGACAATCACCTGATCGTCGGTTGGCAAGCGGTTGGCGTGGGCGTGTCGGAGCTGTCCACCGCGTTCGGCCAATCCCTGGAAATGGGCGCGCGCCTGGAGGACATCGCCGGCACCATCCACGCTCACCCGACGCTGGGCGAGGCCGTGCAGGAAGCGGCGTTGCGGGCGTTGGGGCATGCGTTGCATCTGTAAACGTGTAGCGCCTCTGTAGGCATGAGTTTCACCTGTGGCGAGGGAGCTTGCTCCCGCTGGGCTGCGAAGCGGCCCCAATTCAGGCACCAGGCTCATTCAGTCACACCGCGTTGACCGGGTTACGACTGCTTCGCAGCCGAGCGGGAGCAAGCTCCCTCGCCACGGGGACGGCAGAAAATCTGCCAGTCGCCTATCGAGCAGGCTGCGAAACAGCCCCGGAATGAAGTATTGTTGTCCCCATCCAAAAAACGTCAGAAGCCTTGAACCGTTTCGACGGTTGTTAAGAAATAGAGGGTGTCATGGGTAACGAGAGCATCAATTGGGACAAACTGGGCTTTGACTACATCAAGACCGACAAGCGCTACCTGTCGCACTGGCGCGATGGCGCCTGGGACGCGGGCACCCTGACCGAAGACAATGTGCTGCACATCAGCGAGGGCTCCACCGCCCTGCACTACGGTCAGCAGTGCTTCGAAGGCCTGAAGGCCTATCGCTGCAAGGACGGCTCCATCAACCTGTTCCGCCCGGACCAGAACGCCGCCCGCATGCAGCGCAGCTGCGCCCGCCTGCTGATGCCGCACGTCGAGACCGAGCAGTTCGTCGAAGCCTGCAAGCAAGTGGTCCGCGCCAACGAGCGCTTCATCCCGCCTTACGGCACCGGCGGCGCGCTGTACCTGCGCCCGTTCGTGATCGGCGTGGGTGACAACATCGGTGTGCGCACCGCACCCGAGTTCATCTTCTCGATTTTCTGCATCCCGGTCGGCGCCTACTTCAAGGGCGGCCTGACCCCGCACAACTTCCTGATCTCCAGCTTCGACCGCGCCGCCCCACAAGGCACCGGCGCGGCAAAGGTCGGTGGCAACTACGCCGCCAGCCTGATGCCCGGTTCCCAGGCCAAGAAGGCCAGTTTCGCCGACTGCATCTACCTGGACCCGATGACCCACTCGAAAATCGAGGAAGTCGGCTCGGCCAACTTCTTCGGCATCACCCACGACAACAAATTCGTCACCCCGAAATCCCCTTCGGTCCTGCCGGGCATCACTCGCCTGTCGCTGATCGAACTGGCCAAATCGCGCCTGGGCCTGGAAGTGATCGAAGGCGACGTGTTCATCGACAAGCTGTCGGACTTCAAGGAAGCCGGCGCCTGCGGTACTGCGGCGGTGATCACCCCGATTGGCGGCATCAGCTACAAGGACAAGCTGCACGTGTTCCACAGCGAAACCGAAGTCGGCCCGATCACCCAGAAGCTCTACAAAGAGCTGACCGGCGTGCAGACCGGCGACGTGGAAGCGCCAGCGGGTTGGATCGTCAAGGTTTGATCCAAGCCCACCGGTAGCACTAAGGGTCTTTTGTGGCGAGGGAGCAAGCTCCCTCGCCACATGGATCTGCCCCCACTACTCTCGACGCAAAACCGGCCACCGCCCCCAACGCTGGCGAAACCATCCGTAACCGCTGACCAGCAAGATCCCGCCCAGCACCAGAACCGCGCCAACGATGAAGTTCGGCTCCAGCGGCTCATCCAGCAACCAGACGCCAAAACCGATGCCAAACAGCGGCGTCATGAACGACAGCACCCCCAGTTGCGAAGCGAGGTAGTGGCGCAGCAGGGAGAACCAGATCAGGAAGCTGGCGAAGGACACCAGCAACACCTGGAACGCCATGCTGGCAATGAGTTGTGGCGTGGGGTTGATCGTCGTTTGCCCCAGCGCTATCGACATTCCGATCAGCAGCACCCCGGCGCCAACCAGTTGATAAAGCAGCGTCTGGCTGGCCGGCAGATTCGTCAACCGCGAACAGCGTACCGTCACCGTGGTTGCGCCCCACAGCGCACCGGCCAGCAAGCCCATGCCGTCACCGAGCAACGAACTGCCGTTCGCCGCGCCCGAGCCCCCGCTGAAAGCCACCACGATCCCGCCGAATGCAACGGCGATGCCCAGCCATTGCGCCGGCTTGAGGCGTTCGCTCGGCAGTTTCCAGTGCAAGCCAAGGGCGGCGAACATCGGCGCGGTATAGAGGAAAATCACCATGTGCGAAGCCGTCGTATGCCGCAGGCCTTCGCCCACCATCACGAACTCCAAGGCAAACAACAACCCCACCAGCATGCCCGGACGCCAACTGCCATCGGCCAGGGACAGGCGTTCACCGCGCACCAGCACCAACAACCAGACCAGTACCGCAGCGATGGCCGAGCGCACGCCCAGTTGCAGCATCGGCGCCATGTCGGCGGCGCCGGCCTTGATCGCGACTTGCTGGAAACCCCAAATGGCACAGAGGCCGGTCATCAGGGCGCAGACCTGGCCATCCAGGGCGCGGCGGGTGGTCATGGGAACGGTCCTTGGGCAGAAAGAGAATGAAAGGATTGTCTGCCTGACACCTTTGCTGGATATAGTGATTACCCGACAAGCCATCCCGGTAATCCGCCATTGCGGTCGATATGCAGCCTCCAGCCCAACATCTGAAGATTCCTCCGTTCGAAGCGGCCCTGCCCTCGCCGATTTTCTTTCGCAGCGCCTGCATGCCGGCCCATGCCACTTACCCCCGGCACCGGCATGCCTGGGGTGAGTTCGTCTACTCCTACAGTGGCGTGATGGAAATCGAGATCGCCCAGCACCATTACCTGGCGCCACCGCAGTACGGCATCTGGCTGCCACCAGACATGGAACACGTTGGCTTCAATCGCCATGAGGCCTGCCATTGTTCGTTGTACCTGGCCGCCGAACTGTGCAGTGCGCTGCCAGCCGTACCCTGTGCACTGACCTTGAGCCCGCTGATCCGTGCCCTGCTGGAAGAGTTGCGCAGCGACCCGCCGAGCCAACCGCAGACGCCCGAGCAGCAGCGCTTGCTGCAGGTGTTGGTGGACAAACTGGCGCAGGCACCCCATGTCGGCAGCTACCTCCCCTCCTCGGATGATCCCCTGCTGGGCCCCGTGCTGCGGGCCTTGGAGGCAAACCCCAGCGACCCGCGCTCCTTGCCGCAACTGGCCCGCGCCGCCAACACCACCGAGCGCACACTGATGCGCCGGGCCCAGCGGGACCTGGGCATGTCATTGGTGGAATGGCGCCAGCGCCTGAAAGTCATCGAGGCCCTGGCCCTGCTCGAACGCGGCCAGAGCGTGGAAACCATCGGCCTGGACCTGGGCTACAGCAGCGCCTCGGCATTCATCAGCATGTTTCGCAAAATGATGGGCACCACGCCGGATGAGTATCGGCGCAGGCATATGGCTGGATGACGCGGGTGGTGCTGAAACTGCTATCGCGAGCAAGCTCGCTCCCACAGGGAATTCCGGGTGTTCATGAGTATTGTGTTCAACGCAGGGCCCATTGTGGGAGCGGGTGTTCTGGGTTTTGTGTTCAGCGCAGGCCCACTGTGGGAGCGAGCTTGCTCGCGATAGCGCCAACGGGTTTGACATCAATTTCGGCACTCACGCCAAACCGCGCCGCCATCTCCCTGCGGCCACTGGCCGTCACCCCCAGCGCCCGGCTGTCCAGGTCCTGGATCACCCATTTGCGCTTGATCGCCACTTGCAGCAACGCCGCGCCCAAGGCACCGCCCAGGTGGGGGCGGCGCATGCTCCAGTCCAGACACGGACAGGCGAATCGGCGGCGTTGCGTGGCGAGTTGCTGGACGTCGATGCCCAATCCTTCGAACACCGCCGCGCCGAATTCACTCAGCCGATAGCCATCGCCCTCCCGCTCCACCAGCCACCCGGCCTCGATCATGCGGTCATGCAGGCGCACCGCCAGAGTGCCGGCCATGTGGTCGTAACAAGTGCGGGCAAATTGCAAGCGATCCGGTGTGCGCGGGGTGAAGGTCGGCGCGGCGCTCTGGCCGATCACCATCAGCGCCTCCAGTGCCTGCGCAACGCGCGGGTCGGCCAGGCTGTAATAACGATGACGGCCCTGGACATGCAGGCGCACCAAGGCCATTTGCTTGAGTTTCGCCAGATGGGCGCTGGCGGTCGAGGCGCTGACCTCGGCGATGCTCGCCAATTCGGTGCTGGTGCGGGCATGGCCGTCCATCAACGCGCACAGCATCCGGATGCGCGCCGGTTCGGCAATGGCCGCGGCCACTTGGGACACGCCCAGGTCATGGTGCTCTGCGTTCATATTTCGCTCCCCGACGAATCAAGCCATGCATCGACTGGAGAGAGTAGCAACACTTTCTCCATCACGAACAAAGCAGCGCGTCAGGGATCCGATCACCGCCGCGATGTATTCCGCTGTTCAGCGAACACTCATGTGCCGGCACGCCATGAGCCGCTCCAGCCCCATCAATCGTCCCGGGTCAGGACTTCCAGCAACTCGATTTCAAAGATCAGGTTGGCGTTGGGCTTGATGTGGGCACCCATGGACCGCTCACCGTAGGCCAGGTGGGCCGGCACCCACAACTTGCGCTTGCCACCGACTTGCATGCCCATCAGGCCCAGATCCCAGCCCTTGATGACGCGACCGGTGCCGATCACGCATTGAAAGGGTTTGCCGCGACTGTAGGACGAATCGAATTCGGTGCCGTCTTCGAGGGTGCCGCGGTATTGGGTGGTGATCAGCGCACCTTTGACTACGCTTTTGCCGTCGCCCTGTTCCAGGTCGATGATTTGCAGCTCTTCATTCATGGCGGTATCCCTCGTGTGATCCAGGCGCGGGGTTTTCGCAGAAATCCGGGCGTATGGCAAACGTTGTATGCCATGCGCCAGGGAACCGCGACGACCTCTTCGGTTCACATGGGTATCGACCCTGCATTTCAGATAAGGATTTTCTGATGTTCGACTCTCGTCCGCTCCACGGTTTCATTCCGCCGTACATCCTCAATCGCATCATTGCCCACGGCTCCGAACAGCAACGCTCCAGGGCCCTTGGCACCTTGACCCACGTGCGCAGCCTGCGACACAACCCCGGCCCGCCCGGCAACCTTCCCGCCGCCGCGAAGTTGCCCAAGCCCGGCAAGGCCGGACAGCCGCAACGCAGCGTGCATGACGCCCAGAACAGCATGGAACTGCCCGGCCAGCCGGTCCGCCTGGAAGGCCAGCGGGCCAGTGGCGACCCAGCCGTGGACGAAGCCTACGACGCCCTCGGCGCCACCTATGATTTTTTCTGGAAGGTCCTGGGGCGCGACTCCATCGACAACAAAGGCTTCGCCCTGGTGGGCAGCGTGCATTATGGCCAGGGCTATGAAAACGCCTTCTGGAACGGCGCGCAGATGGTGTTCGGCGACGGCGATGGCGAAATCTTCCAGCGCTTCACGCGCTCCCTGGACGTGGTGGCCCACGAGCTGGCCCATGGCGTCACCGAAAGCGAGGCTGGGTTGATCTACGCCAATCAATCCGGTGCGCTGAACGAGTCCATCTCCGATGTGTTCGGTGTACTGGTCAAGCAGTTCGTGCTCGAACAGACCGCCGACCAGGCCGACTGGCTGATCGGCGCCGACCTGCTCACCGACAAGATCAACGGCGACGGCCTGCGCAGCATGTCCAACCCCGGCAGCGCCTACGATGACCCGTTACTGGGCAAGGACCCGCAACCTTCGCACATGCGCGAATTCGTCATTACCCGTGAAGACAACGGCGGCGTGCACATCAACTCCGGCATCCCCAACCGGGCCTTTTATCTGGTGGCGACCACGCTGGGCGGATTTGCCTGGGAAAAGGCCGGCCGGATCTGGTATGAAACCTTGTGCGACCGAAGATTGGCCAATGACGCGTCCTTCAGCGCCTTCGCCCGCCTGACCGTCGAGCACGCCCGCCAGCGCTTCGGCACGCGGGAAGTGCAGGCGGTGCAGAACGGCTGGGCCCAGGTCGGCGTCGACCTGACACAGGAGAGCTGATGAAAACCCTTCCAGACCTAGACGACAAAGCGGTGATACGGCTGTCGCGCCAGGGCGGCGTGGCCGCCATCCATGCGCTGACCCGACCACGGGAAATCGAATTCGCCCAGTGCGACCTCGACCAGCGCACGCGCATCAGTTCGGTCCTGGAGGGATGCCTGCCACTGACGTCCTCCACGCCCGGGCGCGGCGACCAGCGGTTTTTCCAGATTGAGGTGCACTATCGCGCCAACGACCAGGACGACGAGATGGTGCTGCAGGTGCCTGAGGACCAGGCACCCGGCGAGCTGGTTCACCTGTGGGACAAAGGCGAAGTGCTCTGACCTAACGCGTGGCCGGCACGATCTTGACGATGGCGCCGGACACGGTTTCGATCAGCAAGTACTTGTCGTCGATCTGCACCCATTGCTGCTCGTTTGTCGGTTGCTCGAGCTGCTTCTGTTTCCAGTCTTTCATGGCCCTGTCCGCGCGCTGGTAGTCCGCCGGTACCCGGTCGTTCTCCACCAGCCTGCGGCCATTGCTCGGAGAATGCTCCAAGGCGTCTCCGGTTTTCTCGACCGCTTGCGCAACAGGCCCAAGGGCTCCAAGGCCGGCGATCAGGACCAGGCTGGCGATCAGGGATGGTTTGCGCATAGAAAAAAACTCCAGTTATTCGAGGGACTGAATCTGGGACTTCGCGGGCGGCGAATCATTCCCTTTACTGTAGCGACTGGAAGCTGGGAGCCCCCCATACCCCTGTGGCGAGGGAGCTTGCTCCCGCTGGGCTGCACAGCAGCCCCAATCCAGGCAACGCGGTAATCCAGTGATACGGTATTCACCGGGTTTACGACTGCTGCGCAGCCGAGCGGGAGCAAGCTCCCTCGCCACGGGTTGTGCCTGGCATGGCATAGTGGCAAGCCTTGGCCCAACACCCGCCGGACGGACCCATCATGAGCACCACCGCCTCTTCCCCTGCCCTCAAGGAAATCTTCAACAACGCCCGCCTGGAGCACATCGCCGGCGAAATGCGCGCGGTGTACCCGGCATTCGACGCCAAAGCGTTTTTGCACATGGCCAACGACGGGCTGGCCGAGTTATCGGTGATGCAGCGCATGGCCCGGGTCAGTGAGTGCCTGCATGCGGTGCTGCCCCTCGATTACGAAGCGTCGCTGGAAGTGCTGCGGGCCCTGGCCCCGCGCCTGAACAGCATGTTCGTCAGCATGTTCCTGCCACACTACGTGGCGTCTTATGGCCGACATCGCTTCGACGTATCGCTGGAGGCGCTCAAGTATTTCACCCGGTTCGGCTCCTCGGAGTTCGCCGTGCGGCACTTCCTGCGCGATGACCTGGAACGCACCCTCAAGGTCATGCACGACTGGGCGCTGGACGCCAACGAGCACGTACGCCGCCTGGCCAGCGAAGGCAGCCGGCCGCGCTTGCCGTGGTCGTTTCACCTGGAGCCGATCCAGGCCAACCCCGACCTCGCCGCCGCGATCCTCGACACCCTCAAGGCCGACGATAGCCTGTATGTGCGCAAATCCGTGGCCAACCACCTCAACGACGTCACCAAGCAGCATCCCGACTGGGTGCTGGACCAGATCGAAGGTTGGCCCCTGCAAGACCGTCACACGGCGTGGATCGCCCGGCATGCGCTGCGCAGCCTGATCAAACAAGGCAACCCCAGGGCACTGGGCGTCATCGGGGTTGGCGGCAAGGCACAGGTCCAGGTGCTGGATTTACAGGTGACGCCTGCGGTGATTCGCCTGGGGGAACAGGTCACCCTGTCTTTCACGGTGCAATCAACCCTAGAGCAGAGCCAACGCCTGGTGATCGACTATGCCGTCGACTACGTGAAAGCCTCGGGCGGCACCTCGGCCAAAGTCTTCAAGCTCAAGACCTTCGACCTGCCCGCCCAGGGTTGCGTCAACCTCAGCCGCTCCCAGCACATTCGCGAATTAACCACTCGCAAACATTACGCGGGCCGGCATGCCGTGCACCTGCTGGTCAACGGCGAGCGGCTGGGTAGCACGGCGTTCGATATCGTTCCCTGAGGGCGTCTCAGACCACCGCCAGGCGTTTGGCCTGGCGAATCTCCTGCAGGAAACGCTCGGCCGGCAGCGGATGCCCCAGCAGATAGCCCTGCAGCGAATCGCAGCCCAACTGGGTCAGGAAGTCTTGTTGCACATCGGTCTCCACGCCTTCGGCGACGATCCGCAGGCCCAGGGCCTGGCCGAGGGCGACGATGGCCGAGACGATGGCCGCATCATCGCTGTCGTGTTCCAGGTCACGCACGAAGCCGCGATCGATCTTCAGCTCGTTGGCCGGCAGGCGCTTGAGGTACATCAGGCTCGAATAGCCGGTGCCAAAGTCGTCGATGGACAGGTCCACACCCATGTCCGAGAGCTGTTGCAGCACCGTCATGCTCGCGTCCGCATCGCTCATGGCGGTGGTTTCGGTGATTTCCAGGGTCAGGCTGTTGGCCGGCAGCTGATGCGTCTCCAAGGCCTTGGCCACGCTCTGCACCAAACCGGTATGGCAGAACTGCAAGGCCGACAGGTTCACCGCAATGCGCCAATCGGTGTAACCGAGCACGTACCATTCGCGCATCTGCCGACAGGCCTCGTTCAGCACCCATTCGCCGATGGGAATGATCAACCCGGTCTTTTCCGCCAGGTCGATGAAGGTGTCGGGCATCAACAGGCCCTGGGTCGGGTGGGTCCAGCGCAACAAGGCCTCGGCACCGACCGGACGGCCGTTGGCCGCGTCGAACTTGGGCTGGTAGTACAGGCTGAATTGCCGCTGTTCGACGGCGATGCGCAAGTCTTGCAGCAACTGCAATTGCTTGCGGGCGTTGCTGTTCATCGATGCGTCGAAAAAGCTGTAGCCGTTCTTGCCGGCGCCCTTGGCGTGGTACATCGCCGCGTCGGCGTTCATCAATAGTTCGTCGGCGCTCTGGCCGTTGCCAGGGTAAACGGCGATGCCGACGCTGGCGGAGATCTGCAAGTCATGGTCTGCCACCCGGAACGTGCGGCCGATCAAACCGACCTGACGTGCCGCCAATCGCAAGGCGTCGTCGGGTTCGGCCAGTTGCACCAACAGCACGAACTCATCACCGCCGATCCGCGCCAGGGTGTCCTGGCTGCGCAGGTCTTCACGCAGGCGCAGGGCCACGTCCCGCAGCAACAAATCGCCCATGTGGTGACCGAAGGCGTCGTTGACCGGCTTGAAACCATCCAGGTCGATGAACATCAGGGCGAAGCAGCCACCCTGCTCCTGCACACGGTGCATGGCCTGGTCGATACGATCAGCCAGCAATACCCGGTTGGGCAGTCCGGTGAGGGGGTCGTGCAGGGCCAACTGGGTCAGTTCCCGGTTGGCCAGGGTCAGCGATTGCGCCAACTCCGCAGTACGGGCTTCCAGGCGTGCATCGAGAATCGACGTCAGCAAGGCAATGGCCAGCACCGCCAGGGTGGTGATCAACACCAGATTGTCCAGGCCCTTGCCGCTCAAACCGTCCAGGGAGCCACAAAAGCTGCCGTCGCTGAACCGCGCGCCGGCCATGCCGGTGTAGTGCATACCGACGATGGCAATGCCCATGACCACCGCGGCACCTGCGCGAGCCAGACGCACATGGGGAGTGTTCTGGCGCAGGCGAAAGGCAATCCACAGCGCCGCCGCCGAAGCGCCGACGGCAATCACCAGCGAAGCCCCGAACAGCGTCGGATCATAGTCGATGCCCGGCTGCATTCGCAGCGCAGCCATGCCGGTGTAATGCATGGTGCTGATCCCGGCACCCATGATCAGCGCACCGAAGGCCAGTTGCCACGCCGGCAATCGTGGCTGGCTGACCAGCCACAGGGCAAAACCGCTGGAAAGAATCGCGACCAGCAGCGACAGCGCGGTGATCGATATGTCGTAGCCAAGCTCCACCGGCAAGCTGAACGCGAGCATGCCGATGAAGTGCATGGACCAGATGCCCACCCCCATCGCCAGCGCGCCCCCGGTCATCCACAAATGCGCGGCGCGCCCCTGGGCGGTCGCGATCCGCCCGGCCAGGTCCAGGGCGGTGTAGGAAGCAAGCACAGCAACAAACAAGGAAATCGAAACAAGGGCGGGGGAATAACTGCCGATGAGCATGGTTTTTTCTCGTAACTGGAGACCGGACTGCTTCCATGCCCGGTTGAAGGCCGGCGATTGTACTTAATCGTGACAGGGACGCACGAACCAAATGTCAAAAAGCCATCAAAGCTGGGATATTTTCGACGAAAGACACCACCCCTCGCAGGGCGAATATTTTTTGTGGGAGCGAGCCTGCTCGCGATGCGGTGTGTCAGCTTGCCTGGGCATTGGATGTGCCCAAGCCATCGCGAGCAAGCTCGCTCCCACAGAGGGCCTCAGGGTTCATGGCTTTTGTGTTCACCGCAAGTCCATTGTGGGAGCGAGCTTGCTCGCGATGGCGGTGTGTCAGTCTACGCACCTGGCCCAAGCCATTCAGCTACTATCGAAGAACCACTTCAAGGAGGATTCATTCATGGGCGTTCCCGCCAACCGGGCTTTGACCACCGCGCTGGTAGTAATCGATGTACAAAACGACTTCATCCCCGGCGGCCAACTGGCGGTGCCGGGGGGCGATGAGATCGTGCCGCTGATCAACCAGCTCGGCCATTCATTCAGGCACGTCGTCCTTGCGCAGGACTGGCACCCGGCCGGGCACGCCTCGTTTGCGTCCAGCCACCCGGGCAAGCAACCTTTCGACACCATCCAATTGCCCTACGGCGAGCAGAAACTCTGGCCCGACCACTGCATACAGGGCAGCAACGGCGCCGCGCTGCACCCGGCACTTGGGCTTGAGCATGCCAAGCTGATCATTCGCAAGGGCTGCAACCCGGACATCGACAGTTACTCCGCCTTCATGGAAGCGGATCACCAGACCCCCACCGGTTTGACCGGCTACCTCAAGGAACGCGGCATCGATACGGTGTACCTGGTGGGGCTCGCCCTGGATTTTTGCGTAATGTTCTCGGCGCTGGATGCCCGGTTGGCCGGATTCAACGCGTTTGTGGTACTGGACGCCTGCCGGGGTATTGATAGCGAGGGTTCGATGGAAGCGGCGATCCGGCGGATGCAGGAAGCGGGCGTGCAATTGATCGAGTCCAGCGCGATAGACGGTCGCCCCTTCGCTTGATCGCTCATACTAGCCGCCTCCCCCTTCGGACAGTGAGTCTCCATGCCCTTCCTCGCCCGCACCCACCCGCGTCTGTCCAGCGCCACGGTCCTTGGCCTGGCGGTGGGTATCCTGGTTCCCGTGGACTCGATCATCAGCAAAATCCTGATCGGCTGGAACGCCGGGGTCTGGACCTACCTGGTGCTGATGGCCTGGCTGACCGTGCGGGCCAAGGCGCCCGATGTGAGGCGCATCGCCGAAATCGAAGATGAAAATGCCGGGCTGGTCCTGCTGGTGGTCTGCATCGCGGCATTGGCCAGCCTGGCGACGATCACCCTCGAACTGGCCGGCAGCCGCGACCTGAATGCCGCCAGCAAGCTGTTGCATTACGGTTTCACGGCAATGACCGTGATCGGTTCATGGTTGCTGATCGGGGTGATCTTCAGCGTGCACTACGCGCGCTTGTATTACACCTGGGAAGGCAAGGAGCCGGCGTTGCGGTTTGCCGAAGGGCTGACCACGCCCAACTATTGGGATTTCCTGTATTTCTCTTTCACCATCGGCGTGGCGGTGCAGACCTCGGACGTGGGCGTCGCCACGCGGCAACTGCGCAAGATCGTCCTGGCGCAATCGTTGATCGGGTTTGTGTTCAACACGGCGATCCTGGGGTTTTCGATCAATATTGCGGCGGGGTTGTTTGGGTGAGGCGTATGGGGGCCGCTTCGCGGCCCAGCGGGAGCAAGCTCCCTCGCCACAGGGACGGTGTTAGCTATCAGGTGTTGGCAGCCACAGCCTGAAGCGCGCGCCACCCAGTGGCGAGGCTTCGACGGTCAGCGTGCCGCCCTGAGCTTCCAGGGCCCGGCGGCTGATGGCCAGGCCAAGACCGAAGCCGCCGGTGGCGCGGTCGCGGCTGCGATCCAGACGGTAGAACGGCTCGAACACGCGCTCGCGCTCACTGTCGGGAATGCCGATGCCGTCGTCGTCGACCCAGATCTCACAGCCTTGATCACCCACCAGCACACCGACCTGGATGCGCTTTTCACAATAACGCATGGCGTTGCGCAGCAGGTTCTGCAAGGCCCGTGCGGTCAGGCGCGGGTCCAGCACGAAACGCTCCAGCGCCCCATGCAACAGCACGTCGATCACCACGTCTGGCGCCGCCAGGTCTTCGTCGACGCTACCCAGGATACTGTCGATGAACTCGTCCAACGCCACTTCAACCCGATCGGGCAAGTGTTGCGGGTTCTGCAGACGGCTGTAGGACAGCAGTTCCAGCACCAACTCATCCAGCTCGCGAATGTGCGCCACCAACCCTTGCAGGCGTTCGCGACTGGCCGCCGGCAGGTCATCGGACAGCGCCAGGGCCAGGCCGAAGTCGAGCCGCGTCAGTGGCGTGCGCAGTTCGTGGGACACGGCGTTGAGCAGGTCCCGTTGTTGGTTGAGCAGGTTCTCGATGTCACCCGCCATCGTGTCGAACACGTGGGCCAGGCTGCCGATGTTCGAACTGGAGGCAATGTGCGTACGCTCGCCCAGATGACCTTTGCCGAAGCGTTCGGCGGTGCGCCTGAGGCGCTCCAGGTCGCGCCAGTGAGGTCGCAACCAGAGCAACAGGCAGGCGAGCATGGTCGCGCCGATCAACACGTTGATGCTCCAGTACAACCAGCTGACGTCGGCCGGATCCGGCGGCACGACCATCTTCACCGCCGTGCGCCCATCCAGCGGCGCCGCCGCCAAGGTGCGCCAGGCCCAGTCGCCAATACGCACCACGTTCTCGCCGCGCTTGAGACGCGCCTGCTCATCGGCACTGAAGCCGCCGTCATCGACCGCCGCCAGCTCGATGCGCAGCGGCTCGAACTCCTTGTCCATCTGCGCCGCCAGCGCCGGCCACTGCTCGCTGGGCACGGCGCGGAACTGCTTGACCATCAAGGTTTGCAGGCCACGGGAATAATCGAGGTTGTAGGTCATGAAACGGTCTTGGAACAGGCGGATCACCAGTTCCGGCATCAGGTAGATCGCCGCGCTGTAGGACACGATGGTGACCAGGTAAAGGCGAATCAGCAGCTTCCACATCGGCTCAGCATTCCCACTCGGAACGACTGAACAGATAACCCTTGCCCCACACGGTCTTGATCTTGCGGGCTTCGTCGGCGTTGTCGTCGAACTTGCGCCGCAACTTGGAAATCGCCACGTCCACCGAACGGTCGGTACCGTTGAACTCGATGCCGCGCAGGCGCTGCAGGATCTGGTCGCGGCTCAGCACTTCGCCGGAATGACGGGCCAGCACCACCAGCAGGTTGTATTCGCCGCTGGACAACTCCACCGCTTGTCCGCGCCAGGTTACGGTGCGCTCGGACAGGTCGATGCACAGGTTGCCCATGAGGATGCGGTCGTTGACCGTCTGCGGCTCGGTGAGGCTGCTGCGGCGCAACAAGGTACGCACCCGTGCCAGCAATACCCGGGGCTCGCAAGGTTTGGTGACGTAGTCATCGGCGCCCATCTCCAGGCCCAGGACCTGGTCGTGGCTGTCGTCCCGGGCGGTGAGCATCAGGATCGGCAAGGTCGCCGAATCGGCCCGCAGCAAGCGGCAGACCTGCAAGCCGTCCAGCCCCGGCAGCATCAGGTCGAGAATCACCAGGTCCGGCGGATCGACACGCGCCCGTTCACGCACATGATCGCCACGGCTGAGCACGCTGACCTGATAGCCGTTGCGCTCCAGGTAACTGGCGATCAGTTCGGAGAGTGCGGTGTCGTCTTCGACCAGGAGGATGTTGGGCATGGGTGTTTCCAGAAAGTGCTGTGGCGCCGGAAATGACGCTATCGCGAGCAGGCTCGCTCCCACAGGGGCCTGAGTCGCACTAAAGACTCAATGTGGGAGCGAGCCTGCTCGCGATGAGGGCCTGCCAGGCGCAGAAAATCTCAAGCTGCCAAGGATATACGCCCTCGCTCATCGACGAGCAAAACCCTTACACAATTTCACACAGCCACTACAAAACGTTACCGCTGGGCCCGCAGCAGCTGCGCCGCACACGAGGCGATCCGTTGGCACGCATCCGCCAGCTTCACCTGATCGACCACCAGCCCGAGACGGATATGCCCTGCCGCACTGGGCCCGAACGCCTCGCCGGCCAACACTGACACGCCGTAGTCGTCCAGTAGTCGCTCGGCAAATGCCTGGGCATCGAGGCCGGTCCGGCGCACGTCGACCATCACGAACATGCCGCCATCGGGCCGCACCGGCTTGAGGCCTGGGCAGTCGTCGAGCATGGCGCAGACCAGGTCCCGGCGCTGGCGATACTCCTCGTGCATCTGCGCCACTTCCGGCAACTCCTGCTCCAGGGCAACCTGGGCGGCCCGTTGCACGAAATCCGGCAGGCCAAACAACATGCACAAGGACAGGTTCGCCAGATGGTCGGCCAGGGATTCAGGGCCGATGACCCAGCCGATGCGCCAGCCGGTCATGGCGTGGGATTTGGACAGGCTGTTGATCGTCGCCGTACGCTCGGCCATCCCCGGCAGGCTGGCCGGGCTGATGTGTTCGCCGTCATAGAGCAAGTCGCTGTAGACCTCGTCACTGATCAGCCACAGGTCATGTTCGATGCACAACCGGGCCAATGCCTGCCAGGTGGACATCGGCAGGCTGGCGCCGGACGGGTTGTTCGGGCTGTTGAGCAGCATCGCCCGGGTACGCGGGGTCACAAGACGGGCAACGTCCGCCGGCTCGACCCGAAAACCGTTCTCCGGGCGGACCGCCACCGGTACAACTTTCGCCCCGCAGGCGCCGAACACCGCCTCATAGGTGACATACATCGGCTCGGCGACGATGACTTCGTCGCCAGGGTTGAGCAGGCATTGCGCGACCGCATACACCGCGCACTGCGCCCCCGGCAGTACGACAACCTGTTCGGCCCCCACAGGCTGGCCGCAACGCTGGCGATGACGCCGGGCAATGCTGGTGCGCAAGGTGTGCAAGCCGCGGATGTCCGAATAATGGGTCTCACCGGCCCGCAGGCTGCCCACGGCGGCGTCGACAATGGCGCGCGGGGTGTCGAAGTCCGGATCGCCCACTGACAGCAACAACACATCCATGCCCTGTTCGCGCATGGCCAGCGCCCGGTCGTGAATCTGCCAGGCGGCGGCACCATCGCCGGTGATGCGTTGGGTCAAAGCTGAGAAGCGCATGTATCTCTCCTGATTGCGCGATATCCAGCCTCAACCCTATCTCAAATTCAATCCTGTGGGAGCAAAGCTTGCTCCCACAGGTGCTATCGGGCCGCCACCCGCCAAAGCCGTGCAATGTCCCGGGCGCGCTCGCTCAGCAGGCGCGGGGCGTCGGCGCAGGCTTGCTGCAAGGTCATCGGTCCGTTGGCCAGGGCGAAGGCGGCGTCGATGCCGTGCTCATACAACGCCTGGTAGCCCTCCCCCAGCGTGCCGGCAATGACCACCACCGGTACGCCATGCTGGCGGGCGATGCGGGCCACGCCGAAGGGGGTTTTGCCGCGCAGGGTCTGGGCATCGAAACGGCCTTCGCCGGTAATCACCAGGTCGGCGCCGCTGACCGCTTCGGCCAGCCCGGTCAACTGGGCGACGACGTCCACGCCGGTACGAAACTGCGCCCCCAGGAACGCCTTGGCCGCGAACCCCAGGCCACCGGCAGCGCCGCTGCCCGGCTCGTCGCGCACATCCTTGGTCAACGCCCGGGCGCAATGTTCGGCGAAATGCCCAAGGGCCCGGTCCAGCGCCTGCACTTGCTGGGCAGTGGCGCCCTTCTGCGGACCGAAAACCACGGACGCGCCATGGGGGCCGCACAGCGGGTTATCGACATCGGCAGCGATCTCGAAGCTGACCCGGGCCAGGCGCGGGTCGAGGTCGCGCAGGTCGATGCGCGACAGGTTCGCCAAGGCCAGGCCTCCGGGCGCAAGCGGCTGGCCCTGGTCATCCAGCAACACCACGCCCAGGGCCTGCATCGCACCGGCACCGGCGTCGTTGGTGGCACTGCCGCCGATCGCCAGGATTACCCGCCCGGCGCCTTCATCAAGGGCGGCGCGAATCAGCTCGCCAGTGCCGTAGGTACTGCTGGAACAGGCATCGCGCTGCCCCGATGGCACCAATTGCAAGCCACTGGCCTCGGCCATTTCGATGATCGCGGTGCGGCTCTCGGCCAACCAACCCCAGCGCGCCTCGACGGCGACACCCAACGGACCGCGGACCCGGGTGCGGCGCCACTCACCGTGACAGGCCGCCAACACCGACTCCACCGTCCCCTCCCCGCCGTCGGCCATCGGGCATTTGATCAACTGCGCATCCGGCCAGACCTCGGCCAACCCCTGGGCGATGGCATCGGCGACGCCCTGGGCGCTGAGGCTGTCCTTGAACGAGTCGGGGGCGATGATTATTTTCATATTACTCTCCGGTTCCGATGCACAGCATGCTGCCAGCTGACCGCAGCCGTGACGCCGGTCCGCCGCACAAAAGACACTGGGCATTATTGTTCAAATTCACAAATGCCGGTTTTCCAGGGAGATTCAGGTTGAAGCTGCCGGCCTCATCGCGAGCAGGCTCGCTCCCACAGGAGTAGTTCCGCAGATCAAACTGTGGGAGCGAGCTCGCTCGCGATAGCGGTGTGTCAGCTTGCATAGGTATTGGATGTGCCACCGTCATCGCGAGCAAGCTCGCTCCCACAGGGTTATGTGGAGATATCGGCGGTCTGCGGCAACAGTTGCACCCCCAGGTACAACGCCAGCATCCCGTCCAGGCGCAATGGGTCCACGCCGCTGAGTTCGGCGATGCGTTCCATGCGGTAGCGCAGGCTGTTGCGGTGGATGCCCAGGGCGTCGGCGCAGGCCTGGCTCTGGCCGTCGTGTTCGCACCAACTGCGCAGGGTGGCGAGCAACTGGCCGTTGCTGTCCTTGGTGATGACCTTGCGCAACGGGGTCAGCAATTCGTCCAGGGCGTCGTCGCTGCGATGACGCCAGAGCAGCACCGGCAGGCGATAGCGGTTGAGGGCCAGCAGGCGCGATTGCGGCAACACATCACGCCCATAGGCCAGCAGATCAGCCACCCGTCGATAGCAACGCCGCAAGCCCGCCAACCCTTCGGCCTGGCCGCCCACTGCGATCCGCAGGATGTTCCAGCCCAGCCCATCGAGCTTGCCCAGCAGCCGCTCGTTCTCCACCGAGGCGGTGACCGGCCGACACCACAATAAGGAAGATTTGGACGAGGTCAGGCACCAACTGTCCGGGTAGCGCGACATCAACCACGCGCTCAACGTCTCGACGGTCTGCCCAGGCCCATGTTCCAGGCCCAGTTCGAACAGATACGGCACCCGCGACAATTGCGGTTTGAGGCCCATTTGCCGGGCTTCGTCCAACAATCGCGGCGAATCCCCGGCATCGCCCAGCAGCAACGCCAGCAAGTCATCGCAGCGCTGGCGGCGCCATTGCTGCTCGGCCTGCTGGTTGCGCTGGCCCACCAACATTTCGGCGGTCATGCGTACCAGCTCGGCGTAGGTGCGCAGTTGCGCAGGCTCGCCGGTGATGCCCAGAACGCCGATCAGTCGTTGATCGAGCATCAGCGGCAGGTTGATCCCCGGCTGCACGCCCTTGAGGTGCATCGCGGTGTGCTCGTCGATTTCCACCACCCGACCGTTGGCCAGGACCAGTTGCGCGCCCTCGTGACGGGTGTTGACCCGCTCGCGCTCGCCGCTGCCGAGGATCAGGCCCTGGTTGTCCATGACATTGACGTTGTACGGCAGGATCGCCATCGCCCGGTCGACGATGTCCTGCGCCAGGTCGTGATCGAGTTCGAACATGGGCGGTGTTCCTTGCAAGCGGCGTGGATTGTTGTTTCAGGCATGGGTTTGGTCAGGCGCACAGGGTCTGCACTCAAACCCTGTGCTCTGGCACAAAGACACGGCCCCTTGGGCTGGCCGAGACTCAAGGGGCGGTCAACGTTACCCCTTGGCTCGCAAAAATCATAATAATGAGAGACCCGCCATGTCCCAGAGCGCAATAGCCCTCCTGGCTACCCCCGACGAAAAAAATACCGTCTACAAGCGCATCACCCTGCGCTTGATCCCCTTCATCTTCATCTGCTACCTGTTCAACTACCTCGACCGGGTCAACGTTGGCTTCGCCAAGTTGCAGATGCTCGACGCCCTGAAATTCAGCGAGACCGTGTACGGCCTCGGTGCCGGGATCTTCTTCATCGGCTACGTACTGTGCGGCGTGCCGAGCAACCTGGCCCTGACCAAGTTCGGTCCACGGCGCTGGATCGCGCTGATGATGATCACCTGGGGCACCCTGTCGACGTGCCTGCTGTTCGTCACCACCCCCACCGAGTTCTATACCTTGCGGCTGTTCACCGGCGCCGCCGAGGCCGGGTTCTTCCCTGGCGTGGTGCTGTATCTCTCGCAATGGTTTCCGACGTTCCGACGTGGTCGGATCATGGCCTTGTTCATGTCGGCCATCCCGGTGTCCGGCTTGCTGGGCAGCCCGTTTTCCGGGTGGATCCTCAACCACTTCGCGGCCGGCCAGGGCGGTCTGGCGGGTTGGCAGTGGATGTTCCTGCTGCAAGGCATTCCGACGGTGATCCTCGGGGCGCTGGCGTTCTTCCTGCTCAGCGACACCTTCGCCAACGCCAAATGGCTGACCGACCAGGAGCGCGAGGTGCTCACCGCCGACCACGCAGAAGACCTGGCCAACAAACCAAAGACTGCCACCGACTCGCTGTTGGCGGTGTTCAAGAACCCGGCGATCTGGGCCTTCGGCCTGGTGTACTTCTGCATCCAGAGCGGCGTCTACGCGATCAACTTCTGGCTGCCGTCGATCATCAAGAGCCTGGGTTTTGGCGATAACCTGGTGATCGGCTGGCTGAGTGCGATTCCCTATCTGCTGGCAGCGGTGTTCATGTTGCTGGTGGGCCGCTCGGCGGACCTGCGCAAGGAACGCCGCTGGCACTTGGTGGTGCCGATGCTGATGGGCGCCGTCGGGCTGCTGATCGCCGTCAACTTCGCCACCACCCCGGCCATCGCCATCATTGGCCTGTCCATCGCCACCATGGGCGCCCTCACCGGCCTGCCGATGTTCTGGCCGGTGCCCACGGCCATGCTCAGCGCCGGCGCGGCGGCCGGCGGATTGGCGTTGATCAACTCCATGGGGCAGATGGCGGGGTTCCTGAGCCCGTACCTGGTGGGTTGGGTCAAGGACGCCACCGGCTCGACCGACGCGGCGTTGTACCTGCTGGCGGGCGTGATTGTCTGCGGCAGCCTGCTGGCGTTGCGCATGACCCGCACCCTACGGGCCTGACACCCTTTTTTTCCCTGTGGGAGCGAGCTTGCTCGCGATAGCGTCAAGTCGGCCAACATTGATATTGACTGACCCACCGCTTTCGCGAGCAAGCCCGCTCCCACAGGTGATTTGGGGGGGGTTGAGAATTCTGTTTGATCCGTGCGGTGGTTCTGGGGTTTGATTGAGCCTTTCCCATGGATAAAAGGATCTTGTCATGAGCTACCGCACGCTAGGCCATTCCGGGTTGCAAGTCTCGACGCTGACCCTGGGCACCATGATGTTCGGCGAACAGACCAGCACCGAGGATTCGCTGCGGATCATCGACAAGGCCTGGGACCAGGGCATCAATTTCATCGACACCGCGGATGTCTACACCAACGGCCGTTCCGAAGAGATCGTCGGCGAGGCGATCGCCAGTCGTCGCCAGGAATGGGTGCTGGCCACCAAGGTCGGCTTCGGCCCTGCGGACGGCGTGCCCAACCGCAGCGGCCTGAGCCGCAAGCACCTGTTCAACGGTATCGAGGCCAGCCTCACGCGCCTGGGCACCGATTACCTGGACATCTATTACCTGCACCGCGAAGACCACAACACCCCGCTGCACGTTACTGTGTCGGCCATCGGTGATTTGATTCGCCAGGGCAAGATCCGCTACTGGGGCCTGTCGAACTACCGGGGCTGGCGCATCGCCGAGGTGATTCGCATCGCCGACAGCCTGGGCATCGACCGGCCAGTGATCAGCCAACCGCTGTACAACATTGTCAATCGCCAGGCGGAAACCGAGCAGATCACAGCAGCGCAGAACTACGGCCTCGGCGTGGTGCCGTTCAGCCCCCTGGCCCGAGGCGTGCTCAGCGGCAAGTACGCGCCAGACGTGGCGCCGGACGCCAACAGCCGTGCCGGACGCCAGGACAAACGCATCCTGGAAACCGAATGGCGGGTCGAGTCCCTGCGCATTGCCCAGCAGATCCTGCAATACACCCAGGGCCGCGGCGTGGGCATCGTCGAGTTCGCCATCGCCTGGGTGCTGAACAACAGCGCCGTGACCTCGGCCATCGTCGGGCCGCGCACCGAGGAGCAGTGGGATTCGTACACCAAGGCACAATCGGTGAAGATCAGTGCGGAAGATGAAGCGTTCATCGATTCGCTGGTGACGCCGGGGCATGCTTCGACGCCAGGGTTCAATGATGTGGGGCATTTCGTGTCGGGGCGGGTACCGCGTACGTCTTAACATTCACAAACATCGTGGCGAGGGAGCTTGCTCCCGCTGGGTCGCGCAGCGGCCCCCAGAAAGAGCGGCCGCTGCGCAGCCGAGCGGGAGCAAGCTCCCTCGCCACAGGTGTACAACTTTCCCGCACCTGTGTTGCAGTCCCATTCAATAAGAGGCCTCAGTGTCCAAAGGCATCGTTCTATCGGTCTCGGCCTCCGCGCTGTTCGCCGTCATGTACTACTACACCTCGTTGCTCTCACCGCTGACCGGCGTGGAGATTTTCGGCTGGCGCATGCTGCTGACGATGCCGTGCATGACCGCGTTCATGCTGGTGACGCGGGACTGGCATCTGGTCACGGCGCTGATCCAACGCCTGATCGCCACTCCACGGCTGTTGATCGCGGCGATAGCCTCGTCGGCACTGATGGGCGCGCAACTGTGGCTGTTCATGTGGGCGCCGCTCAATGGCTACAGCCTGGATGTGTCGCTGGGGTACTTCCTGTTGCCGCTGTCGATGGTCCTGACCGGGCGCATCGTCTATGGCGAACGCCTTTCCTACCTGCAGAAAGTCGCCGTGTTCTTCGCCACCCTTGGCGTGTTCAACGAGTTGTACCAGGTGGGTGGTTTTTCCTGGGCAACCTTGCTGGTGGTGATTGGCTACCCGATCTATTTCATCCTGCGCAAACGCATCAAGACCGATAACCTGGGCGGCCTCTGGCTGGACATGACCCTGATGCTCCCCGTTGCACTGTGGTTCGTGCAAAGCGGCGAACAGGGCCTCGACGTTTTCGATCAATACCCGTGGCTGTCGCTGCTGATCCCGGTGCTCGGGGTGATCAGCGCCAGCGCGCTGGTGTCCTACATCGTCGCCAGTCGATTGCTGCCGTTCAGCCTGTTCGGGCTGTTGAGTTACGTCGAACCGGTGTTGCTGCTGGGTGTTGCGCTGCTGTTGGGCGAAAGCATCAAGGCCGGTGAATGGCTGACCTACATCCCCATCTGGATGGCGGTGGCGGTGCTGGTGTTCGAAGGGTTCAAGCACTTGGTGCGGCAGCAGCGCCGGACTTGAGCCTACACCGCTCCCACAGGGGTTGTGTATTGGCAATAAAAAGCCCGCCCGGTATCACTGCCGGGCGGGCTTTTTCATGGCTCAGGCCTTACTCGGTCGCCAGCACACCACGACGCACCTGGTCGCGCTCGATGGACTCGAACAGCGCCTTGAAGTTGCCTTCACCGAAACCATCGTCGCCCTTGCGCTGGATGAATTCGAAGAACACCGGCCCCATCAGGGTTTCCGAGAAGATCTGCAGCAGCAGGCGCTTGTCGCCCTGCTCGGAAGCACCGTCCAGCAGAATGCCCCGCGATTGCAGTTCATCCACCGGTTCGCCGTGGTTCGGCAGGCGGCCTTCGAGCATTTCGTAGTAGGTGTCCGGCGGCGCGGTCATGAAGCGCATGCCGATACTTTTCAAGTGATCCCAGGTCTTGATCAGGTCATCGGTGAGGAAGGCCACGTGCTGGATGCCTTCGCCGTTGAACTGCATCAGGAACTCTTCGATCTGCCCGGCGCCCTTGGACGACTCTTCGTTCAACGGGATACGGATCATGCCGTCCGGCGCGGTCATGGCCTTGGAGGTCAGGCCGGTGTATTCGCCCTTGATGTCGAAGTAGCGGATCTCGCGGAAGTTGAACAGTTTCTCGTAGAAGCCGGCCCAGTAGGCCATGCGCCCGCGATAGACGTTGTGGGTCAGGTGGTCGATGATTTTCAGGCCCGCGCCCACCGGGTTGCGGTCAACGCCCTCGAGGAACACAAAGTCGATGTCATAGATCGAGCTGCCTTCGCCAAAACGGTCGATCAGGTACAGCGGCGCACCGCCGATGCCTTTGATCGCCGGCAGGTTCAGCTCCATCGGGCCGGTCTCGATGTGGATCGGCTGGGCACCGAGTTCCAGGGCACGCTTGTAGGCCTGTTGCGAATCCTTGACCCGGAACGCCATGCCGCACACCGACGGACCGTGCTCGGCGGCAAAGTACGATGCCACGCTGTGGGGTTCGTTGTTGAGGATCAGGTTGATCGCGCCCTGGCGATACAGGTGCACGTTTTTGGAGCGGTGGGTGGCCACTTTGGTGAAGCCCATGATCTCGAAGATCGGCTCCAGGGTGTTGGGGGTCGGGGATGCGAATTCGATGAATTCGAAGCCCATCAGGCCCATGGGGTTTTCGTATAGATCTGCCATTTCGGCGCCTCATCAGTCGGGTCAATTAACAAAAAACGTTAGTTGCTGGCGATGCTGAGGACACGGGGCGGCGCGCAGGAAATGCCACGAACGCTGCGGGCGAGGAAATCGCCATAGATCAGTTGAAACCCAAGTATCTTCATTGTCGACCCAAGGCTCTTGCGGGCGAGGCTTCTGCTGCCAGAAGACGTTATTCTTATATGCGTAACTCGATTCTACACAGCGTAACCAAGTTTGTCCGCCTTCTGTATCAAATCGCCTTTTCCTTCGACCGCGCAAGGGGTTTGTTGCACAGGAAAATGCCCACCAGGATCACGCCCCCGCCGACACACATCAAGGCCGTGAGCCGTTCGTCCAGCAGCAGCGCCCCCAGCAGTACCGCCGTCAGCGGGTTGAGCGCGATGAATACGCCGGAACGGGTCGCGCCAATCCGACGAATGCCGTCGTACCAGGCGATATAGGCCAGGGCCGAGCCCAGCACGCCGAGGTACAACAGACTCAGCCATTGCTCCACTTCCAGGTCGCGCAGGGCTTCAACGCGGACTTCTCCCGCAGCCGCGCAGGCCAGCCACAACATCAGCGTGCCCAGCAGAATCGACCAGGTCACCGTCTGCAAGGGGCCGAGGCTGTCGTTGAGTTTTTTCGAAAACAGCGAATAGATGCCCCAGCCCAGTACGCAGCCAAAAATCAGCAGGTCGCCGACCCAGCCCTGTGCTGCGCCTTGCAACAAGGACGGATCACGACTGACGATCACCAGCCCCGCCCCACCGATGCACAGCACGATGCCCGCCACTTTCAAGCGGCTCAGCCGCTCCTTGAACAACCACCAGGACGCCAGCCCGATCACCGCCGGGTTCAAGGCCACGATCAGCGAAGCCCGCGACGCATTGATGTACTGCAAGCCATAGAAGAAACACAGGTTGTAGAAAAAGATGCCGAAGAACCCCAGCGCAGCCAATTGCAGCCCCTGCTTCACACTGGGCCTGACCAGCGGGATCCCGGCCAGGGCGAGAAACGCCAGCAGCGCAATACTGGCCAGCAGGAACCGCAGGCTGGCGGCAAACATTGGCGCCAGGGCATCGGCAAGGATCCGGCCGGCCACGAAGGTCCCGCCCCAGATCATGGTGACCATGGCGAGCTTCAAGTAGACCGGCAGGTCTGAAGGGGTTGGGAGGGTTTGTTCGAGGGTTTTCATGGTTCACCACCGCACGCTAATGAGAACAACACAAAACCTGTGGCGAGGGGGATTAATTGTGGGAGCAAGCTTTGCTCCCACAAGGTGCGACCTCGCCACAAGGTGTAGTGCTGCTTCCTGATTCAGGTCAGATACCTCATTATCTGGCTCATGCTTTGTCATCGTAAAATGAGCAAACCCTCATGACCCTTACCCAACTCGAAATCTTCTCCCTGGTCGCCGAGCTGCGGGGTTTCACCGCAGCGGCCACACGATTGGGCATCGGCCAGTCAGCGGTATCCCACGCCATCAAGTCCCTGGAACAAGAATTGGGCGTGGAATTGCTCAGGCGTCATCAATCCCAGGTGGAACTCAGCGACATTGGTCAGCAATTGCTGCTGCGGGCCCGGGCCATGCTCGGGTTGGCCAACACCTTGCGCCAGGAAGCCGCCGATGCCCGGGGTATGCGCCGAGGCACCTTGCGCATCGGCTCGTTCGGGCCAACGTCATCGATGAAACTGTTGCCCGGTATCCTGCGGCGCTATCGAGCCTTGCATCCCGGGATCGAAGTGCACATCGACGAAGGGCCCGACAGGCAGGTCCTCCAGTGGCTGGACGAACGGCGGATCGACGTCGGCTTCGTAGTGCTGCCCGAGGACCGTTTCGATACGTTCATGCTGATGGAAGATCAGATGGTCGCCCTGCTGCCCACTCACCATCCCCTCGCCGCCCAGGCCAGCCTGAGCCTCAAGGACCTGTGCAACGACCCCTTCGTGCACACCGAGGCGGGATCGTCGGAGCTGGTTTCGCGCCTGTTCAATGCCGCCCGACTGACCCCGAATGTGCGTTTCCGTTGTTCGCAACTGCTCAGCACCCTGGATATCGTCAGGCGCGGTGAGGCGGTGAGCGTGGTGTCCGAAGGTTCGTTGCCGGAGGGCGAAAGCCTGGGCTTCGTCGCGCGCCCCTTGTCGCCACGGGTGCCGCGCCAGATTGGCCTGGCGGTGCTGGACAGCCGCCAAGCCTCACCCGCCACCCTGGCGTTTATCGAACTGGCCCGGCAGTCATGAGCCCGGCATCAAACCTGGGGGAGCCTGGCATTGAACCTGTGGGAGCAAAGCTTGCTCGCGATGAAGGCACCTCGGTTCTCCAGGTGGACCGCATGATCGTTCATCGCGGGCAAGCCTTGCTCCCACAGACCTCGCTCCCACAGTCACCCTGCGGTCAGCAAGCACTCGGCAAGCCATCTATCATGGTCGGCATCCGACGATTCCCCCTCAGCCCCTTTTTTCTCAGGTTGTGCCGATGCCCTTGACCGCCACCCGCTCGCACACCCAACCCCGTCGCTATCTCGTCACCCTGCTTTGCGGCCTGGTGCCGATGCTGTCAGGGCTGGTCATTTTGTACATGCAGGCCGAACGGACGCTGGCACAACACACCCGACAGACCGCCGAAGAACTGGTCAGGCAGGTCGAGCTGATGCTCGACAACACCGCCTTGGCGGCCCGTGAACTATTACCCCTGGCCGGCCAGCCCTGCGAAGCGGTGAAGCTGGCCTTGCGCGATCAAGTGACGCGCCGGCCCTTTGTCCGTTCGACCAACCTTATCTGGGACGACAACCTGTACTGCAGCTCGCTGTTCGGTGCCTTCGAGGAACGCGTCAACCCGAGCGACTACCATCAAGGCAGCTTGTGGCTCATGAACGGCAACCCGGTCACGCCGGACACCGCGCTGCTGATTTACCGGCTCAACGAGGGCCATCAAGGCGCCTTGGCCACGCTTGACGGGTACCACCTGACGAACGTCTTGCGCTTGATCGGCCGCCAAACCCGGCTACGGCTGCAAGTCGGGCCGAACTGGCTGGCAGCGGACGGCAAGGTCCTGTCTGCGCCCTTGCCCGGGCTGCCGGTCGCCCAGCATGAGCTGGGGTCATCGCGCTACGCCTTCAATGTAGAAGCCGGCTTCGACGAGGGGGAAACCTGGCGCTACATGGCCAGGGAGTACCCGCCGCTGTTCAGCCTGCTGATCTTCTTCGGCGTCGTGGCCGGGACCCTCGGGCACTGGCTGCAAAAACGCGCCTCCTCGCCCAGTCGTGAACTGCAACGGGCCCTGGAAGCCGGCGAGTTCGTGCCTTATCTGCAACCGGTCGTGCACAGCGACAGCAAACGCTGGGCCGGCGTCGAAGTGCTGATGCGCTGGAACCACCCCAAGGAAGGCCTCGTTCGCCCCGACCTGTTCATTCCATTCGCCGAACACAGCGGCCTGATCGTACCGATGACCCGGGCGCTGATGCAGCAAACCATGCACCTGCTGGCACCGCTTGCGCCTCAACTCGAAGCGCCGTTTCATGTCGGCATCAACATCACCGCCCGCCATTGCCAGGATCTGGCACTGGTGGACGATTGTCGCGAATTTCTCGGCGCCTTCGCGCCGGGTACGATTGCCCTGGTACTGGAGTTGACCGAGCGCGAATTGATCGAACCTACGCCTGTTACCCGGCAATTGTTCGAGCAACTGCGGGAATTGGGCGTCAAGATCGCCCTCGACGATTTCGGCACGGGTCATTCCAGCCTGGCGTACTTGCGCCAGTTCAACGTGGACTTCTTGAAGATCGACCAGAGTTTTGTCGCGATGATCGGTGCCGATACGCTGTCACGGCACCTGCTCGACAGCATCATCGAACTGTCGGGCAAGCTGGGCCTGGACATGGTGGCCGAGGGCGTCGAAACCGTCGAGCAAAGCGACTACCTGAGCGCCCATGGGGTGAACTTTCTACAGGGTTATCTATTTGGTCGACCGATTAGCGGGCAGGCGTTCATTGAGACCTTGACCGGCCTTAATGGCAGTTAACCGCCGCCGTTCTATTGACGACGATGCCCCAACAGATAAAAGCTTTTGCTGTTGTTACATAACGAAAAAGTTACGATTTACACTTTCCGGATTAACTACTACAATTTTTCTACCTGTGCCAGATAGCAGGAGAGTCATTAACACCAAGGCGCTTGGCTTATAGCTTTGTTTGCGGTTGGTATCAGCCAAATATTTTGATTGGAGTAACGATTTTGTCCAGACTCGCTGAATTTCGTGCAGCCGAAAAGGCCCTTCAAGAACAGCTCAAGCAGTTGGAATCGCTGAAGAACGATGCCGGGCTCAAGAAGGAAATCGAATTCGAGGAAAAGCTCCAGGGACTGATGAAAACCTACGGCAAGAGCCTGCGCGACATCGTCGCGATCCTCGACCCGAACCCGTCCAAGGCGAGCCTGCAATCGACCAAACCCATCAAGACCCGCCGTGCGCGAGTGGTAAAGGTTTACCAGAACCCGCACACCGGCGAGTTGATCGAGACCAAGGGCGGCAATCACCGCGGCCTCAAGGCCTGGAAAGAACAGTACGGTGCAGCAACCGTCGATTCCTGGTTGCGTGGTTGACAGTGCGTGGTTGACAGCCCCGATGATGCAAAAAAGCCCTGAATACAGTCAGGGCTTTTTTATGGGCTAAACTTTTGGATTAAGCTCCGGGCGTATTACGCTGACGACGTTATAGTTTCAAACTGTTTCGCACCGACTGTATTTCATCCTGGCTTTCAACAAACACCTGCGCCTGCCCTGCATAGGACAGCACATAAGCCTTGCCCTCATTTAGTGCCGCGACGAGCGCCTGAGACAATACATGTCGTCCGTTTTGCGTGATCGTGCAAGTGGTCTCCAATGCAGTTACGCCGCCCAAGATGGAAGCATGAATCTTAGTGCACACACTTTGGTAACCACCCTGGAAAAAATCCTTCTGAATTGATTTGCGCATTTCCAGCAACACGCCTTGCAAGTTGACCTGGTGATCGGGCTCGACGGTGGTCGTGGTCAGTTCCATGACCATCACCGCATTGCCTGCCGAATCGCTCTTGGTCGCACGTTGTCGCAGGGGGGCCAACGCCGCCGGGGCCGATGCATCGGCGGGCAGCGATTCGACAACCCAGCCCTGGGGCCAGGCGATCTGCGGTTCGGCCGCCTGGACGCCGCCAACACTCGCAACCCAGGCAAACAGCAGGACAAACAGCGAAAGGAACGGTCGAATCATTGCGTTGGCACTCAAGGACGAATCGTAAAGTCTGAAGCCCGAAGCAGAACCAGGCAATAGCCACACGCGGTTTGGCGATGCCGCGCCCCTTGCGTATCATGGGCGCACCTGCAAGGAAGCCGTCTGACGCAAGCCCAGGAACCGTCGCGACCACGCTGCGACGCCGTTTGCCCCACTTATTTTCCGGAGGGCCCATGAGCCTGCACGAACTCAATACTTTCCCTGGCGTCACCGCCCAACCTGATGCCGCCACGGCCCAGTTCGTCTTCAACCACACCATGCTGCGGGTCAAGGACATCACCCGGTCCCTGGACTTCTACACCCGCGTGCTGGGTTTCTCGCTGGTGGAGAAACGCGACTTCCCGGAAGCCGAGTTCAGCCTGTATTTCCTGGCGCTGGTGGACAAGAACCAGATCCCGGCAGACGCGGCGGCGCGGACCGAATGGATGAAGTCGATCCCTGGCATCCTGGAACTGACCCACAACCATGGCACCGAAAGCGACCCGGCCTTCGCCTACCATAACGGCAACACCGACCCACGCGGCTTCGGCCATATCTGCATCTCGGTACCGGACGTCGTCGCCGCCTGCGAGCGCTTCGAAGCACTGGGCTGCGATTTCCAGAAACGCCTGAGCGACGGCCGCATGAAAAGCCTGGCCTTCATCAAGGACCCGGATGGCTACTGGGTTGAAATCATCCAGCCTGCGCCGCTGTAAACCTCACCACCATCCCCATGTGGGAGCGAGCTTGCTCGCGATGACAGCGGCACATTCAACATGGATGCAGGCTGACCCACCGCTATCGCGAGCAAGCTCGCACACAGGGTGATGCGTGACGCAAAACAAAACCCCATGAGCCAGGCTCATGGGGTTCTGTTTTTGCCGCTATCGCCAGCTTATGCCGGCGCAGAGGTACGGATCAGGTGGTCGAAGGCACTCAGCGAGGCCTTGGCGCCCTCGCCGACGGCAATCACGATCTGCTTGTACGGCACGGTGGTCACGTCACCGGCGGCGAACACCCCAGGGATCGAGGTTTCACCTCGGGCATCGACGATAATCTCACCCCGCGGCGACAGCTCGACGGTGCCTTTGAGCCAATCGGTATTGGGCAACAGGCCGATCTGCACGAAGATCCCCTCCAACTCCACATCCCGCACGTCACCGCTCGGACGGTCCTTGTAGCGCAAGCCATTGACCTTCTGACCGTCTCCGGTCACTTCGGTGGTCTGGGCGTTGGTAATCACCGTCACGTTCGGCAGGCTGTGCAGTTTGCGCTGCAATACCGCGTCGGCACGCAATTGCACATCGAACTCCAGCAACGTGACGTGGGCGACGATACCGGCCAGGTCGATGGCCGCCTCGACGCCGGAGTTACCACCGCCGATCACCGCCACGCGCTTGCCTTTGAACAGCGGACCGTCGCAGTGCGGGCAGTACGCCACGCCCTTGTTGCGATACTGCTGCTCGCCCGGCACGTTCATCTCGCGCCAGCGGGCACCGGTCGCCAGGATCACGGTCTTGGCCTTGAGGCTCGCACCGCTGGCGAACTTGACTTCATGCAGCCCGCCGTCCTTGCCTGGCACCAGGCCGTCGGCACGTTGCAGGTTCATGATGTCCACGTCGTACTGCTTGACGTGTTCTTCCAGGGCGACGGCCAGTTTCGGCCCTTCGGTTTCCTGGACCGAGATGAAGTTCTCGATGGCCATGGTGTCGAGCACCTGGCCGCCGAAACGTTCGGCCGCGACACCGGTGCGGATGCCTTTACGGGCCGCGTAGATCGCCGCTGAAGCACCGGCCGGGCCACCGCCGACCACCAGCACATCAAAAGCCTCTTTGGCGCTGATCTTCTCGGCCTGGCGTTCGATACCACTGGTGTCGATCTTGGCGAGAATCTCTTCCAGGCCCATGCGGCCCTGGCCGAAGTTCACACCGTTGAGGTACATACTCGGCACGGCCATGATCTGGCGTTCATCGACTTCGGCCTGAAACAGCGCACCGTCGATGGCGACGTGGCGAATGTTCGGGTTCAGTACCGCCATCAGGTTCAGCGCCTGGACCACGTCCGGGCAGTTCTGGCACGACAGCGAGAAATAGGTCTCGAAGTTGAACTCGCCCTTGAGGGCGCGGACCTGTTCGATGACATCGACGCTGGCCTTCGAAGGGTGACCGCCGACTTGCAGCAAGGCCAACACCAGCGAAGTAAATTCGTGGCCCATGGGAATGCCGGCAAAACGCAGGCTGATATCGGCTCCCGGGCGATTCAACGAAAACGAAGGCTTGCGCGCATCGCTGCCGTTGTCGAGCAAAGTAATCTGGTGGGAAAGACTGGCAACGTCTTGAAGTAACGCGAGCATTTCCTGGGATTTCGCACCGTCGTCGAGGGAGGCGACGATCTCGATCGGCTGGGTGACCCGTTCCAGGTATGACTTCAACTGAGCTTTAAGATTGGCGTCCAACATACGGGCGATTTCCATTTTTTGAATTCAGAAAAAACAACGCCCGAGCGAATCTCGCCCGGGCGTTTTTTGGGGCGAAGCGGCTTACTTGATTAAGAGCGGATCGCCCTCGGATGACTCACAGACTTAGATCTTGCCGACCAGGTCCAGGGACGGAGCCAGGGTGGCCTCGCCTTCTTTCCACTTGGCTGGGCAGACTTCGCCCGGGTGAGCAGCAACGTACTGAGCGGCCTTGATCTTGCGCAGCAGCTCGGAAGCGTCACGACCTACACCGCCGTCGTTGATTTCAACGATCTTGATCTGGCCTTGTGGGTTGATCACGAAAGTACCGCGGTCAGCCAGGCCGACTTCTTCGATCAGCACGTCGAAGTTGCGGGAGATGACGTGGGTCGGGTCGCCGATCATGGTGTATTGGATCTTGCCGATGGCTGGCGAAGTGTTGTGCCAGGCAGCATGGGCGAAGTGAGTGTCGGTGGAGACGCTGTAGATCTCGACGCCCAGCTTCTGGAACTCGGCGTAGTTGTCGGCCAGATCTTCCAGCTCGGTTGGGCAAACGAAGGTGAAGTCAGCCGGGTAGAAGAACACGACGGACCATTTGCCTTTCAGGTTGGCGTCCGATACTTCGACGAATTCGCCGTTTTTGAAGGCGGTAGCGTTGAACGGTTTAACTTGGCTGTTGATGATAGGCATTGATGTTTCTCCGTCAGGGTTGAAAGTTGATGGAGAGGATCTTAACCACTCATCCCCAGGCTGGCTCATTGGCAAACCTGATGTGAATGATTGGTTTTGGCTATCAGCAGCTAAATAGATAGAAGAAAACTTAATATGGCGAGCAGGCCCGCTCGCCATATGTTCGTCGGGTGATCAGGAGGCGACGGGCGTACGCATCGTCACGAACTCTTCGGCTGCCGTCGGGTGCACGCCGATGGTTTCGTCGAAGTCGCGCTTGGTGGCGCCGGCCTTGAGGGCAATGGCCAGCCCCTGGACGATTTCACCAGCATCCGGCCCGACCATGTGGCAACCCAGCACCTTGTCGGTCCGGGCATCCACCACCAGTTTCATCAGGGTGCGCTCCTGGCATTCGGTCAAGCTCAGTTTCATCGGCCGGAAGCGGCTTTCGAAAATCTCCACCTCATGCCCCTCCTCCCTGGCCTGCTCTTCGGTCAAGCCCACCGTGCCGATGTTCGGCAGGCTGAACACGGCGGTGGGAATCATCCGGTAATCCACCAGGCGATACTGCTCGGGCTTGAACAGACGTCGCGCCACCGCCATGCCTTCGGCCAGGGCAACGGGGGTGAGCTGGACACGACCGATCACGTCGCCAATGGCCAGGATCGACGGTTCAGCGGTCTCGTATTTTTCGTTGACCTGGACAAAGCCCTTCTCATCCAGCGTGACGCCGGTGGTTTCCAGGCCCAGGTTGTCGAGCATCGGCCGCCGACCGGTGGCGTAGAACACGCAATCGGTGAGCAACGTCTTGCCATCCTTGAGCTCGACCCTGAGGCTGCCATCGTCCAGTTTTTCGATGGACTTGATGTCAGCGTTGAATTGCAGGTCCAGGCCACGGCGGGTCAGTTCTTCTGCCAGGTGCTTGCGCACGGCACCGTCAAAGCCGCGCAGGAACAGCTCACCGCGATAGAGCAAGGACGTCTGCGCACCCATGCCGTGGAAGATCCCGGCGAACTCCACCGCAATATAGCCACCGCCCACCACGATGACGCGCTTGGGCAGTTCCTTGAGGAAGAACGCCTCGTTGGAGCTAATGGCGTGCTCGCGCCCCGGAATGTCCGGGATCACCGGCCAACCGCCCGTGGCGATCAGGATGTGCCTGGCTGTATAGCGCTGGCCGTTGATCTCGACCTCATTGGGCCCGGTCAGCCTGGCGTGACCTTCGTGCAGCACGACGCCGCTGTTGACCAGCAGGTTGCGGTAGATGCCGTTGAGGCGATTGATTTCCCGGTCCTTGTTGGCGATCAACGTGGCCCAGTCGAAACTCGCCTCGCCCGCCGTCCAGCCATAGGCCGACGCCTGCTCGAAGTCCTCGGCGTAATGCGCGCCGTAGACCAGCAGTTTTTTCGGCACGCAGCCCACGTTCACGCAGGTCCCGCCCAGGTAACGGCTTTCCGCCACGGCCACCTTGGCCCCGAAACCGGCGGCAAACCGCGCAGCCCGCACACCACCGGAACCGGCGCCAACCACATACAAGTCAAAATCGTAGGCCATTCTCTATCTCCTTCGGCAGGTCATCAGCATACCTGCTGTTTTCACCTGAGGCAGCGTTGCGATGGTTATGGGGGTGGAAAACGGAAAAGCCAGCTGGGCCGCTCAAGTTACGCCGATCCATGTGGGAGCGAGCTCGCTCGCGATGGCGGTGGCACATTCAACATGGGTGTAGGCTGGCCCACCGCTATCGCGAGCAAGCTCGCTCCCACAGTTGTTTTGGGGTGGTCTCAGGATTTTCATATCCCACAGGGTTGGCTTGTGTGATTGATGATTTGCGAGACCTTTCCCCGCGCAAAAAAACGCCCCGAACCAGTCGGGGCGTTTTTCAAGGCGTGGCGCAGGCTATCAGTAAGCCTTGCCCGTCTTGTAGAAGTTCTCGAAGCAGAAGTTGGTCGCGTCGATGTAGCCTTCGGCGCCACCGCAGTCGAAACGCTTGCCCTTGAACTTGTAGGCCATGACGCAGCCGTTCTGGGCCTGTTTCATCAGGGCGTCGGTGATCTGGATTTCGCCGCCCTTGCCTGGCTCGGTCTGTTCGATCAGGTCGAAGATGTCCGGGGTCAGGATGTAGCGACCGATGATCGCCAGGTTCGACGGCGCGTCTTCAGGTTTTGGTTTTTCAACCATGCTGTGAACGCGGTAGATGTCGTCGCGGATCATTTCGCCGGCAATCACGCCGTACTTGTTGGTTTCCTGCGGATCGACTTCCTGGATCGCCACGATAGAGCAGCGGAACTGCTTGTACAGCTTGACCATCTGGGTCAGGACGCCGTCGCCTTCGAGGTTGACGCACAGGTCGTCCGCCAGGACCACGGCGAACGGTTCGTCACCGATCAGTGGGCGGCCGGTCAGGATCGCATGGCCCAGGCCTTTCATTTCGGTCTGGCGGGTGTAGGAGAACGAGCACTCATCCAGCAGTTTGCGGATGCCGACCAGGTATTTTTCCTTGTCGGTGCCCTTGATCTGGTTTTCCAGCTCGTAGCTGATGTCGAAATGGTCTTCCAGCGCGCGTTTGCCACGGCCAGTCACGATGGAGATTTCAGTCAGGCCCGCATCGAGGGCTTCTTCGACGCCGTACTGGATCAGTGGCTTGTTCACCACCGGCAGCATTTCTTTGGGCATGGCTTTAGTCGCTGGCAGGAAGCGAGTACCGTAACCGGCTGCTGGGAACAAGCATTTCTTGATCATATAAGTCCTTGAAAAGGCGGTGTGTACGAGTTTCGGCGCAGTCTAATCAGGCGACGGGCACCTTACAATGCCCGCACTGGCCAACCGGTGCCATCATAGAGAAATAAAAAACGGCGGATAGTTCAATCGCCTTTCGTTTCGATGGCTGCAGCGGACCCACTGTACGCCAGTGAGCGCTGTTTGCGAGCATTTGACGTATCATGTCGTCCTTGATCACGCCAATGAGGCAGCTAGATGTCGGCAACAAGAAACGCAAACGGTTATTCGGTCAGCCAGGGCAAGGACGGCCAGTGGTGGATTATCAACTACCACGGCGAGCAGGTCGCCGGCCCCTTGCCTAGCAAGGCCATGGCAGTGGAAGTGGCTGCGGTATTCCAGGACGAACGCGCAGCTCCGGCGGCGAAAGAACGCGACACCGCCCCCGCCCGCAGCCCCCGCCGCAAGAAATAACCAGACGAGCCTCTAGTAGATGCCACCCGGGCATTGAACGAGGCTGGTTTAGCTGTACCGCAATGGCCATTCGCTATAATCTCGCCGTTGCCCTTCCCTTCTCGATGACGATCCCATGAAGACACTTCTGGCGCTGTTTACAGTCCTGGCCCTGGCGGGCTGTGCCTCGGCCGAAAAAACCTACCTGAACAACGGCGAGCAAGGCCTGGCCATCGACTGCTCGGGCGAGGCCAACTCCTGGGCGACGTGCTACGAAAAGGCTGATGCGTCCTGTGCCGGCACTGGCTACCGTATCGTCGGCACCGACGGCACACCCCAGGCCAAGGAAAGCGAGAAGACCCTGGGCGTCGACGTCGGCAACTTCACCAGCCGCAGCGTCGTGGTGGTGTGCAAGTAGTCAAATGTGGATCTCGGCGAACTTGATGCCCAGCCCGCGCAAGGTTTCGATCAGTTCGTCGAGACGGGCGAAGGACTCGACTTCGTCCTGGTCATCCACCAGGAAAAAACTGCGCCCGGCGCTTTTCTTGAAGAACACGATCCATTCGCCCGGGCTCGCCGGGTTCTGAATCACGTGAGTGGCACAGATAAGACCTTCTGCATGGCGCTCGCGCACCTGCTCGCGTTTCATCAACTGACTCCATAAATGACAATGCCGCCAACGTGAACCGTGGCGGCATTTTTTGTCGAGGGGCGGCAGTTTATCCGATGCCCGGCCCGCTCGTCAGGCGCTGAGTGTGATCAACCGGAAATGCAGGCGTTGGCCGCATCCTGCACATCGCCCGGACGCACCGGTACGTTGGACAGGCTTTCGTGCAGCTTGATGCTGCTGCCACTGGAGCGCTCGTCAATGTCGAACACCGCCGCCGGCAGGGTCGACAGCTTGCCCGGGACGATCAGTCGTACGCCGTTCTTGTGCGGCTCCATTTGCAGCGAGCCACGGCTGCTGGCCAGCTTGTCGGAAACACACTTGGCATATTCGTGAGGCTTCTTTCCGGAGATGACGCTCATGGTGGGGGGCGTCTGGTTGATGTCCGATACCGATGCACATCCACTCATGGCCAATGCCAATGCCAACACCCACACGCTGCGCTTCATATGATTCCTCCAATAAAGATCCTCCGACAGTGCAGACGCCGTTTTGCTCCGGTGCCGCACCGCTTTTTTTTCCCGCTTCCTGCGATAAATGAACAAAGCCTGGAGCGCGGGCCGGATATTAACACTCGAGGCTGATAAACTGCGCATCATTGCCCCTTGCTATCGTTTTGATTTTGTAGAAAAAGCCCTTCTGGAGGCGCCCATGAAATTCATTCACCAGCGCGAGCACTTGAACGAAGACGACATCGTCGTCATCGAATGCTCCCAAATGTGTAACATCCGTTTGATGAACGACGCCAACTTCCGCAGCTTCAAGAACGGCGGCCGGCACACGTATCACGGCGGCGCGTTCGACACCTTCCCGGCCCGGATCACTGCCCCTAGCACCGGTTTCTGGAACATCACCATCGACACCGTCAGCCACCGTGCAATCAGCGTCACGCGCAAGCCGACCCTGACCCACAAGATCAAAATCATCCGGCGTTCCAGCTCGAAACTGAGCTGAATCGCCCCTTATTCAAGACAGGCAAAACCGTGGCCCAGACGACCAAATACGTCATCAAGTACAAGCTCAACGACGAACGCCGCTTCGAATTCGCGCAACTGGAAACCGGCACAGAGGAAGAAGCCAGGGCCGCATTGCAAAAGCTGCACGGCGAAACCGACGACGTGATCAGCGACGTCAAGGTCAGCAAAGCGCTGTAACAGCTCACCCTGATTTATTTTTGTAGCACCTGGGTCGGCATGATGTTTTTGTGGCGAGGGAGCTCGCTCCCGCTCGGCTGCGCAGCAGTCGCAAAACCTGCTGGCGCGGTCTGCCTGCAAGAACACATCAGTCATTTTGGGTCGGCTTCGCCGCCCAGCGGGAGCAAGCTCCCTCGCCACAAGAGCATTGTGCTCAATGGTGCACCGCAAGAATCGGGGTGCCCTGCAACGCAGCACTGCGCAGACTGAACAGTCCTTTCCAACAAGGATTGCCATCGTGCCCCCTACGTCTTCCCTGCCCCAGCACCTCACCAACCTTGACTGGCCCACCCTGGAGCAAAGTCTCGACCAGGACGGCTGTGCAGTCATTCGCAACCTGCTGCCGCCATTGCAATGCCGGCAACTGGCTGGTCTGTACGCAGAACCCAGCCTTTTTCGTTCGCGGGTGATCATGGCCCGCCATGGGTTCGGGCGCGGCGAGTATCAGTATTTTCGCTATCCGCTGCCCGACCTCATCCAGCAGTTGCGCCAGTCGTTGTATCCGGCGTTGGTACCGCTGGCGAACCGCTGGAATGAACACATGGGTATTGAAGTGCGCTATCCCCACGAACACGCCGATTTCATCCAGCGCTGCCACGCCGCCGGGCAACAGCGGCCTACGCCGTTGTTGCTGCAATACGGTCCGCAGGACTACAACTGTCTGCACCAGGATCTGTATGGCGAGCAGGTGTTCCCGTTGCAGGTCGCCATCCTGCTGTCGGAACCGGGCCGGGATTTTACCGGCGGCGAGTTTGTCCTCACCGAACAGCGCCCGCGCATGCAGTCACGGCCCCAGGTCATCGATCTGAAACAGGGCGATGCCGTGGTGTTTGCCGTGCATCAGCGGCCCGTCAAAGGCGTTCGCGGGTATTATCGGGTGAACATGCGCCATGGCGTCAGCTGCGTGCACAGCGGCAGGCGGCACACCTTGGGAATCATTTTTCATGATGCGCAGTAATGACACACCGCTCACATTGGACCTGTTCGCCGACCAGGCGCCCACCCCGCCAGGCCAGGTCGAGCAGATCGGCGAGCAGGCGTACGTGCTGCGCGGGTTCGCCCTGCCCTGGCTTGAGCGCTTGCTACCGGCGCTGGACAGCGTCTTGCAGGCGGCGCCGTTCCGGCAGATGGTCACGCCCGGTGGTTTTACCATGTCGGTGGCCTTGAGCAGTTGCGGTGCGCTGGGCTGGACCACCGACCGCAGCGGCTATCGCTACACCGCCCATGACCCGCAGACCGGCCACCCCTGGCCCGACATGCCGGCGGTGTTTCGCGAACTGGCCCAGGCCGCCGCCCAACAGGCGCACTTCGAGCATTTCGAGCCCGACGCCTGCCTGATCAACCGCTATGTGCCCGGCGCGCGGATGTCGCTGCACCAGGACAAGAACGAGCGCTCCTTCGCCGCGCCCATCGTCTCGATGTCCTTGGGCCTGCCGGCGGTGTTCCAATTCGGCGGCTTCGAGCGCAGCGACAAAAGCCTGCGCATTCCGTTGTTCCATGGCGACATCGTGGTCTGGGGTGGCGTGGACCGCTTGCGTTACCACGGCGTATTGCCGCTCAAGGAAGGCCAGCACCCGCGCCTTGGCGCCCAGCGGATCAACCTGACGTTTCGCACCGCCGGATGAAGGTGCAGAATTCAACCGCAAGACCCGGAGTGTCGTCACCTCGCAGGCTCACTACTGTAGCCAAAACGGGCCAATGGAATAACGACCATGAACAGCACTTCGAACAATCTCGCCCCTGAACTGGATCCTCGCTGGGCCGCCGTGCTCGCCCGCGATCCACGCGCCGACGGCACCTTCGTCTATGGCGTGAAAACCACCGGCATCTATTGCCACCCCAGCAGCCTGTCGCGCTTGCCCAACCCGCGCAACGTCGAATTCTTCGACACGCCGGAACAGGCCCAGGCAGCCGGTTATCGGCCCAGCAAGCGCGTGGCCCGGGACCAGACCCAGATCGCCGCCCAACAAGCGGCACGGGTTGCCGCCGCCTGCCGGCAGATCGAAGCGGCCGAGGAACTGCCAGGCCTGAATGAGCTGGCAGAAAGCGCGGGCTTGAGCCCCTTCCATTTTCATCGGGTCTTCAAGGCGGTCACCGGCCTGACCCCCAAGGGTTATGCCGCCGCCCACCGCTCACGCAAGGTACGCGAACGCCTGGCCGATGGCGGCACGATCACCGAGGCGCTGTACGACGCCGGTTTCAACTCCAACAGCCGCTTTTATGAAGCTGCCGACAAGGTGTTGGGCATGAAACCCGCCGACTACCGCGCCGCCGGACAGAACACCGACATCCGCTTCGCCGTCGGCCAATGCTCCCTCGGGGCTATCCTGGTGGCGCAAAGCGAGCGTGGCGTGTGCGCGATTCTGCTGGGGGACGACCCGGACGCGTTGGTGCGCGACCTGCAAGACAAATTCCGCCGGGCCAACCTGATCGGCGCCGACCGCGAGTTCGAGCAATTGATCGCCCAGGTGGTTGGCTTCATCGAAGCGCCGGCCCTGGGTCTGGACCTGCCCCTGGACCTGCGCGGCACCGCCTTCCAGGAACGGGTCTGGCAAGCCCTGCGGGACATTCCCGCAGGCAGCACCGCCAGCTACGCCGAGATCGCCCAGCGCATCGGCCTGCCCAAGGCCGTGCGCGCCGTGGCCCAGGCCTGCGGCGCCAACAGCCTGGCGGTGGCGATCCCTTGCCACCGGGTGGTACGCAGCGACGGCAACCTCTCGGGCTATCGCTGGGGCGTGGAGCGCAAGCGTCAGTTGCTGGCGCTGGAACGCTCGTCCGGGGATTGAACGCCGATGTAGATCGCTACGGAATCGGGGCTGCTGTAGACCTCGAAATCGGTGGTGAAACGGCGCACGGCTTGCGGGTTGTCGGCGAAGTAGGCCCAGATCAGGCCCCAAGTCTGGATCACGCAGTCGGGCATCGGCCCCTTGGCCGCAAACACCAGGTAATCCCCGCCCTCGATGTCCACGGCGGGGTAGCCGGCGCTGGTCGCATCCACCTGTACGCCAGCGGTCACATCGAAGTGGCCGGTGGCGTCGGACTCGTAATTGGAATACACCCCGTAGACGAACGACTCCGACTGCCGGGCCGGAATCGTGTCGAACAGCCCTTCGTTGAAGAACTGCTGCCACATCGGGCCGATCCTCGCCGTGTCGGGCTGCTGCTCGTCGGTGTTACGGGTACGCACCTGCAAACCGGCCACGGTGAAGGGTTCGACGGTCTTGAGTTTCACGTCCATGGGTTGGGCTCCTTGATGTATGAAGCCCGCATGGTAACCCTCACGGCGTCGGGATCAAGCGGCGAGCGCGGGATTGAAAAACTCGACTGGCCCTCGCCGGCCCACACCTGCTAAAAACGCTGTTTCCTTCTGCCCTCGGAGACCCCGCACATGAGCCAGTGGCCAGACACCCGCATTCTTGACCTGCTCGGTATCGAGCTGCCCATCATCCAGGGGCCATTGGCCGGGGTGACCGGGCCGGCCATGGTGGTCGCGACGTGCAATGCCGGCGGGCTGGGTTCGATGCCGGCGGCGATGCTCGATGTCGAGCAACTGCGCCAGGCGCTGACGACCATCGGCGAACAGACCGACAAGCCATTCAATGTGAATTTTTTCTGTCACCAGCCACCGGCCTTCGACGAACAGCGGGCCGCGGCCTGGAAGCAACGGCTCAAGCCGTATTACCAGGAACTGGGCGTCGACTTCGACGCGCCAACCCCGGTGTCCAACCGCACGCCGTTCGATGATGCCGCCTGCCGGGTGCTGGAAGAGATGCGTCCGAAAGTGGTCAGCTTCCATTTCGGCCTGCCGGAAAAATCCTTGCTCGATCGAGTGAAGGCCACTGGCGCGAAAATCCTTTCCTCGGCCACCACCGTCGAGGAAGCCATCTGGCTGGAACAGCACGGGTGCGACGCGATCATTGCCATGGGCTATGAAGCCGGAGGTCATCGCGGGATGTTCCTCAGCGACGACCTCGACACCCAAGTCGGGCTGTTTGCCTTGCTGCCGCAGGTAGTGGATGCGGTGAAGGTGCCGGTGATCGCTGCTGGCGGCATTGGCGATGCGCGGGGGATCGTCGCGGCATTCGCCCTGGGTGCTTCGGCGGTGCAATTGGGCAGCGCCTACCTGTTCACGCCCGAGGCGAAGATCAGCGCTTCCCATCACCGCGCCTTGCGCACGGCCAAGGAAAGCCAGACCGCTGTCACCAACCTGTTCACCGGTCGCCCGGCCCGAGGCATCGTCAACCGGGTGATGCGCGAAGTGGGCCCGATGAGCCCGCTGGCCCCGGCATTTCCCCTGGCGGGCGGCGCGTTGATGCCATTGCGCGCCAAGGACGAAGCAGACTTCAGCAACCTCTGGGCCGGCCAGGCCTTCCCCCTGGGCCGCGAACTGTCGACGGCCGAACTGACGCGGGGCTTGGCTGAAGAGGCGCAAGCTCAGCTCAACCGCTTTGGTCGGTCCTGATGGTCATCATCGCCCGTTAGAACGCCATCGCGAGCAAGCTCACTCCCACAGGGGATTGCTGGCAACCACAACATTTGGTGATGCCCGCTCCCATATGGGTTTTGATGTGGCAGCAAGATGTATGTTCGCCACGGATCCAGTGTGGGAGCGAGCTTGCTCGCGATGGGGCCAGCCCTTGCACCCTCACTCCCCAGGCAAAATGCCGCGTTCCGTTTGTCGGTCATTCGCTATATATTCTGGTATATAGCGAATCTGCCCCTACGGAATCTTACCTATGCGCCCCACCCGCTTCGCACCGTTGCTGCTGACCACGCTCTTTACCGTTGGCGCCGTCCAGGCCGCGGAGGTGCAGGTGGCGGTCGCTTCCAATTTCACCGCGCCGATCCAGGCCATCGCCGCCGACTTCGAAAAAGACACCGGGCATAAACTGATAACGGCTTACGGCGCCACCGGGCAGTTCTACACCCAGATCAAGAACGGCGCGCCATTCGAAGTCTTCCTCGCCGCCGACGACACCACCCCGGCCAGACTCGAAAGCGAAGGCGACACCGTCAAGGGCTCGCGCTTCACCTACGCGGTCGGCACCCTGGCGCTGTGGTCGGCCAAAGAGGGTTATGTCGATGGCACGGGGCAGGTCCTCAAGCGCAACGACTTCCGGCACCTGTCCATCGCCAACCCGAAAGCCGCGCCCTACGGCCTGGCTGCGACCCAGGTGCTGGACAAGCTCGGCTTGACCGCCCAGGTGAAAAGCAAGCTCGTCGAAGGCCAGAACATCACCCAGGCCTATCAATTCGTCTCCACCGGTAATGCTGAACTGGGCTTCGTCGCCTTGTCCCAGGTGTACAAGGACGGCAAAGTGACGGGCGGCTCGGCATGGATCGTTCCGGCCGAACTGCACGACCCGATCAAACAGGACGCGGTGATCCTCAACAAGGGCCGGGACAACCCCGCTGCCGTGGCCCTGGTGGATTACCTCAAGGGCCCGAAAGCCGCCGCCATCATCCAAACCTACGGTTACCAACGCTAAATGCCACTGACCAGCGCCGACTATGCCGCCATCTGGCTGACCCTGAAACTGGCGTCATTGACCACGGTGATCCTGCTGCTCATCGGCACACCCATCGCGTTGTGGTTGTCGCGCACCCGCTCCTGGCTGCGCGGGCCGGTGGGTGCGGTGGTGGCGCTGCCGTTGGTGCTGCCGCCCACGGTGATCGGCTTCTACCTGTTGCTGGCGTTGGGGCCGAACGGCTGGATCGGCCAGTTCACCCAAGCCCTCGGGTTGGGCACCCTCACCTTCAGCTTCACCGGGCTGGTGATCGGCTCGGTGATCTATTCCATGCCGTTTGTGGTGCAGCCGTTGCAGAACGCCTTTGCCGCCATTGGCAGTCGCCCGCTGGAAGTCGCCGCCACCCTGCGGGCCGGGCCCTGGGATACGTTTTTCAGCGTCATCCTGCCCCTGGCCCGCCCCGGCTTTATCACTGCGGCGATTCTCGGCTTTGCCCACACCGTCGGCGAATTCGGCGTGGTGCTGATGATCGGCGGCAACATTCCGGAGAAAACCCGGGTGGTGTCGGTGCAGATCTACGACCATGTCGAAGCCTTGGAATACGCCCAGGCCCATTGGCTGGCCGCGGCGATGCTGGTGTTTTCATTCCTGGTGTTGCTGGCGCTGTATTCCAGCCGCCGAACCCGTGCCGGTTGGAGCTGATCGATGATTCACGCGCGTTTTCAGCTCGACCACGGGGCTTTTTCCCTGGACCTGGATGTGCAACTGCCGGGCCGTGGCGTGACCGCCCTGTATGGGCCTTCCGGTTCCGGCAAAACCACCTGCCTGCGCTGCATTGCCGGGTTGGAGCGGCCGACCCGGGGTTTTATCGAGGTCAACGGCCAAGTCTGGCAAGACAGTGAGCACGGCGTGTTCGTGCCGCCCCATAAACGGTCGGTGGGGTATGTGTTCCAGGAGGCGAGCCTGTTTGCCCATCTGTCGGTGCGGGCCAACCTGGCATTCGGCCTCAAGCGCATCGCGCCGGCACAGCGGCGGGTCGATATGGAACAAGCAACCGAACTGCTGGGCATCGGGCACTTGCTCGATCGGCAGCCACACAACCTGTCTGGCGGCGAACGCCAACGGGTAGGCATCGCCCGCGCCTTGCTCACCAGCCCGCAACTGCTGCTGATGGATGAGCCGCTGGCGGCCCTCGATAGCCGACGCAAAAACGAAATCCTGCCATACCTGCAACGGCTCCACGATGAACTGGACATCCCGGTGCTGTATGTCAGCCATTCCCAGGACGAAGTGGCGCGCCTGGCCGACCACATCGTGCTGCTCGACGGCGGCCGCGCGCTGGCCAGTGGGCCGATCGGCGAGACCCTGGCCCGGCTCGACCTGCCCTTGGCCCTGGGGGATGACGCTGGAGTGGTGATCGAGGGCAAGGTCAGCGGTTATGACCCGGCTTATCAATTGCTGACCCTGAATCTGCCCGACAGCCAACTGAACGTACGTGTGGCCCACACCTCCCTGGCCCTCGGCCAGCCGCTGCGCTTCAAGGTCCAGGCCCGGGACGTCAGCCTCAGCCTGGCGAACGATGCCCAGACCAGCATCCTCAACCGCCTGCCAGTCACCGTGGTCAGCGAACAGGCCGCCGACAACGCCGCCCATGTGCTGATCCGCCTGGAAGCCGCCGGCACCCCGCTGCTGGCGCGCATCACCCGCTACTCCCGCGATCAGCTCAAGCTGCATCCGGGGCAGGTGTTGTGGGCGCAGATCAAGGCGGTGGCGGTGTTGGCGTAGGGTCCATACCAGCGGATCACACTGTGGGAGCTGTGGGAACAAACCTTGCTCCCACAGGTTTGCTCTTGCTGGTTTGCTCCTGCTGGTTTGCTCCCACAGGTTTTGCAGCAACATCAGAATCTTGGCACGACCCGAACAGCCTGCGGTCAATGAATTCACAGGCCACCGGATTCGTTGCCAAGGACTCTTCTCATGCCCGACACCCTGCCGCCGGATGCACTGCCGGCCGACCTGCATTATGTCGATGACACGGCCCCGGGCATCACCCGCAAAAAGCGGCGGGGCCAATTCTGTTATTTCGACCCACAGGGCCAGCGCATCACCGACGCGGCCGAGATCCAGCGCATCAATGCCCTGGCGGTGCCACCAGCCTACACCGATGTCTGGATCTGCACCGACCCGCGCGGCCATCTCCAGGCCACCGGGCGCGATGCCCGCGGGCGCAAGCAGTACCGCTACCATGCGCGCTGGCGTGAGGTTCGCGATGCGGACAAGTATTCGCGGATGCTGGAATTCGGACGGGCCCTGCCGCGCTTGCGCAAACGCCTGGAGGAAATCCTCGCCACGCCCGGCTTCAGCCGCGACAAAGTCATGGCCACCGTCATCACTCTGCTGGACGTGACCCTGATCCGCGTCGGCAACAGTCAATACGCCCGGGACAATCGCTCCTACGGCCTGACGACCCTGCGCGACAAACATGTCGAGGTCAACGGCAGCGCCATCGCCTTCCAGTTCCGCGGCAAGAGCGGCATCGAGCACCAGATCACCGTGAAGGACCGGCGCCTGGCGCGGATCATCAAGCGCTGCCAGGACATCCCCGGGCAGAACCTGTTCCAGTACCTGGACGAAGATGGCGAGCGCCACGCCATCAGCTCTTCGGACATCAACGCCTACCTCAAGACCCTCACCGGCGCCGACTTCACCGCCAAGGACTACCGCACCTGGGCCGGCAGCGCAGCCGCTCTGGCCGGGTTGCGGACGCTGCGTTGGGAAACCGAGACCGAAGCCAAAAGACACGTCGCCGAGATGGTCAGGCACGTCGCCCGCCAGCTGGGCAACACGCCCACCGTCTGTCGTAAATGCTACATCCACCCTGCGGTGGTGGAAGGCTTCCTGCTCGGGGCCCTGACCCAGTTGCCCAAACCCCGGGCACGCAAAGGCCTCAGCGAAGAAGAAGCCGGACTGACGCTATTCTTGCAGCGCATGACACAAGCCGCCGAGGCGTGCGAACAGGAGCAATCGGTTTAACGCGATTCACCCGCAGCGAGCCAGGAAGGCGGAACATCCGCAGAGCACCGGACTCCCAACTTTACGGCACGGCCACTGCGCAGGTTTTCAAAAAGGTGAAATCGACAGGAGTTTCAGATGTCCGAACACATTGTCCATTTTCATTGCCAGATCGATCAGGGCACCACGGAACGCTTTCGCGACAACTGCCTGGAAGCCATTGAGAAAGGCGCCGACTCGCTGATGCTCAATCTCTCCACCGTCGGTGGCAGTACCAACTTCGGTTTCACGCTCTACACCTTCATCAAGTCCCTTCCGGTACCGGTGCGTGCAGTGAACGCCGGCAACATCGAGTCCATGGGCATCGTCATGTACCTGGCCGCCAGCGACCGCACCACCACCCCGCATTCGCGTTTTCTGATCCACCCGATGAACTGGTACTTCGGCCAGAAATCCGTGGACCATTCACGCTTGCGCGAGTACCTGTCCAGCCTGGACAACGACGTGGCGCGCTACGTGGAAATCTACGTCAAGGAAACTGCCGGCGCGGCCACCCAACTGGATATCTTCAAGTGCCTGTGCGCCGAAGAGCGAGTGATTCCAGCGGAAAACTCCCTGGCTTTCGGCATTGCCCATCGGGTCGAGCAAGTGGTTTTCCCAGCGGATGCCAAGCATTGGAAAGTCAGCGGCGGCGAGGATTAGAAGTGAAGAATGACGACAGACCATTCGTCGCCGGCAAACGGTTTTTTTTAAACTTCCCTCGGCCATTTTCTTTCCCAACTAATGCGAGGCACGTTGCTCGCTCAACCAAAATGAGGATTCTCGAAATGGCCAGTAGCGGAAACAAAAACCCAGGCAACTTCGCCAATGATCGTGAAAAAGCATCGGAAGCCGGCAAGAAAGGCGGACAAGCGTCGGGCGGCAACGTTGCCAACGATCGGCAAAAAGGCACTGGAGCCGGTAACAAAGGTAGCGAACGCAGCCAAGGCGGCGGCAGAAAATCGTAACCATCCAAATCGTTGGGGCGCAGACATACTGCGCCCCGGCGCTATCCACTCTTCCCCTCACCATAAATACGAAATTTCATATATTCGATTGTCCGCATATACTCCGGCGCAGCCCACCCTTGCGCTTATCGGAGCCGATCGATGAAAGTCCTCTTCATGTGCACAGCCAACAGCTGCCGCAGCATTCTCAGCGAAGCGATGTTCAACCATCTGGCCCCAGCCGGGTTCGAGGCCGTCAGCGCCGGCAGTTTCCCCAAGGGCCACGTGCTCCCGCGCAGCCTGAGCACCTTGCAAGAAGCCGGTATCAGCGTCCAAGGCTTGCGCAGCAAGGGTTATGACGCGCTCGAGGGCAGCCAGCCGGACATCGTCATCACCGTGTGCGACAGCGCCGCTCGCGATGCTTGCCCGGTGTACTTCGGCCCCGCCATCAAGGCCCACTGGGGCCTGGTCGATCCATCGACCGTCAGAGGCAACGACGATCAGATCGGCCAGGCCTTCCATGCCACCCTGGATCGTATCGAAACCCGCTGCAGGGCGTTTTTCGCCCTGCCCTTCGACCAGCTCGATGCCCAGGCCCTGAAAGCCGAGCTCGACCGCATCGGCACCCTCTGACCGATCAACCCGCGCGATAGGCCTGCTTCACCGTCTCGATCCAGCTCGGCTCCAGGCGCGACTGTTCGGTGTCCAGGCCCAGCGCCTGCATCTTCTCCAGATGCTCGTCGGCTTCACGAACTAACGAGGCGTGGTCGCTGGAATTGGCATCGAGCAGGTGCATCTGGGTCAGGCCCAAGTGATAGAACCGCAACAATTTCATCGCAGCCGGGTCCTGGGCCTGCACACCGGCCTTCACCTGGTGCATCACGTTGGTGATTTTCATCAGGCTGCGCTTGAGCTGCCAGCCGTACACGGCGGCGGCCATCCACGGCTGCGACCAGAAATACTGGCGCATCAGCACAGCCATCGCCAACACCGCGACAATCACCCCGCCGAGATTGAAACGAAAGTTATCGCCTCCAGGCGTCCCCAGCAGCATCACGGCCAGGCTGGACAGCAACATCGCCAGGGCCAGGAATACCACCGCGATGATCAGGGTGCTGCGGCGGGTCTGCTTGCGGTAGGTGTCGCCATCCCACGGTTTGATCTCGAACATCGCGGCGCAATTTCCTTGTACGGCATCAAAAGAGTCACGCATTATCGCCTGCCCGGTCGAATTAGCTATGCTGGGGCTCATTTTGTAGCGCAACCGACTCGCCGGGTCCGGATCAAAGTCCATGGCGATAGCGCAAGGATCGTGCGATCTTTCTGCGTGGACGTTTTTTTTCAAGATGCCGTCGTTGTGTGCATGGCATCGTTTTCAAGGAAAGCTGAATGACTCAAAGACATGTAATCAACGCCTCGGTAAGCCCCAAGGGCAGCCTGGAGACCTTGTCCCAGCGCGAAGTCCAGCAACTGAGCGAAGCCGGTTCCGGCAGCATCTATACCCTCTTCCGCCAGTGCGCCCTGGCCATCCTCAACACCGGCGCCCATGTTGATAACGCCAAGACCATCCTGGAAGCCTACAAGGACTTCGAGATCCGTATTCACCAGCAGGACCGGGGCGTGCGCCTGGAGCTGCTGAACGCGCCGGCCGATGCCTTCGTCGACGGCGAAATGATCGCCAGCACCCGGGAAATGCTCTTCAGTGCCCTGCGCGACATCGTCTACACCGAGAACGAGCTGGACAGCCAGCGCATCGACCTCAGCTCGTCCCAGGGCATCAGCGACTACGTGTTCCACCTGCTGCGCAACGCCCGCACCTTGCGCCCTGGCGTGGAGCCGAAAATCGTCGTGTGCTGGGGCGGTCACTCGATCAACACCGAAGAATACAAATACACCAAGAAAGTCGGCCACGAACTGGGCCTGCGCAGCCTGGACATCTGCACCGGTTGCGGCCCGGGCGTGATGAAAGGTCCGATGAAAGGCGCCACCATTGCCCATGCCAAGCAGCGCATCCATGGCGGTCGCTACCTGGGCCTGACAGAGCCGGGCATCATCGCCGCCGAGGCGCCGAACCCGATCGTCAATGAGCTGGTGATCCTGCCGGACATCGAGAAACGCCTGGAAGCCTTCGTGCGTGTCGGCCACGGCATCATCATCTTCCCGGGTGGTGCCGGTACGGCGGAAGAGTTCCTCTACCTGCTCGGCATCCTGATGCACCCGGCCAACCAGGACCTGCCGTTCCCGGTGGTCCTCACCGGGCCGAAAAGCGCCGCGCCGTACCTTGACCAGTTGCATGCGTTTGTCGGCGCAACCCTGGGCCCGGCGGCGCAACAGCACTATCAGATCATCATCGACGACCCGGCCGAAGTGGCGCGGCAGATGACCCAGGGGCTCAAGGAGGTCAAGCAGTTCCGCCGCGAGCGCAACGACGCCTTCCACTTCAACTGGCTGCTAAAGATCGACGAGGGCTTCCAGCGCCCGTTCGACCCGACCCACGCCAACATGGCCAGCCTGGGCCTGAGCCGCGACCTGCCCGCCCACGAACTGGCCGCCAACCTGCGCCGGGCGTTCTCGGGGATCGTGGCCGGTAACGTCAAGGACAAGGGCATCCGCCTGATCGAGGAACACGGCCCGTACGAAATCCACGGCGACGCCGCCATCATGGAACCCCTCGACCGCCTGCTCCAGGCCTTCGTCGCCCAACACCGCATGAAACTGCCGGGCGGCGCGGCGTATGTACCGTGCTATCGCGTGGTGACCTGACCTATCTGAGGACCACAGATCCAATGTGGGAGCGAGCTTGCTCGCGATGACAGCGGCACATTCAGCACAGATGCAAGCTGACCCACCGCTATCGCGAGCAAGCTCGCTCCCACAGGAGTTCTGCTGTGGTCACAGAGTCGGGGTCAGCCGCATCAACCCGGCCTCATCCACTTCAATACCAAGCCCAAGGTAATCCTTGATCTGCGGATGAAGGGTGACCACTGGGTGCGTATGCGTCGCCGTTACCACCAGCACATCCGCCCCGGCGGCCTCGCCTGCCCGGATGCCCGCCTCGGCGTCTTCAAAGACCAGGCATTCCTGCGGCGTCACTTGCAGGCGCTCGGCGGCCAGGCGATAGCAGGCGGGGTTGGGCTTGCCGTCGCTGACGTCTTCGGCCGTGACCATCACGCCTGGACGCGGGATTCCGGCGGCTTCCATACGGCGCAAGGCCAATGCCATGGGCGCTGAGGTGACGATTGCCCAGCGTTCTGGCGGCAAGCTGTTCAGAAAGGCCTGCGCACCGGGCACCTGCACCACCCCTTCGACATCTTCGATTTCCTCCCGGGTAATCTGCTCGGCTTCGGCCTGGGCATCCACCCCTGGCAGGTGCTGGCGGGCGATGGTGTCGATGGCGCGCACGCCATGGATCGTCGGCAGGAACGTCGCCACGTCCACGCCGTGGCGCAGGGCCCAGCGCGTCCAGATCCGCTCAGCGGCGGCGATGGAATTGAGCAGAGTGCCGTCCATGTCGAACAGGAAGGCGCGATAGGCAATGGGGTTGGGGGGGCTGGCAGGCATCGGATCCTCGGTGGCGGCGTGGCGAGTGATGGCCACTGTAACATCGCCATAACCCAATCCCCTGTGGGAGCGAGCCTGTGGGAGCAAAGCTTGCTCGCGATAGCGTCGTCACAGACAACACCTTTGTTAGCTTTAAAACCGCTATCGCGAGCAAGCTTTGCTCCCACAGAGGGTCAGTGGTGGGTGGGTTACACCAACCGCTCGATCGGCTGATGCTGCCACACCCGTTTGTAGTACAGCGTCTGCAACAGCAGCATGCTCAAGTAGGCCACCGGGAACGCCATCCACACCCCTTGCAGCCCGAAGTGAGCGTCCAGCAGGTACGCCGCCGGCACTTGCACGGCGACGATGCAGAAGATCGAGATGGCGACCGGCACCAGCACCGTGCCGCTGGCGCGCATGATGCCGCCGACGATCGCCTGGAAGCCGAACACCAGCAGGCTCCAGAGCATGATGTGCAGCAGGTGCTCGGCCTGGACCCGTGCCGCCGGGTCGGTGATGAACAGCCCCAATAGCCAGTGGGACAGCAGATAGCCCAGGACCACCAGCCCACCGGTAAGCCATAGGTTGATCAACAGCCCCGTGCGCAGGATCGGCCCCAGGCGCTCCAGGCGTCCGGCACCGATGGCCTGGGCACCGAGGATCGAGGCGGTGATGGCAATCGACAGCGCCGGAAACTGCACGTAGTTGACGATCTGCGTCACCGCGCCGTAGGCCGCCGTGGCCTGGGAACCGTGGCTATTGACCAGCGTCAGGATGACCAACTCGGACAATGAGATCACCACCATCTGCAACCCGGTGGGCAAGCCAATGCGCAGCACTTTGCCAAGGATCTCCGTGTCCAGGCGCATCGCCGCGAACAACGCCCGGTCCGGTGCCAGGGCATGCTCGCGGCGGCACAGGCGCCACGCCAGCATCAGCATCGCTGACGTCGTCCCCACCAGCCCCGCCCATGCCGCGCTCTGGATGCCCATCTGCGGCAACCCCAACCAGCCACGGATCAACGCGGGCGTGAGCAGCAGCCCGACACTGGTGGACACCAGCAGCGCCAACATCGGCGACACCGTATCGCTCACCCCGCGCAGCAGTTGGGTGAACAGCACAAATACCAGCAACATCGGCAGGATCCACATCATGACCCGGGCATAGGAAACGGCGTCCTCCAGCACATCGGCCGGCGTACCGAGCCCCTGCAACGCCTGGCGCGCAAAGACACTGCCGAGCACCGCCGCCGTCAGGCCGATGATCGCCCCCAGCAACAACGTCGAACCGGCAATCGCCTTCACCGTGCCGGTTTCTCCGGCGCCGTAGGCCTGTCCGATCAATACCCCCGCCCCCGCGCCGAGGCCGATCACCAATGCGATAAAGAAAAACACGATGGGAAACATCCCTGACACCGCCGCCAAGGCCTGGGTGCCGAGCATCTGGCCGATGTAGATGCTGTTGAGCGTGCCAGACATGGACTGCAGGAAGTTGGACAGGACCATGGGGGCCAGGAACAGGAGATAGGTTTTCCAGAGGGGCTGGGTGGGCATGGGGGCTCTGATGGCAGGTTCGAAAATCCGGGTGCCGGTAATTTAGCGCAATCCAATCATCTGTTTCAGAAGAATCAGCGCAGGCTGCTCTTGTGGCTCTTGTGGCTCTTGTGGCGAGGGAGCTTGCTCCCGCTGGGCTGCGCAGCGGCCCCGAAACCTGGACATGCGATGTTTCAGGCTGACCTCGCCAGCCGCTTTTGGGACCGCTTCGCGCTCCAGCGGGAGCAAGCTCCCTCGCCACAAAGGCCGGTGCGCCACCAGAAAGGCCCGTGCGCCATCACCTTCGCCATGTGGCTTCGACCTTCGTCGGGTGCATTCGACTTTTCACAGACTGCGTCTAATCTGAAGTAGCACAGTGCCACGCACCGTGTAGGCCAATGCCTACAGCATTACCGGTATCGGACAGCCGGTCTTAAAGTCCGAGTAGAGGTCGCAGATAACCAGTTATTCGCAAATAACCTGTTAGAAACTCTGTTCAAGGACCGAACCATGACGTCGTACCCACACGGTCATTCCTTCGCCCAACCACCGCGCATCCTCTGGAACACAGTGCTCGTCGCTTTTGTTGCAGCCATTGGCGTCGTACTGCTCAACGGTCCAAGTGTACAAAACATCATTCTGGGCATTGCCCTTTTGGCCGTTGGCGTCGGTGCTGGCGTATGGGGGGCGCGTTCGCAACGCCAGCAGTTCGACAGCGCCCTCGCCGCCGCCATCGCCCGCCACGACCAGCAAGCCAGCGAGCATCCGGCCCATAACACCCGCGAACAACTCAACGAAGTCATTCTCGGTGCCATGCCGATCTGGGCCAAGCAGGTCGAAAGCTCCCGGCAGCAGACCGAAACCGCAATCGTCTCGCTGACCAGCCGCTTCACCGGCATATCCTCACGGCTGGAAGACACCGTGCAAGCCTCGCAACTGGCCGCTGGTGAACTGGCCGGCAGCAGCAGTGGCGGCGCCGTGCAGGTGCTGGCCCAGAGCGAAGGTGAACTGGTCAAGGTCATCGATTCCCTGAAGGCCACCCAGGCCAGCCGCGACGAAACCCTGGCCCAGGTGCGTAACCTGACGGCTTATACCGGCGAGCTGCGGACCATGGCCGCCGACGTCGCGGCGATTGCCGCGCAGACCAACCTGCTGGCCCTCAACGCCGCCATCGAAGCCGCCCGTGCCGGCGAAGCCGGGCGTGGGTTTGCCGTGGTGGCCGACGCCGTGCGCAGTCTCTCGAGCAAGTCCAGCGAGACCGGCCAGCAGATGTCGGCCAAGGTCGACATCATCAACACCGCCATCACCCAACTGGTGCATGCCGCATCCAGCGGCGCGGACCAGGACACCCATTCGGTCACCGCCTCCGAGCAGAGCATCCAGCAGGTGCTGGAGCGCTTCAAGAGTGTCACCGGCCGCTTGGCCGATTCGGCCGACATGCTGCAGCGGGAAAGCTTCGGCATCCGCGATGAGCTCACCGAGGTGCTGGTCAGCCTGCAATTCCAGGATCGGGTCAGCCAGATCCTCAGCCACGTGCGCGACAACATCGAGGACCTGCATGTGCACATGCAGCAGGCCGGTCAGTCGCCCGAACAGGCCGCTTCCATCGACGCCCGCCAATGGCTGGCGCGCATGGAAACCACTTACGCCACCGACGAGCAACGCCGCAATCACCACGGCGACTCGAGCGCGCAACAGACTTCACAGGAAATTACCTTCTTTTAGGAGCGCCGTTCATGGCTAAAAGTGTATTGGTTGTCGACGACTCCGCGAGCGTTCGGCAGGTGGTCGGCATCGCGCTGAAAAGTGCCGGCTATGACGTGATCGAAGCCAGCGATGGCAAGGACGCACTGGGCAAGCTCAATGGCCAGAAAGTGCACCTGATCATCAGTGACGTGAACATGCCCAACATGGACGGCATCACCTTCGTCAAGGAGGTCAAGAAGCTGGCCAGCTACAAGTTCACGCCGATCATCATGCTCACCACCGAATCCCAGGAATCGAAGAAACAGGAAGGCCAGGCCGCCGGGGCCAAAGCCTGGGTGGTCAAGCCGTTCCAGCCCGCACAGATGCTGGCGGCGGTATCCAAGCTGATTCTTCCTTGATAGCCGGAGGCTCCCATGCCGTTGCAATACGAGACACACGATGACACCGCCCAGGTGCACATCGACGGCGAGCTGACGATCTACACCGCCGCCGAGCTGGCCGCGCAATGGTTGCCGCACCTGGGCGCAACACCGCGGATGGCCCTTGATCTGTCGCAGATCACCGAGATGGACGGCGCCGGCCTGCAACTGCTGCTGATGGTGCAGCGCGAGGCCGCCAAGGCCGGGACCCAACTGACATTGATCGGCCAAAGCAAGGCCGTGACGGAAACACTTGCCCTGTGCAACCTGGTTGCCTAGGACTGCAATACGTCGGACACGACAAAGGATATGAGCGTGAGCATCAATCTCGATCAGGCACAACAGACCTTCATCGTCGAGGCACGGGAACAGTTGCAGGCGATGGAAGAGTCGCTGCTGCAACTGGAAACCGACCCCGGCGACGATGACGCCATTGGCGCGATCTTCCGGGCGGCCCACACGATCAAGGGTTCGGCCGGGTTGTTCGGCCTGGAACCGATCGTCAGCTTCACCCACATCGTCGAAGACGTGCTCGACCGCCTGCGCAACGGCAGCGTCGAGGTGGACGCCGGCCTGATCGCGGTGCTGCTCAAGTCCAGCGATCACATGCTGGAACTGATCAACGTGGCCGCCAACCAGGGCGGAGCGCTGCCGCCACCGGCCCTGCAACGGGAAGTGGAACTGTGCCAGATCCTGCAGGAGTACCAGGCGCCCTCGCCCGCTGCGGCCCCGACGCCAGCCCCTGAAACCAACACCAGCGAACCCGGCGAAACGCGCCTCTGGCACATCTCCCTGCGCTTCGGCCAGGACGTGTTCCGCAACGGCATGGACCCGCTGTCGTTCCTGCGCTATCTGCAAACCCTGGGTGAAATCGTCGACCTCACCACCTTGACCGACGCCCTGCCCGCCGCCGATGCCTGGGACGCCGAATCCTGCTACCTGGGCTTCGACATCGAGTTTCGCTCGGCCGCCAGCCACGGGGCGATCAATGAAGTGTTCGATTTCGTCCGGGAAGACTGCGTGATCGAGATCGTGGCCCTGGATGACGACATCGCGCCCCCGGCCAACACCGGCCTGGTGACCACAGCACCGGAACCTGCCGAGGAAAGCACCGCGTTGGTCGCCACCGGCGAGTTGTTGTCCGACCAGCGCAAGACGCCGCGCATGCCCGCCCAGATCGCCACCGACAAACAAGCGGTGACCAGCGACAGCAAGGCCAAGGACGGCACCTATGTGCGAGTCAATGCCGACAAGCTCGACGAACTGATCAACCTGGTGGGCGAACTGGTCATCGCCAGCGCCGGCGCCAGCCTGCTGGCCCGCACCTGCAACAACGATCCATTGCAGGAATCCACCTCGACGGTGTCGTCACTGGTGGAGGAAATCCTCGACGGTGCCCTGCGCCTGCGCATGATCCCCATCGGCGAAACCTTCAACCGCTTCCGTCGGGTGGTGCGCGATGTCAGCCAGGAACTGGGCAAGGACATCGACCTGATCATCAGCGGCGCAGAGACCGAGCTGGACAAGACCGTGGTGGAAAAAATCGGCGACCCGCTCATGCACCTGCTGCGCAACGCCATGGACCACGGCATTGAAACCGCCGAGGCACGGTTGGCGGCCGGCAAACCGGCCAAGGGGCACCTGCACCTCAACGCCTATCACGACTCGGGCAGCATCGTGCTGGAAATCGCCGACGACGGCGCCGGCCTGAACCGCGACCGGATCCTGGAAAAAGCCCAGGAACGTGGCCTGGTGCCCCCGGGTGCCAGCCCGACCGACCAGGAAATCTACAACCTGATCTTCGAACCCGGCTTCTCCACCGCCCAGGCCGTGACCAACCTTTCGGGACGTGGCGTGGGCATGGACGTGGTCAAGCGCAACATCACCCTGCTGCGCGGCACCGTCGACCTGGACAGCCAGCCCGGCAAGGGCACCGTGGTGCGCATCCGCCTGCCGCTGACCCTGGCGATCATCAATGGATTCCTGGTGAGCATCGGCCAGTCGACCTATGTGATACCGCTGGACATGGTCCAGGAATGCATTGAGCTGAGCGAAGACGACGGGCTCGCCAGCCGCGAACAAGGCTACCTCGACCTGCGCGGCGAGGTGCTGCCACTGGTGTACCTGCGCGATCACTTCAGCCACGAAGGCCCGGCCGCGCGCCGGCAGAACGTGGTGGTGGTGCGCTACGCCGAACTCAAGGCCGGGCTGGTGGTGGATGACTTGCTGGGTGAATTCCAGACCGTGATCAAGCCGCTGGGCAAGCTGTTTGGTGCCCTTCGCGGCATCAGTGGCTCGACCATCCTGGGCAGTGGTGCCGTGGCGTTGATTCTCGACGTACCGGCGCTGCTCACCCAGATCGCCCAAGTGGAAAACCGTTACACCCCAACTCAATTACAACAAGCCAACGCTCGCTGACGCTTTAGCAATTCCATGGAGAGGTACTTCCCAATGAAATGGTTCTACGATCTTAGAATCGCCACCAAACTGATCACTTCATTTCTTGTGGTGCTGGCGCTGACAGCCGTCATGGGGGTGTTCTCGATCATCCAACTGGGCCAGGTGAACCACACCGCCCTCGACATCCGTGAAAACTGGATGCCGTCCATGCGAGCAGCCTCGGGCATGCGCTTCTACGCGGCGAGCTATCGCCTCAAGGAAAATCGTCATATTGTCGCCGATTCCGAGCAAGAGCGCGTCACCCTCGAGCAAGAGGCCGAGGACGCCAAGAAGGCCTTCGAAACACGCCTGGACACTTACGAAAAACTGCTCTCCAGCGCTGAAGATCGTCAGGTATTCGACACCACCCGTAATGACTGGGCCGCCTATCTGGCGATCAGCAAAGACCTGCTCGCATTGTCCCGGCAGAACCTGACCGAGCAGGCCAATGCGATGCTCAAGGGCGAGTCCAAGCGTCGGTTCGACCTGGTGACCGGCGACCTGCAAAAACTGGTCGAGCTCAACGCGGCTGGCGCTGATGTCGCCAGTGCACACGGCACCCAGCTGTATGAAAACGCACGCCTGTCGATCATTGCCGTACTGGCTGCAGCCCTGCTGGTGGGCCTGGGCCTGGCGCTGTTCATCTCGCGCATCATCTCCCGCCCCTTGAAACAGGCCGCCGCCGTTGCCGAACAATTGGCCGAAGGCAACCTGAACGCGAAAATCGAAGGTGGCTCCAAGGATGAAACCGGCATGGTGCTCAACGCCATGCAGAACATGGTCGGCAAGCTCTCGCACATCATCGGTGAAGTGCGCAACGCGGCGGACAACCTGGCCAGCGCCTCCGAAGAAGTCAGCGCCACCGCGCAATCGATGAGCCAGGCCACCAGCGAGCAAGCGGCCAGCGTCGAGGAAACCAGTGCCTCCATCGAGCAGATGAGCGCCAGCATCAACCAGAACACCGAGAACGCCAAGGTCACCGACGGCATGGCCAGCAAGGCTGCCAAGGAAGCCACCGACGGCGGCGAATCGGTGCAGCAGACCGTGGTGGCGATGAAGAAAATCGCCCAGCGCATCAGCATCATCGACGACATCGCCTACCAGACCAACCTGCTGGCGCTCAACGCTGCCATCGAAGCCGCCCGTGCCGGTGAACACGGCAAAGGTTTCGCGGTGGTCGCCGCCGAAGTGCGCAAGCTGGCCGAACGCAGCCAGGTGGCCGCCCAGGAAATCGGCGAGCTGTCGTCCAGCAGCGTCGATATGGCCGAGAAGGCCGGGAACCTGCTCAACGAGATGGTCCCATCCATCAACAAGACCTCGGACCTGGTGCAGGAAATCAGCGCCGCCTCCGAAGAACAGGCCGCCGGTGTGGCGCAAATCAACACCGCCATGACCCAGCTCAACCAGGTGACCCAGCAAAACGCCTCCAGCAGCGAAGAACTGGCCGCCACCGCCGAGGAAATGAGCAGCCAGGCCGAACAGCTGCAACAGGCCATGAGTTTCTTCACCCTCGACTCGCCGCCCAAGTCTGCTGTGCAAATTGCCAGGGTTGATAACACCCCAGGTCCGTCCGGCCGCAAACCGGCCCGGACTCCGGCACCGGTCATGCCTAAAGCGTTTGCCTACAACATGGCCAGCGCCCCGGACGAATCGGAATTCACCCGGTTCTGATGGCCCGGTTCCACTGGCTTGCTTAAAGGAGAAAAAGCAATGGGCGCCATCGCGACCACACGTCAAACCGCCATCGCGGTCGAGGAAGAAGCGCAATACCTGACGTTCATGCTCGGCACGGAGATGTTTGCCATCGGCATCCTGTGCATCAAGGAAATCATCGAATACGGCAACCTGACCGTGGTGCCGATGATGCCGGCCTTCGTGCGCGGGGTGATCAACCTGCGTGGCGCGGTGGTGCCAGTGGTGGACCTGTCGGCCCGTTTCGGCCGGCCGAATTCGGCGATCAGCCGGCGTTCGTGCGTGGTGATCATCGAAGCGTCCAGCGCCGACGGCCAGGCCCAGGACATTGGCCTGCTGGTGGACACGGTGTCGGCGGTGCTGGAAATCCCGGCCTCGCAGATCGAGCCGCCACCGAGTTTCGGCGCGAAGATCCGTGCCGATTTCATCAGTGGCATGGCCAAGGTCGATGGCAAGTTCGTCATCGTGCTGGAGGTGGACCGCGTACTGTCCATCGACGAGATGTCCCTACTCGCAGAAGCCAGCCCGAGCGCGCTGGAAGTAGATGCCCCGTGAACGCCGATACCTGCAAGGAACGCACGCTGAACGCACAGGCGCTCACTGACCGAGAGTTCGGCCAGTTCCAGTCCTGGCTGTACCAGGCCGCCGGCATCAGCCTGTCCGAGGCCAAGAAAGCCTTGGTGGCCGGGCGTTTGTTCAAGCGCCTCAAGCACTATGGGCTGGACAGCTATGGCGAGTATTTCAAGCTGATCATGAACGGCCAGCGCACCGATGAGCTGCAGGTAGCGCTGGACCTGCTCACCACCAACGAGACCTATTTTTTCCGCGAGCCCAAGCATTTCGATTTCCTGCGCCAGCACGTGCTGCCCCACGCGACACCGGGCAAGACCTTTCGCTTGTGGAGCGCGGCCAGTTCATCGGGGGAAGAACCCTACAGCCTGGCCATGACCTTGGCCGAAGGGCTGGGCACCACGCCCTGGGAAGTCATCGGTTCGGACATCAGCAGCCAGGTGCTGGCCAAGGCGCGCGCCGGGCATTACCCGATGGAACGTGCACGCACCCTGCCCCAGCCGCTGCTGGTGAAATATTGCCTCAAGGGCACCGGCAGCCAGCAAGGCACGTTCCTTATCGATCGGGCATTGCGCAACCGGGTCAACTTTATCCAGGTCAACCTCAACGACACCTTGCCGGAGCTAGGGGAGTTCGATGTGATCTTCCTGCGCAACGTCATGATCTATTTCGACCAGCCCACCAAAAGCAAAGTGGTTGCCCGCTTGCTCCCCCGGCTCAAGCCCGGCGGCTATTTCATCATCAGCCACTCGGAAAGCCTCAACGGTGTGTCCGATGCATTGAAACTGGTGGCGCCATCGATTTACCGCAAACCATGAGCGCCGCGATCAGGGAAGTGGCCGAGGTGTACCTGGCGCCGGGGGAGTTTCGCTTCGCCACCTGCCCGACCCGCCTGCGCACGATCCTCGGTTCTTGCGTGGCGATCACGCTGTGGCACCCGGAACGCAAGATCGGCGGCATGTGCCACTTCATGCTGCCCAGTCGGGTGCGCTGCTCCACCGCACTGAACGGCATCTACGCCGACGAAGCCATCGAACTGTTCATCCGCCAGGCCCGGGCCCACCACACCGAACCCGAGGATTACCAACTCAAGCTGTTCGGCGGCGGCGAGATGTTCCCCGAGCTGCAACGCCATGTGCCCTATGGCGATGTGGCGCGGCTGAACGTCAACGCCGCGCTGGAAATGGCCGCCCTTTATCGCCTCGACCTCATCGCCCACGACATGGGCAGCACTGGCCACCGCAGCATCATCTTCGACCTTTGCAGCGGCGATGTGTGGGTCAGGCACCAACCTATAAGGACCCGGCACTGACTATGTCAAAAAAGATCAATGTACTGCTGGTGGATGACTCTGCCGTGGTTCGCCAGGTGTTGCTGGCGATCCTCAGCGACACACCGGACATCCACGTCATGGGCGCGGCGTCCGACCCGATTTTCGCCATGGACAAACTGGCCAAGGAATGGCCCGACGTAATCGTGCTGGACGTGGAAATGCCGCGCATGGACGGCATCACCTTCCTGAAAAAAATCATGAGCGAGCGCCCCACTCCGGTGGTGATCTGCTCGTCCCTGACACCCCGGGGCGCGGAAACCACCTTGCAGGCGATGGCCGCTGGCGCAGTGGAAATCATCACCAAGCCCACCACCGGCCTGAAGAACTTTCTGTTGGAATCGGCGCCGGAACTGGTGTCGGCGATCCGTGCCGCCGCCCAGGTCAACGTGCGCAACCTGGGTAAGCGTCCCGCCCCGATCGCGCTGACGCCCGCGACCAAACTCACCGCCGACGCCATGCTGCCCGCCGCCAACGGCCACGCCATGGCGCAGACCACCGAACGCATCGTCGCCCTGGGCACCTCCACCGGCGGCACCCAGGCCCTGGAAGCGGTGCTCACTGCCCTGCCGCGAGTGTGCCCGGGCATCGTCATCGTCCAGCACATGCCGGAAAAATTCACCGCCTCGTTTGCCGCCCGGCTCAACAGCCTGTGCCAGATCGAAGTGCGCGAGGCCCGCAACAACGACCGCATCCACCCGGGCCTGGCGCTCATCGCACCAGGCGGCAAGCACATGATGGTGACCCGCAGCGGCGCGTTCTATCACGTGCAGGTGGTGGACGGCCCACTGGTCAACCGCCACCGCCCTTCAGTGGATGTGCTGTTCCGCTCCGTGGCCAAATTCGCCGGCCGCAACGCCACCGGCATCATCATGACCGGCATGGGCGACGACGGCGCCCGCGGCCTGAAGGAAATGCTCGACGCCGGCAGCACCACCGTGGCCCAGGACGAAGCCAGCTGCGTGGTCTTCGGCATGCCCAAGGAAGCGATCAAACTCAACGCCGCACAACGGGTGATGGGGTTGCAGGAGATTGCGCAGGTGATTTTGCATCGGTAACAAGAACCGCCCCCACAGTGGAGCTCGATCAGGGCGGTGAAGATCGTTCCTCACGCTCCGCGTGGGAATGCCGCCTGGGACGCTCCGCGTTCCGCTTCTGGAGGGTGACGCAGAGCGTCACGGGATGCATTACCACGCAGAGCGTGGGAACGATCGGGGCGCAGAGGCTGTGAAGATCGTTCCTCACGCTCCGCGTGGGAACGCCGCCAGGGACGCTCCGCGTTCCGCTTCTGGAGGGTGACGCAGAGCGTCACGGGATGCATTACCACGCAGAGCGTGGGAACGATCGGGGCGCAGGGGCTGTGGAGATCGTTCCTCACGCTCCGCGTGGGAATGCCGCCAGGGACGCTCCGCGTCCCGCTTCTGGAGGGTGACGCAGAGCGTCACGGGATGCATTACCACGCAGAGCGTGGGAACGATCGGGGCGCAGAGGCTGTGAAGATCGTTCCTCACGCTCCGCGTGGGAACGCCGCCAGGGACGCTCCGCGTTCCGCTTCTGGAAGGTGACGCAGAGCGTCACGGGATGCATGCCCACGCAGAGCGTGGGAACGATCAATTGGCGGAGGGCGGTGAACGCCGCGGTCAATACCATCGCTGAATCTCAATCAACCCTTCCATCCCTGCATAATTGCGTGCACTGGAGTAGCGCCAATGCTCCGGTAACTCCACATACCCGCGCTTCACTGGGTTGAAATGGATGTAATCCAGTTTCTGGCGCATGACCGCTTCGCTATAGATTTGCTCCGCATGTGAGCCTTCTTGCCAGAGCTGATAGACCCTGTCCTGCTTATGCGCTCGCTTGCTGAACCGCAGGCGTTGCAATGCCCGCTCAGCACCCTTGTTTTGTAGGTCGTTGATGATCTGACGCGCCGTAAAGGATTTGAACTGACGCAAGCACTTGCTCAGATTCGGCGCTTGGGCAACGAAATGCAGATGGTTTTCCAGAACGACATAACCGAACAGCTGCAAGTTCTGATGGGTTTGCTGATAGCGCCAGCACCCAAGCAGGTGATCAACAAGATAGGGCCGTATGAACAGCGGCAGCCACTCCATCAATGTGCAGGTGAGAAAGTGGGGTTTTTCGGGTTCGGTGATGACGTAGCGGCTCCGGCCCATGGGATGCCTTCCTTTGCGGCGTGGGGAATGGACCATGCTGCCGGTTTCGAGGCGTTTGGGGATAGATGAATAGGGCTCGGAGCACGTGGGAAGGGTCGGTAAACCCTCGATGATCGTTCCCACGCTCTGCGTGGGAATGCAGCCTGGGATGCTCTGCGCCCCTTCAAGAGCCGAACGCGGAGCGTCCGTGGAGGCATTCCCACGCGGAGCGTGGGAACGATCGACCGCAGTGGAGTTGTCGCTATAGAGGGTTTAGCAGCGTGTGCCTACACGGGCGAAATCGTCGCCAGCACGCCGATCAAAATAGTCAGCGCCAAAAACCCACCTAAAAAAATCGCCATCTTCGCCATGAGCACTCCTGGACCAAAAAATTGCAGTACACGGGCCGTCCGATAGGCAAACCGCGTGGTTATTCTGGGGTGGGGGCCGGGTTCATGACAGAGGCACCTGACGCAGGAAAATACGGATCAGACGAACGCCCTCCCGTCCCCCTCGCGCAACTTTCAATAGGCGACAAGTACCGCGAAGTTCTTTCACCGAAGAGGAACGGATATACCAAAGTATATTTTCATGTCCCAAGTCAGCGTGGTCTTCAGCCCAGGCAGCCCTTAATCTTGCCGGGCATTTAACGGACCCGTTCAAGTGCGCTTCAACTTCATGACAGCCAATGATCGCAAGTGTGGTCGCAGCCCTGGTTTTCAAAGAGTAATAGAGGTGATCCATGCGCCCTTCTTTCCTTGCACCTGTATTGACGCCCTTCAAAAACCGGGAACAACTTGCTGCTAATTCCTGGCGGGCCGATATAGCGCTGCTGGGCCTTCTGGTGCTCTTGACTGCCTTTGTCTTCCATGGCCTGGATCAAATGAACCAGCCCCTCGGCGTGCTTGACTCTTCACCGCTGTCCCTTGATCTGGTGCACCTGCCGGAATATACCTTGCGCACGACGTTGCGCATGTTCATCGCCCTGTTCGCTTCGTTTGTTTTTTCCTTGGTCGTCGCCACATTGGCCGCCAAAAGCCGCAAGGCCGCAATCGTTATCCTGCCCGCGTTGGATATTCTCCAATCCGTGCCAGTCCTTGGCTTTCTTACGTTTACCGTTGTGTTCTTCATGGGACTTTTCCCGGGCAAGGAAACCGGTGTGGAGTGCGCGGCCATCTTCGCCATCTTCACCAGTCAAGTCTGGAACATGACTTTCAGCTTCTATCAATCGCTGAGAACCGTGCCCAACGATCTTTACGAGGTCAGCCGACAGTTCGCCTTTTCGCCATGGCAACGCTTCATCAGGCTGGAACTGCCCTTCGCCACGCCGGGCCTGGTGTGGAACATGATGATGTCGATGTCCGGCGGCTGGTTTTTCGTGGTCGCTTCCGAGGCCATCACCGTCGGCGACACCACCGTCAGCCTGCCGGGTATCGGCTCATGGCTTGCGCTGGCGATCGAGCAGCAAAACATCGCCGCGATTGCTTGGGCGGTGCTGGCCATGGTCGCGGTGATCATTGCCTATGACCTGCTGTTTTTCCGGCCTATCGTCGCCTGGGCGGACAAATTCCGCTTCGAGCAGACCGCCTCCCAGAAGCGCCCACGGTCCAGGGTCTACGACCTGCTGCGCTCGACTCGCCTGGTGCCCTTGGTGCTGCTGGCGCTGGGCAGCATCAAGGCCTCGTTATTCCTGGAGAAGCTCCCCCGGCTGCCGTCCATCCGCTTCAAGACCAGTGCCCGCGTCAGCCGCGCAGCCGACCGGGTCTGGCTCGCCCTGGTCGCCGCTGCCTGCATCGCCGGCATCCTGCAGTTGTCGCGGTTCATCGGCAGCACGTTAGGTTGGGAGGACGTGGCCAGTACGTTTGGCCTGGGCCTGATCACCCTGGTGCGAGTCAGCGTGCTGATCGTGCTGGCCAGCGTGGTGTGGGTGCCCATCGGTGTCTGGATCGGCTTGAACCCGCGCTGGGCCGAGCGCCTGCAACCCATCGCGCAGCTACTGGCAGCCTTCCCGGCCAACGTGCTGTTTCCGTTCGCGGTGATTGCCATCGTCGCCCTGAAACTCAACCCCGATGTCTGGCTTTCGCCGCTGATGATCCTGGGCACCCAGTGGTACATCCTGTTCAACGTGATTGCCGGCGCCAGCGCCCTGCCGACTGATTTGCGCGAGGCGGCGCGCAGCTTCCACATACGCGGCTGGCAGTGGTGGCGCCAGGTCGCGCTGCCGGGCGTCTTCCCTTACTACGTCACCGGCGCGCTCACGGCAGCGGGTGGCTCATGGAACGCCAGCATCGTCGCCGAGGCGGTGTCCTGGGGCGACCACCATTTGTACGCGTCCGGCTTGGGCGCCTTCATTGCCCAGGCAACCACGGCCGGGGATCTGCAACGGGTGGCGCTGGGCGTTTTGGTCATGTCGATTTTCGTGGTGGGTTTCAACCGGCTGCTGTGGCGCCCGCTGTACGGTTTCGCCGAGCGTCGGCTTCGAATTGATTGAGGGGTGATCCAATGCAAGTGATGGACAAACGCTGCCTCGTGGATGTGCAGCAAGTCGGCCACGTCTACGGCACGGCTGGCGGCGCCGAGCGCCGGGTTCTGGACAACGTCTGCATGCGCCTGGACGAGGGTGAAATCGTCGGCCTGCTCGGGCGCTCGGGCTCCGGCAAATCGACCTTGCTGCGCTCCATCGCCGGGCTGATTTCGCCCACCTCCGGCGTGGTGGATTTTCCAAGCAATGCCCAAGGGCTGACGAGCTCGGTGCGCATGGTGTTCCAGAGCTTCGCCCTGTTTCCCTGGCTGACGGTGCTGCAAAACGTCGAGGTCGGCCTCGAGGCCCTCGGCGTGGCGGCACCTGAGCGACGTCGGCGGGCGCTGGCCGCCATCGACATGATCGGCCTCGATGGCTTCGAGAGCGCCTTCCCCAAAGAGCTGTCAGGTGGCATGCGCCAGCGCGTCGGCCTGGCCCGTGCGGTGGTGGTCAACCCGGACGTGTTGTTGATGGACGAGCCGTTTTCCGCATTGGACGTGCTGACCGCCGAAACCCTGCGCACAGACCTGCTGGACTTGTGGCGTGAGGGGCGCATGCCGATCCGGTCGATCCTGATGGTCACCCACAACATCGAAGAAGCCGTGCTGATGTGTGATCGGATTCTGATTCTCTCCTCCAACCCGGGGCGGGTCATGAGCGAGATCAGCGTGGACCTCAGCCAGCCGCGCAATCGCGCCGACCCGGCGTTCCAAGCCCTGGTCGAACACATCTACGTGCAAATGGCCGGCGGCGCGAATGTCGGCTCCGCCCCCCAGGGCACCTTTGCCGGCAGCGGCGTGGGTATGGTCCTGCCATCGATTTCCAGCAATGCCCTGGCGGGGCTGATCGAAGCGGTGCAAGACCAGCCGTTTGCCGGCCAAGCGGATTTGCGCGAGCTCGCCAGTGCATTGCGCTATACCGCCAGTGACCTTTTGCCGGTCGCCGAAGTGCTGCAACTCATGCGCCTGGCCGACCTGCAGGACGGCCACATCACCCTCCTGCCGGCCGGGCAGCGCTATGCCGAGTCGGCGGTGGATGAGCGCAAGCAACTGTTTGCCCAGCACCTGCTTAAATATGTCCCGTTGGTGGGGCATGTGCGCCGGGTGCTGGACGACCGCCCTACCCGCACCGCACCGGCCAGGCGTTTCCGTGACCAACTGGAAGATTTCATGTCCGAGCACGACGCCGCCATTACGCTGGACTGTGTCACGCAATGGGGCCGCTACGCCGAGTTATTCGCCTACGACGAAGTGGCCGATCAGTTCAGCCTGGACAATCCATCCTGAGACGCTGCGGTATAGACTGCGTGGATCAGGCCTGGTCGTTGGAGCAATGCGCGATGGACATTCAATGAGAAGAACGGCGTTGACCCTGCGTCTACTGCTTCTGCTGGGATTGGCCCTGGGCATCGCGGCAATCGACACCGTCACCGACCTGGAAATCGCGGTCGGGGTCTTCCAGATCGTGGTGGTGCTGATCGCCGTGAGAATCCTGCCGGCGCGCGCCGTGGCCGGGGTCTCGGTCATCTGCATGGTCCTGACGATCCTCAGCTATCGCTTCACACGTTTTGGCGACACGGAGGCCGGGCTGATCAACGTGCTGATCAGCCTCGCGGCCATCGCCGGCACCACGTACCTGGCGCTGCGTCTCTCGGCCGCCGTGCGCACGGTGCATCAGACCCGCGCCCACCTGGCGCACATCGCCCGCATCAACATGCTCGGCGAACTCGCCGCCTCGATTGCCCACGAAGTCAACCAACCCCTGGCCGCCGTCGCTGCCAGCGGCAGTGCCAGCCTGCGCTGGATGGCCACCGAGCCGCCCAACCTGCCCAAGGCCCGGCAAGCGGTAGAGCGGATCATCGCCGACACCCATCGGGCCAGCGACATCATTGCAAGGTTGCGCGGCATGGCCCGGCATCAAGCACCGACGAAGCAATGGCTGAACGTCGCCGACACGGTCCATGCCGCGCTGCGACTGTTGGCCGGCGAGCTGAACGAGCAGAACATCACCTTGCGCGTACAGGTCCAGGAAGGGCTGCCGCCGATGCTCGCGGATGAAGTACAAATCCAGCAAGTGATCCTGAACCTGGCGATGAACGCGCTCGACGCCATGCGCCAGGTTGACGTCGACCAGCGGATTCTGCAGTTTCATGTGACGCTTGAGTCACCTCAGCAACTGCTCTTTTCGGTGTCCGACCAAGGCAACGGCTTGTCGGCAAGCGACCGGGAACGGGTGTTCGACGCCTTCTACAGCACCAAGCAAGACGGCATGGGAATGGGGTTGGCCATCAGCCGCTCGATCATCGAGGCCCATGACGGGCGGATCTGGGTCGCTAGTAATCCGCAGTCCGGCGCGACGTTTCACTTCACCCTGCCAGCCGTTACAAGGGAATCCGATGAACCAAACTGACGTGCATGACCGGGCCGATTCGATGGTCTACATCGTCGACGACGACCACTCGGTGCGCGCCTCACTGCAAGACCTGCTGGCCTCCGTGGGCCTGGCAAGCATGGCTTTCGGCTCGGCCCGTGAGTTCATCGACGCCCAACGGCCGGACGTGCCGGCGTGCCTGATTCTGGATGTGCGCATGCCGGGCTTGAATGGGCTGGACTTCCAGCAGGAAATGGCACGCTTGAACATCCTGGTCCCGGTGGTGTTCATCACCGCCCATGGCGACATCCCCATGTCCGTCAAAGCCATGAAGGCCGGGGCGCTGGAGTTCCTGACCAAGCCATTTCGCGAACAGGACCTGCTCGATGCCATCACCCAGGGCCTGAACCGCGACCAGGAACGGCGCAAAACCGCAGCGAACATGGACGCGTTGAAACGACGGCATGACACCCTGACTGACGGCGAACGCGAGGTGATGGAACTGGTCGTGTCGGGGCTGCTGAACAAGCAGGTGGCCGGCCAACTGGGCCTGAGCGAGGTGACCGTAAAAGTGCGCCGCGGGTCGTTGATGCGCAAGATGAATGCGGACTCGTTGGCAACGCTGGTGAAGATGTCGGAAAAACTCAAGGAAGCAGATCGCTAGCGGCCCATGATCACGGCTATCATTGCCGTTCGCCCTGTTGACGGGCGATGTCGCAGCCTCCTCAAGGACTCAGGTATGAACCTTCTGCCGTCACGCTCCACCCTCTTCGTCTCCAGCCTTTTGCTCAGCTCCCTGTGCTTCGCCGAAGGCGAGCCAACCGACGGCAGCCTCATCAAGGACTCGACCAAAGCGGCCGTTTCAACGTTCATCACCGCCGGCAAGAACCTGCTGGGCGGCGTCAGTGAAGGCGTGCTCGATGGCCGCGAATCAGCCCAAGGCACCGATGGCGCCGCGATCATCTCCTCCGGCGAGCAAATGAAAGACCGCATCGCCGTTGAAGTGTTGAAGCTCGAACCCAGCGACGACAACGTCAGCATCACCCTCGGCTTCAAGAACAGCACCGACACCCAACTGCGCGTGGTCAACCTCGGCCAGACCGGCGTGCTGCTGGCCATCGACCAGGCGGGTTACTCCAACCGCCTCACCGGCCTGGACAACCCGGATGAAGTCACCATTCCGCCGAAGACTGCCGTGCGCCAGAAGTTCGTGTTTGAAGGCATGAACGAGGCGGTCAGCACGGTACGGGTGTGGGGGCAGGATTATCCGGTCAAGAAATAATGCACCCGCTCGTTCGGATGATCGTTCCCACGCTCCGCGTGGGCATGCATCCCGTGACGCTCTGCGTCACCCTCTCAGAAGCGGAACGCGGAGCGTCCCTGGCGGCGTTCCCACGCGGAGCGTGAGGAACGATCTTCCACAGCCCCCCGCAACCTGATCGTTCCCACGCTCTGCGTGGGCATGCATCCCGTGACGCTCTGCGTCACCTTCCAGAGCGGAACGCGGAGCGTCCCTGGCGGCGTTCCCACGCGGAGCGTGAGGAACGATCTCCACATCCCCCGCAACCTGATCGTTCCCACGCTCTGCGTGGGCATGCATCCCGTGACGCTCTGCGTCACCTTACAGAAGCGGAACGCGGAGCGTCCCTGGCGGCGTTCCCACGCGGAGCGTGAGGAACGATCC
>NZ_JAUTYW010000007.1:0-474604 GCF_052112205.1 Pseudomonas sp. Lb2C2 | reverse complement strand
GCGCTTGTAGGGGCCGTTTGGAGCCACAAGAGCGCTTCAGGTTTTAATCAGTTGGCTAACACCTGTCGGCACTACGTGCCGACGATGTTTTTATCGGTTTTTACACACTCTGGGCCCAGCGCGGCTACCTCGGCATCCATGCCGAGGTGCCCACTGCGCAATGCCTGCGTTCGGCCAGCGTGGTTAACGGGGCGCCCCAGATCAAAATCCAAAGCAAAGCAAGAGCGGGGCACGTCCAGCATCTGTGTGGCTGAGCTGCCGCTATCGCGAGCAAGCTCGCTCCCACATGGGGCTGTGGGTATTCACAACATCAGCACACGACACAAAAACCTGTGGGAGCGAGCTTGCTCGCGATGACATAGGCACACCCACCATCATCACAAACTGATCCACCGCTATCGCGAGCAAGCTCGCTCCCACAGGAGAAACGCGGTCCCATCAAGAACCAGGTCGGCTATCAGGCCGCCTCGCAGTGGACGTTGATCTCGGCGCCCCGTTAACCACGCTGGCCGAACGTAGGCATTGCGCAGTGGGCCCCTCGGCATGGATGCCGAGGTAGCCGCGCTGGGCCATGGATGGCCCTTCGCGGCGGGCCCACGGAGCAATGCCGGAGTGAGGGCACACCGAGCCTAGGCGAGGTGCCGAGTGGTGGGGCAGGAGCGCTTTGGTTACTTTCGCGCTTTTCGAAAGTGACCCGCCGTCAGGGCGGAACCCTAAGTGGCCGTTACCGCAGCAACGGATATACACCCAAAACCAAGCCCAAAACCAAGCCCCCCAAAAAAAACGGCGCCTCCCTCTTCAGGAAGCGCCGTTTTTTAGCGACATCGGGCAGCAGCGTTACAGATTACAAATCCTTAACGGTACGAACCTGATCCTTGTTCACGCGAGTCTGCTTGCCATCCAGTTGCTCGAATTCGTAGAAGCCGCTTTCTTCATCGTAATGTGGGGTATCGACGGCCTGGATTTCGCGACCGTCATTCAAGGTGATCACTGTTGGCGAAGCGCACCCGGCAAGGGTGGCGAGGCCCAGAGCGAGCATGAACGTGGCGAGGGTCCGTTGTGTCATGGTGTTTCTCCGAAATGGATTCTTCAAGTTACTGACCTTCAGACGTATACATCGCGCGCAAGTTCCTGGCTAGTGTCAATCTGACACGCCTTTGTGCCGGGCCAGTAACTCCGGTGTGTTCAGATTTGCCAGGCGGGGATCGTCGGCTGGGCATTGCAATGCAACGGCGTGCAGTGCGCGCATGATACGACCGGGGCTGCGTTCGCCTTCGCGCCAGGCTTTTTCGAAGCTCGCTGCCAGGGCCAACGGAATGACACACAGCAGCGGCTCCCAGTGCTCGCCGTGCCGCACCATCAGCGGTTGGTCGGGGTGCTGGCTGGCCGTCCTGCGCATGTTATCGAGCAGGTTGGCGTCGATTTGCGGCACATCGCACGGCAGCACCAGCAAATACGGGTGCCTCGCAGCCTTGAGACCCGCCCGGATGCCCGCCAGTGGCCCGGGAAAGTCGCCTTCCTCGTCATGCACCAACTGATCGGCATACGGTGCATAACGTTGCGCATTACGGTTGCAGGAGATGATCAGATCATCGCTCATGGCGCGGGTCTGGCGATGCAGATGGGCAATCAGCGGTTCGCCCTGCCACGGCACCAGGCCTTTGTCCTGGCCGCCCATGCGTTGTCCGCGCCCGCCCGCCAGGAGCAGGATAGAGCAGGGTGGCAGTGACGTGTTCGAGGTCATGGCGTGTCTCCGCACGGGCGAAAAAATGAAGCGCTGTGATATAACACCGGGCTGTTTCCTCCACAACTGGACGAGCCTATGAAAGCCAAGGCTGATGTACCTTTCGTGCCGCTCAATATCGCGGTGCTGACTGTCAGTGATACCCGTACCCTGGAAACCGATACGTCCGGGCAGGTCTTCGTCGATCGGCTCACGGCGGCCGGGCACAACCTGGCGGAGCGGGTCCTGCTCAAAGATGATTTGTACAAGATCCGCGCGCAAGTCGCGACCTGGATTGCCGAGGACGTGGTGCAGGTGGTGTTGATCACTGGCGGCACCGGCTTCACGGGGCGTGACAGTACGCCGGAAGCCGTCACGTGCCTGCTGGACAAGCAGGTCGATGGTTTTGGCGAGTTGTTCCGACAGATATCCGTGGCCGACATCGGCACTTCCACCGTGCAGTCCCGGGCGCTGGCTGGCCTGGCCAATGGCACGCTGGTGTGCTGCCTGCCGGGTTCGACCAATGCGGTGCGTACCGGATGGGATGGCATCCTGGCTGAACAACTGGATGTGCGGCATCGGCCGTGCAACTTCGTGGCTCATTTGAAACAGGCAGCGCCTTGTGAATCCCGTGGGTAAACCGGGCAAGGCCGGCGCCTTGATGGCCGTTGAGGTCGCGTTGGAGCGACTGCTCGAGATGGCGGCGGCCACGCCGATTGTCCAGCGCGAGCATTTGCCGTTGGCCGCGGCGCTAGGGCGAGTGCTCGCCGAGGATCTGGTGTCGAGCCTTGATTTGCCGCCATGGCCCAACAGCGCCATGGACGGCTATGCCTTGCGGCTGGCTGACTGGAATGGCGAGCCGTTGACGGTCAGCCAGCGGATTTTTGCCGGGCAGGCCCCGGAGCCGCTGGCTGTTGGCACGTGCGCGCGAATCTTCACTGGGGCGCCAGTCCCGGCCGGCGCGGATTGCGTCGAGATGCAGGAAAACGCCGTGGTTGAAGACGATCAGCGGGTGCGGTTTATCGAGCCCATGATCAGCGGGCAGAACATTCGCCCCCGGGGGCAGGAGACCACCGTCGGGGAGCAGGTTCTCTCTGCTGGCACTCGCCTGGGGCCGATCGAGCTGGGGCTGGCGGCATCCTTGGGCTGTGCATCGCTGGAAGTGGTGCGCAAGGTCCGCGTCGCAGTCCTGTCCACGGGGGATGAACTGGTCGAACCCGGTCAGGCGCTGGGCCCAGGCCAGATCTATAACAGCAACCGCGTGCTGCTGTGTGGCTGGCTGCAACGCATGGGGTGTGAGGTGGTTGACGCGGGTATTCTGCCCGATGATTTATCGGCCACCCGCGAGCGCCTGGCACAATTGTCAGATGTCGATCTGATCCTGTCCACTGGTGGCGTATCGGTGGGGGAGGCGGACTTCCTGGGCATCGCCTTGCGTGAGGACGGTGAGCTGGCGCTTTGGAAACTCGCCATCAAGCCGGGTAAGCCGCTGACGTTCGGGCATTACCGCGGCGTGCCGGTCATAGGCCTGCCTGGAAACCCGGCCTCGACCCTCGTGACTTTCGCATTGCTGGCAAGGCCTTACCTGCTGAGACGCCAGGGCGTTCAGTCGGTGGCGCCGCTCAAGTTCAAGGTGCCGGCCGGTTTCGCCTGGCCGAAGGCGGGCGGTCGACGAGAGTACTTGCGAGGCCGCATGGAGAATGGTCGAGCGATCATCTACCGAAATCAGAGCTCGGGTGTCCTGCGCAGCGCGGCCTGGGCCGAAGGGCTGGTCGAAGTGCTGGAGGGACGGACGCTGGTGGAGGGCGATGAAGTGGGCTTCATTCCCTTGAGTGAAGTCCTTGGCTAGCCCTGTGGCAGGTGTTCTGCGGCCCGAGTCGGATACTCGGGCCTGCATGCGTCTCACCCTTCATCGTGTGAGCAGCATCACCAACTGATCGAATCGATTGTTCGCAATCCAGCCCAGCAGGCCGAGCACCACCGCTGCAGCGCCAGCCGAATAGGCCAGCCGGTGGCGGATCACCTTTACGTCGGTGCGAATTTCATCCATGTCTTTGCGGATGTATTTGAGGTGGGTTTCCAGTTCAACGACGCGCGGTTCCAAATCAATTCCTCCAACGGGATTACTGCAACTTTTGCATTCGTTCCGAGTATCGGCCCGCCCGTTCCCGAAGGACGGGCGCTGCCGGGGCAACAGCTTGTATTCACGGTTATGCATGGGACGGTTCATCCCCTTGGCCATAACTGTTCAAACGACTGATCCGGCCCCGGCGGGCCGTGACGTATCCATCCATGGGTAAGTGCTTCCTTGTGTGATGAGGGTTTTAGCGTTCCAGCAGAACAGAAGGCCAAGGTCTCTCAATACCGCTAGAGGGTCAATTGAGCCGATTCGCCAGATCTTGTAAGAAAACTCTTCGAATCAAGGCGTACCGGTCGGGCGAGCTGCCCAACGGGTTTTCTCCCGGGGCTCGCCTTCCTGTCTTTTTTAATAAATTGAGGTTCATCGAGGCTATTTCGGTCGAATGAGCGGTCCCATTTCCTGAACCTTCCAATGACGGAGACAACGATGAGCAAAGGCAAGGCGCTGTTGATTTTGCATGGCAAGCAAGCGCTCAACGAAGAGGTTCGCACGGCGGTGATGCTCAAGCGCGAGCAGGGCTGGGACCTGGCGGTACGGTTGACCTGGGAAGCCGGTGATGCCCAACGATGCGTCGATGAGGCGCTGGAGGCCGGTTATACGCGACTGATCGCCGGCGGCGGCGATGGGACCTTGCGTGACATCGCCGAAGCGATCGTCCTCAAATCGAGCGATGCCAGCCTGGTACTGCTGCCGCTGGGCACTGCCAACGATTTCGCCCGGGCCGCCGGCGTTCCGTTGGAGCCGGCGCAGGCCCTGGATTTGCTTGACGTTGCGCCGCAGGCCGTGGATGTGGGCGAAGTCTGCGGCCGGATTTTCCTGAACATGGCCACCGGCGGTTTTGGCAGCCAGGTGACGGCGAACACCTCCGAGGACCTCAAGAAAGTCCTGGGGGGCGCGGCCTACCTGTTCACCGGCCTGTCGCGATTCAGTGAGCTGAGTGCCGCCTATGGTGAGTTGCAAGGCCCCGATTTCCACTGGCAGGGCGATTTGCTCGCGCTGGGTATCGGCAACGGTCGACAGGCGGGGGGAGGCCATGTGCTGTGCCCGCAGGCGTTGGCCGATGATGGGTTGCTGGACATCAGCATCCTGCCGGCGCCTCAGGAAGTGGTCAGTACGTTGAAGGACTTGCTGGCGGGCGGCCTGGGCATCGACAACATGTTTGTTCGCGCGCGCTTGCCATGGGTGGAGATCAAGGTCGCCCAAGGCCTGGATATCAATCTCGATGGCGAGCCGTTGCAGGTCGACGCCCTGCGTTTCACTGTCCGCCCGAAGGCACTGCGCGTGCATCTGCCGTCCGATTCGCCACTGTTGGGCGATACGGCTGCGCTCAATCGTCCAGGCTGATGATTTTTTCGCGCACCGCGAACAGCACCAGGCCGGCCACGTCATGGATCTGCAGGCGCTTCATGACTTGCGCCCGGTGGGTTTCGACGGTCTTGATGCTCAGGTTCAGGCCGTTGGCAATTTCCCGGGTGGACTTGCCGCGTACGATCAACCGCAGTATTTCCAGTTGGCGTGCTGTCAGGTTATGGGCCTGGGCGGGGTCCGGCTGGTGCTTCTGGACGCGAGTCAGCGCCTGGTTGATCACGGTGTGGGCGATGGCCGGGCTCAGGTAGCGTTCATTGTTGCGCAACGCCTCCAGGGCGTGTTTCAGCTCATTGGCAGTGGTGTCCTTGAGCAGGTAGCCATGGGCTCCGGATTCCAGCGCCTGCATGATCAGCGCCGGATCCGTATGCATGGACAGGATCAGCACCTTGCTGTGGGGGCGCACTCGCTTGAGCTGTAGCAGGGCGTCCAGGCCGCTGGTGTCCTTCATGGAGATGTCCAGCAGTACGATATCGGGGTTCAGCCGTTCGACCAATTCCACCAATTGCGTGCCATCACTGGCCTCGCCGATGACGGCATAACCGGGGATATCCATGACCAGCGCGCGTACGCCGGCCCTGATCAGGGAATGGTCATCTACCAGAAGCAAATTACAAATCAAAGGAGAACCTTATTCTTACTGGCTCGTTCCAGGGCACGCGGTGCCCAGGGAAAGCGTGCTTCGATGTGCGTGCCTTTGCCGGCCTCGCTGGTGACCTTGAGGGTGCCGCCCAATTGTTCGACCCGCTCCAACATGCCGGCCATGCCCCGTTGACCTTCGCGCGCGGGGTGGGTGGCCGGGACAAAACCCTGGCCATCGTCGCTGATCTCCAGGGTCAGGCCGTCGGGCAGGCGTTGCAGGCGTACCAGCAGATTCGTCGCCCGCGCATGACGCAAGATGTTGGTGACCGCTTCCTGGGTGATCCGGAACACCGCGACCGACATTTCCTCGGGGATGCCCGCCATGCGCTGTTGGCAATCGAGGCTCCATTTCACCGGGACGTTGGCCAGCGTCTTGAGCAGGTGCGCCCGCAGGCTGGCTTCAAGTCCGAGGCTGGTCAGTTCCCTGGGGTTGAGGATCGCCGATACATCGCGGACCTTGTTGAGGGTTTCGTCCAGGGTCTCGCAAAGCAGCGCGCATTGGCCTTGCAATTCTTCCGGCATCCGCCGCTTGAGCCATTCGCCTTGCAGTTTCGCCGCGGTCAGCAACTGGCCAATGTCGTCGTGCAATTCGCGGCTCAGACGATGGCGCTCGTTTTCCTGTACTTCAAGTAATCGGTCGGCCAGTTCCTGGGGCTGGAACTTGATGGATTTGCGCGACAATCGATGGTGGATCCAAACACAGGTCATGGCTGCGACATTCAGTGCCAACAGGCTCAACGGCACCGTATGGGCGAACAGGTAGGCCAGCAGGCTGCCGAGGGTTGAGCAGACGCACAACAATAGTGTGAAGCGACGGGCGTTTTCTCGGGAGGGAGGCCAGGTGATGAATGACTTGAGGCTGGCGTACATAGCGGATGGAGCCAATGAATGTTCGCTGCGGGCAGGCCGGTCAGCGCATCTGACAGGCCGGTCGGGTAAACGTTTCAGGTCGAGGGCGGCTTCGGTTGGCGGCTTTTACGGCGCTGTCTTGAAGTGGCTGACGCGCGAGATGGTACCACTTCGCTTATCGTTGGTCGCGCTCGGCATGGTGCGGCGAAAGCACCATGGGCCGGGCGCGCCGCATTGAGCCGATATCATCGCATCAGGCTTGTTTCTGGGAGTAGGATACCAACGCCAGCGGACGTGACGCTGCCAATGCCTGGCCAGGACACTGGCCTACCTGGAAAGCAAATGCCTCGATCAACGAGATCTGTTCACTGCTGTCCAGGCCCAACTGGCCGGTGGTGTGATCGACCAGTTCCAGCTGCCAGGCCATCAGGGTCAAGCAATCCTTCAGGGCGTCCAAGGCCTGGTCATGCAACTCCATGTGGTTTTGCGCGTGATTGAGCAAACCATGGATATGCAGTGAAAACTCCGAAACGGCTTCCAGCGCCAGGGCATTGGCCTTGTTCGAGAGTTTCAGCAAGGTGCTGAGCATGCAATCGATGGCGTCCTTGTCGTTGTTGATTAATTGCAGATGGCTCAGGCATTCCTCCGACTTGGCCAGCAGCGTCTCGGCTTCGATCAGAAGTTCGGGAAGACGCTCACTCCAGTTCCTACGATCGTTCGGCATGCTTATCTCCACAACATCATGTCAGGCGAAAGAAAACCGCTTATGGCGAACGGCTGGATCTCAAGGTCGATTGCGGACGGACGCACAGCGACACGCCCCTGCCGTTCAGCGAAAGTGAATTCGCAAACAATTGCACGGGTGGGATCGGCCGAAAGACTGGAGGTCCGATGTCCTGTGGTCGCGCACAAAAGCCTGACTCCGTTCAGCAATGAGAATGGCGTCACATTAATGGCTATTGGATAACGGGAATATCAGGTTGGACCTGATTGTGCCTAGGGGAATCCCTTAGGCAGCGGAACTTTGCGCGCAAACCAGGGTCGCGCGGCGAGGAAAATCGCAGATGAAGTTACGAAGCCAGTAAAGCATGATGTTAATGTGACATCAATGCCCCCGCGCTTGTATTTTATCCGGGGTCAAGATTCGGCTGGTGCAGCCGATATCTCTTTTATTGGATTCATCCGAACAAGCCCAGGAGTCATCGATGGCCGGCATTCTCGACACAGTAGATCAACGAACCCAACTGGTGGGTGAGAATCGCCTGGAAATTCTCATGTTCCGCCTGGCGGGGCGGCAGTTGTTCGCCATTAACGTGTTCAAGGTCCAGGAAGTCCTGCAACTGCCGAAGCTGACCCTGATGCCGCAGCGCCATCCGTTCGTGTGCGGCGTGGTCAATCTGCGGGGCCAGACGTTGCCGGTGATCGACCTGTCCCAGGCCATTGGCATGCGTCCGCTGGTGCCAGGCCCTAACAGCACCATTATCGTGACCGAATACAATCGCTCGGTTCAGGCATTTCTGGTGGGCGGTGTCGACCGCATCGTCAACATGAATTGGGAAGCCATCCTGCCCCCCCCGACCAGCGCCGGCCGCGAGCACTACTTGACGGCCATCAGCAAGGTGGACGATCAGTTGGTGGAAATCATCGACGTGGAAAAAGTCCTGGCCGAAATCGTGCCGTACAACGCCAAGGTCTCCCGGGACAAACTCGAAGACCCGGTGCTGGAGCGCGCCCGTGGCCGCGAAGTGCTGCTGGTGGACGACTCCAACGTCGCGCTCTCGCAACTGCGCGATACCCTGGGTCAACTGGGCGTGAAAATGCACATCGCCAGCGACGGCCTCAAAGCCCTGAACATGCTCAAGGCCTGGGCCGATACCGGCGAGGTGATGACCGATAAATTGCTGATGATCTTCACCGACGCGGAAATGCCGGAAATGGACGGCTACCGCCTGACCACCGAAATCCGCAACGATCCGCGTTTGCGTGGGCTCTATGTCGTATTGCACACCTCGCTGTCCGGCAGCTTCAACGATTCGATGGTCAAGAAGGTCGGGTGCGACAACTTCCTCTCCAAATTCCAGCCGGACAAGCTGGTCGACGTGGTGCGTCAGCGGCTGATGCTCGACTGAAGCCGAGGGTGGTTTGCTTCGATGGCCGGCTCGTATAAGGTGGCATTTTTTCGCCACCAGGGAAGTTGACCATGTTGCGGCTGAGCGCGCTGTATCGGTATCCGTTGAAGTCCGGCCAGGGCCAGCCCCTGCAAGGGATTGGGCTGGACAAGCTGGGGTTGGACGGTGATCGGCGCTGGATGCTGGTGGATGAGGGCACGGGTCGTTTCCTGACCCAGCGCGCCGTGGCGAAGATGAGCCAGCTCTCAGCCTTGTGGAACGAAGCGGGCGGCCTGACGCTCAGCGCGCCGGGCCATGGCGCCATCGACGTGCCGCTGCCGCCAACCCAGGAAGAGCAGCGGCGCGCAGTGATCATCTGGCGTGACACCTTGCGCGTGCCGGATGCCGGTGACGAGGCCGCGGCCTGGGTCAGCGAATTCATCGGCACCCCCACGCGGCTGGTGCATGTGCCGGTGGAACTGGCGCGCACCACCGCAGCCGGTTATGGCAAGGACGATGACAAGGTCGCCTTTGCCGATGGTTTCCCCCTGCTGCTGATTGGCCAGGCGTCCTTGCAGGACCTGTCGAGCCGGGTCGGTCGTTCGCTGGAAATGTTGCGCTTTCGCCCCAACCTGGTGGTCGAAGGCAGCGAGGCGTTTGCCGAGGACGGCTGGAAGCGCATTCGTATCGGCGAGGTGGAGTTCCGGCTGGTCAAACCATGCTCGCGCTGCATCATGACCACGGTCGATCCGCAGACCGGCGAACGCGACCCGAATCGCGAACCCTTTGCCACCTTGCAGCAATACCGTTCGACAACGGACGGTGCGATGTTCGGCCAGAACCTGGTCAACGACAGCAACGGTCGGCTTGAAGTCGGCATGCCGGTTGAAGTGCTCGAATAAAAAGATCCGTGAATAAAAATGCCCGTGTCATTGGACACGGGCATTTTTGTTTGTCAGGCAACAGCTTTTCTAGCTTCTAGCTTCAGCCGCGGTATTCACACAGGTATGCGGTATCGACAGCCACTTTGAGCTGGAACTTGCTGTTGGCCGGGACATTGAACTGGCTGCCGGCCTCGAAGGTTTCCCAGTCGGTGCTGTCAGGCAGTTTCACGGTCAGGGCGCCGGAGACCACGTGCATGATTTCCCGTTGGGCCGTGCCGAACTCATATTCGCCCGGTGCCATGACGCCGATGGTCGCAGGGCCTTCGGCAGTGCCAAAAGCGATCGACTTGACGGTGCCGTCGAAGTACTCGTTGACTTTAAACATGGGCGATTCCTCGAAAAAGGGGCTGGAAAAGGCCGGCCAGTATGCACAAGGCTGCAACATTCGTCATCTGCCGCACCGGCAGGTGGCAGGCGTTCAACCCGGAAGCACCAGGGGCAACAACCGCGCGGTATTGCGCGCGTCTTCCAGCGCACGGTGCTGTTGACCGCAGAATTGCAGGCCAGCCAGTTGCAGAGCGCCATTGAGCCCCAGCGGTCGTTCCAGCCGACGGGCCTTGGCGAAGCGTTGCTTGAGGTTCATGTGCGGCACCTGGCCGAGGACACTGTGCAACTGCTGGTGCTGCCATTCCTGAAGCAGTTGCTTGCGGTCGTAATCGCCCCAACTGACCCAGCTTTCCAGCTTCGACTGGTACGGCGCCAGCCAGCGCTCGAACGCCGGCCAGACCTCGGTCAAGGGCGCGGCACCGTCGATATTGGCCTGGGTGATGTGGGTCAGTTCGCGACAGAAGGGCGTGAGCAGCGGGCGTCTCAGGGGGCGCACGAAGCGCTGGAAATGATCCACCTCGCGACCGTCACGATTTACCAGCGTGGCGCCGATTTCGATAATTTCCATTTCGGTTACCGGCCAGCCACCTTCATCGGTGGTGGCCTCCAGATCAATCACCAGCCAGTGAGGCATTGCAGGGTTCCCGGTATCGGCGTGCTGATGGGTTTGAGCGTAGTCAAACCCGCGGCATCCGACTAGTCGCCTGTTTCGACACGTAACAAAACTTGCCGGTTTTGCACCTGGTCACCCCGTGTGACCTGCAATTGCCTGACCACGCCGTCAATGCCGGCCTTGAGTGGGTGCTCCATTTTCATTGCCTCAAGCACCATCAGCAGTTGGCCTTGGCGCACTGTGCTGCCTTCGCTGACCAGCAACTCGACAATGGCACCGTCCATGGGCGCCTTGAGCGTGCCGTCGCGGGGGCCGGCCTTGGCGGCGATGGAGGTGTGGGTTCGGTCTTGCAGGTGCAGGCCACCGGGGCGGGTAGACAGCCATAGATCATTGCCATCGAGGCGCCAGGCATGACGCTGGCGAATCCCGTCGATGATCAGCGTGGCGCCATACGCGTCAGCGTCGAGCAGCCTCAGTTCGATCAAGCGCCCGGTACTGCGGATGTGCAGTGTCCCGTTGGTTTTGGCCTCAAGGCTCAGCGCCCAGTCGTGCTCGCCGATGCCGATTCGATAATGCAGCGCCGCGCCGAGGCTGTTGCGCCATCCGCCGAGGTCGGGGGCATGCCGTGCCTGCGAGGCCTGATAGAACGCCGCGGTGGCGATGGCGAGCTGTTCGGCTGAGGGCTCAAGGGGCAAGAGCGCCGCATGATTGGCTAAGTGCTGCCCGATGAAACCGGTGCCGAAGTCGCCGGCGATGAACCGCGGATGTGCCAGCAACCCGGCGAGCAAGCGTTGGTTGCTCTGGACGCCAAGCAATACGCAATCTTCCACCGCTCGCAACAACTTGCGTCGGGCCTCCTCGCGGGTGGCGCCGTGGACGATGAGCTTGCCCAGCATCGAATCGTAGAACGGAGTGATGAGCTGGCCCTCCTGCAGGCCATGGTCGACTCGCACGCCGTCGCGTATGGGCGGCTCCCAGCCGATCAGCCGCCCGGTCTGGGGCAGGAAATCCGCCGCCGGGTCCTCGGCGTACAGCCGCACTTGCATGGCATGGCCGCTGAGCATCACCTGCTCCTGACGCAGGGGCAACGGCCTGCCGGCGGCGACGTCCAATTGCCAGGCCACCAGATCCAGGCCGGTGATCAACTCGGTGACAGGGTGTTCGACCTGCAGGCGCGTGTTCATCTCCAGGAAGTAAAACCGGCCGTCCGCCGCGAGCAGGAACTCCACGGTCCCGGCACCGACATAATTCACTGCGCGTCCGGCCTTGAGTGCTGCGTCGCCCATGGCCTGGCGCAGGTCAGTGGTCATGACCGGGCAGGGCGCTTCCTCGATGACTTTCTGGTGGCGCCGCTGGATCGAGCAGTCCCGTTCGCCCAGGTGGATCAGCTGACCATGGTGGTCGCCGAAAATCTGCACTTCCACATGCCGCGGATCGATCAAGGCCTGTTCGAGGATCAACTCGTCGTTGCCAAACCCGTGCAGGGCCTCCGAGCGCGCGCTGCGTAACTGCTCCAGCAGGTCCTCGGCGCGCTGGACCAGGCGCATGCCTCGACCGCCGCCACCAGCACTGGCCTTGATCATCAATGGGTAGCCGATGCGTCCGGCTTCGCGCTGCAGCGTGTCGTCGTCCTGGGCGGCGCCCTGGTAACCGGCGATGCAGGGAACGCCGGCTTCAATCATGGCGGTTTTTGCCCGGCGCTTGCTGCCCATCAGGTCGATTGCCTCGGGGCTGGGGCCGATGAACACGATGCCGGCGGCTTCGCAGGCCTTGGCGAACCCGGCATTTTCCGAAAGAAAGCCGTAGCCGGGATGGATCGCATCGGCCCCGCAGCGCCGGGCTGCATCGAGCATGGCCGAGGGGTTGAGGTAGGACTGCTGCACCGCGGCCGCGCCGATCAGCACGGCTTCATCGGCCATGCGCACATGCAGCGCCTCGGCGTCAGCCTCGCTGAACACCGCCACCGTGCGATAGCCCAGGGCCTGGGCGGTGCGCTGGATCCGGCAGGCGATTTCGCCACGGTTGGCGATGAGGATTTTGCTGAAGGCGGGCATGGGTTCATTCCTGGAGTCTTGCGGTGTCTGTTTGGACCTCATCGCGAGCAAGCTTTGCTCCCACAGGTGAATGCACTCACTGGGCATTGTGGGAGCAAAGCTTGCTCGCGATGGCGGTCTGGCAGGTGATGTACTCAGTTTTTCTTCCCCGGCAAAATCCCCATGAGCTTGCAGATGATGCCCAGCATGATCTCGTCCGCACCGGCACCGATGGACACCAGCCGCACGTCGCGATAGGCCCGGGCGACCGGGTTGTCCCACATGAAGCCCATGCCGCCCCAGTACTGCAGGCAACTGTCGGTGGTTTCCCGGGCCAGGCGTCCGGCCTTGAGCTTGGCCATCGACGCCAGCCGCGTGACGTCCTGGCCGTTGATGTACTGCTCGGTGGCCTGGTAGACCAGCGCCCGCAGGCATTCGATCTCGCTGGCCAGTTCCGCCAGGCGAAAGTGGATCACCTGGTTGTCGATCAGGGCCGTGCCGAAGGTCTTGCGTTCCTTGCAGTACGCGATGGTGCTGTCGATGCAATGCTCCAGGCCCTTGAGCATGTTGGCCGCGCCGAACAGGCGTTCTTCCTGGAACTGCAGCATCTGCATCATGAACCCGGCGCCTTCCTGGCCGATGCGATTGCGTTGTGGCACTCGCACGTTGTCGAAAAACACCTGGGCGGTTTCCGAGCTGCGCATGCCGAGTTTGTCCAGGTGCTGGCCGAGGCTGATGCCGGGGCTGTGCATCGGCACCATGATCAGCGATTTGTTGACGTGGGGCTTGTCATCCGAGGTGTTGGCCAGCAGGCAAATGAAATCGGCACTGGGCGCATTGGTGATCCACATCTTGCTGCCGTTGATGACGTAGTCGTCGCCGTCCTTGCGCGCCGTGGTCTTGAGCCCGGCGACGTCGGAGCCAGCGCCGACTTCCGAGACGCCGATGCAGCCGACCTGTTCGCCGCGAATGGCCGGGCGCAGGAACGCTTCACGCAACTCATCGGAGCCGAAGCGGGCCAGGGCCGGGGTGCACATGTCGGTCTGGACGCCGATGGACATGGGCACGCCGCCGCAATGAATGGTGCCAAATTCCTCGGCCGCGACGATCGAATAGCTGTAGTCCAGGCCCATGCCGCCAAAGGCAGATGGTTTGGAAATGCCCAGCAGGCCCAGCTCGCCGGCCTTTCGGAAAACCTCGTGGATGGGGAAACGCCCGGCTTTCTCCCATTCGTCGACGTAAGGGTTGATGTCATGCTCGACAAACTGGCGAACGGTGCGCCGCAGCGCTTCGTGTTCCTGGGTGAAGATCATTTTCATTGTTCTCCTGTGAGCCGTGGAGCGTCCTCAGAAACGGGCCACGCCGAAGCTGTTGGCTTGCAGTGGCCGCTGCTCGGCCTCGTGACAGATGTCCAGCAGGTAGCCCAGCAGTGTGCGGGTGTCGCGCGGGTCGATGAGCCCGTCGTCCCACAGGCTGGCGCTGCCGTAGAGAGCGGTGGACTGGCTGTCGAGTTTCTGCGCGGTGGTTTGCTCGAGCAGGTCCAGCATCTTCGGGTCGGGGGTCAGGCCGTTCTTGATCTGCGTGGCCTCGGTGACCATGCGCAGGACCTTGCCGGCCTGTGCGCCGCCCATCACCGCCGTATGGCTGTTGGGCCAGGCGAAGATGAAGCGTGGGTCCAGCCCACGGCCGCACATGGCGTAATTGCCGGCGCCGTAGGAGCCGCCCACCACGACGGTCAGCTTGGGCACTCGGGCATTGGCCACGGCCTGGATCATCTTGGCGCCGTGCTTGATCACCCCTTGTCGCTCCGACTCGGTGCCGACCATGAACCCGGTGGTGTTGTGCAAAAACAGCAAGGGCGTGCGGCTCTGGTCGCACAACTGGATGAACTGCGCGGCCTTGCTGGCACCTTGGGGCGTGATCGGTCCGTTGTTGCCGATCAGGCCGCAGGCATGACCGCGAATGTGCAAGTGGCCGCAAATCGTCTGGGCGTCGAACTCGCTTTTGAAGGCCAGGAAATTCGAGCCGTCGGCGATGCGGGCGATGATTTCCTGCACGTCATAGGGCTTCTTCGGGTCGACGGGGACCAGTCCCAGTAACTCGTCGGCGGGGTAGAGCGGCTCTGTCCACGTCCGTTCGGGCTGTGGCGGCAGTTGCGCATTCCAGGGCAGCAGGCTGAGGATCTCCCGGGCCCGGCGCACGCCGTCGGCGTCGTTCTCGGCCAGGTATTCGGCGGTGCCGGCCACCTGTACGTGCATCTGCGCACCGCCCAGTTCCTCCTCGCTGGCCACTTCGCCGGTCGCGGCCTTGAGCAACGGCGGTCCGGCCAGGAACAGCCGCGCCTTGTCGCGCACCACCACCACGTAATCCGACAAACCCGGCTGATAGGCGCCACCGGCCGTGGCCGAGCCATGTACCACAGTGATCTGTGGCAGGCCCATGGCCGACAGGCGTGCCTGGTTGGCGAAGCAGCGCGCGCCTTCGACGAAGATCTGCGCGGCGTAATTGAGATTGGCGCCGCCACTTTCGGCGAGGGTGATGATCGGCAGTTTGTTTTCCATGGCGATCTGTTGCAGGCGCAGGGTCTTGTACAAGCCGCTGGGGGAAATCGTGCCGCCCTTGATTGCGCTGTTGTTGGCCACCACCAACGCCCGCACCCCGGACACGTAGCCGATCCCGGCGATCAGGCCGCCGCCGGCCTGGCTACCGTCCTTGTCGTCATGGAGTTTGTAGCCGGCCAGGCTCGCCAGTTCGAGGAACGGCGCGCCAGGGTCCAGCAGCAGGTTCAGGCGCTGGCGCGGCAACAACTGGCCGCGCTGGTCGAACTTGCCCTGGGCCTGGGCGGCTTTCTCCAGCACGGCCTGTTCGAGCTGGCGCAGCTGTTCGACACCGGCCAGCATCGCCGCGTGGTTGCGCGTGAAGTCAGCGCTATGGGGATCAAGGTGCGATTCGATGACTGGCATGAGGATTCCTCTTGCTCGAACGGATTAGCGCAAAACCCTGTGGCGAGGGAGCTTGCTCCCGCTCGATTGCGCAGCAATCGCAAAAAGCCAGGGCCGCTGCGCAGCCCAGCGGGAGCAAGCTCCCTCGCCACAGGTTCTGCTGATCGTCATGTTTAATCCACGGGCATTCGCCATGCGACCGTCTCCTAGTTGACCTGATCGGCGATGCCTTGCGGCACCGGAATCTGGATTTCCAGCAACTGCTGGGCGAACGCCTTGCCCTGGGGATCGATGCGCAGGCTGGCGACACCGCCGCCGCCGAGGGCGTTTTCCAGCAGGAAATTCAAACTGTGGGTGCCCGGCAGGTACCAGCGTTCGACCCGACCCAACCGTGGGTCGAGCACGTGGCTCATCCAGTCGACCATCACCTCCGGCATCAGCGCTTCGGCGATCCAGGGCAGGTATTCGGGGTCACGGGCGATCACGCCAATGTTGCTGTGGTTGCCCTTGTCGCCGGAGCGCGCCACCGCCAGTTTGACCAGCGGCACGCTGGCATCGGCCTGGCCCTGGGGTTTGGGCACATCCGGGGCGACCGGCAGATCGACGGTGTGCAGCGGTTCGAAAGTGGGCAAGTGGCAAGGGTGACGCTGGCCGTCGAGTTCTATGTCGAGCCGGCAAGTGGCTTTGTCGATCAGGAACGAGAACAGGCGAATCAACGGCGACACCGTCGGCCGGCCGCCGACCAGACCCGTCAGCCCCGGCGCCATGCCGGTGGCGGCTTGGGCGATCTCCCTGGAAAACAGCACCAGCGGCTGTTTCTCCGGGTGCCGAACCGCCAGCTTGATCACCACCTCACGGCTGTCCCGACGCTGGCCGTGCTGGCCATAAGTGGCTTCGCTGCCCAGTAGTTCGATGTTCACTTCGCTGTAGGGCGCCCAGCCACGTTGGCTGAAAATCTGTGAGGTCTTGGCGATGATCGCCTGGCTGACCCGTTCAGCCTTGGCCACTGCATCAATGCCGGCGATCAGGCAGGTGGCGGTGCAGCGCCAACCGTCCGGCCAGGTGGCGCTGACCTTGTATTGATCGGTGGGCGGCAAGCCCTTGGCGCCGTGGACGTGCACGGCGTGCTTGCCTTGTTGGATCAACCTGACCTGGCTGAAATCACAGATCACGTCCGGCAATAGATAGCCTTGCGGGTCGCCGATTTCGTAGAGCAACTGCTCGCCGACGGTCAATGGCGTGACCAATCCGCCGCTGCCTTCGGTTTTGGTAACCGTGAACTGGCCGTCGGCGCTGACCTCGACGATGGGAAAGCCGATGTGCTCGTAATCCGGCACTTGCTGCCAGTCGGTGAAGTTGCCGCCCGTGCACTGGGCGCCGCACTCGATCAGGTGTCCGGCCAGTGCGGCCTGGGCCAATCGGTCGTAATCGTCCCAGGCCCAGCCGAATTCATGCACCAGGGCGGCGCTGACCACGGCGCTGTCCACCACGCGGCCGGTGATCACGACATTGGCCCCCAGGCGCAACGCTTCGACGATACCGGGCGCGCCAAGGTAGGCGTTGATGGACACGCACGCGGGCGGCAGGGGGTCGCCGCTGAACATTTCACGGATGCCCAGGGAGGCGAGCTTTTCGAATTGCGGTTGCAGGTCATCGCCCAACAGCACGGCGATCTTCAACGACACGCCCGCCTGATTACAGGCCGCTTGCAGGGCCTTCGCACAGGCCTGGGGATTGACCCCGCCAGCGTTGCTGATCACGCGCACCCCATCGTCATGCAAACGCTGGAGCAGCGGTGTGAGGACCTCGATGAAGTCCGTGGCGTAGCCGCTCGAAGGGTCCTTCAGGCGCGCCCCGGCCATGATCGACATCGTCACTTCGGCCAGGTAGTCGAATACCAGGTAATCCAGCGCCCCGCCCTCGACCAGTTGCGTCGCCGCAGTACAGGTATCGCCCCAAAAGGCGCTGGCGCAACCGATTCGGATCGTTTTGGGCATGGCGCTCCCTCCGGCAAAGGTGGCTCGAGACTACCAAGCAAGCGCTTGGTCTGTAAACGACCGCTGGTTCTTCTGGCCGAGCGCTTGCTTGGTTGCCTCGGTCAGCTTAAATTGCCCGCGCCACTGATGATTTGGTGTGCAATGCTCGCGCGTGGGTTGATCGACTGTAGGAGAGAATGGGTGGACGAGCAAAAAGCCCTGGGCGTGATGCGTGAGCTGGTCGACAACGGGCAACTGACCGACCCGGACAGTGCTCGCGGCAAACTGCTCCAGACCGCCGCCCACCTGTTTCGCAACAAAGGCTTCGAGCGCACCACGGTGCGCGACCTGGCCAGTGCCGTGGGCATCCAGTCAGGCAGCATCTTTCACCATTTCAAGAGCAAGGACGAAATCCTGCGGGCGGTGATGGAAGAAACCATCCGCTACAACACCGCATTGATGCGCGCCGCCCTGGCCGAGGCCGACAGCGTGCGTGAGCGGGTATTGGCGCTGATCCGCTGCGAATTGCAGTCGATCATGGGCGGCACCGGCGAGGCCATGGCGGTGCTGGTCTATGAATGGCGTTCGCTATCGCAGGAAGGGCAGCGGCACGTGCTGGCCCTGCGTGATATTTATGAAGACTTGTGGCTCGAGGTTCTGGGCCAGGCCAAGGAGGCCGGGTATATTCGCGGTGACGTGTTCATTACCCGGCGGTTCCTCACGGGAGCGTTGTCCTGGACCACCACCTGGTTTCGCGCCGAAGGCAGCCTGAGCCTTGACGAGCTGGCCGAGCAAGCCCTGATCCTGGTGCTTGAAGAAAAACAATAACCGAGCAATGCCTTAAATGACCGTGTGTGGCTGGCTAAGTGACTGAAACCGCCTAGCTTGATTGTTATTGATGGGGACTTTTGGGGAGTGGGTTATCTTGACGTTTTCGCCGATGGGGATGACCTCGCGTCTGCTACTGGCTGCTCTGGCCGTTTTCCTGGCGCTGCCGACCGAGGCTGCGCAACTGGTGCGGATCGGTGCCGCGCATTTTCCGCCTTATACCGTTCGTCCCGAGAACGGCGTCGACACCGGCCTGCTGCCGCAAATGGTGGAGGCCTTGAACCAGGCGCAAACCGACTACCAGTTCGTGCTGGTGCCGACCTCGATCCCGCGCCGCTTCAATGATTTCAAGCAGGGCCGGGTCGACATGGCGATTTTCGAGAACCCCGAGTGGGGCTGGCAAGATGTGCCGCACACCTCGGTGGACATGGGCCTGGAGGATGCGGAAGTCTTCGTCGCCCAGCGCCAGCCGGATCGACAGCAAAGTTATTTCACCGACCTCAGGGGCAAGCGCCTGGCCCTGTTCAGCGGTTATCACTACGCCTTTGCCGAGTTCAACGCCGACCCCAAGTTCCTCGCCGGCCAATACAACGCCACGCTGACGTATTCCCACGACAGCAATCTGTTGATGGTGTTGCGCGGGCGCGCAGACATCGCCCTGGTGACCCGTTCGTACCTCAACGATTACGTGTTGCGCAATCCGGACGTCGGCCCGCAATTGCTGGTGTCCGAGCGTATCGATCAGGTTTACCACCATTACGCGCTGATCCGGCCGCAGGCGCCCATTTCCAGTGAGGGGTTTGCCCAGTTGCTGCAAACGCTGCGGGATAACGGTCAGTTGCTGAAGATTTTCCAGCCCTACCAGATCCAGCTGGTGCCCACGCATTCCCATTGAAGGCGACACTAAATTTCCTTCCCCGGCTCACGTCCCACGTTGACTACCGACGAATACACGAGCCCCTCCCATGTCCAGCCTCAATCACCCGACGACACTGCCCTTGCCCGGCGGCCGTCGCCTCGGCGCCGATGAAACCGAACGCCACCTGAGCCTGATGCTCGAAGGCGCGCCGCTGATCCGGCTGCGCCTTGCGCGCGGTCCCGAGTTGCACGTGCACTTGCAGGAAATCAACGACCGCCCGGTGGGCCCGGCGCTGTGGGCGGCCTGCTATTGGCTGTTTGCTCGTGATCCCGACTGCCAGCGCCTGACCTGGCACCTCGACGAGCGCCCCGGCGAAGCCTTGCTCAGTGGTTTGTTGACGGCCACTGAGCGTGCCGGTGAATACGTTTGCGAGCGCACGATGTTCTGGCAACTGCCGCAGCCCTGGCTGGGAGTGTCGTTCAACGGCAGTTACCCGCAACACATGGTCATCACCGATGGCCAGCGCCATCCGCGCCGGCCGACGAAGCCGCGTGGCGAGGTGTACCGGCGTTTCGATGCGCGGCTGGGGGCCTGGGTGTCCTTGCGCACCTTGGAAATCGAGCAGGACCTTACGCGTTTCAACCGCTGGCAGAACAGCCCGCGGGTGGCGAGTTTCTGGCAGGAGGAGGGCAGCCTGGAACAGCATCGCGAGTACCTGGGCAAGCTGCAGGCCGACCCCCGGGTCTTGACCCTGATCGGCTGTTTCGATGACCAGCCGTTCGCTTACTTCGAAGCCTATTGGGCCAAGGAGGATCGGATCGCGCCGTTCTATGACGCCGGCAACTACGATCGCGGCATCCACATGCTGGTGGGTGAAGAGCAACACCGGGGACCGCACAAGGTGGCCAGTTGGCTGTCGGCGCTGGTGCATTACCTGTTCCTGGACGATCCGCGCACCCAGCGCGTGGTCGCCGAGCCCCGGGCCGACAATGCCCGGATGATCGGGCACCTGCACAACCAGTGCTTCCATTGTGAAAAGGAATTCGATTTCCCCCACAAGCGCGCGGCGCTGATGATCCTGGGGCGTGAGCGGTTTTTTGATCGGTGTGGGTTGATGTAAGGTTTGACATGGGGCAGGTGGTGGTCATCAGGCCGCCATCGCGGGCAAGCCTTGCTCCCACAGGCCCCGGGCTTCATACACTATTTGCCCGCCAGAAAAATCTTTGGGAGCAAGGCCTTGCTCCCATAGGCTCTGGGCTTCACAAGCTATCTGCCTGCCAGAAAAACCTGTGGGAGCAAGGCTTGCCCGCGATGGGGCCGGAACTGACATTTCATATCACCGCCGGGCGAAGGTATCTCCTCGAACCCCCGACACCTTGCGGCAATGCACCAGGGCATCGCGGATCATGAAGTTCACCAGCGTCGGCGAAACGCCCAGCTCCTTGGCGATGTCCTTCTGTGGCACGCCATGCAGGCGGTACATCTCGAAGGCATAGCGGGTGCGGCTGGGCAATTCGGTCAGCGCGTCGGCGATGTGCTCCAGCGTGGAGAAGTTGATATGGGAGGTTTCTGGCGAAGCACCCTGTATCACCACGTTCAACCCTTCCTCTTCCGGCCCCGAGTATTTCTGTTCCAGCGCCTGCTTGCGGTAGTGGTCGATCGCCAGGTTGCGCACGATCTGGAACAGGTAGCTGAGCTGGGCCTTGAACGAGGAGGTGATCTGCGGCGCCGATTGCAGCCGGAAAAACGCGTCCTGCACCACATCTTCCGCGCGGGACCGGCAGCCGGTAATGCGCGCCGCGATCTTGACCAGGATCAATCGGTTGTCCACGAATGCCTGGAGTAACGGTGAGTCGCACCTGCTTGTGGATACTTGTTCCGTCATGGAATTCACCTTGCTGCAAAAAGTTAGCAGGGCGTCCGGATGCCGGCCCCGTCCTGCACATCGAGCGCCAAATTAGGCTTAATGATAATGATTGTCAATTGAGAAAAAGAATTATTGCTGTAATAAAGCCCAGCCTCGGCCCTGCGACCCATTGCCGCGGCGCTGGGCTGTCGGCTGCTTCGGTGCGCAGGCTTCGCGACTAATTATTTGCCGCTGCTATCCGTTCCCATGGGTGACAACTTGCAAGCCGAATCCAGGCAGGAAACCCCATGACCGACGCGTTCGAACTCCCCAGCACCCTGGCTCATGCCCTCCAGCGCCGCGCCGCGTTGACGCCGGACCGGGTGGCCCTGCGCTTCCTTGCCGACACCCCGGAGCAGGGGGTGGTGTTGAGTTATCGCGACCTGGACCTGCGCGCCCGGACCATCGCCGCCGCCTTGCAGGCCGAAGCGGAGCTGGGTGATCGCGCCGTGCTGCTGTTCCCCAGCGGCCCGGATTACGTCGCGGCATTCTTTGGCTGCCTCTACGCCGGGGTGATTGCCGTGCCGGCCTATCCGCCGGAGTCTGCCCGCCGCCATCATCAGGAGCGCTTGCTGTCGATCATTGCCGACGCCGAACCGCGCCTGTTGCTCACCAGTAGCGATCTGTGCGAGCCGTTGCAGGCTATCGAATCGGCACCGCCGGTGTTGTGCGTCGATACCCTCGACCTGGCCCGCGCCGGGCAATGGCGGATGCCGACGCTGCTGGACGATGACATTGCCTTCCTGCAATACACCTCCGGCTCCACCGCGCTGCCCAAGGGCGTGCAGGTCAGCCACGGCAACCTGGTGGCCAACGAATTGCTGATCCGTCATGGCTTCGGCATCGACCTGAATCCCGATGACGTCATCGTCAGCTGGCTGCCGCTGTACCACGACATGGGCTTGATTGGCGGCTTGCTGCAGCCGGTGTTCAGCGGCGTCCCCTGCGTATTGATGTCGCCGGCCTACTTCCTGGCCCGGCCCCTGCGTTGGCTTGAAGCGATCAGCGAATACGGCGGCACCATCAGCGGTGGCCCGGACTTCGCCTATCGGCTGTGCAGCGAACGGGTCAGCGACTCGGCCCTGCAGCGTCTCGACCTGAGCGGCTGGCGCGTGGCCTATTCCGGTTCCGAGCCGATCCGCCTCGACACGCTGGAGCGGTTTGCCGAGAAGTTCGCTCCGTGCGGCTTCACACCGGACAATTTCATGGCCTCCTACGGCCTGGCCGAAGCGACCCTGTTCGTCGCCGGCACGCCACGCCGCCACGGTATTCCTTCGCTGCGGGTGGATGATGGGGCACTGGCGCAAAACCGAGCCGAGCCGGGGCAGGGCAGTGCGGTGATGAGTTGCGGTGTCAGTCAGCCTGGGCACGCGGTGCTGGTCGTCGAGCCCGCTACGGTGCAGCCGTTGGCCGACAATCAGGTCGGTGAAGTCTGGGCTGCTGGCCCGAGCATCGCTCTGGGTTACTGGCGCAACCCTGAAGCCAGCGCCAAGACCTTTGTCCAGCACGATGGCCGGACCTGGCTGCGTACCGGTGACCTGGGTTTCCTGCGCGACGGCGAGCTGTTCATCACCGGTCGTCTGAAAGACTTGCTGATCGTGCGCGGGCATAACCTCTATCCCCAGGACATCGAGCAAACCATCGAGCGTGAAGTGGAGGTGGTGCGCAAGGGCCGCGTGGCCGCGTTCGCGGTCAACGATAACGGCGAGGAAGGCATCGGCATCGCTGCGGAAATCAGCCGCAGCGTGCAGAAAATCCTGCCGTCCGAAGCCTTGATCAAAGCCATTCGCCAGGCCGTGGCCGAGGCCTGCCAGCAAGCCCCGAGCGTGGTGGTGCTGCTCAATCCCGGCGCGTTGCCCAAGACCTCCAGCGGCAAGTTGCAGCGCTCGGCGTGCCGCAGTCGATTGGCCGACGGCAGCTTGGACAGTTATGCGCAGTTCCCATCAGCCGAGGCAGAAGTCGCTGACGAGTCTGTGCCGTCCTCCGAGCTGCAAACACTCATCGGCCAAATCTGGCGGGAGCAGTTGCAGGTCGAACACGTCCAGGCTGACGATCACTTCTTCCTGCTGGGCGGTAATTCCATCGCCGCCACCCAGGTGATCGCACGGCTACGGGAAAGCCTGGGGCTGGAGTTGAACCTGCGCCTGCTGTTCGAAGCCCCGACCCTGGCCGCGTTTGCCGCAGCGGTGGCGAACCAGCAACAGGACGGCGGCCAGCCTCAAGGCGCGATCAGCGCATTGTCGCGCGACGATGCGTTGCCGCAATCCCTGGCCCAGAACCGTTTGTGGATCACCTGGCAGCTCGACCCGGCGAGCCATGCCTACAATATTCCCGGCGCCTTGCACCTGCGCGGCGAGCTGGACGAAGACGCGCTGCGCGCCAGTTTCCAGCAACTGATCGAACGCCATGAGTCCCTGCGCACGCGGTTCCTGGAGCGGGATGGCGTGCCCCTGCAACAGATTGATCCGGCCGGTGAATTCAAGCTGCGTGTCATCGATCTCGGCGACCTGCCTGCCGACTCGCGCGAAGCCCGGGCGCGGCAGGTTCGAGAAGACGAAGCGGCCACGCCGTTCGATCTGGAGAAGGGGTCGCTGCTGCGGGTCAGCCTGTTGCGTCTCGACGAGGATGACCATCAGCTGCTAGTGACACTGCACCACATCATCGCCGACGGCTGGTCGATGAATGTATTGATCGAAGAGTTCTCCCGGGTGTACGCCGCAGCCTCCCAAGGCCAGGTCGCTGAGCTGGCGCCGTTGCCCTTGCAATACGCCGACTACGGCAGTTGGCAGCGCCAGTGGCTCGCCCAGGGTGAGGCCGAGCGCCAACTGAGCTACTGGAAGCAGCAACTGGGCGCGGAACATTCGGCTCTGGTGCTGGGCACGGATCACCCGCGCAGCGCTCAACGCCAGCGCAGTGCCACGCGGCATAGCCTGCGCCTGGACAAGGGCCTCGGCGAGGCCCTGCGCCACGTGGCCCAGGCCCATGACGCGACGCCGTTCATGCTGTTGCTGGCAGCCTTCCAGGCGCTGTTGCAGCGTTACACCGGCCAATCCGACCTCCGCATCGGCGTGCCCAACGCCAACCGTCCGCGCCTGGAAACCCAGGGACTGATCGGCTTCTTCATCAACACCCAGGTGCTGCGCGGGCAGGTCGATTCACGTCAGCCATTCGCTGCGCTGCTGGCCCAGGCCCGGGAAGCCACGCTCGGTGCCCAGGCCCATCAGGACCTGCCGTTCGAACAACTGCTCGAAGCGTTTCCCGAGGCGCGTGAGCAAGGCCTGTTCCAGGTGATGTTCAACCATCAGCAGCGTGACTTGAGCGCCTTGCGGCGCCTGCCGGGGTTGCTGGCCGAGGCGTTGCCGTGGCACAGCCGCGAAGCCAAGTTCGACCTGCAACTGCACAGCGAAGAAGATCGCAACGGCCGTTTGACGCTGTCGTTCGACTACGCCGACGAACTGTTCGAGGCGGCGACCATTGAGCGGCTGGCAGCGCATTACTGCAACCTGTTGCGGGCGGTCTGTACCGATCCGCAACAAGCCATCGGCGATGTGCCGTTATTGGGCGCCGATGAGCACAGCCAACAGCAGCAATGGAGCGCAGCCCCGTGCGAGCCGGCCAGCCAATGGCTGCCGGAGCTGTTGAACGAACAGGCCCGCGGCACGCCGCAACGCACTGCGTTGCGCTGGGACGGTGGTCAACTCGATTATGCCGAGCTGCACACCCAGGCCAATCGCCTGGCCCATTACCTGCGGGACAAGGGCGTTGGCCCGGACGTATGCGTGGCGATTGCCGCCGAGCGTTCGCCGCAGTTGCTCATCGGTGTGCTGGCCATCATCAAGGCCGGCGGTGCCTATGTGCCGCTGGATGCGGACTACCCGGCCGAACGCCTGGCCTACATGCTCCACGACAGTGGCGTCGATCTGCTGCTGACTCAAACCGCGCTGCTCGAACGTTTGCCGGCGTGCGACGGCGTCAGTGTCATCGCCATGGACGCCCTGCACCTGGAGCAATGGCCAAGCAATCCACCGGGCCTGCACCTGCACGGCGAACACCTGGCCTACGTGATCTACACATCTGGCTCCACCGGCCAGCCCAAAGGCGTCGGCAATACTCACGCGGCCCTGGCCGAGCGCCTGCAATGGATGCAAGCGACCTACGGGCTGGATGCCAGCGATGTGCTGATGCAAAAAGCACCGATCAGTTTCGACGTGTCGGTCTGGGAGTGCTTCTGGCCGCTGATCACCGGCAGCCAACTGGTACTGGCTGGCCCCGGAGAGCACCGTGACCCGCACCGCATCGCCCAGTTGGTGCAGCAGTTTGGCGTGACCACGCTGCACTTCGTGCCGCCGTTGCTCAGCCTGTTTGTCGATGAGCCGCTCAGCGCCCGCTGCAGCAGCCTGCGCCGGCTGTTCTCCGGTGGCGAAGCCTTGCCCGCCGAACTGCGCAACCGGGTGTTGGCGCAACTGCCGGCGGTGCAATTGCACAACCGCTACGGCCCGACTGAAACCGCGATCAACGTCACCCATTGGCATTGCACCGAGGCCGATGGCGAGCGCTCGCCGATCGGCCGTCCCCTGGGCAACGTCCTGTGCCGGGTACTCGACAGCGAGCTCAATCCCGTGCCGGCCGGTGTGCCGGGCGAGCTGTGCATCGGCGGCCTGGGCCTGGCCCGGGGTTACCTCGGCCGCCCGGGCCTGAGCGCCGAGCGCTTCGTCGCCGACCCATTGGGGCCGGCCGGTGCGCGGTTATACCGCACCGGCGACTGCGCGCGTTGGAACGCTGACGGCGTGATCGAATACCTCGGCCGCCTCGACCAGCAGGTCAAGCTGCGCGGTTTCCGGATCGAACCGCAGGAAATCGAAGCGCGCCTGCTGGCCCAGGACGGCGTCGCCCAAGTGGCGGTGCTGGTGCGCGACACCTCGGCCGGCCCGCAGTTGATCGGCTATTACACCGCCCCGGATGTCGCTCAGGACCAGGACGAGTTGAACATTCGACTCAAAACCGCCCTGGCCGCCGAGCTGCCCGACTACATGGTGCCCACCCAACTGCTGCGCCTGGACACCATGCCCCTGGGCCCGAGCGGCAAGCTCGACCGCCGCGCCTTGCCCGAACCGCAGTGGCAGGTGCGCGAGCACGTCGAGCCGGCCAGCGCCCTGGAGCAGCAAATCGCTGGCATCTGGCGCGACGTGCTGGGCCTTGCGCGCATCGGCCTGCGGGACGATTTCTTTGCCCTCGGCGGCCATTCGCTGCTGGCGACCCAGATCATTTCCCGCACCCGCCAAACCTGTGACGTCGAACTGCCGCTGCGCACTTTGTTCGAAGCCAGTGAACTGGGCGCCTTCGCCGAACAAGTGCGCTTGATCCAGGCCAGCGGCCAGACCAACCGCCAGCCGCCCATCGAGAAGGTCGACCGCAGCCAACCAGTGCCGCTGTCCTATTCCCAGCAGCGCATGTGGTTTCTCTGGCAGATGGAGCCGGACAGCCCGGCCTACAACGTCGGTGGCATGGCGCGCTTGCGCGGGGTGCTGGATGTCGGGCGCTTCGAGGCGGCCTTGCAGGCGTTGATCCTGCGCCACGAAACCCTGCGCACCACGTTCCCGAGCGTCGACGGCGTCGCCCGTCAGCAGGTGCACGGCGAGACGGGCCTGCGCATGGGCTGGAAGGACTTTTCGCTGCTGGCCGCCGACATTCGCCAGCAGCGGGTGCAACAACTGGCCGACAGTGAGGCCCACCAGCCTTTCGACCTGGAAACCGGGCCGCTGCTGCGGGCTTGTCTGGTCAAGACCGCCGAGCATGAGCATTACTTCGTGCTGACGCTGCACCACATCGTCACCGAAGGCTGGGCGATGGACATTTTCGCCCGTGAATTGAGTGCGCTGTACGAAGCCTTTATAGACGACCGTGAATCCCCGCTGGAACCGTTGCCGGTGCAGTACCTGGACTACAGCGTCTGGCAACGTCAGTGGCTGGAGTCCGGCGAGCGTCAGCGACAACTCGACTATTGGACCGCGCAACTGGGCCGCGAACACCCGCTGCTGGAGCTGCCCGGTGACCGTCCGCGTCCATCGGTGCAAAGCCATCGCGGCGAACTGTTCCGTTTCGATCTCAGCGATGAATTGGCGGCGCGGGTCCGCGCCTTCAACGCACAACAGGGCCTGACCCTGTTCATGACCATGACCGCCGCCCTGGCCGTGTTGCTCTATCGCTACAGCGGCCAGACCGACCTGCGCATCGGCGCGCCGGTGGCCAACCGTATCCGCCCGGAAAGCGAAGGGCTGATCGGGGCGTTCCTCAACACCCAGGTGTTGCGTTGTCAGCTCGACGGGCAGATGTCGGTGGGCGAACTGTTCGAGCAGGTGCGCCACACCGTCATCGAAGGCCAGTCCCATCAGGATTTACCGTTCGATCATCTGGTGGAAGCCTTGCAACCACCGCGCAGTGCGGCCTACAACCCACTGTTCCAGGTGATGTGCAACGTGCAGCGCTGGGAATTCCAGCAGAGCCGCACGCTGGCCGGCATGAGCGTCGAATACCTGGTCAACGACGCCCGGGCCACCAAGTTCGACCTCAACCTGGAAGTCACCGACCTGGATCAGCGCCTGGGTTGCTGCCTGACCTATAGCACCGACCTGTTCGACGAACCGCGCATCGCGCGCATGGCCGGGCACTGGCGCAATCTGCTGGAAGCGTTGCTGGTCGATCCGGCCCGACGCCTGAGCGAACTGCCGTTGCTGGACACCCGCGAGCAGCAACAGCTGCTCGACAGCCTGGGCGTCGAGCCCGGTGAGCATCGCCTAAACCAATGCCTCCACGAACTGTTCGACGAACAGGCGCGGGCGCGTCCCGACGCACCGGCCCTGACTTTCGCCGGGCAGACCCTGACGTATGCGCAACTGGACAGCGGCGCCAATCGCCTGGCCTGGATGTTGCGCGAGCGAGGCGTCGGGCCGCAGGTGCGGGTGGGCCTGGCCCTGGAGCGTTCGCTGGAAATGGTCATCGGCCTGCTGGCGATCCTCAAGGCCGGCGGCGCCTACGTGCCGCTGGACCCGGAATACCCGCTGGACCGCTTGAGCTACATGATCGAGGACAGCGGCGTCAGTCTGCTGCTCAGTGACCGGGCGATGTTCCAGGCCCTCGGTGCGTTACCCGAGGGCGTGGGCTGCTGGTGCCTGGAAGATGATTCGGCGGCCCTGGCCCAATACCCGGATCACTCGCTGCCGTTGATCAACCTGCCGCAGCACCAGGCGTACCTGATCTACACCTCCGGCTCCACCGGCAAGCCCAAGGGCGTGGTGGTGTCCCACGGTGAAATCGCCATGCATTGCCAGGCAGTGATCCAGCGCTTCGGCATGCGTCCAGACGACTGCGAGCTGCATTTCTACTCCATCAACTTCGACGCGGCCACCGAACGTCTGCTGGTGCCGTTGCTCAGTGGCGCCCACGTGGTGCTGCGGGCCCAGGGCCAATGGGACGCCGAGGAAATCTGCGGGCTGATTCGCCAGCATCGCATCAATATTCTTGGCTTCACCCCCAGCTATGGCAGCCAGTTGGCGCAGTGGCTGGCGACTCAGGGCCAGACCTTGCCGGTGCGCATGTGCATCACCGGCGGCGAGGCCCTGACGGGCGAGCATTTGCAGCGCATTCGCGCGGCGTTCAGCCCGAGCCTGTTCTTCAACGCCTATGGCCCGACCGAAACCGTGGTCATGCCGTTGGCGAGCCTGGCTCCGGAGCGATTGGAAGAGGGCGCGGCCAGTGTGCCGATTGGCAGCGTGATTGGCGCCCGCGTGGCGTACATTCTCGACGCCGACCTGGCGTTGGTGCCGCAAGGCGCCACGGGTGAGTTGTATGTGGGCGGCGCCGGTCTGGCCCAGGGTTATCACCAGCGTCCGGGCATGACCGCCGAGCGTTTCGTCGCCGACCCGTTCGCCACCGAGGGTGGACGCCTCTATCGCACCGGCGACCTGGTGCGCCAGCGTGCCGACGGTCTGGTTGAGTATCTGGGACGGATCGACCATCAGGTGAAAATCCGCGGCTTCCGCATCGAATTGGGAGAAATCGAAAACCGCCTGCTGGAACATGACGCGGTGCGCGAGGCCGTGGTAGTGGCCCTCGACACGCCCGGCGGCAAGCAACTGGCCGGCTACTTGGTGAGCGACCTCGCCAGCCAGGACGGCGAGCAACAAGCGACCCTGCGCGAAGCCTTGAAAAATCACCTCAAGGCCCAGCTGCCGGACTACATGGTGCCCACACACCTGATCCTGCTGGCGAGCATGCCGCTGACCGCCAACGGCAAGCTCGACCGCCGCGCCTTGCCGATGCCCGATCCTGAACTCAATCGCCAACACTACGTGGCGCCGAGCAATGCCCTGGAGCAGACCCTGGCGGCGATCTGGTGCGACGTGCTGAACGTGGCGCAGGTAGGCCTCAACGATAACTTCTTCGAGCTGGGCGGCGACTCGATCCTGTCCATCCAGGTGGTCAGTCGCGCCCGGCAGCAGGGCATTCATTTCACGCCCCGGGACTTGTTCCAGCACCAGACCGTACAGACCTTGGCTGCCGTTGCCACGCGTAGCCAGCAGGTGCTTGCCGAGCAGGGCCTGTTACAGGGTGAGTCCGGGCTGACGCCGATCCAGCACTGGTTCTTCGAGCGCCAGATCCCCAACCAGCACCACTGGAACCAGGCGCTGGTGCTGGCGCCGACCACGGTCCTGGCGCCGCAACCGCTGGAACAGGCACTGCGCAGCGTCTTCCAGCACCACGATGCCTTGCGCCTGGGCTTCGACGAAAGCACCGGGCACTGGCGGGCCGAGCACCAGCCGTTGTCTGACGCGGCGCTGTTGCAGCACGTGTCCGTGGACACCGCGCAGGATTGCGAAGCGTTGTTTGCCGAGACGCAGAGCCGTTTCAATCTATCAACCGGGCCATTGCTGCGCGCAGTGCTGGCGCAGTTACCCGATGGCCGGCAACGGTTGCTGATCGTCATCCATCACCTGGTGGTCGACGGTGTGTCGTGGCGGGTGCTGATGGACGATTTGCAAACCGTCTACCGCCAGCTCACCACTGGGCAGGAGGTACAACTGCCGGCCAAGACCAGCCCATTGCGGGACTGGGCCGCGCGCTTGCAGGCTTACGCCGGCAGCGAATCCCTGCGCGAAGAACTGCAGTGGTGGCAAGCGCAGTTGAGTGGCGCGCAGGTGCAACTGTCGTGCGCGAATCCCGAGGGCGGGCTGCAGGAGCGTCATGCTGAAACTGTCAGCGTGCGCCTGGACGTCGAGCGCTCCCGGCAACTGTTGCAACAGGCGCCGAGCGCCTATCGCACCCAGGTCAACGACCTGCTGCTTACCGCGCTGGCCCGGGTACTGTGCCGTTGGAGCGGCCATGCCTCGGCCCTGGTCCAGCTTGAAGGCCACGGCCGCGAAGCGCTGTTCGACGACATCGACCTGACCCGCACCGTCGGTTGGTTCACCAGCGTCTACCCCGTGCGCTTGAGTCCAGTGGGTGACGACTTCAGCGCGTCGATCAAGGCGATCAAGGAACAACTGCGCGCGGTGCCCCACAAGGGCCTCGGCCATGGCGTATTGCGCTACCTGACGGACGCGACGACTCGCCAGACGATGGCCAGCCTGCCGCACGCGGCGATCACCTTCAACTACTTGGGTCAGCTCGACCAGACCCTGGGCCAGGATGCATTGTTCCAGGCGCTGGATGCGCCGTTGGGGGCGATCCACGATCTCGATGCGCCGCTGCCCAATGAGCTGAGCGTCGACAGCCAGGTCAGCGGTGGCGAACTGGTGCTGCGCTGGACGTTCAGCCGTGAACGTCATGATCGTCAGGCTATCGCCACCCTGGCCGAGGCCTACCTCGATGAGTTGCAACGTCTGATCGAGCACTGCCTGACAGACGAGGCGGGCGGGCTGACGCCATCGGACTTCCCCCTGGCGAAGCTGACCCAGGGTCAACTCGACAGCCTGCCGGTGCCGGCCGGGCAGATCGAAGACGTCTACCCGCTGACGCCCATGCAGGAAGGCATGCTGTTGCACACCTTGCTGGAACCGGGCACCGGCTTGTACTACATGCAGGACCGCTATCGCATCAACAGCGAACTGGACCCGCAGCGTTTTGCCCAGGCCTGGCAAGCGGTTATCGCCCGGCATGAAGCCTTGCGCGCGTCGTTCTGCTGGAACGTCGGCGAAGACATGCTGCAAATCATCCACAAGCCCGGCAGCACCCCGGTGGATTACCTCGACTGGTCCGAGGTGCCCGAAGACGCCCAGGAAACCAAGCTCCAGGCGCTGCTCAAGAACGAGCGCGAGGCCGGTTTCGATCTGTTGAACCAGGCGCCGTTTCACCTGCGACTGATTCGGGTCGGCGCGGCGCGCTACTGGTTCATGATGAGTAACCACCACATCCTCATCGATGCGTGGTGCCGTTCGCTGCTGATGGACGACTTCTTCGAGATCTACACCGCCCTGGGTGAAAACCGCGAACCGCAGTTGGCCGTGCCACCGCGTTATCGCGACTACATCGGCTGGCTGCAGCACCAGAGCCTGGCCGAAGCCCGCCAGTGGTGGCAGCGCAACCTGCAAGGCTTCGAGCGGACCACGCCGATCCCGGGCGACCGGCCATTCCTGCGCGAGCACGCCGGTGACAGCGGCGGCATGATCGTCGGCGACTGCTACACCCGTCTCGATGCCCGGGACGGTGCACGGCTGCGGGAATTGGCCCAGGCCCATCAACTGACGGTCAACACCTTCGCCCAGGCGGCGTGGGCCCTGGTGCTGCGGCGGGTCAGCGGCGACCGCGACGTGCTGTTCGGCGTCACCGTGGCCGGGCGCCCGGTGGAGCTGCCGCAGATGCAACGCACTGTGGGGCTGTTCATCAACAGCATCGCCTTGCGCGTGCAGATGCCTGAGGACCATCAGCGTTGCAGCGTGCGCCAGTGGCTCAGCGATTTGCTGGACAGCAACATGCAACTGCGCGAGTACGAATACCTGCCGCTGGTGAGCATCCAGGAGGTCAGCGAATTGCCCAAGGGCCAGCCGCTGTTCGACAGTTTGTTCGTGTTCGAGAACGCGCCGGTGGAGGTCTCGGTGCTGGACCGCGCCCAAAGCCTCAACGCCACTTCGGATTCGGGCCGGACCCACACCAACTTCCCGCTGACGGCGGTCTGCTACCCGGGAGATGACCTGGGACTGCACCTTTCGTACGACCAGCGCTACTTTGATGAAAGCACCGTCCAGGGGCTGTTGGGCGAGTTCAAACGGTTGCTGCTGGCGTTGATGGAGGGCTTGCACGGCGACATGAGCGAGCTGCCGCTGATCGGTGCCGAAGAACAGGACTTCCTCATCGAGGGCTGCAACCAGAGCGAGCATGCCTATCCGCTGGAGCAGAGCTACGCTGAGTTGTTCGAGGCGCGGGTCGCGACCCATCCCCACCGCCCTGCGGTCAGTTGCCTGGACGCGAGCTACAGCTACGCCGAGTTGAATGCGCGCAGCAACCGCCTCGGCCACGCCCTGATCGCGTCCGGTGTCGGCCTGGATCAGCCAGTGGCGCTGCTGGCCGAACGGGATGCCGAGTTGCTGGGCATGATCATCGGCAGCTTCAAGGCCGGTGCCGGCTATCTGCCGCTGGATCCCGGCCTGCCGAGCCAGCGCCTGAGCCGCATCATCGAATTGAGCCGCACGCCGTTGCTGGTTTGCACCCAGGCCTGCGAGGCTCAGGCGCAGGCCCTGTTGGACGAGTTCGCCTGCTCTGGGCGGCCAAAGTTGCTGGTGTGGGAAACCGTCCAGGCCAGCGCTCTTTCGCTGGAAAACCCAGGGGTCTACAGCGGGCCGGATAACCTCGCCTACGTGATCTACACCTCCGGCTCCACCGGCCTGCCCAAAGGCGTGATGGTGGAGCAGCGAGGCATGCTCAATAACCAACTGAGCAAAGTGCCGTACCTGGCGCTGAGCGAGGCGGATGTGATCGCCCAGACGGCTTCCCAAAGCTTCGATATTTCGGTCTGGCAGTTCCTGGCCGCGCCGTTGTTCGGTGCTCGGGTCGACATCGTGCCCAACGCCATTGCCCACGACCCGCAAGGGCTGCTGGAGCATGTACAGCAGCAGGGCATTAGCGTGCTGGAAAGCGTGCCGTCGCTGATCCAGGGCATGCTTGCCCAGGAACGCATCGCTCTGGACGGCTTGCGCTGGATGCTGCCCACCGGCGAAGCGATGCCGCCGGAACTGGCGCACCAGTGGTTGTTGCGTTACCCGGACATTGGCCTGGTCAACGCCTACGGTCCTGCGGAATGCTCGGATGACGTGGCGTTCTTCCGGGTCGACAAGGCGTCGACCCGCGGCGCTTACCTGCCGATTGGCACGCCCACCGACAACAACCGTCTGTACCTGCTCGACGGCGCGCTGGACCTGGTGCCGCTGGGCGCGGTGGGTGAGTTGTGCGTGGCGGGCACCGGGGTCGGGCGTGGTTATGTCAGCGATCCGTTGCGCACTGCCCCGGTCTTTGTGCCGAACCCGTTCGGCGCGCCGGGGGAGCGGCTGTACCGTACCGGCGACCTGGCGCGGCGGCGCAGCGATGGAGTGTTGGAGTACGTCGGGCGCATCGACCATCAGGTGAAGATCCGCGGCTACCGCATCGAACTGGGGGAAATCGAAGCACGCTTGCATGAACAGCCGCAAGTGCGCGATGGGGCGGTGGGTGTGCAGGAGGGCGCCAATGGCAAGCATCTGGTCGGCTACCTCGTGGCCACCGACTCGGCGCTCAAACCCGCCGAGCGCCTGGAGCGCATCAAGCAGCGCCTGCGGGCCGAACTGCCGGAATACATGGTGCCGCTGCACTGGTTGTGGCTCGAGCGCCTGCCTCTCAACGCCAACGGCAAGCTCGACCGCAAGGCCTTGCCGGCCCTGGAGATCGGCCAGTTGCAAAGCCAGGACTACCAGGCTCCCGGCAATGAGCTGGAACAGACCCTGGCAGACATCTGGGCCCAGGTGCTGAAAGTCGAGCGGGTGGGGGTGCGGGACAACTTCTTCGAACTGGGCGGGCATTCCCTGCTGGCGACGCAAATCGCCTCACGGGTGCAAAAGGCCCTGCAACGCAACGTGCCGCTGCGGGCGATGTTCGAATGCAGCACGGTGCAGGAACTGGCCGACTACATCGATGGGCTGGCGGCCAGCGAAATCACCGAGGAGAAGGTGGATCGGTTGAATGATTTGATGGCGGAGTTGGAAGGAATGTAGTTTTGCGGCGTCTATAAGGACCCCTTCGCGGGCAAGCCTTGCTCCCACAGGGATCGGTTGCGAGCAGATTATCTGTGTTCGAGCTTCTCAACCCTGTGGGAGCAAGGCTTGCCCGCGATGGCGTCAGCCCTGACATCGCTAAGCCCAAGGTTGACGCCTAGCGCTTCGCGGCTCAGTCTCCCAAGGCTTTTTCCAGACTCAAACAAGGAGGTCACCCATGCCCTTTGCAATCATTGACGGACAACCGCTTCACTACCTGGACCAAGGCCAGGGCCCGGTGGTGCTGCTGGGCAGCAGCTATCTGTGGGACCACACCATGTGGGCGCCGCAGATCGAGGTGTTGTCCCGGCATTATCGGGTCATCGCCCTGGACTTGTGGGGCCACGGCCAGTCCGGGCGTTTGCCTGAGGGCATGACCTCCCTGGACGACCTGGCTCGCCAGGCATTGGCATTGATGGATCACCTGGACATCGACTGCTTCAACCTGGTCGGGCTTTCGGTGGGCGGGATGTGGGGCGCTCGGTTGGCGCTGGCGGCGCCTGAGCGCGTGCAATCGCTGGTGTTGATGGACACCTACGTCGGCGTCGAGCCGGAACCGACCCGCCTGTACTACTTCTCGTTGTTCGACAAGATCGAGGCCAGCGGCAGCATTCCCGAGCCCTTGCTGGACATCGTCGTGCCGATTTTCTTCCGGCCGGGTATCGACCCGCAGTCGGCGCTCTATCAGCAGTTGCGCGCCACATTGGCCGCGCTGCCGACCGACCGCCTGCGCGACAGTATCGTACCGCTGGGGCGGATCATTTTCGGTCGGGACGACATCCTGCCGCGCCTGCATGAACTGGACGCCAAGCGCACGACGGTGATGTTTGGCGACCAGGACAAACCGCGGCCGCCGTCCGAGTCGCTGGAAATGGCCGAGTTGATCGGTTGCCCCCATGTGTCGATTCCGGAGGCGGGGCATATCTCCAATCTGGAGAATCCGGAATTCGTGACCGGGGCGTTGCTGGAGTTCCTGACGCGCAAGCACTGAAATTGTGGCGAGGGGATTTATCCCCGCTGGGCTGCGAAGCAGCCCTGAAACCTGACACCTCGGTGAGCCTGACAAACCAAGTCGACAGCATTGGGGCCGCTTCGCGCCCCAGCGGGGATAAATCCCCTCGCCACAGGTGTTTGTCCAGGGCTTTACTTCGGCCCGAGAATCTTCACCAGTTTGTCCGGCGACGGCGCGCCTTGCTGCTGTTGCAGGTCGCCTTTTTCATCCAGATAGAAAATCGCCGGGGTGGCGGACAGTTCCAGTTCGTCCATCAACTGCTGGTTGGCGTCCAGTTTTGCCTGGATGGCCGGCGGTATGGCCTTGAGCGGTTTGAGCGGGCTGCCCTTGCCGGCCTTTTCATGCTCGGCCAGGGTTTTTTCCGGGTCCTTGGCCGCCAGCAAGGCGGCGGATTTACCCGGGCTGTCTTCGCGGATGATGCCCACCATGATATGGCGCAACTGCACCTTGCCGGCCTTGACCCAAGGCCGTGCCTGTTCCCAGAACATGTTGCAGTACGGGCAGTTCGGATCGCTGAACAGGTACACCGTGCGCGGTGAGTCCTTGTTGCCGTCGGCGATCCAGTTGCTGGCTTCCATCTTCGCCCAGATGGCCTTGGCCATCGGTGCATAGACCAGTTTCTGCAGCGGCTCGGCGCTCAGGTCCTTGCCGTCGGCGTCGTACAGGTTGCCCAGCAGGACGTGCTGCCCATCCGGGGTCAGGTACAGCGCCATGCCACGGTTCTGGTATTGCGCCGCGTAACCACGCAAGCCGTCCGGCGCGTCGAAGGTGCCAATGATTTTCGCGCCCTTGGCTTCGATCTTCTTGATGGCTGCGGGCAATTCTTCGGCCTGGAGCAGCGGGGCCTGCGACAGTGCGGCGGCGACGGCCAGGGTCAGCAGGTGGCGGAGGCGGGGCATGGCGGTTTCCTTGTGGCGGAGTGGGGCGTCGTGGACGAGTCCGGCGTTTCGAAGTGTTCCAGGGCACGAGCCAGGCTCGCTTCCGACAATTCACCCAGGTGACTGCCCTGCAGGCGGCCGTCGGCGCTGTAGAACAGAGTAGTCGGCAGGGCCATGGAACCCACGGCCTGGCCGAGGCGGCCACTGCCATCGAACAACACGTTGTCCAGGCTCAGGCCTTGGGTGGCAAGGTAGGTGCTGACGCTTTGCATGCTTTCGGCCTGATTGACGAACAGGAACGTCAGGTCCGGACGCTGTTGCTGGGCTTCTTCGAGCACCGGCATTTCACGCCGGCAGGGCGGGCACCAGGTGGCCCATAGATTGATCACCAGGGGACCGCCCTGGTAATCGGTGAGTTTCACGGTCTCGCCGTCGGCGGTGCGCAGGGTGATGTCCGGCAGCCGGGTGCCTTGTTCATAAATCGTCAACGACAGGGTCGCCACCAGCCAGAACAGCAAGCCGCTGCCGACGCCGAAGCCCAATGGCCGGCGCAGGGGCGGACGGCGGCGGGCCCACAACAAGGCGCCAATCAGCAGCGCCACGATGCCAGGCCAAGCCAGGAAGCCACCGTCGCGCAGGTCGACGATCTGCCATGGGTCGTCCCGGTAATGTTGCCAATAGGCGACGACGAAGCCGATCCGTGCGGCCAGCAGGCCCAGCAAAAACAGCACGAACAGCACCGACTCGGGGTTTTCGCCACCGCGCTTGGCCACCCGCCAGCCGACGAAGGTCGCCAACGCCAGGGCGCTGATGAGCAACAGGTGGTTAAGGGCGATGGCAAAGGTGCCCAAGGTAAACGTCAGCATCAGCGCGCGTCCCGGGTGAGGTTCCAGCGCTCCAGGAACGCCTTGGCGTCGACTTCCCCGGTGATCCGCTGGCTGCGGCGCTCTTCACCGTCGGCGCCGATCCACAGCAGGCTCGGCGGCCCCGGCACCTGGTAACGGCTCAGCAGCTCGCGACTGGCGGGGCTGTCGGCGGTGACATCCAGGCGCAGCAGGCGCACGCCTTTCAGGGCGTCGAGCACTTCGCTGCGGCCGAAGACCTGTTTTTCCATGATCTTGCAGGACACGCACCAGTCGGCGTAGTAGTCCAGCAGCACCCACTGGCCCTGGGCCTTGGCGGCGTCCAGTTCCCGTTGCAGGGCGGCGGGCTCGCTGACCGTGACGAACGCGTCATGGGCGCTGACGGTCGCACTGCCCTCGCTGCCGGCGTAGACCTTCAGGGGCTGGAAGAAATCATCGCCACCGCCCGCCGCGCCAATCACCAGCAGGCTGCCCCACAGGCCGAACAGCAACGAAGCGCTGCCGCAGATATAGGCGATGCGGCCGAACCCTTCGGTCTGGCGCCAGGCGCTGTAGGCGGCGATCAACAACAGCACGCCCCACAGGCCGACCCACAACGAACCGTCGATGATCGGGCGAATCATCAGCAGCGCGGTGCCCAGGAACAGGAAGCCGAATACGCCCTTGAGCAGGTTCATCCAGGCGCCGGGCTTGGGCAGGAAGCGGTTGCCCACGGTCACCAACAGCAACAGTGGCAAGCCCATGCCGATGCCCATGGTGAACAGGATCAGCCCGCCGTGCAGGGCATTGCCGCTCTGGGCGATGTACAGCAGCGCGCCTGCCAGCGGCGCGGTCATGCACGGGCCCACCAACAGGCCGGACAGCGCCCCGAGAACGCCGGCACCCACCAGGCTGCCACCGCGCTGCTGGCGCCCGGCGTTTTCCAGGTGGTCACGCAGGGCGGCCGGCAATTGCAATTCGAAGAAGCCGAACATGGGCAGCGCCAGCAACACGAATACGGCCGCGAAGCTGCCCAGCAGCCACGGTTGTTGCAGCAGCGCCTGGAGGTTGGCGCCCAGTAGCGCGGCGAGCACGCCCATGGCGGCGTATACCAGGGCCATGCTGATCACGTAGCTGCCAGCCAAGGCCAGGCCGCGTCTCGGTCCGGCGCCGCTGCCCACCACCAGCCCGGCCAGGATCGGCAGCATCGGCAGCGAACAGGGGGTGAACGCCAGCAGCAGGCCCAGGCCGAAGAACACCAGCAGGCTCCAGCCCAAGGCCCGTTGTTGCAGGCCGCTGGCCAGGGCCTGGTCCGGCGCCTCGCCGGTGGCCGCCACCGGTGCGCTGCCACCCAGGTCGACCACTTGGGTCTGGGGTGGATAGCACAGGCCGGCGTCGGCGCAGCCCTGGAAGCCGACCTTGATCTTGCCCGTGGCACCGACGGGTATCTTCAGTTCCAGCGCCTGGCGATAAACTTGCTGGTCGCCGAAAAACTCGTCGCTGTGGGCCTCGCCCTCCGGCAATTTCGGTTTCTGCGCCTCGGCCAGGCCATCGAACTTGAGCCGCTGCTGATACAGGTAGTACCCATCGGCGATCTGCCAGAACAGCTGGGTTTCACCGGAGTCCAGGCGTTCGGAGGTAAACACGAACGCCTTTTCCACCGGCAGGAAATCGGGTTTGGTTTCGAAGGGATTGGCGGCCTGGGCCAGGCCCGAGATCAGGAACAGCCACAGCAAAAACAATCGACGCATGGATAAAGCCTTAGAACGAAGCAAGTGGAAAACACAATGGCGGCTGGCGATTAACCGTCGATTAACCCGGCGACGACCGGCAGGCAGCAATGATCGCCCATGTTTGCCGTACTCGTCGCATAATGTCGGCTTAATCGGCCGGCGGCCTAATGTACCTTTTTCCACGGGGCTTACCATGCGCGTACTGGTCTGCGAAGACGATGAGTTGATTGCCAGCGGGATCGTTGCCGGCCTTACGGCGCAGGGCCTGACTGTCGAGCACGTCGCCACCGCATCGGCGGCGCGGGCGATGGTCGGCGTGGCGGAATTCGACGTCATGGTGCTGGACTTGGGATTGCCCGACGAGGACGGTCTCAAGCTGCTCAGGCAGTTGCGTCAGCAGGGGCTGGAGACGCCGGTGCTGATCCTCACCGCCCGGGACTCGGTAACCGACCGGGTCGACGGCTTGCAGGCCGGCGCCGATGACTACCTGCTCAAACCCTTCGACCTGCGCGAACTCGCGGCGCGCCTGCACACGTTGCTGCGTCGCGTAGCGGGGCGCAGCGTCAACCTGATCGAGCACGGTCGCCTGACCTACGACCCCAGCAGTCGGGAAACCACCCTGGACGGCCAGCCGGTGGATCTGTCCCGTCGCGAACAGTCGCTGTTGCAGGCGCTCTTGCACAGTCGTGGGCGGGTGCTGTCCACCGAACAACTCAAGGACAGCGTCTACGGCTTCAACGACGAGCTGGAGAGTAACGCCCTCAACGTCCATATCCATCACCTGCGGCGCAAGTTGGGTAACGGGATTGTCGAAACCGTGCGTGGCCTGGGCTATCGCCTGGGGCCGGCCGAAGGTGGAGAGGCTTCCAAGTGATGAGCCTGCGACTGCGCCTGAGCCTGACCCTCGGCGCGGCCTTTGCCCTGATCTGGGCCCTGGCTGCGGCGTGGATGCTCAGCGACCTGCGCAACCAGATGATGTTTTCCCTCGACCAGCGCCTGGTGGCTTCGGCGCGAATGGTCGCCGGGTTGCTGGAACAGATGCCACCGTTGCCCAGCAAGGGCGACGGCACGCATTTGAGCTCCGAGCAATTGAGCATTCCTGGCGGCATGGCCTGTCAGGTCAGTTCTTTGCGCGGCGAGATTCTGGCTCGCAGCCACGGCACTCCGGAACAAACCCTGGAAGCCGAGAAGATGGGTTTCCACGACCAGATGATCGACGGCGCGCCTTGGCGCAGCTTCACCCTGGCCCGGGGTGACTTGCGCATCACCACTGCCGATCGCCAGATCGAACGGGAAGCCTTGAACATGTCGATACTGCTGGCCGCCTCGGTGCCGGTGGGCGTGGCGTTGCTCGGTTGCCTGTGCCTGTTGTGGCTCGGCATCGGCCAGGGCCTGGCACCGCTCAATCGCATGCGCGATGCGCTGATGCGGCGCAATGCCGACTCCCTGGAACCCTTGCAGATCCATCCGCTGCCCAGCGAACTGCGGCCGTTGCTGGAGACCCAGAACCAGTTGTTCCAGCGCATCGGCAAGACCATCGAGCGCGAGCGACGGCTGACCGGTGACGCCGCCCACGAGCTGCGCAGCCCGCTGACCGCCATCAAGACGCACCTGCAAGTGGCGCGCATGACCGAGGGCGCCGCCCGCGATCAATCCCTGGCCCGGGCCGAGGAGGGCGCCGACCGCATGCATCGCACGCTCGAACAGTTGCTGCTGCTGGCGCGGGTCGAAGGCAGCCTGTCGTTCGACGATGGCGTGCAATGCAACGCCGAACAGGTCGCCCGACTGGCGATCCAGGATGCCGCCAGCAGTGATTCCCGGCGGATCAGGCTGCACGTATCCCCGGGGTTGTCCGATGCACCGGTGCAGATGCCGGCGGTGCTCTCTATCGCCGCCTTGCGCAACCTGCTGGATAACGCCCTGCGCCATACCCCGGACGATACCGATGTGGAGCTGAGCCTGGAGATGGTCGGCCAGCGCGTGCGCTTCCAGGTCCGCGATCACGGCCCCGGCATCGCTGCCGACGACATCCAGCACCTGACCCAGCGTTTCTGGCGCAACGGCCAGAGCACCGGCTGCGGGCTGGGGCTGGCGATCGTCCAGGCCATCGTCCAGCGCTGCGGCTGCGGCCTGCATTTCGACAGTCGCTCGGATGGCCTGCGGGTCGAGTTGACGATGCCGGTGCAGGTGTTACCGGCCTGATTCACTTTAGCAATGGCCTGTAGGAAGGCTTTGCTCCCACAGGCTTCAAGGACAAACCACTGATCGCGCTGACGGAGAAAGTTCTGCCCGAGAGTAAATCCCTTCGTGGCTGATGCGTTTCCACAACAGGAAACCTGCATGTGCGCTCCGACCGGAGATGCACCTGTGCGGTGTGTCGTTGGGTCATTACTTCAGTGTATTGCGGGGTCGAGGGATGTCAGTCGCCAACAGTCTTATCGAAGCACAGCCGGCCCGGGTCAGTCCTGCGCCGGCCGAGACGCTCTACCAGTTCAATGAGTCGCCGCTGCTGGCCCGTCAGAGTCGGCAGGAGTCCAATGCCCGCAGCTACCCACGGCGGATTCCCCTGGCCCTCAAGCGTGCCAAGGGGCTGTATGTCGAGGATGTCGAGGGCCGCACCTTCATCGATTGCCTGGCCGGCGCTGGCACACTGGCGCTGGGGCATAACCACCCAGTGGTGATCGAAGCGATCCAGCAGGTGCTGGCCGATGAGCTGCCGTTGCATACCCTGGACCTGACCACGCCGGTCAAGGACCGTTTCGTCCAGGACCTGTTCGGCCTGTTGCCGGCAGAGCTGGCCGCCGAGGCGAAGATCCAGTTCTGCGGCCCCACCGGTACCGACGCCGTGGAAGCCGCCCTCAAGCTGGTGCGCACCGCCACCGGCCGCAGCACCGTGCTGTCATTCCAGGGCGGTTATCACGGCATGAGCCAGGGAGCGTTGAGCCTGATGGGCAGCCTGGGGCCGAAGAAACCCTTGGGCGCCTTGCTCAGCAGCGGCGTGCAGTTCATGCCATACCCCTACGATTACCGCTGCCCATTCGGGCTGGGCGGTGTGGCGGGCGTGAAGGCCAATCTGCATTACCTGGAAAACCTGTTGAATGACCCCGAGGCCGGCGTGCAATTACCGGCAGCCGTCATCGTCGAAGTGGTGCAGGGCGAGGGTGGGGTCATTCCTGCCGACCTGGACTGGCTGCGCGGCTTGCGGCGGATCACCGAGCAGGCGGGGGTGGCGTTGATCGTCGACGAAATCCAGAGCGGCTTCGGCCGGACCGGCAAAATGTTTGCGTTCGAGCACGCCGGGATCATCCCGGACGTGGTCGTGCTGTCCAAGGCCATCGGTGGCAGCCTGCCGCTGGCGGTGGTGGTTTATCGCGACTGGCTCGACACCTGGCTGCCGGGTGCTCACGCCGGGACCTTCCGTGGCAATCAGATGGCCATGGCCGCCGGTTCCGCAGTGATGCGCTATCTGCAGGAACACGACCTGCCGGCCCACGCCGCCGCCATGGGCGAACGCTTGAGCGAGCACCTGCGCATCCTGCAGCGAGACTTCCCACAACTGGGCGATATCCGCGGTCGCGGGTTGATGCTCGGCGTCGAACTGGTAGACCCGGCGGGTAAACCCGACGCCCTGGGCCATCCGCCGGTGCACGCATGGTTGGCGCCACGGCTGCAACGTGAATGCCTCAAGCGCGGGCTGATCCTTGAGCTGGGTGGCCGGCAGGGCGGCGTGGTGCGGTTCCTGCCGCCGCTGATTATCACAAGGGCGGAAATCGACCGGGTCGCCGAAATTTTCGGGCGAGCCCTGCATGCGGCGGTCTCTGACCGCTAATTTTCACCCGGCCCCGTACGTTCCTTTCATATCCTGGCTGCGCATGCGACGCAGCGAACCTCGAGCAAAGATGGAGAGACACCCATGACTTCAGTATTCGACCGCGAGGACATCGTCTTTCAGGTCGTGGTCAACCACGAAGAACAGTATTCGATCTGGCCAGACTACAAGGCCGTTCCCGAAGGCTGGCGTACCGTCGGCAAAAGCGGGTTCAAGAAGGAATGCCTGGCCTACATCGAAGAAGTCTGGACCGACATGCGCCCGCTGAGCCTGCGCAAGAAGATGGAAGAGCAGGCGGCTGTGGCTCATTGAGGTAGAACCTGTGGGAGCAAGCTTTCCACAGGAGGAAAGCAGGGGAATACAAATCCTGCAGTCATACCGGAACCAATGTGGGAGCGAGCTTGCTCGCGATTGGGGAGTGTCAGCCAACATTCATGCAGCTGACGCACCGCTATCGCGAGCAAGCTCGCTCCCACAGATTTGGCTTTAGGCCTCTACCTTACTTGAACCGCCGCTCCACCCCTTTCTCCACCAGGATCTTCGCCGAAATCTCTTCCACGGAAAAATGCGTGGAATTGATGTGCGGAATATTCTCCCGCCGGAACAGGTTTTCCACCTCGCGCACTTCGAACTCGCACTGGGCATAGCTCGAATAGCGGCTGTTGGGCTTGCGCTCGTTGCGGATCGCGGTGAGGCGGTCCGGGTCGATGGTCAGGCCGAACAGCTTGTGCTGGTGGGCGCGCAGGGCGCTGGGCAGTTGCAGGCGCTCCATGTCGTCTTCGGTCAGCGGATAGTTGGCCGCGCGGATGCCGAACTGCATCGCCATGTACAGGCACGTCGGCGTCTTGCCACAGCGCGACACGCCCACCAGGATCAGGTCGGCCTTGTCGTAATAATGCGTGCGGGCGCCGTCATCGTTGTCCAGCGCGAAGTTGACCGCCTCGATCCGCTCCATGTAGTTGGAGTTGTGGCCAATGGAATGGGACTTGCCGACCGAGTAGGAGGAGTGCTCGCTCAGTTCCTGTTCCAGGGGCGCCAGGAACGTGGAAAAAATGTCGATCATGAAACCATTGGACGTTGCGAGAATCTCACGGATGTCTTGATTGACGATGGTATCGAAGATAATCGGGCGGAAACCGTCGGTTTCGGCGGCTTTATTGATTTGCTGTACCATGGCCCGCGCCTTGTCGACGTTGTCGATGTACGGACGTATGAACTTGGCGAAGGTAATGTTTTCGAATTGTGCCAACAGGCTTTGGCCTAGCGTTTCGGCCGTGATGCCGGTGCCGTCGGAGATAAAGAAAGCAGATCGTTTCATTTGCGCCTTGGGCCTTAAGCTAGTGAGCTAGTGACGATTCTTGGATATGATAGGCGCGATTTGCCGGCCGCCAGTGGCTCGCATTCTCACTTATTTTCCAGGTCCAGGCCATATCGCCGGTCATCGCTCCCCTGGAGCCACCGGTGCCTTGAGCTTTTCCAACACAGTTAGTGGAGAGATCACCTTGGTAGAGTACGTAGTTTCCCTCGATAAGCTCGGCGTCCATGATGTGGAGCATGTGGGGGGCAAGAACGCATCCCTGGGCGAGATGATCAGCAACCTCGCCGGTGCCGGTGTATCGGTGCCAGGTGGCTTCGCCACGACCGCCCAGGCTTATCGTGATTTCCTGGAACTGAGCGGCCTGAACAAGCAGATCCACGATGCGCTCGATGCCCTGGACGTCGATGACGTCAATGCCCTGGCCAAGACTGGTGCCCAGATCCGCCAATGGATCATGGACGCCGAGTTCCCCGAGAAACTGAACGCCGAGATCCGCACCGCGTTCGCCAAGTTGTCCGAAGGCAATCCGGACATCGCCGTCGCCGTGCGTTCCTCGGCCACCGCCGAAGACCTGCCGGATGCCTCCTTCGCCGGCCAGCAGGAAACCTTCCTGAACATCCGTGGCGTGGAAAACGTCATCCGTGCCGCCAAGGAAGTCTTCGCCTCCCTTTTCAACGACCGTGCCATTTCCTACCGCGTGCACCAGGGCTTCGACCACAAGCTGGTCGCCCTGTCCGCCGGTGTGCAGCGCATGGTCCGCTCCGAAACCGGCACCGCCGGCGTGATGTTCACCCTCGACACCGAGTCGGGTTTCCGTGACGTGGTGTTCATCACCGGCGCCTACGGCCTGGGTGAAACCGTCGTGCAGGGCGCGGTGAACCCGGATGAGTTCTACGTCCACAAAGGCACGCTGCAAGCCGGTCGTCCAGCCATCCTGCGCCGCAACCTGGGCAGCAAGGCCATCAAGATGATCTACGGCGACGAAGCCAAGGCCGGCCGTTCGGTGAAGACCGTCGATGTGGACAAGGCCGAGCGCGCGCGTTTTTGCCTCAGCGATGCCGAAGTCAGCGAGCTGGCCAAGCAGGCGATGATCATCGAGCAGCACTACAAGTGCCCGATGGACATCGAGTGGGCCAAGGACGGTGACGACGGCAAGCTGTACATCGTGCAGGCCCGTCCGGAAACCGTGAAGAGCCGCACCCAGGCCAACGTCATGGAGCGCTACCTGCTCAAGGAAACCGGCACTGTGCTGGTGGAAGGCCGTGCCATCGGCCAGCGCATCGGCGCGGGCAAGGTGCGGATCATCAAGGACGTCTCGGAGATGGACAAGGTCCAGGCCGGCGACGTATTGGTCTCCGACATGACCGACCCGGACTGGGAACCGGTGATGAAGCGCGCCAGCGCCATCGTCACCAACCGCGGCGGGCGTACCTGCCACGCGGCGATCATCGCCCGTGAACTGGGGATCCCGGCCGTGGTGGGTTGCGGCAACGCCACCCAACTGCTCAAGGACGGCCAGGGCGTGACCGTTTCCTGCGCCGAAGGCGATACCGGCTACATCTTTGAGGGCGAACTGGGCTTCGACATCAAGAAGAACTCCGTGGACGCCATGCCGGACCTGCCGTTCAAGATCATGATGAACGTCGGCAACCCGGATCGCGCCTTCGACTTCGCGCAGTTGCCCAATGCCGGTGTGGGCCTGGCCCGCCTGGAATTCATCATCAACCGCATGATCGGCGTACACCCCAAGGCATTGCTGAACTACGACGGCCTGCCGCAGGAAATCAAGGACAGCGTCGACAAGCGCATTGCCGGTTACAACGATCCGGTCGGTTTCTACGTCGAGAAGCTGGTGGAAGGCATCAGCACCCTGGCGGCGGCGTTCTGGCCGAAAAAGGTCATCGTGCGCCTGTCGGACTTCAAGTCCAATGAATACGCCAACCTGATCGGCGGCAAGCTCTACGAACCGGAAGAAGAAAACCCGATGCTGGGCTTCCGTGGTGCTTCGCGCTACATCAGCGAATCGTTCCGCGACTGCTTCGAACTCGAATGCCGCGCCCTCAAGCGCGTGCGTAACGAGATGGGCCTGACCAACGTCGAGATCATGGTGCCGTTCGTGCGGACCCTGGGCGAAGCGAGCCAGGTCGTCGACCTGCTGGCGGAAAACGGCCTGGCCCGTGGCGACAATGGCCTGCGCGTGATCATGATGTGCGAGCTGCCGTCCAACGCCATCCTGGCTGAAGAATTCCTCGAGTTCTTCGACGGTTTCTCCATTGGTTCCAACGACCTGACCCAGCTGACCCTGGGCCTGGACCGTGACTCCGGGATCATCGCGCACCTGTTCGACGAGCGGAACCCGGCGGTCAAGAAGCTGCTGGCCAACGCCATTGCCGCCTGCAACAAGGCTGGCAAGTACATCGGCATCTGCGGCCAGGGCCCTTCGGACCACCCGGACCTGGCCAAATGGCTGATGGAGCAGGGCATCGAAAGCGTTTCGTTGAATCCGGACTCCGTGTTGGAAACCTGGTTCTTCCTGGCTGAGGGTCAGGCGGCGGTCTGATCGAGTGAAGGGGCCTCACCGGTAATGTAAGCCGGGTAACCTTTGTGGGAGCGAGCCTGCTCGCGATAGCGGAGTGTCAGCCAAGATTATTGTGCTGATCCACCGCCATCGCGAGCAAGCTCGCTCCCACAGTCGTCTTTTTTTTGTGCAAGAAAATCATGCAAAGCAGCAGCAACCTCTTTCCTGTCGCCCTGATCAGCGCCGAGCGGCGCGGTGATCTGAGCGAAGACGTCTATCGCTTGAAACCCGGCAACAGCCCGGACGCCAGCGTTGAACTGGCCGTCACCCGGCTGGGCATGGCCGACGCCTGCGAAACCCGTGGGGTCCCGGTGATCCTGTTGCACGGCAGTTTTTCCAACCGGCGTTTCTGGTATTCGCCCAAGGGTCTGGGCCTGGGGGCATACCTGGCACGCCTGGGGTTCGATGTCTGGATTCCCGAAATGCGCGGCCATGGCTTATCCCAGCGCAACCAGGGCTATCGCAACAATCGGGTGGCCGACTACGCCCGTTACGACTTGCCGGCCATTGGCGCCTTCGTGCGTGAGCAGAGCGGGCAAGTGCCCCACTGGATCGGTCATTCCCTGGGTGGCATCACCCTGGCGGCAGCCTTGGGCGGCCACTACCTGGGCGAGCCTGCGGTGGCTTCGGCGGCGTTTTTTGGCACCCAGGTCAGCCGCACCTACTGGCCGCTGAAGTTTCCGCCAGTGGAGTGGAGCGGTCGCTTCATTCTCAAGCGTTTTGCCCAATTGTCCGGTTCAAGGCTCAAGCGCGGCCCCGAGGATGAACCCATCGGCCTGGCCCTGGAAAGCATGCGCTGGTACGGCCTGTTCGGGCGTTTCGGCGATGCCGAGAAGAACTGGTGGGCCGGGTTGGCCGATGTCCGGTTGCCGGTGCTGGCGGTGAGCGCCGCGGGCGATCATCAGGACCCCACCTGGGCGTGCCGCAAGCTCTTCGATCAGATTGGTTCCGAGCACAAGCAGTTTGTTTGCCTGGGCCGGGGACAGGGTTTCAAAGGCGATTTCGGTCACGTCGAGATGCTGGTCAGCAAGGCGGCACAGGCTGAGGTCTGGCCTCTGGTGGCGCTTTGGCTGCAAGATCAGCGGGCACCGTTGCTGGAAAACCCGCCCGCCCTGGCCGAGGCGGTTTAAGCGAAAGGCTCTGACATGGGCATTTCGCTCTGGTCGGCTTGCGGCTAAGATATGACGCTTCAAGCGGTTCCAGTCACAAACGGTTGCTCATTCAGTCTGACGTTCCAGCCTTTCAGGAGTTGTTCGATGAACCATTACCTCACGCCCGACCTGTGCGACGCCTACCCGGAACTGGTGCAGGTGTTGGAGCCGATGTTCAGCAATTTCGGCGGCCGCGATTCCTTCGGCGGCGAAATCGTGACCATCAAGTGCTTCGAGGACAACTCGCGGGTCAAGGAGCAGGTTGAACTCAAGGGCAACGGCAAGGTGCTGGTCGTCGACGGCGGCGGTTCCCTGCGTCGGGCGTTGCTGGGGGACGTGCTGGCGGAAAAAGCCGCTAAGAACGGCTGGGAAGGGCTGGTGGTCTACGGATGCATCCGCGACGTCGACATCATTGCCCAGACCGACCTCGGGGTTCAGGCCCTGGCCAGCCACCCGATGAAAACCGACCGGCGTGGTGTCGGTGAGCTCAATGTGCCGGTGACCTTTGCCGGCGTGACGTTTCGCCCGGGCGAGTATGTCTATGCGGACAATAATGGCGTGATCGTCTCGCCAAGCCCGCTAAAAATGCCTGAATGAAGCACCAAAGCCATAAGGGATGAGGATGTTCGAGGAAGAAAACGCGCAATGGGGGCTGGTGCATGCCCTGGTGCTGGATGGTAAAGGTGGCGCGCGTTCCATAGCCCGGACCGAACTCGACGATTTGCAGTTGCAGGCCCATGAAAGCCTGTGGCTGCACTGGGATCGCAGTCATCCGCAAACCCACACCTGGCTGCGCAAATCCAGTGGCCTGAGCGAGTTCAACTGCGACCTGCTGCTCGAAGAGAACACCCGGCCGCGCCTGCTGCCTTTGCCCAATGCCGAGCTGCTGCTGTTCCTTCGGGGGATCAATCTCAACCCGGGCGCCGAACCTGAAGACATGGTCTCGGTACGGATCTTTGCGTCCGCCCAGCGGGTGATCTCCCTGCGCCTGCGTCCGTTGCGGGCCACCGATGAGCTGTTGGCGCAACTGGCCGAGGGCAAGGGGCCTGAGAACGCCTCTGAACTCATCCTTTATATGGCGCAATACCTCACCGACAAGGTGCAGGACCTGGTCACTTGCCTCTCGGAAATCGTCGATGGCGAGGAAGAAAAGCTCGACGCCGACGAACGGTATGCCCCCGAGCATGACGCCATCTTGCACATCCGTCGCCGGGCGGCTGGACTGAAGCGTTTCCTGGCGCCACAACGGGATATTTTTGGCCAGATGTCGCGGATCAAACTGCCATGGTTTCTGGAGGATGACGGCGACTATTGGAACGAATTGAACAACAGCCTGACCCGTTATCTCGAGGAGCTGGAATTGACCCGAGAGCGCGTGGGGCTTGTGCTGGAGGCCGAAGACCGGCGCCTTTCGGTGCGCATGAACCGCACCATGTACCGCTTTGGCATCGTCACCGGGATTTTCCTGCCGATGAGTTTTCTCACCGGCCTTTTGGGCATCAACGTCGGCGGCATTCCGTTTTCCGAAAGCCCCTACGGTTTCATGGTCGCCTGCCTGCTGATGATCTGCGTGGCGCTGGGGCAGTGGTGGTTATTCCGCCGCTTGCGCTGGGTGTGATGGGGTTTCATGTGACCCGACGAAATTTGATCGCGTCTTCCACAGACATCACGAGAGGTGCGTATGCACGATCCGTTTGAACAGTCTTTGCGCGACATGCTCAAGGCTTCGCCGTCCAGCCGGGACGACGATGCATGCCTGGGACGTGTACTGAAAACCGCCAACCGCCAGGTCGGCGCAGGCGATCTGTTCAGCCTGCTGGGCCGCTGGTTGCCCGCGCTGATGATCGCCCTGAATAATGGATCGGCCCATGTCTCGCCGGTTTCCCGCCGTAAACCTGTTACTCGCACCGCTGATAAGGCTGATTGAATATGGAACTTGATCTCTGGACCCAGAGCCTCGTCACGGCAATGACTGCGTTGTGGACCAAGGTGGCTAACTTCATCCCCAACCTCTTCGGCGCGCTGGTGGTGCTGTTGCTGGGCTTTGTCGTGGCCAAGCTGCTGGACACGCTGCTGTCCAAGTTGCTCGCCAAACTGGGCCTCGATCGCCTGATGGGCGGCACCGGCCTGACCAAGCTGTTGTCCCGAGGTGGCATCCAGGTACCGATCTCTACCCTGGTCGGCAAGATTGTGTATTGGTTCGTGCTGCTGATTTTCCTGGTTTCCGCAGCAGAATCCCTTGGCCTTGAGCGAGTTTCGGCTACGCTTGATATGCTTGCGCTGTATTTGCCGAAGGTTTTTGGTGCTGCGCTGGTGTTGCTGGTCGGCGTTCTGCTGGCGCAACTGGCCAACGGGCTGGTGCGCGGTGCGGCCGAGGGCGTTGGGCTGGACTACGCCGCTGGCGTGGGGCGAATTGCCCAGGGCCTGGTGATCATCATCAGTATTTCGGTGGCGATCAGTCAGTTGGAGGTCAAGACTGACCTGCTCAACCACGTGATCGTGATCGTATTGATTACCGTTGGTCTGGCGGTTGCGCTGGCCATGGGATTGGGAAGTCGTGAAATCGCCGGTCAGATCCTGGCGGGAATCTATGTGCGTGAATTGTACGAGGTTGGGCAACAAGTGCGTGTTGGCGAGGTCGAAGGCCAGATCGAAGAGATCGGCACGGTGAAGACCACATTGCTGACCGAGGAGGGCGAGTTGGTGTCGCTTTCCAATCGGATCCTGCTGGAACAGCATGTGAGTAGCCGCTAACCCGGCAAACCCTGCTAATGTATGCCGCCGCAAAATGCCCGATATCGCAGGCTGCGGCGCACATTGACCTAGACTGTCGGCCCGACTTGTTTTGAACAAACCCCAATCGCTATCCACGCGCTACGACCCCCGTGATCTCTCCGATGAGGAGTTGGTCGCGCGCGCGCATACGGAGCTGTTTCACGTAACGCGCGCCTATGAAGAGTTGATGCGTCGTTACCAGAGAACTTTATTTAACGTTTGTGCGCGTTATCTCGGGAACGATCGTGATGCTGACGATGTCTGTCAGGAGGTGATGTTGAAGGTGCTGTATGGCCTGAAGAACTTCGAGGGGAAATCGAAGTTCAAGACATGGCTTTATAGCATCACGTACAACGAATGCATCACGCAGTATCGCAAGGAACGGCGAAAGCGTCGCTTGATGGACGCGCTGAGCCTGGACCCTCTCGAGGAAGCGTCGGAAGATAAGGCGCCCAAGCCCGAGGAAAAGGGTGGACTCGATCGCTGGCTGGTTTATGTGAACCCGATCGATCGGGAAATTCTGGTGCTACGATTTGTCGCAGAGCTGGAATTCCAGGAGATCGCAGACATAATGCATATGGGTTTGAGCGCGACAAAAATGCGTTACAAGCGTGCTCTTGACAAATTACGTGAGAAATTTGCAGGCATTGCTGAAACTTAGTTCGGCGCAAATATCTCTTACGTGTAGGCAAGTTCTGATAGACTTGCCGCCGAGTTGTCCCCCGGTTTGCGGGACTGCTTCACAATCACCAGATGGGGATTTAACGGATGAAACTGAAAAACACCTTGGGCTTTGCCATTGGTTCTTTGATTGCTGCCACTTCGTTCGGCGCTCTGGCACAAGGCCAAGGCGCAGTTGAAATCGAAGGCTTCGCCAAGAAAGAACAATTCGACAGCGCTCGTAACTTCAAGAACAACGGCAACCTGTTCGGCGGTTCGGTTGGTTACTTCCTGACCGACGACGTTGAACTGCGTCTGGCCTACGACGAAGTGCACAACGCCCGTACTGACGACGGCACCAACGTCAAAGGCGCCAACACCGCTCTGGACGCCCTGTACCACTTCAACAACCCAGGCGACATGCTGCGTCCTTACGTCTCTGCCGGTTTCTCCGACCAGAGCATCGACCAGAATGGCAGCAACGGCCGTAACCGTTCCACCTTCGCCAACGTTGGCGGCGGCGCCAAGCTGTACTTCACCGAGAACTTCTACGCCCGTGCCGGCGTTGAAGCTCAGTACAACATCGACCAGGGCGACACCGAGTGGGCTCCAAGCGTCGGTATCGGTGTGAACTTCGGTGGCGGCTCCAAGCCTGCTGCTGCTCCAGTTCCAGCTCCGGCTGAAGTCTGCTCCGACAGCGACAACGATGGCGTGTGCGACAACGTCGACAAGTGCCCTGACACCCCAGCCAACGTAACCGTTGACGCTGATGGCTGCCCAGCTGTTGCTGAAGTCGTACGTGTTGAGCTGGACGTCAAGTTCGACTTCGACAAGTCGGTCGTTAAAGAAAACAGCTATGGCGACATCAAGAACCTGGCTGATTTCATGAAGCAGTACCCATCCACCAGCACCACTGTTGAAGGTCACACTGACTCCGTCGGTCCTGACGCTTACAACCAGAAACTGTCTGAGCGTCGTGCAAACGCCGTTAAGCAAGTTCTGACCAACCAGTACGGTGTTGAATCGACTCGCGTTCAGTCTGTTGGCTACGGCGAATCCCGCCCAGTTGCTGACAACGCCACTGAAGCTGGTCGTGCAGTTAACCGTCGCGTAGAAGCGCAGGTTGAAGCCCAAGCTAAGTAATTAGCCCACAGCTTTGGAAAAGCCCGGCCTAGGCCGGGCTTTTCTTTGCCTGGGATTTATCAGTCAGTCTATGCCGGACGAAGCAAAACCTGTGGGAGCGAGCTTGCTCGCGATGGCGGCCTTGCAGCCGGCCAGGCTTTTGTTGACTGAGTACATATCCATTTTTTGCGTAACGGCCACTTAGGGTTCCGCCCTGACGGCGGCTCACTTTTGAGAAGCGCAAAAGTAAGCAAAACGCTTCTGCCCCACCACTCGGTGCCTCGCCTAGGCTCGGCATGCCCTCACTCCGGCATTGCTCCGTGGGCCCGCCGCGAAGGGCCATCCATGGCCCAGCGCGGCTATCCCGGCATCCATGCCGGGATGCCCACTACGCAATACCTGCGTTCGGCCATCGTGGTTAACGGGGCGCCCGAGATCAACGTCCACCGCGAGGCGGCCTTATAGCCGACCTGGTTCTGGGTGATCGCGTTCCTTCTGTGGGAGCGGGCTTGCTCGCGAAAGCGGCCTGACAGCCGACCTGGTTCTCCCGGACGTACTCCAATCCCATTGTGGGAGCGAGCTTGGTAGGGGTTGTATGTCAGAGGGCTGAAACCTGGGCCCAGGCCGGCGGGGAGGCGGCCAGTTCAGCCGCTCCCGCTACTGCGCCAATCACCAGGATCGCCGGGCTCTTGAGTTGAAAGGCGCTTGCATCGGCTTCCATCGAGGCCAGATCGCTACGGCAGTCACGCTGGTGGGGCAGGGAGGCGTTTTCGATCATGGCCACGGGTGTGTTCGCCGCCAGGCCACCGGCCAGCAATTGCTCACGAATCTCGCTCAGCTTCGCCACGCCCATGTACACCACCAGGGTGGTTCCGCTTTGCGCCAGGGCTTGCCAGTTCAGGCTGCTGCCATCCTGGGTGTGGGCCGTCACCAGCGTCACGCCCCGGGCAATCCCGCGCAGGGTCAGTGGAATATCGCACTGGGTCGCCCCCGCGAGGCCAGCGGTGATGCCATTGACCATCTCAACTTCGACACCGTGCTCGCGCAGCCACTGCGCTTCTTCTCCGCCGCGACCGAAGATGCATGGGTCGCCGCCCTTGAGACGCACCACGCATTTGCCCTGGCGGGCATAACGCAGCATCAGGCGATGGATAAAGGCCTGGGGCGTGGAGCGGCAGCCGCCGCGCTTGCCCACGGCAATGATGCGTGCGTCGGGGCAGTGCTCCAGCACCGCGACATTGACCAGATCGTCGATCAGCACCACGTCGGCCTCGCCCAGGGCGCGCACGGCTTTGAGGGTCAGCAACTCAGGGTCACCGGGACCTGCACCCACCAGCCAGACTTTTGCGTTCATAGTGTTTTCCTCACGAGATAGCTGCCAGCGGTTGCGCAGTGGCAACCAGCAGGCGCTTGATTTCCGGTACGCAGGAGCCGCATTGCGTGCCACAGCCCAGTTCCTGTTTGAGCCCCTGCAAGTCCAGGCCGCGTTCGATGCCTGCGCAGATCGCACGCTGGCTGACGTTCATGCAGTTGCACAGCGTTTTACTGCCACCCGTTGCGGCGCCGACGTTGCCTGGCGGCGCGCTCAGAGGCGCCAGCAGCCAGCGCCGCAGTTGTTCATCGGCACGACCTTCCAGCCACAGGTTCTGCAGCCAGTGGCGGGCCAGGGTTTCGCCGGCCAGGCGAATGGCGGTGATGCGGCCGTTTTCGATGCGCACCCGTTTACCGATGGAGCGACGCGGATCGTCATAGGCCAGCACCGGCCCATCGATCAGGCCCAATTGTTCGTCGATGGCCTGGAGCAGTTGCGGTTCGGGAGCGATGGCGCTAGCAGCGCGAATCAGCAACGCGGGACGCTCACGGCCAGTCAGGCTCAGACTGACGTAGGAAAACGCCTCACACAGGGGCCGTAGAACCTCCAGATGCTGTTGAACATCGCCTTCGATCAAGGCGAAAAGCTGCCAAGGCAGGTCCACCGGTTCCAGGCGCACGCCGCTGTGCTTGAGTTCCGGTTGTTTCGACAAGGGGTCGAAGGCCGGTTGCGTCAGGGTATTCACGCCACCCTTGAGGAACCGGTCGCCCCAGTGCATGGGCAGGAAGGCCTGGCCGGGGCGCACACTGTCGTCGCTGTCCACGGCCACGATCACGCTGCCGCGACGGCTCTTGAGGCTGACCAGGTCGCCCGCTTGCAGGCGATGCCGGAGCAGTTCGTCGGGGTGCAGGCTGAGTACCGCTTCGTTCACATGACCAAACAACTGCGCGGCGGTACCGGTACGGCTCATGCCGTGCCACTGGTCACGCAAGCGGCCGGTGTTCAGGGTCAATGGGTAGCGGGCGTCACGCACTTCCTTGGCGGCGCGATAGGGGTCGGCCACAAAACGCGCCCGGCCGTTGTCGGTAGGAAAAATCCCGTCCACGTACAGGCGCGCCGTCCCGACCGTGGCGCCGTCCGGGAAGGGCCATTGCTGAGGGCCGAGTTGATCGATCAGGGCATGGCTGATGCCGGACAAGTCCAGGTCGCGGCCACGGGTCAGCTGTTTGTATTCATCGAACAGTTGGGCCGGGCTTTCAAAGGCGAACAGGCTCGGCAAGCTCGGGCGCAGGTGTTTTTCCAGGCGTTGTGCGAAATCTACCGTGATTGCCCAGTCCGGCCGTGCTTCACCCGGTGCGCCGATGGCTCGACGGACGTGGGAAATGCGCCGTTCGGAGTTGGTCACCGAACCTTCTTTCTCGCCCCAACTGGCCGCTGGTAGCAGCAGGTCGGCAAACGCGGCGGTTTCGGTGGTCCGGAAAGCTTCCTGCAAGACCACGAATGGGCAGGCTTGCAGGGCTTCACGTACCGCAGTCTGGTCCGGCATCGATTGCGCAGGGTTGGTGCAGGCGATCCACAAGGCCTTGATCTTGCCGCTGCGCACCTGTTCGAACAGCTCGATGGCGCTCAAGCCAGTGGTGGCGGGCAGTTGCTCGACGCCCCAGTAGTGGGCGACTTCGGCACGATGCTCCGGGTTGGCGGCTTCGCGATGGCCCGGCAGCAGGTTCGACAGGCTGCCGGTTTCCCGCCCGCCCATGGCATTGGGTTGGCCGGTCAGCGAGAAAGGCCCCGCCCCCGGCCGGCCGATTTGCCCCGTGGCCAGGTGGAGGTTGATCAGTGCGCTGTTTTTCGCGCTGCCGGCGGTGGACTGGTTCAGGCCCATGCACCACAAGGACAGGAAAGTCGGCGACGTGCCGACCCACTCGGCGCACTGCTGCAGTTGTTCGACACTGATGCCGCACAACTGCGCGACCATGGTCGGGGTGTGATCACGTACCAGGTTTTTCAGGTCCGCCAGCCCTTCGGTATGGGCCTTGATGAAGTCGCGGTCGACCCAGTCTTCCCACAGCAGCAGGTGCAAGATCCCATGGAACAAGGCGACGTCGGTGCCGGGCAGGATCGCCAGGTGCAGGTCCGCCAGATCGCAAGTGTCGGTGCGCCGGGGGTCGATGACGATGATTTTCATCTGCGGCCGGCGGGATTTAGCCTCTTCGAGACGGCGAAAGAGGATTGGATGGGCGTAGGCCATGTTACTGCCGACGATCATCACGCAATCGCTCAGTTCCAGGTCTTCGTAGCTGCAGGGCGGGGCGTCGGCGCCGAGGCTGCGCTTGTAACCCACCACGGCGGAGGACATGCACAACCGCGAATTGCTGTCGATGTTATTGGTGCCCACCAATGCCCGGGCGAGCTTGTTGAAGGCGTAGTAGTCCTCGGTCAGCAATTGGCCGGAGATGTAGAACGCCACGCTGTCGGGGCCGTGCTCGGCGATGGTCTCGGCGAAGACACTGGCGGCGTGATCCAGGGCGCTGTCCCAATCGGTGCGGGCGCGGGCCAGGCCTTTGCCCAGGCGCAACTCAGGATAGAGGGCGCGGGCGGCGAGGTCGCCGGTCAGGTGCAGTGTCGAGCCCTTGCTGCACAGTTTGCCAAAGTTGGCCGGATGGGCGGGATCGCCGCTGACGCCGAGGATGCGCTCGCCATCATGCTCGATCAAGACGCCGCAACCGACCCCGCAATAACAGCAGGTCGAGGCCGTGATCTGGCGGTTCATCAGCTTGCGTCCCGCAGGGCCAACTGCACCCGGCCATTTTCGACCCGGGCCGAATGATGATGGGCGCAACCTACGTCGGGGGCTTGGGCCTGACCGCTTTCCAGGTCGATCTGCCAGTTGTGCAGCGGGCAGGCCACGCGCTTGCCGTAGACCAACCCTTGGGACAATGGGCCACCCTTGTGTGGGCAACGGTCATCGAGGGCGAACACTTCATCGTCGCTGGTACGAAAAATCGCGATATCGCCTTTCGGGCCATTGATGATGCGCGAACCCAGGATATTGATCTCTTCCAGTGCGCAGATATCCAGCCAGTTCATGCCGGCACCTCCAGGTTTTTCACGGGGATGACCTCAAACTCTTTTTTCAACTGAGGCTGTTCCAGGCGTTGTTTCCAGGGGTCTTGCTCCAGCGACAGGGAAAACTTCAACCGCTCATGGAGCGCTTTGCGCCGTTCCGAGTCTTCCAGCACGGCTTTCTTGATGTGCTCCATGCCGACCCGCTGCATGTAGTGCACGGTGCGTTCGAGGTAGAAGGCTTCTTCGCGGTACAGCTGCAGGAAGGCGCCGTTGTATTCACGCACTTCTTCGGCAGTCTTGAGCTTGACGAAAAACTCGGCGACCTCGGTCTTGATCCCGCCGTTGCCGCCGATGTACATCTCCCAGCCGGAGTCGACGCCGATGATGCCGACGTCCTTGATCCCGGCTTCCGAGCAGTTGCGTGGGCAACCGGAGACGGCCAGTTTCACTTTGTGCGGCGACCACATGTTGAACAGGTCGTGCTCCAGCTCGATACCCAGTTGGGTGGAATTCTGCGTGCCGAAGCGGCAGAACTCGCTGCCCACGCAGGTCTTCACGGTGCGGATGGACTTGCCGTAGGCGTGGCCGGACGGCATGTCGAGGTCTTTCCACACACCGGGCAGGTCCTGTTTCTTGATGCCCAGCAAATCGATGCGCTGACCGCCGGTGACCTTGACCATGGGCACGTTGTACTTGTCGGCCACGTCGGCGATGCGCCGCAGTTCCGAAGGGTTGGTCACGCCACCCCACATCCGCGGGACCACGGAGTAGGTGCCGTCTTTCTGGATGTTGGCGTGGGCGCGTTCGTTGATCAGGCGCGACTGTGGGTCGTCCTGGGCTTCGCCAGGCCAGGTGGAAATCAGGTAGTAGTTCAACGCCGGGCGGCAGGTGGCGCAGCCGTTGGGGGTGCGCCAGTTCAGGTAGCTCATGGCCCCGGCGATGGTCAGCAGGTGCTGGTCGCGGATCGCCTGGCGGATCTGGCCGTGGTTGAGGTCGCTGCAACCGCAGATGGCTTTTTCGCTTTTCGGCTTGACGTCCGCCGCGCCGCCGACGGTGTTGATCAGGATCTGCTCCACCAGGCCGGCGCAGGAACCGCAGGAACTGGCGGCCTTGGTGTGTTTTTTCACGTCATCGACGCTGAACAGCCCGTGTTCCTGGATCGCCTTGACGATGGTGCCCTTGCATACGCCGTTGCAGCCGCAGACTTCGGCGGTGTCGGCCATGCTCATGGCTTTGTCCTGGCCCTGGTGGCCTACGTCGCCGAGGGCGTTTTCCCCGAACATGAGGTGGTCGCGAATTTCGCTGATGCCGTGGTTTTCACGGATCTGGCGGAAATACCAGCCACCGTCTGCGGTGTCGCCGTACAGGCAGGCGCCGACCAGCACGTCATCCTTGATCACCAGTTTTTTGTAGACGCCGCCGATGGGGTCGGAAAGGGTGATGGTTTCGGTGCCTTCGCCGCCCATGAAGTCGCCGGCGGAGAACAGGTCGATGCCGGTGACCTTCAACTTGGTCGAGGTGACCGAACCCTTGTAAGTGGCGAAGCCCAGTTGCGCGAGGTGGTTGGCGCAGACCTTGGCCTGTTCGAACAACGGCGCCACCAGGCCGTAGGCCGTGCCGCGGTGGCTGGCGCATTCACCGATTGCGTAGATACGCGGGTCGTAGGTTTGCATCGTGTCGTTGACCAGGATCCCGCGGTTGCACGGGATGCCGGATTTTTCCGCCAGTTCGGTGTTGGGACGGATGCCGGCGGCCATCACCACCAGGTCGGCGGGGATGATGTCGCCGTTCTTGAACTGGACCGAGCCGACCCGGCCATTGCCGGCGTCGTGCAAGGCCTGGGTCTGTTCGCAGAGGCGGAATTTCAGACCACGGTTTTCCAGGGCGGTCTGCAGCAGTTGGCCGCTGGTCTTGTCCAGTTGCCGTTCCAACAGCCATTCACCGATGTGGACGACGGTCACGTCCATGCCCCGCAGTTTCAAGCCGTTGGCCGCTTCCAGCCCGAGCAGGCCGCCGCCGATGACCACGGCGTGCTTGTGGGTCTTGGCGGTGTTGATCATCGCCTGGGTGTCGGCGATGTCGCGGTAGCCGATCACGCCTTCCAGGGTGTTGCCAGGAATCGGCAGGATGAAGGGCGTGGAGCCGGTGGCGATCAGCAGGCGGTCGTATTCGGCTTCGCTGCCGTCTTCGGCGATGACCCGGCGCTTGACCCGGTCGATCTCCACCACTTTGCGGTTGAGCAGCAGCTTGATGTTGTTGTCCAGGTACCAGCTCAGGTCGTTGAGCACGATCTCTTCGAACGTCTGCTCACCGGCCAGCACCGGCGAGAGCAGGATGCGGTTGTAGTTGGTGTGGGGCTCGGCGCCGAACACCGTGATGTCGTACAGCTCGTTGCTCAGCTTGAGCAGTTCCTCGAGGGTTCGAACCCCGGCCATGCCGTTGCCGATCATCACCAGTTTGAGTTTCTTCATCAGGGTTCTCCGCAAGCTCAGGTCCGCTTTATCACGGCGATCGGACTGGCTCGGTCATTTTTACGAAAACAAAAAAAGGCGTCCCGCTAGCAAGCTAGCGAGGACGCCTTTGTCCTGGTCCCGTTCTCTCGGGAAGCACCGCCTTCATCGTTGGAGGCGTTGCTTTATGTATGGTGAAAGAGGTTATGCAGTGGTTGTGCCAACTGGCTCGAAGGCGCGAATTTATTGAGCAACGGGCTGGTTGAGCGGATTGGGGAGGGATTTATTGCACCGAATCAAAGCGTGTTGCCCGGTAATGGAGCGTGGAAGGGCTGGCGAGAAAGCTTTTGTGGCGAGGGAGCTTGCTCCCGCTCAAGCGCGCAGCGGTTGCCTGTTTTTTGGGTCTGCTTCGCAGCCCAGCGGGAGCAAGCTCCCTCGCCACGGTTGTCATGAGTGAAACACCAGGAACAGCAACACAATATTCACCACCAACGACACCAGCGCCAACGTCCGCCAGACCTTCAGTGGTTCCCTTTCCAGCAGCGGCCTGGGCCTTACGCTCAAGCTGCGGCGCTCGCCCTGTTCCAGCAGCAACAACCATTCCTCGGCCGTCTCAAAACGCTGCTCCGGATCCGCCGCGACGGCACGTTCCAGGCTCTGCCCGAGCCATTCGGCCAAGTCCGGCCGATAGCGACTGGCACTGACCGGCACGCCAAAGCGCGGGCGTTGAAAGGCTTCGATTTCGCCGTAGGGATAGTGCCCGGTCAGCAGGAAATACAAGGTCACGCCGACGGCATACAAATCCTGCTGCGCCGTGGGCGCGGTGCCGCCGAAGGCTTCCGGGGCAATGTAGCTGGGGGTGCCGGGCAAGACGTTGGCCTGGTCCTCGGACAGGCCCGGGCAGTACGCCAGGCCGAAATCCAGCAAGCGCAACTCGCCGTCGTCGCCCAGGTGCAGGTTTTCCGGCTTGATGTCGCGGTGGTAGATCTGCCTTCGATGCAACAGGCCTACCGCCCGTACCAGCCGCTGCGCCAGGTCCTGCCATTGAGCCAGGGGCAGCGGACCGCCCTGGTTGAACAGCTCGGCCAGGGTCGCACCTGGATACTCACGCATCACGTAGTACAAATGCTGACGCTGGGGAGCGCCATGGACCTCGGGAAACTGCCGCCCGGCGACGCGCTTGAGAAACCACTCCTCCGAGAGCAATGCCTGCCCAGCCCGGCTATCGTCCCGTAGCTGCACGGGTAAGGTTTTCAGCAGCCAGGGTTGGCCCTGGCCGTCGCGTACCCGGTAGAGCAACGATTGCTGACTCTGGCCGAGCAGGCTTTCGATCTGCCAGCCCTCGAACACCTGGCCCGGTTTCAGCGCAGGCGGCAGGGGCCATTGCTGCAACTGGATCAGGGCATCGCCAATGCTGGCTTCGCCCACGGCATCGACCCGCACCAACAAGGCGCTGGCGTTGTCCTGGCTACCGGCCAGGTGCGCGGCGTTGACCAGCGTCTGGGCCGCAAGGTCCAGGTCCGGTTGGTCGCGCAGGATGCCGGCGATGGCCGTGTCCCCCAGGACTGCCCAGACGCCATCGCTGAGCAATACGAAGGTTTCGTCGGTGCGCAGTTCCCCGTCGAGGAAGTCGAGGATCAGGTGTTGGTCCAGCCCCAGGGCCCGCTTGAGCACATGTTGCATGCCTTGCTGTTCCCAGACGTGATCTTCACTGACCCGTTGCAGATGATCGGCGTGCCAGCGGTAGACCCGGCAATCACCGACATGCGCGAGGGTGAAGCGCCGGCCCCGCAGGACCAGGGCGCTGACGGTGGTGAGCAGCGGTTGCCCGCCACCGTTGGCTTGCAGCCAGCGATTCTGGGCCAGCAACAGCCGGTCCAGCGCCTGGGCCACGCCCCAGGTTTGCGGCGTGGAATAGTAGTCCAGGGCCAACGCCTGCAAGGTCGAGCGGGCGGCCAATCCGCCATCGGCGCATTGGCTCACGCCGTCGGCGATGGCGAACAGGTAACCCTTGCTAGCGGCCAGGGCCGGGGCGGGGGTGACCAGGCGCAGGGCGTCCTGGTTTTCCTCCCGTGGGCCGATGGCGCTGGCTTCGGCGAAACTCAATTGCAGGCTCATGGTTGCAGGTTATACCCGAGCAGCGGTGACAGCTGCCGAACCCCAAGTGGTTCTCCAGCGACGCTTGACGCCGTACAGGCCGAACCAGGCCAGGACACCGAGGCTGGCAAACAACCACAGGGCCAGTTGATAGCTGCCGGTGCTCTGCTTGATTGCACCCATGCCCGCCGCCAGGGCGAAGCCGCCGATACCGCCGGCCATGCCGATCAGCCCGGTCATCACGCCGATTTCGCGACGGAAGCGTTGTGGCACCAGTTGGAACACCGCGCCGTTGCCTGCACCCAAACCGAGCATGGTGCAGACGAACAGGGCCAGGGCTGCGTAGGAGCTCGGCAGGTTGAAGCCCACTGCGGCGATGCAGACGGCCGCTACGGTGTACATGCCCAGCAAGGTGCGGATGCCGCCGAAACGGTCCGCCAGCGCGCCGCCCAATGGACGCATCAGGCTGCCACCGAAGACGCAGGCGGCGGTGTAGTAGCCGGCCGTGACGGGGCTCAGGCCATACTGGTCGTTGAAGTAGCCGGGCAGGGCGCTGGCCAGGCCGATGAAGCCGCCGAAGGTCACGCTGTAGAAGAACATGAACCACCAGCTGTCACGGTCGCCCAGGGCCTTGAGGTAGTCGGCCATGGATTTGGCTTTCGGCCGCTCGGGGGCGTTCTTGGCCAACCAGGCGAAGAGCACCAGGGTCAGCACCAGCGGGATCAGCGCGAAGCCGAACACGTTGCTCCAACCGAAGGCCACCGCCATCACCGGTGCGATCAACGCCGCGAGCACGGTGCCCGAGTTACCGGCGCCGGCAATGCCCATGGCCTTGCCTTGATGCTGTGGCGGATACCACTGGGAGGCCAGCGGCAGGGCTACGGCGAACGAAGCGCCGGCCACGCCCAGGAACAGGCCGAGCAGCAGGGCTTGTTCGTAGCTGTGGATGCCCAGTTTCCAGGCGCAGAACAGCGCTCCGATCACGATCACCTGGCCCACCATGCCTGCGGTTTTTGGTGAGATCCGGTCGGCCAGCAGGCCCATGAACAAACGCAGCACGGCGCCAGCCAGGATCGGCGTCGCGACCATCAGGCCGCGTTGCTGGGTGGTCAGGTGCAGGTCGGCAGAGATCTGTACCGCCAGTGGACCGAGCAGGTACCAGACCATGAAGCTCAGGTCGAAGTAGAGGAAGGCCGCGAACAGTGTCGGGGTATGGCCGGATTTCCAGAAGCTTGAATTCATCGCGCACCTCAGCTGTAAAAGTCTCGAGAAATGAGTCAGTGCTTTGAGCAGTGCGCCGTCTGTGGTCGCACCACCGGTCCCGAAGGACCAAAACAAAAAAACGCCGCAACCCGGATCGCCAGAGAGGCAAGAAGGGTGTGCGACGTCTTTGTCGTAGGTGGGGCAACCGCCGTTGGTTACCTGTGGGTTTGCTTAAGCGAGATCTGTGCCAGGTCTGTCATGATCGTTCCTACGCTCTGCGTGGGAATGCATCCCGTGACGCTCTGCGTCACCTTGTGAAGCGGAACGCGGAGCGTCCCTGGCGGCATTCCCACGCAGAGCGTGGGAACGATCATTAGTAGGGGGCAAGGCAGGCGCTACAAGGCTTTCAGCCCAGCAGCTCATTCATGGCAATGATCTGTTCCGCCACCTGGATCAGCTTCTGCTGGCGGCTCATGGCCTGGCGGCGCATCAGGGTGTAGGCCTGTTCCTCGTTGCACTCCTTCATCTTCATCAGCATGCCCTTGGCCAGTTCGATGCGCTTGCGCTCAGCCAATTGCTGGTCCCGGGCCAGGAGTTGGGCGCGCAGGGCCTGGTCGCTTTCGAAGCGGGCCATGGCCACGTCGAGGATCGGTTGCAGGCGCGCGGCGTGGATGCCTTCGACGATGTAGGCGCTGACGCCCGACTTGATCGCCTGGCGCATCACATTGGGGTCGTGCTCGTCGGTAAACATGACGATCGGTCGTGGCTGGTCGCGACTGACCAGCACCACTTGCTCCATCACATCGCGCCCGGGTGACTCGGTATCGATCAGGATCACGTCCGGACGCACCGTTTCGACGCGCGCTGGCAGGTCGATGGTCAGGCCGGATTCGTCGATGACTTCGAACCCGGCTTCGATCAGGGCGGCCTTGAGGCGACCGACTTTTTTCGCGGTGTCGTTGATCAGCAGGATACGCAGCATGGTCGTGGCTCCTGTCAGCGGCTGGCGAGAAGGGGAGCCGCATCGCTCAAGGCGTGCAGTTTGAAGCTGCGGGCGTACCCGGCCGGGTCCGAGCCGTCCCAGGTGGTGCCGTCGATCAGTAGGCTGCTGCGCATGTCCTGGCGCGGGGACGCGATGTCCAGTGCCGCGCAGGCTTCGCGGTAGAGCTTGAGTTGCTGGACGCCCTGGGCCACGGCCAGGTAATCCGGGTCTTCGCGCAGCAGGCCCCAGCGGCGGAACTGGGTCATGAACCACATGCCGTCGGACAGGTACGGCAGGTTCACCTCGCCGTTGCCATGAAAGCGCATGGCGTGGGGATCCTGCCAACTGTTGCCCAAGCCGTCGGCATAGATGCCCAGCAGGCGCGGCTCGATGCAGTCCAGCGGAGCGTCGAGGTATTCGGGCGCACTTAACAGTTGCGCGGTGCTGCGACGGTTTTCGCTGCTTTGTTCGATGAAGCGGCTGGCTTCGAGGATCGCCATCACCAGGGCCCGGGCGGTATTGGGGTATTGCTCGACGAACGCGCGGGTGCAGCCCAGGACTTTTTCCGGGTGATCGGGCCAGATGGTCTGGGTCGTCGCCAGGGTAAAACCGAGGTTCTGCTTCACCGCGCTGGCGCACCAGGGCTCGCCGACGCAAAACCCGTCGATACGCCCGGCTTGCAGGTGCGCGATCATTTGCGGCGGAGGTACGACCACGCTGTCGACATCCGACAACGGGTGGATGCCCTGGGCGGCGAGCCAGTAATAGAGCCACATGGCGTGGGTGCCGGTGGGGAAAGTCTGGGCGAAGGTCAGTTTCGGGCGAGTTTGGTGCACGTGCCGTTCCAGTGCCTCAGGACTGGTCACGCCCTGGGCTTGCAGGCCATGGGACAGGTTGATGCTTTGGCCATTCTGGTTCAGCCCCATCAGCACGGCCATGTCGCTCGCCGCGACCCCGCCGATGTCCAGGTGCACCGCGTAGATCAGGCCATACAGGCTGTGGGCTGCATCGATTTCACCGCTGACCAGCTTGTCGCGCAGGTTGGCCCAGGACGCCTGGCGCTTGAGGTTCAGGGTCAGGCCGTAGGGCTGGGCGAAGCCCTGGGTAGCGGCCACGACGACCGGGGCGCAGTCGCTCAAGGCCATGAACCCGAGGTTGACCGCGCTCTTTTCCGGGGCATCGCTGCCGTTGACCCAGGCCAGGGGGTTGGCTGGAACTTCATTCATCGCGCTTCACCTTCCACTTAATCAGTTTGGCACTCATTTGGCCTTTGGCACCGGCGCCGATGAGCAGTAATGGTGCAAGGCATATGCCAGCCGAGCCCTCATCACCTTCCCATCAAGATTCCAGGCGTCGTGTCTTTCATCCTGTCGGTCCTTCCAACGCCACTTAGCAAAGGAGACGGCATGCAGGACACATCCATTCGCGCCACAGCATTGCCTGATCTGGGCGAACGCGTGCTGCACCTGCGCGTGGCCCGGGCCCCGGTTCAACTGAGCGCCGGGCGGTTGGGCCGCAGCCACTGCCTGCCCGTCGGTTGGGAGGGGTTGGTGGTACAGAGCGATTCGCTGCGCTTCTGTGGCGGCGAGTTGCATGTCACGCCGGTTTGCGAAGCGACGCTGGTCAAGCTGCAGGCGTTCCTGGACATGAGCGATGCCCTGGTGGATGCCGGGCAAAGACTGGACGCCGGGCCATGGGCCCTGTTGCCGGTGGCGGGGGAAACCGTCCGCTCGCCGCAACGGTTCGAACGCTGGTACATCGGCCAGGCGATGAGCGGAACGCCGGCCTATCACGCGGTCGCCCACCTGCTGCGTCATCACGAGAGCTACGGGCTCGTGCGTTTCCTTCTGGAGCAAGGCACCCGCAGCGAAAAACTGAACACGCTGGCGCAACGCTACGGCGTATCGGTTTCGCATTTTCGCAGGCTTTGTCGCCAAGCCCTGGGCTCTGCGGCCAAGCCGGCCTTGCGTGGTTGGCGCACGGCCCAGGCGCTGTTGAACATGAGCCTTCAGGACGGCTCGTTGACTGATGTCGCGCTGGAGTTCGGCTTTGCTTCGTCGTCACATTTTTCCAAGGAGATCCGCGAACTGGTGGGTTTCGCGCCCAGCAGCCTGGCGGATATCACCTACCTTCCGGGCAAATGAGCCGATGAGCCGCCAACCGTTATCCCCATCCCTTTTATCCGTCTGCCTTAGCGCTGTGATGCTGCTCGCATCCGGTGCCGCAAGGGCCGATGTCTATACCTTCGAAGCCCGCGAACAGAGCGCGCGGACTTTTTTCAGCGAGCTGTCCGGGTCCTTGGGCAAGCCGGTCATCGTCAGCAAGGCCGCGGCGGCCAAGCGCATTGGCGGTACGTTCGACCTGCGCATGCCGCAACGGACCTTCGAGCGAGTCAGCGCACAGATGGGGTTGATCTGGTACAGCGATGGCCAGGCGATCTATCTGTATGACGCCTCGGAAATCAAGAGCGCGATGATGTCGCTGCAGACCCTGACCGTCGCCAAGCTCCAGGCGTTCCTGGGGCGTTCGGGCTTGCACGATGCGCGTTATCCGCTGCGTCACGACGGTTTGCGGACCTTCCATGTGTCGGGTCCGCCGATGTATGTCGACCTGGTGGTGCAAGCGGCCGGGCTGATGGACAACCAGCGTTCGGAGCTGTTGCTGGGCAAGCAGCAGATTGGCGTCATCCATGTGCGCAATACCTTCGTCAGCGACCGCCGCTATGAACTGCGCGACGACAAGGTGACCATCCCCGGGCTGGCCACCGTGATCGAAGCGCTGTTGCGCGGCGAGAAGCAACAGGTCGAGCCATCGCTGGCCCAACCCGCCACCCAGCGGCCACGAGGCGCGATGCCGGTGTTTCCCCTCGAAGGCCTGGCGAACAGCTCTTCGGACCAGGATCCGACGGCACCGCGAATCATTGCGCGCGAGGTGGCCGCCGGCAACATTCGGGTGGTGGCCTACCCGGACACCAACAGCCTGTTGGTCAAGGGGCTGCCCGAGCAGGTGCGCTTTATCGAGAATCTGGTCAATGCCCTGGACACGCCGAAACGCCATGTCGAGTTGTCGTTGTGGATCATCGATCTGCACAAGGACGAACTCAATCAGTTGGGTATCAACTGGCAAGGCGCGGTGAAGTCAGGCGGGCAATTCAGCGCCTCGCTCAACGCCGGTTCGGCCACCACCCTCGACGGCGCCTCGTTCGTGACCCAGGTCATGGCGCTGGAGCGCACCCACCGGGCGAACGTGGTCTCGCGACCGGTGATCCTGACGCAAGAAAACGTGCCGGCGATCTTCGACAACAACCGCACGTTCTACGCCCCGCTGGTGGGGGAGCGCAGTGTCGATCTGCAGCACATCACCTACGGCACGCTGGTCAGCGTACTGCCGCGCTTCGCCCAGGCGGACGAGATCGAGATGTCGCTCAATATCGAAGACGGCAACGAAGTCGAGAACCCCGGCCGGGGTGAGCAACAGAGTGCGTTGCCGACGGTCGGACGCACGCGCATCAGTACCGTGGCGCGGGTGCCCCAGGGCAAGAGCCTGCTGGTGGGCGGCTTCACCCGTGACGATCATGGCGAGCAGGTTGGACGCGTGCCAGTGTTGGGATCGATTCCGTGGATCGGCCGCTTGTTCAGCTATCGCCAGAACCGCTCGGCCAACACGGTGCGGGTGTTCCTGATCCAGCCCAAGGAAATCCGCGACGCTCTTGAACCCGTGGAGACGGGCATGCCGTTGCTCAGTCCTGAGCAGCACGAACGTGTGCGTCGAATGTACTTCCGGATGTCAGAGCGATGATCCTGCCCCCGGTTTCCCTGGGTGGCCGGGCCGCCCAGGCGCGGCTGAACGCCGAGAAGGCCGCCGAACATCCACAACCGCAAGTCGACGCCGAGGCGGGGCTGGACGACAGCGCAACGGCGGCGGTGGCGCAGCGCATCGTGCAGATCAGCGACGAGCTGTCGGCGGCGCTGACGCAGTTCCGTGGTCGGCGCTTGTTCGAACTCAAGTCCGAGACGCTGACCGACACCTTCGAACGCGTGCTTGAGGATGACACCGTGCCCAAGGCACGACAGGTGCTGAGCCTGGCGCGGCTGGCGGACAAGCCCGTGGCCTGGTTGCTGCAGATGGCGCGTAGCTTGTTCCCCGATGACAGCGACCTGGCGCTGGTGCTGCGGGCGTTGTTGCGCCGTCGGAATCTGGAAACCCGCACCCGCCAGCGGCTCGAAACGCTCTTGCAGACGGTGGTTGCCCAAGGCTCGCCCAAGCGCATGAACGCCGGGATCAACGCGGCGCTCAAGGCCAGGATGTTCGGCAGGAGCATGGCGGTGCGGGCCGGCCTGCTGCGCGAGACCTACCGGGATTTTCTCGAGTCCGACGAAGGCCCGCTCAGTTGCTACCAGGACTGGATTGCCCTGTACGGCCCGGCACAGCGCACGAATGTGTTGGCCTTCATTGAAGCCGCATTGCTTACCGACATCAGCGCCCAGGACCCCAGTTGCTCGCGCATCGAGTTCGGCCAACTGTTGACCCGGGTCACCGACCTCAAGCGCCTGCGCTCGGCCGATGCGTTGTTTATCGGCGCCGTGCTCGGCGATGCACTGCTCTGCCGGCACAACCCCCATGAGGCCGACTGGCTGGTGTTCCTGCTCGGCGTGTTGACCTACCCCGATGACCTCGACCAGCTGTTGCTCGGGGCGTTGGGGGAGGGGGTGCTGCTCAGTGCCCACCGGGAGCGCTCGACGGTGTTGCAGGCCGTGCGTCGCCTCAGCCTGCAATTGCCGCCGCCGCTGTTTGCCGATGAAGAGGCGCCGCAACGCCTGGCCATTCAATTCACGCGCCTGGCCGACGTGGCCTATGCCCACGAATGCATCGAACAGCACCAGTCCGGCGGTCGCCCATGATCTTGTCCCGGAGCCAGGCCTGAATGCTCAATGTGTTCTTGCGCAATGTCGGCGCGCGCCCGGAGCTGCTGATCCTCACCTTGATGGTGATGATCATCGCCATGCTGATCATCCCCTTGCCGACAGTGCTGGTGGACTTTCTCATCGGCCTGAACATCGTCATCTCGCTGTTGGTGTTCATGGGCTCGTTCTACATCGAACGCATCCTCAGCTATTCGACGTTCCCGGCACTGCTGCTGTTGACGACCTTGTTCCGGCTGGCGCTGTCGATCAGCACCAGCCGGCTGATTCTCAGCCAGGCCGATGCCGGCGAGATCATCGCGTCGTTCGGCGACTTCGTGATCGGCGAAAGCCTGGTGGTGGGTTTCGTGATTTTTTCCATCGTCACCATTGTCCAGTTCATCGTGATTACCAAAGGCTCGGAACGGGTCGCCGAAGTGGCGGCGCGCTTTTCCCTGGACGGCATGCCCGGCAAGCAGATGAGCATCGACGGCGACCTCAAGGCCGGTGCCATCGATGCGGCCCAGGCGCGGGAAAAACGCAGCGTGCTGGAGCGTGAAAGCCAGTTGTACGGCTCTTTTGATGGGGCGATGAAATTCATCAAGGGCGATGCCATCGCCGGCATCATCATTATCTTCGTCAACTTCATCGGCGGCATGGCCATCGGTATCGGGCAATTGGGCATGGACCTGTCCACGGCCTTGTCCACCTACACGCTGTTGACCATCGGCGATGGCCTGGTCGCCCAGATCCCCGCGTTGCTGATCGCCATCGGCGCCGGCTTCATCGTCACCCGAGTCAACGGTGATGACAGCAACCTGGGGCGCAACATGCTCACCCAGATGCTGGGCAATCCGTTCGTGCTCGGTGTCACCGCGTTGCTGGCGGTGGGCGTGGGCCTGTTGCCCGGTTTTCCGCTGCTGACCTTTCTCTCGATTGCCAGTGTGCTGGGGCTGGTGGTGTTTGTGCGCCATCGCAAGTCCTTGCGCCAGGCCAGCCCGGGCGAAAGCCGCAACGAACCTGCCGAGCCAGGCGCGGGGCAGGGTGAGTCGGGGTTGCTCGATGACGTCGACAACATTGCCACCGAAACCATCGCCCTGATGCTGCTGGTGCCCACGGTGCGCTTGCAAGCGCTGGAGAAGGAGCGTTGGGCAGCGCGCTTTCGCAGCCAGTTCTTCGTCGATTACGGGCTGCGCATTCCCGAACCGCGGCTACGGGCCAGCGAGGCGTTGCCGGCCCATCAAGTGGCGGTGCTGATCAATGAAGTGCGCGCCGAGCAGTTCGATATTCATTTCGATCACTGGCGCCTGCTGGACTATTCGCCGGAGCTGGAGCCGTTGGGCTTTGCCCTGGTGCGTGGCAACGACAGCAATCGCCTCGGTGGTGTCTGGGTCACCGCCGCCGACCGCGAGCGCGTGCAGCAGTTGGGCTATCACCTGCGACCTGCCGACGAAGAATGCTATCGCTGCCTGGTCACGCTGCTGGCGCGCAACATCCAGGAGTTTTTCGGCGTGCAGGAAACCAAGCAGTTGCTCGATGAAATGGAAGCGCGCTACCCCGACCTGCTCAAGGAAGTCTATCGCCATGTCACGGTGCAGAAGATCGCCGAAGTGCTGCAGCGCTTGATCGGCGAGCGCATCTCCGTGCGCAACATGAAGCTGATCCTCGAGTCCCTCGCCCATTGGGCCTCCCGGGAAAAGGATGTGCTGGCGCTGGTCGAGCATGTTCGTGGCGCCATGGCCCGCTACATCAGCAACAAGTTTGCCCAGGGCAACGACCTGCGGGTGCTGCTGTTGTCGGCGGAGTTCGAAGACGTGGTGCGCCGGGGCATCCGGCAAACCTCGGGCGGCAGTTTCCTCAACCTGGAACCGGCCGAGTCGGAAGAGCTGATGGACCGCCTCAGCGTCGGCCTGGACAGCGTGCACATCGCCCACAAGGACATGGTGCTGCTGTGTTCGGTCGATGTGCGGCGCTACATCAAAAAATTGGTCGAGGGACGTTTCCGGGAGCTGGACGTGATGTCGTTCGGCGAAGTCTCCGAGACCGTCTCGGTCAATGTCATCAAGACGCTTTGAGGAGATCTGCCCATGCTCGACACCTTGGTACTGGCCACCGAAACGCTGCTGCGAAGCCTACGTCGATGAGCCTGCGTCTGGAAAGACTGGCGGCCCACCCCCTGCGTTTGAGCGGCCCATTGATCGAAGCCGCACTGAGCGAGGTGGTGGTGGGCGAAATCTGTGAGGTGCGCCGGCATTGGCGTTCGCCCCACGTCGCCGCCAGGGCGCAGGTCATCGGCTTCAAGCCTGGCGCGGTGCTGCTCAGTTTGCTGGGCGAGGCGAAAGGCTTGTCCCGGGAGTCGATGATCGTGCCCACCGGCTCGACCCTGCAACTGACCTGCAGTGATGCCTTGCTCGGCAGTGTGGTTGATCCCCAAGGCGTTATCGTCGAACGCCTGGCGCCGTCGACGGCGGTCGCCCAACGGGACTGTCCGGTGGATGCCGACCCGCCGTCGTATCAGCAACGGCGGCCGGTGGTGGAGCCGTTGCGCACCGGCATTCGCGTCATCGACGGTTTGCTGACCTGCGGTGTCGGCCAGCGCATCGGCATTTTTGCCGCCGCCGGCTCCGGTAAAACCACCCTGATCAACATGCTGATCGAGCACACGGACGCGGAGGTTTTTGTCATTGGCCTGATTGGCGAGCGCGGGCGCGAAGTGACCGAGTTCATCGAGCATTTGCGCCAATCGCCCATGTGCAACCGTTGCGTGGTGGTGTACGCCACGTCGGACTTTTCCTCGGTGGATCGCTGCAACTCGGCGCTGCAAGCCACCACCATTGCTGAGTATTTTCGCGACCAGGGCCGGCGCGTGGTGCTGTTGCTGGACTCGTTGACGCGCTACGCCCGCGCTCGCCGCGACCTGGCCTTGGCGGCCGGTGAAGCACCGGCGCGGCGTGGTTATCCAGCCTCGGTGTTCGATGCCTTGCCGCGCCTGCTCGAACGTCCGGGCGTGACCGCGTCGGGCAGCATCACCGCCTGGTACACGGTGCTGTTGGAAAGTGACGACGAGCCGGACCCGATTGCCGAGGAGATTCGCTCCATTCTCGACGGCCACGTCTACCTCAGCCGGGCCCTGGCCGCCAAGGGGCACTACCCGGCCATCGATGTCTTGCGCAGCGTCAGCCGGGTGGCGACGCAAGTCACCTCGCCACAGCTTCGGCAACTGGCGGCCGCGACTCGCGACACTCTGGCACGCCTTGAACAATTGCAGGTGTTTCTCGACATGGGCGAGTACAGCCCGGGCGTGGACGCGGCCAATGACCACGCGCTGCAACGTCGCGAAGCCCTCAGCCAGTGGCTGCGCCAGCCGACGGATCAATGCGTTGAACCGGATGAAACCTTGCGGAGCCTGCATGAACTCATTGCTTGATCGACGGCGCCTGCTGGCCTTCAGTCAGTTTCGTCGGCAACGCGGCGAGCAGGCGCTGTTGCGTGTCCAGCGTCAGTTGCAGCCGCTGTTGCAGGAACAGTCCGGTTTCGAGGAACAGGAGGCTGCGCTGCAACGTTTGTTGAGCAGCCATCGGGCCAATGACTGTGTGCTGGATCACGGGCAGTTGGTGGCGCTGTTGCGAACCCAGGCGGTCATCCGCCGGCGCATTGATCTGCTGCGAGTCGAACGTGACCGCGTGGATCAGCAGCGCCGGCAGGTCGAGCAACAGCTGCAGGTGCAGCGCGAACAACTGCGCGGGCTGCAACGCAAACACGACAAGTATGAGCGCTCTGTTCAGCAGCTGTTGCGTGGACAACGGTTGGAGGCGGTGCGCCGCGAAGAACGAGAGCTGGAAGAGTTGATTGGAGTTCGGCGATGAAAGAGGTCTGTGTGCCGCCAACCCGTCCGATTCACGCTCTGGAGCCGGTCGACGAAGGCCCGCTGGATGAGCTGCAAGATCTGCTCGTCCCGGTGCCGGAGGATGAGCTGCCGCAAGGCGTGCTGGACCTTGTGGTTGCGCTGGTTGGGCAACAGCGGCCCCTGATGGAAACCGCCCGTGTGCTGGCCTGGCAGGCGATGAGCGTGGGGGAGGAAACGCAGGCGCTCGATCGTGATGAGGCGCAGCCGATTGCCCGGGAAACGCGGGCGGTTGAAGCCGATGGCAGGCGATTGGCGGCCCGGGAAACGATGGCTTTTCCTCAGGCAGGACCGCTGTTCAGCGAGCCCACACAGCGTCCGTTACCGCAACGTCCGTCACCGCAACGCCTGGAGCCTGTTGTTGCTGTCATCGATAAAGCCACAGCGCCGAGGGATGGGGTGTCGATCGAGCCGCTGCCACTGGACCCTGTCATTGTTCCCCATGCACGGTCGGCCCCCCGTATCGACGAACAGTTGTCCTCAGCGCCGTTGAGCTTTCAGGGCACGCGTCATGGGGCACCGATTGCACCGGCGGCCCTGCCTGCACCAGCGCTGTCGCCAGCACTTGAGTGCATGGTCGAGGCCTTGCCGGACACGGGCCGGGGCTTGCTGCAAATACCGTTCAGTCGAGGGGCCGCCAGTGGACAGATCACGATCAGCCGGCTGCCTGAAGAGCCCACTCGGAACCTGACGCTCAGCCCAAGCAATGCCCTGGTGTTCGAGCAACTCAAGGCACCTTTCGAGCTGGCCCGGGAGCCCGCCTGGCGCTTGACTGACAGTGGCGGTGAGCAGCCGCGCCAGGGTTCGCAGCAGGCGCCGGATGAGGAGCAGGACGAACAGGGCGAGCGTCCGGCATGAGCGCGTTGCAGCTACGCCGGGTCGACCCTCTGGCGCATGCCCAGGCCCAGGCGATTCAACGCTGGCGGCGTGCCGGGCGCGATGCGGGGTTGGGTCGGGTGCCAGAGCGCTCCGGCTATTTGCGGTTTTGCGCCCAGGGTGACGGCGGCGACTGGCAAGGGCTGATCGCGGCCCATGACTGGCTGCATTGCGCGCTTCCACAGTTGCGGTCTTTGCTGACGAGCGAAACGTCGTGGACGAATGTCCTCGGATTGTTTCGCGCCGCGCCGCGCCCCTTGTTGCTGGAAGTGGATGAGCTGCACTACCGGGCGCTGTCCGACATCGAAGGCGTCGCCCCAGAGCGATTGCCGACCCACGACCTGCCATGGCTCGACACCCCTCGGGGACGGGTGTGGTTGCTGCAATTGCCGCCGGTATCCGTTGCCGGCGAACGCTGGGGCGTCGGCTCATGGCTGGATGCATTGCCATTGCGCCTGGAACTGCTCCTCGGCTTCAGCCACTTGAGTCTTGCCAGTCGACTGCGCCTGGATGAGGGCGATGTCCTGCGCATCGTCCAGCGAACTCAGTGGTGCTGTCTGGCCGACCGTTGTCTTGGCACTTTTACCTTTACCCAAGAGGGGCTACACATGCAACCGACCGTGACCGATGCCGATCCAGAGCAGCCGCCGGAGTCCGGCGCGGCCATCGACCTGGGCGCGCTGCCGGTGCGCCTGGAATTCCTGCTCGCCACCCACCAAACCGACCTGGCAACCCTGTCGCGCATCATCGAGGGGCAACTGATCCCGTTGGCCGAAGATGCCGCGCGGCACATCGAGGTGCGCGCCAACGGCAAGCCGGTGGCCCGGGGGGAACTGGTGCAGTTGGACGGCCAGTTGGGGGTCGAAGTGTTCAAGGTCTATCGAGCCAGCCTCGATGAATGACGTCTCGCTGATTGCGCTGCTGGCGTTCGCTTCGCTGCTGCCGTTCCTGGTGGCGGCGGGCACCTGCTACATCAAGTTCTCCATCGTCTTCGTCATCGTGCGCAACGCATTGGGCCTGCAGCAGGTGCCATCGAACATGGCGCTCAATGCGATTGCCCTGATGCTGGCGATTTTCGTCATGACGCCGGTCATGAAGCAGGGCCATGACTACTACAAGCGCGAGGCGGTGACCTTTACCGACATCGAGTCGGTGGTGGACTTCGCCGAGAACGGCCTGGGCAGCTACAAGGAGTACCTGCGCAAGTACACCGATCCGGAGCTGGCGCAGTTTTTCGAGCGGGCCCAGGCGTTCCAGGATGAAACCGACGCGGGCTTGCCTGCCGATGAAGAGGTTGAGGCCTCGCTGTTTTCGCTGTTGCCGGCCTATGCGCTGAGTGAAATCAAAAGTGCCTTCAAGATCGGCTTCTATCTGTACCTGCCCTTTGTGATCATCGACCTGGTGATCTCCAGCATCCTGCTGGCGCTGGGCATGATGATGATGAGCCCGGTGATCATTTCCGTGCCGATCAAACTGGTGTTGTTTGTCGCACTGGACGGCTGGGCGTTGCTGTCGACCGGGCTGGCCAAGCAATACCTGACCTTGCTGGCCTAGGTGCGCCGATGAACGATCTGGTCTATGCCGGCAACAAAACCCTGTACCTGATTCTGCTGATGGTGGCCTGGCCGATCATCGTCGCCACGGTGGTCGGTCTGGTGGTCGGGTTGATCCAGACCGTGACGCAGCTGCAGGAGCAGACGCTGCCGTTCGGCTTCAAGCTGTTGGCGGTGGCGGCGTGCCTGTTCCTGCTTTCGGGCTGGTACGGCGAAACCTTGCTGGATTTCAGTCGTGAAGTCATTCGCCTGGCGTTGAGTTAGGCCGATGTCGGTGGCGTTGTTTTTCGAGCTGTACGCCTGGTTCGCTGCGGCGGTGTTGGGCGTGGCGCGTCTGGCGCCGATTTTTTTCATGTTGCCGTTTCTCAATAGCAGCGTGTTGACCGGCGTCGCGCGCCAGGCGGTGATTGTGCTGGTGGCGCTGGGCTTCTGGCGCTACGTCGGCGTGCCTACGCCAGCCCTCGACAGCGTGGCGTTCCTCGGTCTGGTGCTGCGTGAGGCGGGTATCGGTGTGCTGCTGGGCGTGCTGCTGGGCTGGCCGTTCTGGGTGCTGCATGCCATGGGCAACCTGATCGACAACCAGCGCGGGGCCATGCTCAGTAGCACGGTGGACCCGGCCAACGGTGTCGACACCTCGGAGTTGGCGAATTTTCTCCAGTTGTTTGCCGCGGCGGTTTATCTCGAAGGTGGCGGCCTGGTGTTGATGCTCGAAACCGTCGGCCACAGTTATCGCCTTTGCGCGCCAGCGAGCAGTTGTGAGCTGCACCTGCCTGCACTCTATTCATTGCTCGATGCACTGGTGAGCAAGACCCTGGTCATCAGTGCGCCGGTGGTGGCGACCTTGCTGGTCAGCGAGGCGCTGCTTGGGTTGCTCTCGCGGTATGCGCCGCAAATGAATGCTTTTTCGGTGTCGCTGACGGTCAAGAGCCTGGTGGCGCTGGTGGTCTTGATGCTGTATTTCGGCGTGCATCTGCCGGACGAAGTGCTGCGCATGGGCATGTTGTCCGACGGCTTGGCGCAGTATCTGGATGGCGGGGAGGGCGGAGATGTCATCCAGCGCCTCGAAGACTGAAAAACCCACCGCCAAGCGCCTCAGGGATGCCGCGCGCAAAGGACAGACGTTCAAGGCCAAGGACTTGGTCATCACCTGCCTGACCCTGTGCGGTATCACCTACATGGTCTTCAACAGCTCGTTGAGCGAGATCATGGAGGTCTACCGGCGCATCATCGCCAGCGATTTCGACGCTGAACTGCAAGCCTACTCGGCGATGCTGGTGCTGCTTGGCCTCAAGGTGTTGCTGCCGCTGTTGCTGGTGTGCGTGCTGACCAGTGCGTTGCCGGCCTTGCTGCAAAGCGGTTTTGCCTTGGCCAGCGAAGCCTTGAAACTGAATCTGGGCGCCTTGAACCCGGTCAATGGCTTCAAGAAACTGTTCAGCCTGCGCACCGTCAAGGACACGTTCAAGGCGCTGTTGTACCTGGGCAGTTTCGCCATGGCACTGTGGATTGTCTGGCTTACCCAGCGGCAATTGCTGTTCGCCCAACTGTTCGCCCAGGCGCCGGCGTTGTTCGCGATCTGGGGGCATTTGTTGCTGGTGCTGGTGCTGGCGTTCCTGGCCTGCGTCCTGTTGATCGTCGTGCTCGATGCCCTCAGCGAATACTGGCTGTTCATGAAAGACCAGATGATGGACAAGGATTCGGTCAAGCGTGAACACAAGGAGCAGGACGGCAACCCGCAGATCAAGGGCCGTCGCCGCGACTTGCACATGGAGCTGTTGTCGGAGCAGGTCAAGTCCGATGTGCGTAGCTCGCGCATGATCATCGCCAACCCCACCCACATTGCCATCGGCGTGTATTTCCGCCCGGAGATCACCTTGCTGCCGTTTATCTCCCTGATGGAAACCAACCAGCGCGCCCAGGCGGTTCGGGCCTACGCCAAGGAAGTGGGGGTGCCGGTGATCAACGACATCGCCTTGGCCCGCCGCATCTTCAAGACCCACCAGCGCTACAGCTTCCTCCAAGTGCAGGAAGTCGAGGAGGTGCTGCGGTTGCTGATCTGGCTTGAGCAGGTTGAGCAGGCGTGAAGCCAAGCAAAGCCAGGCACAGCCCTTGTGGCGAGGGAGCTTGCTCCCGCTGGGGCGCGAAGCGGCCCCAAAGCCTGGCGACGCGATGTTTCAGGTGGATTGAGTGGCCTTTTGGAGGGGCTGCTGCGCAGCCCAGCGGGAGCAAGCTCCCTCGCCACAAGGGCGATCTGGTTTTTTCGTTGCACCGCAGCATGAGCGCAATTTGGCAGCGTGCCTGTCGGCGTTTTGGCTCAATGCATCGGTCAGCGACGCTGGCGTTTTTTCAGGAGTGTGGCTGATGAATCGCGATAACAAACAAGACGAGCAGGTGGCCCTGGAAGTCGTCGATGCAGTGCTCGGTGGTGCGGCGTTGAAAGACGTGCAAGGCATCAGCGACGAGCACATGGGCAGTCTCTATGCCTTCGCCTTCCAGTTCTATGAACAGGGGCGATTGGATGATGCCGAGAAGTTCTTTCACTTCCTGTGCATCTACGACTTCTACAACAGCCATTACTGGATGGGACTGGCTGCGGTGCACCAGCTCAAGCAAAACCACCAAAAGGCGATCGACCTTTATGCGATCGCTTTTGCCCAGGGCAAGAACGACTACCGGCCAATGTTGTACACCGGCCAGTGCCATCTGGCCCTGGGCAAGGTCGGCAAGGCCCGGTTGTGTTTCGAATACGTGCTTGAACAAGCCACGGAAGACGATCTGCGCGAGCAGGCCAAGGTGTATCTCGACACCCTGGCTCACATGGAACAGCAATGTTCGGAGGACTGAACATGAGTGAAATCAGAAACACCGCAAGCCCCGCATTCCAGGGCGCAATGAGCCGCAGCGAGGCCTTTGAAAAATATGGTGCGGCTGCCAGCAAGGCCGCCAGGACCGTGGATTATCAGGAGGCCGGCCAGAAAGCGCTGGCAGACCTGATGTCAGTGACGTACGAAGGTCACAACTGCCCGCCCGCCACCAGTACGGGCCGGCCTGTGCTGCACCCGCCAGCGCCGCGCGCCGATGGCAACAAACAGGAAACCAACGGCGATCTGTTCACGTTATTGATGGCGATGATCAGTGAGCTGATCGGCGAGGTCGACGTCAAGAAACTGAAAAACCGCCTGGCGATGCTGCAGAGCATGGCCGGCGCCAGGCAGCAGGCCCATCAAAACCTGTCGGCGCAATACACCGCTGCCGTCGAGGCCATGGCGGCGGCCGAGGGCAATGTTGGAAGCGGCCAGGAACACCTCGATCAGTTACAGGAACGGGTCCTGCATTTCCAGGGGTTGCTGGCAGAAAGCGAAGCGCGGCTGGCGCAACTGGACCCTGAATCACCTGAGTATGCGCAGGAGCTGGCGCGTCGCGACCAACTCAGAGGCGACTTGGCGAGCCATACCCAAACCCTGCAAACAGCAACGGCTGCGCACCTGAAACTGATCGAGGTCGCCAACGCCTGTGCCAGAACAGTCACTGCCGTGGTCGCCAAAATGCAGGAGTCCAGCGTCAACGGTTCCGCCATCAAGGACACCGATGAAAAGGCCCTCAGCAGCAGTGCGCTGGCGTTGCTCAATCGCTTGAAAATCATCGAACTGCTCGGCGAATCAGCGCAGCACAAAGAAGAGCTCAGCCAGGAGCTTTTCCAGGAGCTGCAAGCCAGGCTGCAGGAACACATGCAGCGTGAGTCGGATAAATACCTGGAAGAAGTCCGCAAGGCCGAAGCACTGCAAAAAACCATGGGCTGCATCGGCAAGATCATCGGGGCGATATTGACCGTCGCGACCATCGTTGCCGGGGTCATGACCGCTAACTTGCCGCTGATCGTGATAGGGGTGGTTGGCGCGGGAGTCATGATTGCTGATGTGGTGGTGGAGGAAAAAACCGGCAAGTCGTTCATGGCCGAAGCCATGAAACCGCTGACCGTCGTCATGCAGGAAGCCATCAAGCGGTTCAGCGAGCTCTACACCCAATTGCTGATAGAGCTGGGCGTTGATGAAGACAAGGCCAAGGAAATCGGGCAGATCGCCGGCATGATCCAAGGCATCGTTTCGACGTTGGCCGCCGTGGCGCTGGTGGCCATTGTCGGGGCGCAGGTGATCGGGCCGATGGTCAGTGCCGTCGCCTCGAAACTGGCGTCGGTGGTCGCCCAGGCCGCGCCCGCCGCGATGCAAGCGATGAAGCAAGTGGCTACTTCGGTCGGCAACACGTTGACCCAGATGCTCACGCAGTTGCGTGGGTTCATCACCAACGGCGCCGATCCGGTATTGCTGGCCCGTTATGCCGCCAACCTGGAGATCGCCCAGGCTGTCACCGAGTTCGGCAACGTGGCGGTGCAAGGCGGGTTGCAAATAAAAAGCGGCCAGCACCAGGCCCAGGCTGCCGTGCACCTGGCCGATGTGCGTGTACGCATGGCGATCAGCGAAGAAATCAGCGCCTACCTCACCCAGGTGGTCGACGACTACGGCCAGGCGATGCGTGAGCGAACCCGCCAGATCGAACAGCTCTTCGCTGACATGCAGCGCAGCCATTCCGTCAGCCTGCTAATGGCTCGGCATGTTTGAACTTCACCGCTAACAGGTATCTACGATGACCCAATACGTTACGACCAGGATGGCTCCGGTTGTCATTGCCCACGAGCTGAGCAACGACGCGGGGCTGAGCGAATTAGTCGCCCAGGAACAGTTTTCGAAACGCAAGTCAGTGACGGGCTCGAGCCTCGACAACATCACCGCACAGCAAGTGCTCCAAAAAACCACCGTCCCAGCGCCCTCGGCGGCGGAGCTCGAGCGTCAGATCAACGCCTACCAGCCCACCGATTCGGACTGGCAAGACTTCCTGGCCGCTTCGATGATGCTCAGCGATGAGGTGCGCAACGAGCTGATCTTTGACCCAGGCGCCTGGGAGAAACACGTCAACGTGTTGGTGTCGGTGATCATTGCGTTGAATGTTGCGCGAGTGGTCAACGCGCAACTGCGTGGTCATTTCAACGTCATGGCCTCCGATGCCGCCAAGGCCCAAGGCGCGGCCATTGTCGAGTCGGGCAAGGCAGCGCTGTACGGCGCCATTACCGCCGCAGTGGTGTCCGGCGTTATCGCCGGGTTCGCCATGCTCAAGACTTTCCAGGGCCAGGCGTTGAAGCATGCGGACATCGACCTGCATAGGCGTAACGCGATGGATGCCGGCAATATCGAACGCGACCTCAAGCTGGGTCGTAACCGTGAGCACTGGGACCCAAAAGAGGTCTATGCATTCGACAGTTTCGATAAATCCGGTCATACGAAAGTCAGTACGTTCCAACCCAAGGGGTCGGTATTGACCGATCAGGAGAACGCCTGGTTCGACAAGCGAATCCTCAGGGCTCAGAAGGTCGGGCAGACCTCCGACTGGCTGAGCCAGATGAGCAGCAAGGGGATCGAAAGGAAACTGGAAACCGGCCGTGCACTGAGTGCCATGTCCACGAACCTGAGCCAGGTGGTGGCGAACCTGGTGCGCCTGTCCGAGCATGCCGCGCGGGAGAAAGAGGTGCTGATGCAAAGTGCGCAGAGCAGCCAGAAGAGCCTGGCCGATGAAGCCGGCCAGAAAGACGCGGCCGACGCGGCGCTGTTGCAGAAAATAATGGAGCTGGTGATGCAGCTGTTTCAATCGCGCAGTGATGTTGTTCGTGGCATGACGGCTTGAGGGATTAACGAGATGAATATTCAGGGTTCTACATCAACAACAAGCCAGCCACTGACCGACGTCCCCCTTGCAGACCATGCACCGACTCCACCTGAAATACCCACGGCAGTTGCACCAATGTTCAACCCGACGGAGTCGTTGGAGCGTTCGGTAAAGCAGCTCAATCGTCATCTAGAGCGCGGGCTCGTTTGTTCATCGGGGATCACCCTGATAGCCAAGGAGCTGATTGCCGAGGGCGCGGAAAAAGTCAACCTTGCAGACTTTGTCGAACAGACCCACGCCAAGCGGATCCGCTCGGAAATGTGGGCGCTGCAATTTCGCCAATGTTGCGCTGTGATGACCCATAGCCAGAGCGCAGGGCTTTTGGATAAAAGTCAGCTCCAGCCGCTCAATGACGAACAAAGCAAAAGCCTGCACGCCATCCGAGCACATCTGGAAGAGAAGAAGCCTCTTGAGATCGCCGAGGCTCTGGATGCGACGATAAATTCATCGAATGACTTCTTCGAAAAACTGCTCGAACTGATCGACCTGATCAAGAACGGCTACCTGGCCGGTTATGAACACGTCATTTCGGCCTATTCTGACTTCTTTGCCGATTTCAACGCCCAAATCACTGGAATGATGAAGAACTGGATCGAAGGCACGAGCGACGGCAAGGAGGTCAAGTTGAATGCGGGCGCATTGTTCGCCGCCTTGACTGACCTGATCGCTAAATACACCCATCCTAATCCTGACTCTGTTCTTTTCCCCAAACCGGGTGACGACGGGGTCGGCAGGGACGAAGCCGAGAAGTGGCGTATTGCACTGGGCCTGCCCCCGCAGTGCCTCAAGCCAAACGCCGATGGCACCTGGTGCGTCGTCATTGATACAGGCCCGCTCCATAGGATGAAAGACGGTTTGCCGCCCAGCGGCACGGTGACCTGGGATACCGCCAAATTCAACGCCTGGCAAAGCGGTATCAACGCTCAAGAGGAACGCATGAAAAACATGCTGCAGTCCTTCACGCAGAAATACTCGAATGCCAATTCTTATCATGACAATTTCAACAAGACGTTATCGGCGCATTTGAATCAGTATGCGGATATGTTGAGAGCGATGTTGAATTTCTGAAGTTGAGTAAAAGTAGTGATGTTTAATCTGGCTAGGTGTGTGTTTTTCACGCCTGTTTTTTAGGAAAGAAAAATGTCAGGAAGTCCAGTTGATCGGCTTGAAAGTATTCAGCTGATCATCAAGTCATTGGTGGCTGGTATTTCTCTTGGTGGTCGAGTCGTTGGAGGCGGTTCGCGGTTGGTCGAGGACCTGTATATCGATTCCACGGATTTGGTTGAGCTTGTCCTGGAAGTGAATAACGCTTTCGGTGTTGAATTGTCCGAAGATGAGGTGGGGGAGTGGCGGACGGTGCAGGATATATTCGATTCCGTGGTGCGGGACGTTTAAGTTTTTGTTCGCCCTTCCCAGTGCGCTTAGGTTTTATACCTTGATTCTATTGGATTCATTCCTACGATTCTGGTCGTGGTTTCCTACGTCAATAACATTCAACACCCTACGGAATCCCTCTACGCATCTTCCTATAGTCACGCAGCTCGCCATCCCGAGCCTGTTACCCACAGGCTCAATCGCGCTTCAGTAACTTTCTATAGAGAAACCTCAGAGTATGGACAGTACAACTGATCAAACGCTGGTGAAGTCATTCGTTTTTGACCACTGGCTATTGCAAAGCGATGGAACGCTGATGCGAGATGGACAAGGAGTTCATGTTCCACCCAAAGAACTGCACGTACTACGCCTGTTGCTGAAGTCAGCGGGTACGGTCGTCAGTAAGGATTATTTGCTGGACCAGGTCTGGCCGCGGATGGATACGGCGGAGGAGTCGTTGACCCGTTGTATCTACGCGTTGCGCAAGTTGTTCAAGGAGAACAAGGATTACATTGCGACGATTTACGGCCAGGGTTATCGATTCACCGGTTCTGTGGTTGAACTCGAGGTGCCGAGCCAGGCGAGAGCGGTGGCGCCCTCACTGGCTGTGTTGCCTTTTCGCAATCTGGACGAGACTGCCGCGCTGGATTTGCAGGATCTGATGATCCGCCAACTCACCACGGCGTTCGGCGAGGCGTTGCACGTCATTCCCTCGGGGGTAATCGCAGTCTGCGGGGCAGCAGACGATGTGCGTTCGTTGGCTGGGCGGTTGTCGGCGGATTATTGTTTGAGCGGGCGCTTTATCGGCTCGGGCGAGCAGCGACATTGGTCAGTGGAGTTGATTCATGGCCGCGACCAGGCCTTGCTGCATGGGCAAACGCTGGACGCCGGTGACCTCGGGGAGGCGCTTGGGGTGTTGACCTGCCTGGTTGCCCAACGCGTACCCGGGTTGCGTCCGGTCGGTGAGCGCTGTGGGTCGTATGCGGTGGCGGTGGCCTATCTCAATGGGTTGTGCAGTGTGCAGCAGCACACGGTGCAAAGCCTGCGCGATGCCCTTGTGCTGTTCAGGCAGTGCGTGAAGCTCGATGCCGGGTATGCACCACCCTGGTGTGGTTTGGCCGATGTGTGGCTGGGGCAAGCGTTGATGGGCCTGGGCGACCCGGTACGCGCAATCGACGAAGCGCATTCGGCGGTTTCCAGTGCCTTGGCCCTGGACCCCGGCAGCATTCCGGCGTTGACGCGCCTGGCGTTGCTCACCAGTTTGCGCGGCTGCGAGCAGGCGGCGCAGGTGTTGTTCCGGCGCTGCCTGTTGTCGGCCGATCAGGCTGACGTGCTGTACTTTCACGCCTGGCATCACTGGTTCTGGCGGCGCAACGAGCAGGCGGCGCACATGATCGACCAGTGCCTGGAGCAGGATCCGGGTTGTGTCCGGGCGCAGATCTTGCGGGTGCGCATTCATGAACAGCTGACTTGGATCAGCGAGAGGCGCCTGGCATGAAGCGGCGCCGGAAAACCTGGTTATGCGTGCCGGTGTGTCTTGGCCTGGGGTTAGGCATGTCCCAGGCGCACGCCTGGTGCTGGAGCAAGGCGGGGCAATTGCATGCCATCGAGCCCGAGCTGCTGCAAGCGATTGCCGATGTCGAATCCGGGCTGAAGCCAGATGCAATCAACCACAACCGCAATGGCACCCGCGATATCGGGCTGATGCAGATCAACAGCATTCACCTGTCGCGCCTCGGTGCCGAGGGCATCACCGAACAGCGCCTGCTGGAGGAGCCTTGTCTGTCGGTGGAAGTCGGGGCATCGGTGCTGGCCGGGTTTATCGCCCGCTATGGCTACAACTGGACGGCGGTCGGCGCCTATAACGCCGGCAATTCCCCCCATCGTCAAGCTGCGCGGCTGCGCTATGCGCGCAAAGTCTGGCAGCGCTACCAGGTGTTGACCCAGGCCCGGGAATGAGGGCGCCGTGAACAAGGGCTGGCTGAGGATTCTGATCCTATGCAGGACGCAATCGGCAGAATTGGATCAGGAATCCTGCGGCCAGCCTTTCTAACCTACCTGCTCATTCGACCTTCCTGGAGTTTGGACGGTGACAGTCCCGACGGCCCCCACGCTACAGCCCTGCATGCTGCGGATCCTCAACGGTCCGTTGCAGGGCTGCGAATTCCCGCTCGGCGAGGGCACGACCCTGTTCGTCGTCGGGGCAGTGGAGGTGTTGGGGGACGGCGCACGTGTTGCCAGCGTGCCGGCGGATACGATCTTCATCCCCCTGGAGGAAGGTGGCTGCAATTTCGAGGTATTGGCCGACCAGGCCACGCCGGACGGTGTGCCGTTGCGCTTGCTTGGCGATTCGGTCGAAGTTCGTCACTGCGTCTTCCAGGCTCGTATGCAACTCGGCGGGTTGCAAGTGGCCTTGCGTCCAGCAGATCAATCCTGGGCGCCCGAGTGCCTCGCTCCGGCAGATAGCCCGTGCAATGCCGCCGCGTTCAGAGGATGGCGTGTCCATTGGACCCGTTGGATTGCCGGTGCTCTGGCGCTGGTTGTGTTGGTCACCGCGGTCAGCCTCTGGTCGATGCCGGGGCCGTCACCTGAAACCGACATTCGTGCGTTGATTGCCGGCGCCAGTGCGCCGGTCCAGGTACTGCGCGGTCGTGATGAGGCGGTTTATGTCTTTGTGTCTTCCGAACGCGATGCCGGTTGGAGCCGGCAGGTGCTGACGCGTCACGCCCGCGTGAACAGCGAGGTACTGCTGCTGGACCAGGAGCGTCGCCGGCTGGAGCAACTGCTGGTCGACCATGATCCGCAGCTGGCTTGGCATTTCCTGGACCTCAAGGATCCGTCGGTGCCGCGCCTGTTGCTCAGCGCACAACGCAATCTGCTCACGCCCGACAAGGAGGCCAAGCTGCTCGATACCTTGCTCGCGGCTGCGCCTTATGCCCGCGACGTGGTGGTGCAGAGGCAGGATGACGCGCTGTTGGCCGCTGTTGCGCAGGCTGGGTTGCAACGTCTGGCACTGACCTTCAGCCGGCTCGAACACGAAGACGCGGTCGCGTTCGCTATCGAGGGCAACCTGCAGGATGCCGAGCTGGCTGCCGCTCGCCAGTATGTCGAGCGTTTTTACCGGCAGTGGGGTGATCGCTACGTGCATTTCACTGTCGAGCTCAAGGACGACGCGCTCAAGGGCAAGTCGTTTCAAACCGGCCCCCAGGGCTACGTCAAGACGAGCCCCTCGTCCTGGCATTTTTCCAACAAACAGAGCAGGTGACGTATGGCTGATACTGGTATCCCGATCATGTTTCCCCAATTCCCCGATGACTTTCTCGGAGAGCAGGCGGCTGCGTTCGAGCGTGGCGCCCAAGGCCTTAAAGATGCACTGGATCAAGCGCTGGAGGACCTCAAGCTCGATGCCTCGGACCCTGGAAAGCTGGCGGCCTACCAGACCGCGTTTTCCTCCTACACGGTGTTCCGCAACGCCCAGACCAACACGATCAAGGGCTTCAAGGATATCGACATGGCGATCATTCAGGCGGCCCGCTGACGCTTTCCCTTTCGATTGGCCATTGCTCGTGACGATGGCCATTTCATGAGTGCATCGTATGTCCATTCAGAATCTTGCCCCGTCGCTTATCGCCCGGTCCGCCTTCGTTGAGTTGCGTGGCGCGCAGGAAGGTCCGATCGTTTCCCTGGAGTCGCGCTTGATCGAAGCGTTTGCCGGTTCCGCCGTCGACAGCGCGCAAGAGGTCTCGGCGATCAATCAGTTGCTGCAACGTCCGGATATCACCGACCCTGAAGTATTGGCCCAGTTGCAGGAGCTGACAGGGCAATACAACGTGGATATCAACTTGCTCAACGTGCTGGTGCGCAAGGCCGTGGGCACGGCAGAAACCCTGTTGCGTGCATCATGAAACCGGGCGTGCTGTTGCTGCTGTTGTGCCTCGCGCTGGTGGGGTGCCGCCAGCCGAACCTGCTGGAAGGACTGGATCAGCAGCAGGCCAATGAAGTGCTGTCGGTGCTGCAGCGCAACAACATCGCGGCGGTGAAGGTCGACACCGGCAAAACCGGCTATGCGGTGAAAATCGACGCGCTCGATTTTTCCGCGGCCGTCGATCTGCTCAATCTCTATTCGTTACCTTCCCGGCCACGTCTGCAAGTGGCCGAGATGTTTCCGTCCGATTCCCTGGTGGCCTCCCCCCGTGCGGAAAAGGCCCGCTTGTATTCAGCGCTGGAGCAGCGCATCGAACAGTCGCTGAGTGTGCTCGAAGGCGTGGTGTCGGCACGGGTCCATGTCAGTTACGACCTGGAGGCAGGCGAGGGCGGGCGCAAGCCACCGCCGGTCCACCTGTCGGCGGTGGTGCTGCATGAACGCGATGTCGAAGCGCAATTGCTGATCACCGACATCAAGCGTTTCCTCAAGAACAGTTTTGCGGCGGTGGAGTACGAGAACGTCTCGGTGGTGCTGTCCAAACGCTCCCCGACCCAGCATGTGGCGCCGTCGGCAGTCGCCGCACCGGGGCCTTCACCGTGGCCATGGTGGGCGGCGATCAGCGCGCTGCTGCTGGCCGGTGGCGCCGCCTGGGTCTTCCGCCAGTGCAGCGCGGGGCGGCGTGATGTCGGACCTTGAGTGCCTGGAGCAAATCCTCGCCGAGCCTTTGTCGTATCTGCACCCCCAGCGCCTGGTTGTACCGGCGGGATTCGAAGGCGGCGAGGCCCACACTTTGCTCAACCGCATCGTGCTCGAGGGGCTGGGACTGCAAGAGCCGTGGCCTTCGACGCCGCTGACAAGCGTGGCGCAGCTATGGGTTCGCCATTGGCGACAATTACCCTATATCGCCTTGCTGATGGGCGCCTATCGCTTGATGCCCGACCTGGCGCGGGGCGCGGCGCTGCAGTGCTTGCCCGTGTCGGTTCGCCGGTTCGCCAGCTTCAATCTGGGAGTGCGAGGCGGTCTGCCGGTGGAGTGCGCGACGGTTTCAATGGCGCGGGTCGAGGCGGCCGGCCTCAATGCGTTGTGGAGCTGGAACGAGCACGTTCCTCATCTATTGCTCGAGCGCCTGAGCTTGCAGTTCTGCGAGCCGGTCGTTCGCTTGCATCGGCAATGGCCCGTGACGAAACCTGATCCAACCCTGTTCTTTTTGGCGGTGCAGCATGCTCGACTCCATCCGAACCCTGACTGACCTGCCCGCGTGCGAAGACGTGCGCCTGGCCCGCGAAGACATCGCCGCCGCGCGCCGTCGTCAGCGCTTGCAGTTGGAAGCCCAGCGCCGCGCGCGCGCGTGTGTCGAGCAGGCACACCGCGATGCCGAAGCGCTGCATGCCCGGGCGTTTCAACAAGGTTATGCCGAGGGCATCCTGCGTGCGACCGAGCATCTGGCCGATGGCTTGCTGAAATCGCAACGCCTGGGGCTGCAATTGCGCAGCGATCTGGCCCTGGCCGCCCGTGATCTGCTCGCGCAAGCCTTGAGCCACCCGCAATGGCTGGATGAAATGCTGGAGCGCTGGCTGGCGGGGCAGGCGGGCGACTCGGGCGCGGTCCTGCACCTGTTGTTGCCGCTGCATTGCCGCCCGCGCGGCAATGCACTGCGCGAACGCTTGCGCACGCGCTGGCCCGGCGAGCTGATGCTGGAATATCACCCACAAGACCGCTATGTGCTGCGGCTGGCGGATCAACTGTTGGAGTTCGATGTCGAGACGACCGGCGAACGGCTGGAATCCCGGTTATTAGCGAGCATCGCCAGCCTGCCGGAGGCGGTGCGCTTGTTGGATCAGGCCTCAAGGCAGGCGCTGGCGGACATGTGCGCAAGCTTCACCGATTTCGCGCCAACCGACACTGCCGAGGTTCGCCATGAAGATTGAATCCATGACGGTTTCCAGCCTGTTGGAGGGTGGCGCCAATTCATCGGTCGAGACGCTGGAATCACGGCTGCTGGCGGCCCGCGAGCAAGCACCTGACAGCAAACGCCCGGACCCTGAGTTCGAGCACTTGTATCAATTGTTACTGGCGATGGAGGGGCAGGGGGAAAAGGTGATTCATGAATTCCTCCGTACGTTGCGCGGGCCGGATGGCACAACGGCGGCGTACCCCACCGCCCAGGCGTTGATGGCGATCACGCTGCAGGTTTTGGTGCGATTGAAGGACGAGGGTTTGGAAAAATCGCAGCTCTATAAAGAGGTCAGCGGTGCCAATGGCCTGGCGTTCGCGATGGATCTGTTTACCAAAAGCTTTATGCGCGATGTGTTCCAGCCGATGGGGGATGAGGCTTGGGAGAAGAGTGAGTGGTAAAGACGGCAAGACGGGCGATGCCTGTCTGTTAAAGGAAGAGAGGGTAAACAGTGATTTCGTGGCGAGGGAGCTTGCTCCCGCTGGGGCGCGAAGCGGCCCTTCCTTGGGGCTGCTGCGCAGCCCAGCGGGAGCAAGCTCCCTCGCCACGGTTACGTGTATTCCAGGCAAGCCGATGAGTCAGGCGTTTGCTGCGGGAGTGGTGCGTGCGTTGACGTAAGCCGTGCCGGGACGTAGCGCGAACACGACGGCGGCGACTAGCGCGTTGACGATATGGTCGACTATTTCTTTTGAAATGGGCAAGGTTGAAAAGTATAGGGATGCCGAAGTGACAACGGCCATGATTATCTGGCCTATGGAGGTTCGTATCGCATTGGTGGACAAGAGCTGATTGGCCGCCTGCTCGGCAGTGGGTATTCGTACAGAGATGGGGTCGATCCGAAAGCCTCCTTCAGGCGGATCTTTTTGGAAGGCGCGCATTGCCTCGCCCATGAATATTTGGCCGAAGACGTCGGCTCCGGCGTTGAAGCCGCCCCGCTTGAAATCGTCTTCCAGTACCGGTTTCAGGGATTCGACAATTTGCTCGGCCCGGGCCTCAGCCGACAGATTTGGATCATGCGGCGTATTGGCCTGTTGTTCCATCCAAGCCGACAGTTGAAAGGCCAGGCCTTCCGTCTCAGAGGGTGGGGGTTTATTCCCTGCTGCCATGGCATACCCGGCGCCGGAGTGTGGCGCGGTGTAGTTCATGGCGGTGAAGGACAGGAACTGGAGCATAGCGTTCAGCGTGCCTGCGGCTGCCGTACCGCTGGGGTTGGGTTTTGTATTGTCGCCGGTGGGGCAAAACAGGCTCACCAGATCCTGGGCAAACGTGTAGAACAACATGGCCGGGCCGGAGGATGCCAATGCTGGCAGTGCGGAGGGCACGGCTATGGCAGCTGCCAGGGCCAAGGCCGATATTGTGAGGGTGATGAAACGTGCCAGGCGCGTTTCGGCGTTTGCGGTTCCATTGCACTCGTCCCTGATGGCTCCGAGGATATTCAGCAATGGGCCGATGCACTGGGCAATCCCACCGAGCACACTGCGTGTCAGTGGCGAAGCCGCATTGGATTGGAGGGCCTTTTCCTGGAGGAACCCGACCAGTTGCCTGATCACCGTAAGGGCAAAGGTGACCAGACCGCTGCGTAGGCCGGAAATGGTCAGGTTGCTGGCCCAGCGTCCGAGATCGCCTTCGAATTCGTTGCGGGCCAGTTTGCCTAGGCAATCACTGATCCAAGTAAGGATGGTCAGGGCGCGTTGTATGAATGTGTCGGAATCTGACGAATGCTTTGAGCCTTCGAACATCCCCATATCAATCACGAAATCTTCATCGTATGCCTCCTTTAGGATTTCCCTAAAGGCTGTATAAGCGCGCAAGTCGGCTTGATCTTCTCGCTCTGTAATGATTGTCTTGAGTGCTTCCTCAACCCCCTTCAGTCCAAACCTCAACTGTTCCGACGAAAGCGGGCTTCTCTGCTCGGCTGGGATGATGTCATCGAGCATCTCGATAATGGTATCGGTTGGCCCCCTCTCAATGTCGATGACCGTGTCCGGTTTATGGGCGCGAACGGAGTCGTTTGGAATGGGTTGCGCTATAGATGCGCCTAAAGATGAGACAGACATTTTTTGATCCTGCGTGACGAAGGGCTACTGGGTTGCTGCCATTGCAGCTGCATCGGTCTTTTGCAGGTTTTTGGCGCTTGCAACTATCAAATAGCGCTCCGACGCAAGGGCCGCAGCGTGTCGATACCCAGATGGAACCCGGAATCCAAGTGGTTCTCGCCGCTGACGCTCCTGCTCGGTATAATCCCGTCACTTTTTATCGCCCAGAGCCCACCCCACCCATGTACACCCTGGCCCGTCAGCTGCTGTTCAAACTTTCCCCGGAAACCTCCCACGATCTGTCCCTGGACCTGATCGGCGCGGGCGGGCGTTTGGGCCTCAACGGTCTACTGTGCAAGGCCCCGGCGAAATTGCCGGTGACGGTCATGGGCCTGGAATTCCCCAACCCGGTGGGGCTGGCGGCGGGCCTGGACAAGAATGGCGCGGCCATCGACGGGTTCGCCCAGTTGGGTTTCGGTTTCGTGGAAATTGGCACCGTCACCCCGCGCCCGCAGCCGGGCAACCCCAAGCCACGGATCTTCCGCCTGCCGCAAGCCGAGGCGATCATCAACCGCATGGGCTTCAACAACCTGGGCGTCGATCATCTGCTGGCTCGTGTGGCCGCGGCCAAATACAAGGGCGTGCTGGGCATCAACATCGGCAAGAATTTCGACACGCCGGTGGAGCGCGCCGTCGACGACTACCTGATCTGCCTGGACAAGGTCTACGCCCACGCCAGCTACGTGACCGTCAACGTCAGTTCCCCCAACACCCCGGGGCTGCGCAGCCTGCAGTTCGGTGATTCGCTCAAGCAACTGCTGGCCGACCTGGCTCGGCGGCGCGCCGAACTGGCGTTGATTCACGGCCGGCACGTGCCGCTGGCGATCAAGATCGCCCCGGACATGACCGACGAAGAAACCACCCAGGTGGCCCAGGCCCTGATCGAGACGGGCATGGACGCAGTAATCGCCACCAACACGACCCTGGGGCGTGAAGGTGTCGAAGGGCTGGAACACGGTGATGAGGCGGGCGGTTTGTCTGGCGCGCCAGTGCGTGACAAGAGCACCCACACCGTGAAGGTGCTGGCCGCTGAATTGGCGGGGCGCTTGCCGATCATTGCCGCGGGCGGAATTACCGAAGGCCGCCACGCCGCCGAGAAGATCACCGCCGGGGCGAGCCTGGTGCAGATTTATTCGGGCTTTATCTACAAGGGGCCGGCGTTGATTCGTGAATCGGTGGATGCGATTGCGGCGTTGGGTTGATTTCTTCAGGCTGGTCAGGTCCATTTGTGGCGAGGGGATTTATCCCCGCTGGGCTGCGCAGCAGTCCCCAAGACGGCTTGCCCGATAAACCAGACACACCGAGGCGCTGGTAATAAGGGCCGCTTCGCGCCCCAGCGGGGATAAATCCCCTCGCCACAATCGTGTCTTCAGCCCAGGCCGAAACCCAGGCATTAAAAAGGGCTCCTCGAAGGAGCCCCCTGGGCCGTAGCCCGCCGTCCGGATGGGACGTGCGTGGTTAAATCGATATGGGTGTCAGATTGTCGAGTTCTTGAGTATTAAGCCCTGTGTCAGCCGACGGCGTGAAGTTCGTTGAGTCTATGGATACCCGCAGTGCCGGTCATACCGTCCCAGTTGTCGCCGCGTCCTTCTCGCCAGCCATTGATCCAGGCTTGACGTACCGACGGTAGAGTAAAGGGGCAAAGCTCACGGGATTTACCACCAACGCCATATTGGTAACCACGTAAAAATGCTCTTTCCAACGGATCACGCTTAAGTCTTCTCATAGGGTGTTGCCCTCACTTGTTGACTGTTACTTAGCGTCGACCTCTATCGAGGCCGGGGCAGAATCATTCTGCCGTTGGTGGCTCGTTGCCGGCGTGACGAGCCGAGGTGTTGACGCCGTTGCGACGTCAACCTGTGTTGAGTTCTAACCAAAGCGTCACATGGATGGAATGATCGTTTTGTCATAAGCACGTAACAATAAAGATGTTAGGGCGATAAGTAACTTGATGTTCGTTGACCGCTTTTGAGCAAGACCCCTGTATGATCGGCCCTGCGCCGAAAGGGGTAGGTCTGGCTCGGATGAGAATGTCCTCCCGCTGCACTCGGGTACTATTCGACGAAAGGGTCGAGTTTTCACAATTTGTTGCACAGAATCTTTTATCTGCCTTCGCATCTAAGCTCTTTTAACCTGAGCGGCGAGGGTGGCACGGCACACTTTCGTGCCACGCGGGTGCTCTTGAGAAAAGCACCTGATTGAACCCGGCCCGGCAATGCGTTGCCCGGTCCACTTAGCCAAAGGCTCTGGAAATCCCATGTCCGATCGTTTCGAACTCTTCCTCACTTGCCCCAAGGGCCTCGAAGGCCTGCTCATCGAGGAAGCCGTCGGGCTTGGCCTTGAAGAGGCGCGCGAGCACACCTCGGCCGTGCGCGGCATGGCCGACATGGAAACGGCATATCGCCTGTGCCTGTGGTCGCGCCTGGCCAACCGCGTGTTGCTGGTGCTCAAGCGCTTCCCGATGAAGGACGCCGAAGACCTGTACCACGGTGTGCTGGATGTCGACTGGCAAGACCACATGCTGGCCGATGGCACCCTGGCGGTGGAGTTCAGTGGCCACGGCTCGGGCATCGACAACACCCATTTCGGCGCCTTGAAGGTCAAGGACGCCATCGTCGACAAGCTGCGCACGCCGTCGGGCGAGCGACCATCCATCGACAAGCTCAACCCGGACCTGCGCATCCACCTGCGCCTGGACCGCGGCGAAGCGATCCTCTCCCTCGACCTTTCCGGCCACAGCCTGCACCAGCGCGGTTATCGCCTGCAGCAAGGTGCCGCGCCGTTGAAGGAAAACCTCGCCGCCGCGATCCTGATTCGCGCCGGTTGGCCGCGCATTGCCGCTGAAGGCGGGGCGCTGGCCGACCCGATGTGCGGCGTGGGCACGTTCCTGGTGGAAGCCGGGATGATCGCCGCCGACATGGCGCCGAACCTGCGCCGCCAGCAGTGGGGCTTCACCGCCTGGCTCGGCCATGTGCCGGCGTTGTGGAAGAAACTCCACGAAGAGGCCACCGACCGTGCCGCCGCCGGGCTGGCCAAGCCGCCGCTGTGGATTCGCGGCTACGAAGCCGACCCACGGCTGATCCAGCCGGGCCGCAACAACGTCGAACGTGCCGGCCTGAGCGAGTGGATCAAGATCTATCAAGGCGAAGTCGCCACCTTCGAGCCGCGTCCAGACCAGAACCAGAAGGGCCTGGTGATCTGCAACCCGCCGTACGGCGAGCGTCTGGGCGACGAAGCCAGCCTGCTTTACCTCTACCAGAACCTCGGTGAACGCCTGCGCCAGGCCTGCTTGAACTGGGAGGCGGCGGTGTTCACCGGCGCGCCGGACCTGGGCAAGCGCATGGGTATTCGCAGCCACAAGCAGTATTCGTTCTGGAACGGCGCCTTGCCGTGCAAGTTGCTGCTGATCAAGGTGTTGCCGGACCAGTTCGTCACTGGCGAACGTCGCACCCCGGAACAGCGTCAGGCCGAGCGTGAACAGGCCGCCTACGATCAGGCCCCCGAAGTACCGCAAGAGCGCCAGTACAACAAGAACGGCAACCCGATCAAGCCAGCAGCGGCGCCGGCCCCAGTGGTCGAGCAGGCGCGGTTGAGCGAAGGCGGGCAGATGTTCGCCAATCGCCTGCAAAAAAACCTCAAGTTGCTGAGTAAGTGGGCCAAGCGTGAAGGCGTGGACTGCTATCGGGTCTACGATGCCGACATGCCGGAATATTCCATGGCCATCGACCTGTACCACGACTGGGTGCACGTCCAGGAATACGTCGCGCCGAAGTCCATCGATCCGGAAAAGGCCTCGGCCCGGCTGTTCGACGCCCTGGCGGCGATTCCCCAGGCGCTGAACGTGGACAAGAGTCGCGTGGTGATCAAGCGTCGCGAGCGCCAGAGCGGCACCAAGCAGTACGAGCGCCAGAGCGCCCAGGGCAAGTTCACCGAGGTCAACGAAGGTGGCGTGAAGCTGCTGGTCAACCTCACCGACTACCTGGACACCGGGCTGTTTCTCGACCATCGGCCGATGCGCCTGCGGATCCAGAAAGAGGCGGCCGGCAAGCGTTTCCTCAACCTGTTCTGCTACACCGCGACCGCCAGCGTCCACGCTGCCAAGGGTGGTGCTCGGAGCACCACCAGCGTCGACCTGTCGAAAACCTATCTGGATTGGGCACGGCGTAATCTGTCGCTCAATGGTTTTTCCGACAAGAACCGCCTGGAGCAGGGCGATGTGATGGCCTGGCTGGAAGCCAGCCGTGACGAGTACGACCTGATCTTCATCGACCCGCCGACCTTCTCCAACTCCAAGCGCATGGAAGGCGTGTTCGATGTGCAGCGTGACCACGTCCAGTTGCTGGACCTGGCCATGGCGCGCCTGGCGCCGGGCGGTGTGCTGTATTTCTCCAACAACTTCCGCAAGTTCCAGCTCGAGGACAACCTCGGCGAGCGTTATGCGGTGGAAGAGATCACCGCCAAGACGATCGATCCGGATTTCGCCCGCAACGGCAAGATCCACCGCGCCTGGAAGATCATGGCGCGTTGAGTCGGGGCTGATTGGATCCAAGAAGCCTTGTAATTCAAGGCTTCTAGCCTCGTTTGGGGACTGGCTAAAGTGATGGCGAATAGCTATAACTTAGGCTGTGTCCAGGGCTGTGCCTATGCCTGGTTCCTTTCTGAGTTGTATTTATGGCATTGCATCAGGTACGTCCCAGGATCCTGGGCTTTATCAGCGAAGACGTGTCGGCCTGGCTGGTCGCTTCGCTGGTCCTGCTGGCCGGTATGTTCCTGACCGGGTTGCTGACCTGGGCGATGATGAACCTGTTCAATCAGCAATTGCGCCAGCGCTTCGAGCTGCAAGCCGAGGAGCGCTTCAGCCGCATCGAAGAACGATTCCAGGATCAGGAGCAACGCCTCGACAGCCTCAGGCGTTTCTTTGCCAACTCCGAAGGGGTCTCCAACAACGAATTCCGTGGTTACGCCGACGCACTGTTGCGCCGCACCCGGGCCTTCGCCTGGGCGCCGAGGGTGCTGCCGGACGAACGGTACGCATTCGAACAGCAGGCGCAGGCTGAAGGGGCCACTCAATTCACGATCCGCGAGGTGGACGGTAGCGGTGGCCTGCGACGGGCCGCCGAACGGGACGAATACGCACCGCTGCTCTACATCCAGAGCCAGGCCTCCTACGGGACACCGCTGGGCCTGGACCTGCTTTCCGAACCCTTGCGCCGTGCCGCCGTTGAGCGGGCCCGCCAGCGAGGCGGACCGGTGGTCTCGCAGCCATTGGACCTGATGGGCGCCGACCCGGTATTTACCCGTGGTGTCCTGCTGGTTGCGCCGGTCATCCGGGAATCGGCCAGCGAACCGTTCGGCTACGTGGTGGCGGCCATCAGCATGCGGCAACTGGCGGGCGATGGACTGCCGGCGTCCGGCCACGACAATCTGTCGATGCGTATCATGGATCCGTCTCCCCAAAGCGGCGAGGAGGCGCTGTTCGAGTCCCGCAACCCGCCGGGCCAGAGCGATTTGGCGGCGACCCGCTTGCTACGCCTGGCCGATCGCGACTACCGGGTGGAGCTGCGACCCAGCCGGGTGTTCCTGTCTACCAATCATTCTTCAGTCACCAGCATGGTGATATTCGGCGGTTTGCTCAGCCTGCTACTCAGCGCCTTGCTCTATGTGCTGGTCAGCCAGCGGCAGCGGGCCTTGAAACTGGTGGAGCAGCGTACCCGTGAACTGCGCGCCCGGGAGCAGGAGCTGCGCGGTACCCATGGCCAGTTGCGCGGTGTGCTGGACGCCGCGACCCAGGTCGCGATCATCGCCACTGACCTGCGTGGCGTCATCACCACCTTCAACGCCGGTGCCGAACAGATGCTCGGTTACCAGAGCTGCGAGGTCCTGCAGAGCATGACCCTGGAAAGCCTGCATGTACCGCGCGAACTCCAGGCCCGCGCCGCCCAGCTTGGCGCGCGTTTTGGCAAGCCGATTCCGACGTGTCACGCGATGCTGCTCGAGGGCGGCGAGCAGGGTGGGCAACAGGCGCGGGAGTGGACCCTGGTGCGCCGCGATGGCAGCCACTTGACCGTGAACATGCTTGCCACACCGATGCTCGATGACCAGGGGCTGTGGGTCGGGCACCTGGCGATCTGCATCGATATCACCGAACGCAAGCGTGTCCACGAAGCATTGGCTGCCCGTGACTTGTTGCTGAAAAAGCTCAGTGCCCATGTGCCCGGTGGCATCTACCAGTTCAAAATGGATTTCAATGGTCGCTTCAGCGTGATCTATGCCAGCGACGGCATTCGCGACATCTATGAAATGGAACCCGATGTGCTGGTGCAGAACGCCGAGGCGATTTTCTCGCGGATCCACCCGTTGGACAGCACGCGCGTCCGCGCTTCGATTCGTGCTTCGGCCCATACCTTGAGCCCGTGGCGGGAAGAGTATCGGGTGCAATTGCCCCTGCGCGGGCTGCGCTGGGTACGTGGCGAGGCCACGCCCGAGGAACTGCCCGGCGGCGGAGTGTTGTGGCATGGCTATGTCTCGGATATTTCCGACCTCAAACGGGTGGAAGAAGAGCTGCGGGCCTTGTCCGTCACCGATGCGCTGACCGGCATTCGCAACCGCCGCTATTTCCAGGATCGCCTGACTTCGGAGATGGCTCGGGTCGAGCGCGGTTCCGGGGGGCTGGCGGTCATCATGCTCGACATTGACCACTTCAAGCGCATCAACGACCAGCATGGCCATGCAGTGGGCGACCGGGTATTGCAAGCGGTCTGCCAACGCGTCGCCCAGCGGTTGCGGCGCACCGATGTGTTTTGCCGGCTGGGTGGGGAAGAGTTCGTCGTGCTGTGCCCGGACACCGACAGCGAAAGTGCCTACACCTTGGCATTGGAGCTGTGGGAAGGCTTGCGGGCGGCGCCCATCGAGGGTGTGGGGTTTGTCACCGCCAGCTTCGGTATCGCCACCTGGCGTGCCGGGGAGGGCGCCGATGCGTTGCTGCTAAGGGCTGACTCGGGCGTGTATGCGGCCAAGCAGGCCGGGCGGGATCGGGTTGAGGTGCAGTTGGGCTAGCCACATATCATCGCGATATCGATGGTTCAGTTGATGAATAGGCTGAATGACATACCGCTATCGCGAGCAGGCTCGCTCCCACATTGGGTTTGTGCTGTGTTAGAGCACCGAAGCTGTCTGCGGCAGTTTCGGCTGGCGATACAGGTCCAGCAGCACCTGGTCCAGCACCGACGAGGCGCCCCATGGTTTTGGATCGTTGAGAATCGCCACCACCGCCCAGGTATTGCCATTGATGTCACGGCTATAGCCGGCGATGGCGCGGACGGTGTTCAGGGTCCCGGTCTTGACGTGGGCTTCGCCGGCCATCGCGGTGGTCTTCAGGCGTTTGCGCATGGTGCCGTCGGTGCCGGCAATCGGCATCGAACTGATGAACTCGGCCGAGTACGGGCTGCGCCAGGCGGCTTGCAGCATGGCCGCCATTTCCCGGGCGCTGACCCGTTCGGCGCGGGACAGACCGGAGCCATTCTCCATCACCAGGTGCGGCGCGGTGATGCCTTTCTTGGCCAGCCACTGGCGCACCACCCGCTGCGCCGCCTTGGCGTCATCACCGTCGGCTTCGTTACGGAACTGTGCGCCGAGGCTCAGGAACAGTTGCTGGGCCATGGTGTTGTTACTGTATTTGTTGATGTCGCGGATGATCTCCGCCAAGTCCGGGGAGAACGCCCGGGCCAGGACCTTGGCGCTGCTCGGGGTCGCTGCCAGGCGGTCCTTGCCCTGGATGCTGCCGCCCAGCTCTTTCCAGATCGCTCGCACCGCACCGGCAGTGTAGGTGGCGTGATCCAGCAACGACAGGTAGGTCTGGGAGCTGCAACCGTCCCCGAGCTGGCCGCCGACGGTCACTGTCACGCTGCCGTCTGCTTGCGGTACCGGGTTGTAGCGCACGCCGCCGGCGCATTGCTTGGAATTGACGGCCTTGACCTGGTTTTCGATGCGAATGCTGGCGATCGGCGGCTCCACCGACACCAGCACCCGGCCGCTGTCATTGCGGGCAACGAAGCGCAGGGCCTTGAGGTTGACCAGCAGCGAGTCGGGCTTGACCAGGAACGGTTTGTTTTCGTCGTTGCCGTCGTCGTTGAACTCGGGCAGTTGCGGCTGGATGAAGAATCCACGGTCCAGCACCAGGTCGCCGGTGACCTGCTGCACGCCGTTGGCCCGCAGATCGCGCATCAGCAGCCAGAGTTTTTCCATGTTCAGCTTGGGATCGCCGCCGCCCTTGAGATACAGGTTGCCGTTGAGGATCCCGCCGTTGAGAGTGCCGTCGGTGTAGAACTCGGTTTTCCACTGGTGATTGGGGCCGAGCATTTCCAGGGCCGCGTAGGTGGTCACCAGCTTCATGGTGGACGCCGGGTTCACCGAGACGTCGGCGTTGTACAGGGTAGGAGTGCCGGGGCCGTTGAGTGGCACCATCACCAGGGACAGCGCGTCGTTCTGCAGCTTGCTGTTCTTGAGCGCCTTTTGCACGTTGGGCGACAGGGCGGTGTTGATGGTGGCGGCGTAGGTGGTGACAGGGAGGGCCAGGGGAAGAAGAAGGCTGGCCAGAAGCAGTGGACGCAAAGATTTGATCATTTGAAATAAAACCCTACGGGCGAGGGGGAAAAGACGAGGGCATGAAAATGAACGCCCTCAACGGTCATGAAAGTGTCGGCATTATGCCCCAAGCCGCAACGGCTGGGGCCGTGCCTGAGCCCTTCGGCTGCTATTTTTTACCGACGGTAGGTCGATACGCCCGATCAGTCGGGCAATCGACGCATCAAACTGGTAAAGTGCCGGCCGTTATTACTTATGAGGATTGTTCCAATGGCGACTAACCGTTCCCAGCGTCTGCGCAAAAAACTGTGCGTGGATGAATTTCAAGAGCTGGGTTTCGAACTGAACCTGGATTTCAAAGAAGATCTGGCCGATGAGGCTATTGACGCTTTCCTCGACGCTTTCCTGAAAGAAGCCATGGAAGCCAACGGCCTGGGCTACGTCGGCGGCGACGACTACGGTCTGGTTTGCCTGCAGAAGCGTGGCTCGGTTTCCGAAGAGCAGCGCGCTGCCGTTGAAGCCTGGCTCAAGGCGCGTCCTGAGCTGACCAGCGTTGAAGTCAGCCCGCTGATGGACGTCTGGTACCCGGAAAAGCCGATCAATCCGGTCGCTTGATGGTCAGAAACCGGCAGCCCTTTCGGGCGCCGGTTTTTTTGTGCCAGTCTGTTGGGTGGCTGTTGCCCTTCAGGCCGCTATCGCGAGCAAGCTCGCTCCCACAGGGGATGTGTGTCGTTCACATCACTACTGTGGGAGCGAGCTTGCTCGCGATGCTTTCAATCGTTGCTCCAGTTCAGGATCAGCAGCGTCAGTATCCCCGCCACAATCCCCCAGAACGCCGAACCGATGGAGAACAGCGTCAGCCCCGACGCCGTGACCATGAAGGTGATCAGTGCCGCTTCCCGCTCCTTCACTTCGCTCATGGCGATGCTCAAACCGTTGATGATCGACCCGAACAGCGCCAAGGCCGCGATGGACAGCACCAGCTCCTTGGGCAGCGCCGCGAACAACGCCGCCAGCGTCGCGCCGAACACCCCGGCAATCCCGTAGAAAATCCCGCACCAGACCGCCGCCGTGTAACGCTTGTTGCGATCTTCGTGGGCATGGGGGCCGGTGCAGATGGCCGCGCTGATGGCCGCCAGGTTGATGCCATGGGAACCGAACGGTGCCAGCAGCAGCGAGGCGATGCCGGTGCTGGTGATCAGCGGCGATGCCGGCACGTTGTAGCCGTCGGCCCGCAGCACGGCGATGCCGGGCATGTTCTGCGAGGTCATCGCCACCACGAACAACGGAATGCCGATGCTGATGGTGGCCGCCAGGGAAAAGTGCGGCGTGGTCCAGACCGGCGTCGCGACTTCCAGGGCAAAGCCGCTGAAGTCCAACAGCCCCAGCAGGCCCGACAGCGCCGTGCCGATCAACAGTGCCGCCAGTACCGCGTAACGTGGCGACAGGCGCTTGACGATCAGGTAAGTGAAAAACATCCCCAGCACCAGGCCGGTGCGATGCTGGGTGGCGACGAAGATTTCGCTGCCGATCTTGAACAGGATCCCCGCCAGCAACGCCGCCGCCAGTGACGCCGGAATACGTTTGACCAGGCGCTCGAAACTGCCGGTCAGGCCGCAGATCGTCACCAATACTGCACAGGTAATATAGGCGCCGATGGCCTCGCCATAACTCACGCCACCCAGGCTGGTGATCAGCAGTGCTGCGCCGGGTGTCGACCAGGCGATGGTGATGGGCGTGCGATAGCGCAGCGACAGGCCGATGGAACACACCGCCATGCCGATGGAGATCGCCCAGATCCACGAGGAAATCTGCCCGCTGGTCAGCCCGGCTGCCTGGCCGGCCTGGAACATCAGCACCAGGGAACTGGTGTAGCCGGTCATCATCGCGATGAACCCGGCGACGATGGCTGAAGGCGAGGTATCGGCCAATGGACGAAGTGGCGTGGTCGTGACTTCGGTCATGGTGGGCGGTGGTCCTTGTTGTAGATTGGCTGGGCTTGATCGCGCCACAGATTTTGGGTTTGCAGCCTAAACTCAACGCAGTAGCCGATTGCAATACAGCCATGCCCGCAAACAGCCGTACAGTCGTGTTGCCATCAGAGGTTGTGTACAATCGAGCTGTTTTTTACGCGATACTTGCCAGCGACCCGCTGTGCCGTATTACAGTCACGGTCAATTCGCCGCAGTTCTCCCGACTCGAGTGCCCATGAACGAACAGTTGCAGCCCCTCAAGAAACAACCGCGAGCCGGTAAAGCCGGCCGCAGCGGAACCCAGGACGATATTGTCTATGCGCATATCTTCGAGGCCATCCTCGAACAACGCCTGGCGCCCGGTACCAAGTTGAGCGAAGAGGCACTGGGGGAGATTTTCGGGGTCAGCCGCACGATCATTCGCCGGGCGCTGTCACGCCTGGCCCACGAAGGCGTGGTGCTGCTGCGGCCCAACCGCGGCGCCGTGGTGGCGAGCCCGAGTGTCGAAGAGGCTCGCCAGGTATTCATGGCCCGGCGCCTGGTGGAAAGGGCGATCACCGAATTGGCGGTGCAGCATGCCACGGCCGAACAATTGGCTGAGCTGCGGCAGATGGTCAGCGACGAGCGCGACAGTTTTTCCCGTGGCGACCGCGGCGCCGGCATCCGTCTGTCGGGCGAGTTCCACCTCAAGCTGGCCGAAGCGGCGAAGAACGCCCCGCTGATCAGCTTCCAGCGCAGCCTGGTGTCCCAGACGTCGCTGATCATCGCCCAGTACGAAAGCGGCAACCGTTCCCACTGCTCCTACGACGAACACACCCAGTTGATCGACGCCATCGAGGCCCGCGATGCCACGCTGGCAGTGGACCTGATGATGCATCACATGGACCACATCGACAGCAAGCTCAACCTCGACGAGGAAAGTGCGTCGGATGACTTGCATGCGGTGTTCTCGCACCTGCTGCAGAGCAAGAAGCCTGGGCGGTCGACGGCCAAGCTCTGAGGGTTGAATCAGTCATACCGCCAATCGCGAGCAAGCTCGCTCCCACAGTGGATTTGTGTTGTTCACATAACCTTTGTGGGAGCGAGCTTGCTCGCGATGGCGATTCAACAGGCAATAAAAATCTACCGCTGATGCACCAACTTACCGGCCGCATACGTCTGCGCCACCGTCCGGTCATCCCCCAGCGTCATCAACACGAACAACCGCTCGGCAATGTCCTTGGCCTGCTTGAGGCGATAACCCAGCAGCGGCGTGGCGTTGTAGTCCAGCACCAGGAAATCCGCGTCGGTACCCGGCTGCAACGTGCCGATTTTGTCCTCCAGGCGTAGGGCTCGGGCGCCGCCGAGGGTGGCCAGGTACAGCGACTTGAACGGGCTCAGCCGCGCGCCCTGCAACTGCATCACCTTGTAGGCTTCGTTCAGGGTTTGCAGCAGCGAAAAACTGGTGCCGCCACCCACGTCGGTACCCAATCCCACGTTCACTTTATGCTTCTCAGCCATCGGCAGGTTGAACAGGCCGCTGCCGAGGAAGAAGTTCGAGGTCGGGCAGAAGGCGATGGCCGAACCGGTCTCTGCCAGGCGTGCACATTCGTCGTCGCACAAATGCACGCCATGGGCGAACACTGAGCGCTCGCCGAGCAACTGGTAGTGATCGTAGACGTCCAGATAACCCTTGCGCTCGGGGAACAGCTCCTTGACCCACTGCACCTCCTGCAGGTTCTCGCTGATGTGAGTCTGCATGTACAAGTCTGGGTATTCCCCCAGCAACTGACCGGCCAGGGCCAGTTGTTCCGGGGTGCTGGTGGGGGCGAAGCGCGGGGTCACCGCGTAGTGCAGGCGGCCCTTGCCGTGCCAGCGCTCGATCAGTGCCTTGCTCTCGGTGTAGCTGGATTCGGCAGTGTCGACCAGGTAGTCCGGGGCGTTGCGGTCCATCATCACTTTGCCGGCGATCATCCGCAGATCAAGCTTCTGGGCCACTTCAAAAAACGAATTCACCGATTGCGGGTGCACGCTGCCGAACACCAGTGCGGTGGTGGTGCCGTTGCGCAGCAACTCCTTGACGAAAATATCGGCCACGGCATCGGCGTGGGCCTTGTCGGCGAACTGGCTTTCGCAGGGGAAGGTGTAGGTGTTGAGCCAGTCCAGCAATTGCTCGCCATAGGCGCCGACCATGCCGGTCTGTGGCAGATGGATGTGAGTGTCGATCAAGCCGGGGGTGATCAGCGCGTCCTGGTAATGAGTGACTTCGATGTCCGCTGCCAGGGTCGGCAGCAGGTCATGGGCGTGGCCGAGGGCGCTGATCTGGCCGTTTTCCACCACCAGCAAGCCGTCTTCGAAATATTCATAGGACGCCTCGATACCGACTTCAGCTGGGTCGGCGAGGCTGTGGAGCAGGGCGGCGCGGTAGGCTTTGCGTGTCAGGGGCATGGGAATTCTCAACGAGTGTTCAACGGTTCGCCTGGCTACGGCGCGAGGCCGGCAGCAGCTTGGCAATCGGTTCGGCGCGGGCGGTGCGCTGGCCGAAATCGGCGTTATAGGTGGCGATGATTTCGCCGGCGATGGAGATGGCGATTTCCACAGGCAGCTTGCCTTTGACTTCGCCGATGCCCATCGGGCAACGCATGCGCTGCAAGGTGCTGCTGTCAAAACCACGATCACGCAGGCGATGCTCGAACTTGACCCGTTTGGTCTTCGAACCGATCAGGCCGAAGTAGGCAAAGTCGTTGCGCTTGAGGATCGCGGCGCTCAGTTCCAGGTCGAGCTGATGGTTGTGGGTCATGACGATGCAGTAGCTGCCGACGGGCAATTCGTCGACTTCATCCAGTGGCTCTTCGGTGACGATCTTGCGCACGCCATGGGGCAGGTGTTCGGGAAACTCCGTCTCCCGCGAGTCGATCCAGCGCACCTTGCAGGGCAGGCTTGCCAGCAGCGGCACCAGGGCGCGGCCGACGTGGCCGGCGCCGAACACGGCGATTTGCGCCTGGACCTGGCCCATGGGTTCGAACAGCAACACGGTGACGCCGCCACAGCACTGGCCCAGGCTCGCACCCAGACTGAAACGCTCCAGATGGGTGTTCTGCTGACCGCTGGCGAGCATGTGCCGGGCGATTTCCATGGCCTTGTATTCCAGGTGTCCGCCACCGATGGTGTCGAACGTCTGGCTGGCGCTGATGACCATCTTCGAGCCGGCGTTGCGCGGGGTGGAGCCGAGTTCTTCGATGATCGTCACCAGCACACACGGTTCACCGCGGGTTTGCAGGTCGGCGAGGGCGCTGATCCAGTTGTACATATTCACCTCGACATCTCTTTGTCTGTTCCGGCCTCATCGCGAGCAAGCTCGCTCCCACATTGGATCGGCGTACACAAATCCCCTGTGGGAGCGAGCTTGCTCGCGATAGCCGCGCGCGGTCTAAAGCGAAGCCAGCTCGGCCTCGGCTTGCGCAGGCTTCACGGTCTTCAACTGCCGCATCTGCTCACACCCCCACAACACCCGTTCCGGCGTTGCCGGGGCGTCGATGTTCGGTTGGTGCTGGTAATCCCCCAGGCTCGCCACGGCGTCCTTGATGGCGCACCACGCGGCGATGCCGAGCATGAACGGCGGCTCGCCCACGGCCTTGGAGTGGAACACCGTGTCTTCGGGGTTCTTGCGGTTTTCCACCAGCTTGACCCGCAGGTCCAGCGGCATGTCGGCCACGGCGGGGATCTTGTAGCTGGCCGGGCCATTGGTCATCAGCTTGCCCTTGTCGTTCCACACCAACTCTTCCATGGTCAGCCAGCCCATGCCCTGGATGAAACCACCCTCGACCTGGCCGATGTCGATGGCCGGGTTCAGCGAGGCGCCGACGTCGTGAAGGATGTCGGTGCGCAGCATCTTGTACTCACCGGTGAGGGTGTCGACGATCACCTCGGCACACGCCGCGCCATAGGCGTAGTAGTAGAACGGTCGGCCACGGGCCTGGCTGCGGTCGTAGTAGATTTTCGGGGTCTTGTAGAAGCCGGTGCTCGACAGCGAGACCTGGGCGAAATACGCCTGCTGCACCAGCGCCTCGAAGGTCAGGATGTGATCGCGCACCCGCACATGGCCGTTGTGGAACTCCACGTCCTCTTCGCTGACCTTGTACTGCCGCGCGGCGAATTCCACCAGGCGCCGCTTGATGGTTTCGGCGGCGTTCTGCGCCGCCTTGCCGTTCAGGTCGGCACCGCTGGAGGCGGCGGTGGGCGAAGTGTTCGGCACCTTGTCGGTGTTGGTCGCGGTGATTTGCACGCGGTCCATTTCCACCTGGAACACCTCGGCCACTACCTGGGCGACCTTAGTGTTCAGGCCCTGGCCCATTTCGGTGCCGCCATGGTTGAGGTGGATGCTGCCGTCGGTGTAGACGTGGATCAAGGCGCCGGCCTGGTTGAGGAAACTGGCGGTAAAGGAAATGCCGAACTTGACCGGGGTCAGCGCCAGGCCCTTTTTCAGGATCGGGCTATTGGCGTTGTAGCGACGGATCGCTTCGCGGCGCTCGGCGTACTGGCTGCTTTCTTCAAGTTCGGCGGTCATTTCCTCGAGCATGTTGTGCTCGACGGTCTGGTAGTAATGGGTGACGTTGCGTTCGGTCTTGCCGTAATAGTTGGCTTTGCGCACCGCCAGCGGATCGAGCCCCAGGTGCCGGGCGATGGCATCCATCACCTCTTCGATGGCGACCATGCCTTGGGGCCCGCCGAAACCGCGGTAAGCGGTGTTTGACGCGGTGTTGGTCTTGCAGCGGTGGCCGTTGATGGTCGCATCGCCCAGGTAGTAGGCGTTGTCGGCATGGAACATTGCCCGGTCGACGATCGAGGCCGACAGGTCCGGCGAGCACCCGCAGTTGCCGGCCAGTTCCAGGGCGATGCCGTGCAGGCGCCCGCGACTGTCGAAGCCGACGTCGTATTCGATGTAGAAGGGGTGGCGCTTGCCGGTCATCAACATGTCTTCGACACGGGGCAGGCGCATCTTGGTCGGCTGGCCGGTGAGGTGTGCGATGACGGCGCACAGGCACGCCGGGCTGGCGGCCTGGGTTTCCTTGCCGCCAAAGCCGCCGCCCATGCGCCGCATGTCCACCACGACTTTGTTCATCGACACGCCCAGCACTTCGGCCACCAGTTTCTGCACTTCAGTGGGGTTCTGGGTCGAGCAGTAGACGAGCATGCCGCCGTCTTCGGTGGGCATCACCGAGGAAATCTGGGTTTCCAGGTAAAAATGTTCCTGGCCGCCGATGTGCAGCGAGCCCTGGATACGATGTTCGGCGCTCGCCAGTGCCGCGGCCGAATCGCCGCGCTGGTGGGTGTGGCTGTCGAGCACGAAGTGCCGCTTGCGCAGGGCCTCGACCACGTCCAGCACCGGTTCCAGGTCTTCGTATTCGACGATGGCCGCCATCGCCGCCTTGCGCGCGGTGTCCAGGTCTTTGGCGGCGACAGCCAGCACCGGTTGGCCGACGAACTGCACGTCATCGATGGCCAGCAACGGATCGCCGGGCAGCAGCGGGCCAATGTCCTTCAGGCCGGGGATGTCTTGGTGGGTGATGGCGATGCGCACGCCTTCGAAGGTGTAGCAGGGCGTGGTATCGATGCGCAGGATACGGGCGTGGGCGCGGTCCGACAGCCGGGCATAGACGTGCAACTGGTTCGGGAATTCCAGGCGGTCATCGATGTACTGGGCCTCGCCGGACACGTGCTTGGCGGCGCTGTCATGCTTGACGCTGCGGCCCACGCCAGTGGTGAGATCGCGGGCGAACAGCTCGGCCAGTTCGGCTTGGGTCTTCTCTACGGTGTGATGGTTAGACATAAGCGGTCACCCGAGTCTCGATGTGCGGCGTTTGCAGTTCGATGAAGTATTTGCGCAGCAAGTTGCGGGCGCTGAGCAGGCGGTATTCCTTGCTGGCGCGGAAGTCCGACAGCGGCGTGAAATCCTCGGCCAGGGCTGCGCAGGCGCGTTCAATGGTGCTGTCGGTCCACGGCGCACCGATCAATACCGCCTCACAATGTTTGGCGCGTTTTGGGGTCGCGGCCATGCCGCCGAAGGCGACGCGGGCGTCGCGGACCATGCCGTTGTCGATGCGCAGGTTGAACGCCGCGCATACGGCGGAAATGTCATCGTCCAGGCGCTTGGACACCTTGTAGGCGCGGAACGCCTGTTCGGCGCTGGCTCGCGGCACGATGATCTTCTCGATGAATTCGCTTTCCTGGCGGGCGGTGACCCGGTAGTCGATGAAATAGTCTTCCAGGGCCAGGGTGCGGCGGGTCTGGCCCTTGCACAGCACGATCTGCGCGCCGAGAGCGATCAGCAGCGGTGGCGAGTCGCCAATTGGTGAGGCGTTGCCGATGTTGCCGCCCAGGGTGCCCTGGTTGCGGATCTGCAGCGAGGCGAAGCGCTGCAGCAATTCGCCAAAGTCCGGGTACTCGGCTTTCAGGGCTTCGTAGCAATCGGAGAGGGCGGCGGCGGCGCCGATCTCCAGGCGATCGTCGAAACGCTCGATACGCTTGAGTTCGGCGACGTTGCCCACGTAGATCATCACCGGCAGGGTGCGGTGAAATTGCGTGACTTCCAGGGCCAGGTCCGTGCCGCCGGCCAGCAGGCGCGCCTGGGGATAAGCATCGTAAAGATCAGCCAGGTCGGCGACGGTCAGAGGTACCAGACAGCGCTTGTCGCCAGTGTTGAGCTCACCGGTGTCGGTCGGTGCGATGGCTTTGAGGCGGGCGACGGTCTCGGCCTCACGGGCATCGAACTGGTCTGGCTGCTTGCCACAGCAGGCCTGCTCGGCGGCGGCCAGGATCGGCCGGTAGCCGGTGCAACGGCAGAGGTTGCCGGCCAGGGCTTCGTGGGCTTGATGGGCGTCGGGTTGTTCGCTGTTCTTTTGCAGGGCGAACAGCGACATGACGAAGCCCGGTGTGCAGAAGCCGCATTGCGAGCCGTGGCAATCGACCATCGCCTGCTGGACGCTGTGCAGTTGGCCCTGGTGCTTGAGGTCTTCGACGCTGATCAGTTGCTTGCCGTGCAGGGACGAGACGAAGGTCAGGCACGCATTGAGGCTGCGATAGCGAATGCGTTCGTGGCCATCGGCGTCCGTTTCCAATTCGCCTACCACCACAGTGCACGCGCCACAGTCGCCACTGGCGCAGCCTTCTTTGGTGCCTGGTTTACCAACGTGTTCGCGCAAATAGTTGAGCACGGTCAGGTTCGGGTCCAGGGCGTGCTCGCTACGGAGTTCCTGGTTGAGTAAAAACTGGATCACGGAAGGCCTCGCAGACTCATTATTGTTGTATCGACGTGGGCCTGAATTTATCAGGTCTGACTTTTCGGTCAACGATTTTCTGACTTAAAGGTCAAGAAAAGCCATTTGGTCGATGAACAACGATCTATGGACACTGTAGAACCCTGTGGGAGCTGAGCTTGCTCGCGATGACGGCGGTACATTAAGTATGGATGCAAGCTGATATACCGCTATCGCGAGCAAGCTCGGCTCCACAGGACTTTTTTGCTTGAATCGTGCCAAAAACCCGGTACAGGCCCTGCGCCATGACGTATCGAGTGCGCTACACTGCGCCGCTTGTGCAAATCGAAGAGTTTGAAGGACAACCATGACGTTCAAGGCCCCGGACAGCCTCGCCGAGCAAATCGCCCATCACCTCGCCGAACGCATCATTCGCGGCGAAATGAAACCGGGAGAGCGCATCCAGGAGCAGAAGGTCACGCTGGCGCTCAACGTCAGCCGCGGCTCGGTCCGCGAGGCCTTGCTGATCCTGGAACGACGCCATTTGATTGCGATCCTGCCGCGCCGTGGCGCACACGTCACCGAACTCACCGAACACAAGGTGCGCAGCCTCTGCACGCTGATGAGCGAGCTGTACATCCTGTTGGGCAACGCCGTGGCCCATGGCTGGAAAGAGCAAGCCGACATGGCGCCGTTCGTGGCGATCCAGCAGCGTCTTAACGACGCCTACGCGCGCCAGGACATCCGCACTTTCGTCGATGAAAGCTTCAGTGTGATGCGCGCTGCCTATCCCTTTGCCAACAACCCGTACTTGCAGGAAACCGTCGAGAACCTGCAACCGGCCATGAGCCGTGCCTATTTCCTGGCCCTGGACCAGCGCAAGGCTGAAATGAGCGAGTTCCTCGACCTGTTCCAGCGCCTGCTCGCTGCTGTGCTGGCCCGTGATTTGCCGCAGATCCGCATCGTGCTCACGGCCTACGCCCAGCGCAGTTGCGATCTGGTGGTCTCTGCACTGACGAAGGCCTGAACGTGCGGCTCAAGTGCATCAAGCTGGCGGGGTTCAAATCCTTCGTCGACCCGACCACGGTGAACTTCCCCAGTAACATGGCGGCGGTGGTCGGGCCCAATGGTTGCGGCAAGTCGAACATCATCGACGCCGTGCGCTGGGTGATGGGCGAAAGTTCGGCCAAGAACCTGCGCGGCGAGTCGATGACCGACGTCATCTTCAACGGCTCCACCAGTCGCAAGCCGGTGAGCCAGGCCAGCATCGAGTTGGTGTTCGATAACTCCGACGGCACCCTGGTGGGTGAATACGCGGCCTATGCGGAAATATCCATTCGTCGCAAAGTGACCCGCGACAGCCAGAACAGCTATTTCCTCAATGGCACCAAGTGCCGGCGTCGCGACATCACCGATATCTTCCTCGGCACCGGCCTGGGCCCGCGCAGCTACTCGATCATTGAGCAGGGCATGATCTCCAAGCTGATCGAAGCCAAGCCCGAAGACCTGCGCAACTTCATCGAAGAAGCCGCCGGTATCTCCAAATACAAGGAACGGCGACGCGAGACCGAAAACCGCATTCGTCGCACCCACGAAAACCTCGCGCGCCTGACCGACCTGCGCGAAGAACTCGAACGCCAGCTCGAGCGTCTGCATCGTCAGGCCGAGGCCGCGAAGAAATACCAGGAATACAAGGGCGAGGAGCGCCAGCTCAAGGCCCAGCTTTCCGCCCTGCGCTGGCAAGCGTTGAACGAGCAGGTCGGCCAGCGCGAGGCCGTTATCGGCAACCAGGAAGTCAGCTTCGAGGCCCTGGTGGCCGAGCAACGCAACGCCGACGCCGCCATCGAGCGACTGCGTGATGGGCACCACGACCTGTCCGAGCGCTTCAATCTGGTGCAGGGGCGCTTCTATTCCGTGGGGGGCGACATCGCCCGGGTCGAGCAGAGCATCCAGCACGGTCAGCAACGGCTGCGGCAGTTGCAGGATGACTTGAAGGAAGCCGAGCGGGCGCGTCTGGAAACCGAATCGCACCTGGGTCACGACCGCACGCTGCTGCTGACCCTTGGCGAAGAACTGGACCGGCTCACGCCAGAGCAGGAAATCACCAGCGCCGCCGCCGAAGAGGCCGCCGCAGCCCTGGAAGAAGCCGAGCTGACCATGCATGGCTGGCAAGAGCAGTGGGACAGCTTCAACCTGACCTCGGCCGAGCCCCGGCGCCAGGCTGAAGTCCAGCAGTCGCGCATCCAGCAGTTGGAAACCAGCATGGAGCGCCTGGCCGAACGTCAGCGCCGCCTGTCCGAAGAACGCGCCTTGCTCGCGGCGGACCCGGAAGACGCTGCGATTCTGGATCTGAGCGAGCAACTGGCGGCCAGCGAAGCCACCCTCGAAGACTTGCAGGCCAGCGAAGACGCCCAGGTCGAACGGCTCGAGCAACTGCGCCAGGCCTTGCAGCTGGCCTTGCAGAACCAGCAGCAGGCCCAGGGCGAATTGCAGCGGCTCAATGGGCGATTGGCCTCGCTGGAAGCTTTGCAGCAAGCCGCGCTGGATCCGGGCACCGGCACCGCCGAATGGCTGCGCGACCAGCATCTGGCCGAGCGTCCGCGACTGGCCGAGGGCCTGAAGGTCGATGCCGGTTGGGAACTGGCGGTGGAAACCGTGCTGGGTGCCGATCTGCAGGCGGTGCTGGTGGATGACTTTGGCGGCTTCGACCTCTCGGGTTTCACCCAGGGCGATCTGCGCCTGCTCAGCCCGGCTGGCGACGGGGTACGAATCCCAGGCAGCTTGCTGGACAAGGTTGAGGCCCAGGTCGACCTGTCGCCCTGGCTGGGGCAGGTCAAGCCGGTGGACAGTCTTGAGCAGGCCTTGGCCCTGCGTGGGCAATTGGCGGCCGGCGAAAGCCTGATCAGCCGTGACGGGTATTGGGTCGGCCGGCATTTTCTGCGAGTGCGCCGGGCCAGCGAAGCCGAGAGCGGTATGCTCGCCCGTGGTCAGGAAATCCAGCGCCTGGGCGCCGAGCGCGAAGAGCGCGAGGCCAGCGTCGAAGCCCTGGAAACCGAATTGCAGAACCTGCGGGCGCAGCAGCGTCAACAGGAAAATGGCCGCGAACACCTGCGGCGGCTGTTGCAGGATGAGGCGCGCCAGCAAGGCGAACTCAAGGCGCAGTTGTCGGCCGGCAAGGCCAAGGTCGAACAGCTGGCGCTGCGCCGTACCCGCCTCGAAGAAGAAATCGCCGAACTGGGCGAGCAGCGGGCGCTGGAGCACGAACAGATCGGCGAGGCGCGCTTGCAACTGCAAGAAGCCCTCGACGCCATGGCGCTGGACACCGAGCAGCGCGAACTGCTGCTGGCCCAGCGTGACAGTCTGCGCGAGCGCCTGGACCGGGTGCGCCAGGAAGCACGCCAGCACAAGGACCATGCCCATCAGTTGGCGGTGCGCCTGGGCTCGCTCAAGGCCCAGCACGATTCCACGCGCCAGGCCTTGGAACGGCTGGAAATGCAGTCCGAGCGCCTGACCGAAAAACGCGAGCAGTTGAGCCTCAATCTGGAGGAGGGCGAAGCGCCGCTGGAAGAGCTGCGCCTCAAGCTCGAAGAGTTGCTCGACAAGCGCATGAGCGTCGACGAAGAGCTCAAGACTGCGCAGATCGCCCTGGAGGACGCCGACCGTGAACTGCGCGACGCCGAGAAGCGCCGCAGCCAGGCCGAGCAGCAATCGCAACTGATCCGCGGCCAGATGGAACAGCAGCGCATGGAGTGGCAGGCCCTGACGGTGCGGCGCAAAGCCTTGCAGGACCAATTGCTGGAAGACGGCTACGACCTCGACGGCGTGCTCGCCACCCTGGTGGCCGGGGCGAACGAGAAGGAAGCCGAGGAGGAATTGGAACGCATTGCCCAGCGCATCCAGCGCCTGGGGGCAATCAACCTGGCGGCCATCGACGAGTACCAGCAGCAGTCCGAGCGCAAGCGTTACCTGGACGCCCAGAACGACGATCTGGTGGAAGCGCTGGAGACCCTGGAAAACGTCATCCGCAAGATCGACAAGGAAACCCGCAACCGCTTCAAGGATACCTTTGATCAGATCAACGGCGGTTTGCAGGCACTTTTCCCAAAAGTTTTCGGTGGCGGCAGCGCTTACTTGGAACTGACGGGCGAAGATTTACTCGATACAGGGGTGACAATCATGGCGCGTCCTCCTGGCAAGAAGAACAGCACCATCCATTTGCTCTCCGGTGGCGAAAAGGCGCTGACCGCGCTGGCCCTGGTCTTTGCCATCTTCAAATTGAACCCGGCGCCGTTCTGCATGCTCGACGAGGTCGACGCACCATTGGACGACGCCAACGTAGGCCGTTACGCACGGCTGGTGAAGGAGATGTCTGAAACGGTGCAGTTCATCTACATCACCCACAACAAGATCGCCATGGAAATGGCCGATCAGTTGATGGGCGTGACCATGCATGAGCCGGGCTGTTCGCGGCTGGTGGCGGTGGATGTGGAGGAGGCCATGGCCATGGTGGATGCCTGAACAACGGCTTGTAGGGCTTCTACTTGGAACGCTGTAGGTATTTTTTACCCTTAGGCCTGTTGTTCAAATCACAGATTGGGCACAAGCCTGTGCGACAGACGGTGTAAAGTTATCTTTGGTCGTGCTAGTTTAATGTCAATTTTTCGTATGCGTGGGCAAAATGCCATTCAGAACATAGAGTTGGCGCCACGTTTTAAAGCGGTTTGCAAATAGCTAAGCCCCTTATTTTTCAGCATTTTTATAGAGGCACGGGATTACATGGAAATCGGTCTGCGCGAGTGGCTGATCGTCATCGGCATCATAGTCATTGCCGGTATTCTTTTCGACGGCTGGCGTCGCATGCGCGGCGGCAAGGGGAAACTGAAGTTTCGCCTGGATCGCAGCCTGTCGAACCTGCCCGATGAGGATGACAGCGCCGAACTGCTGGGCCCGCCGCGGGTGCTGGACACCCACAAGGAGCCGCAGCTGGACGAGCACGACTTGCCGTCTATGAGCGCACCTGCCCGTGAGCCACGGGAATCGGGTTCCAAGCGCGGCAAGCGCAACAGCGAGCCGTCCCAGGGCGATTTGAACCTGAACCTCGACCTGGATGGTGGGCCGAGCTTCAGCAGCCGCGACAACGATTTCCCGGACGAGAACAAAACTTCGGGCGCTGACAAAGACCAGGCCCAGGCTGAAGAAGTGCTGGTGATCAGCGTGATCTGCCGCGACCCGGCTGGCTTCAAGGGCCCGGCGTTGCTGCAGAACATCCTCGAAAGCGGCCTGCGTTTCGGCGAGATGGACATTTTCCATCGTCACGAGAGCATGGCCGGCAATGGCGAGGTGCTGTTCTCCATGGCCAACGCCGTCAAGCCTGGCGTGTTCGACCTCGACGACATCGATCATTTCAGTACGCCGGCGGTGAGTTTCTTCCTCGGTCTGCCGGGCCCGCGTCATCCCAAGCAGGCCTTCGACGTGATGGTGGCCGCGGCTCGCAAGCTGTCCCAGGAGCTCAATGGCGAACTCAAGGATGACCAGCGCAGCGTGCTGACTGCCCAGACGATCGAGCACTACCGCCAGCGCATCGTCGAATTCGAGCGCCGGGCACTGACCCAGAAACGCTGAAGTCGCCAGAGTCTTTATGGCTGGGGCTTTTTGTGGCGAGGGAGCTTGCTCCCGCTGGAGGGCGAAGCCCTCCCAAAAAGTCTTGAAAAAATGAGCAGCCCAGGCTGCTCTTTTGCTTTATGAGAGAACACCCATGAACGCCGTTGAAACCCGCATCCAAAAGCTGCGTACCGAGCTGGATCAGCACAACTACCGTTACCACGTCCTCGATGAGCCAAGCATCCCGGACGCCGAGTACGATCGCTTGTTCCACGAGCTCAAGGCCCTGGAAGAGCAACACCCGGAACTGGTAACCAGTGATTCCCCAACCCAGCGGGTCGGCAGCGTGGCACTGTCGGCGTTCAGCCAGGTGCGCCACGAGATCCCGATGCTCAGCCTGGGCAACGCCTTCGACGAAACCACCATGCGTGAATTCGACCGCCGGGTGACCGAAGGCCTCGACCTGCCCATGGGCGATTTGCTGGGCGGTGGCGCGGCGGTGGAATACAGCTGCGAGCCGAAGCTCGATGGCCTGGCGGTCAGCCTGTTGTATCAGGACGGCATGCTGGTGCGCGGAGCCACGCGCGGTGACGGCACCACGGGCGAGGACATCAGCGTCAACGTGCGTACCGTGCGCAACATCCCCCTCAAGTTGCAGGGCAGTGGCTGGCCGCCAGTGTTGGAAGTGCGCGGCGAGGTGTACATGTCCAAGGCCGGCTTCGAGCGCCTCAACGCCACGCAACTGGAAGCGGGTGGCAAGACCTTCGCCAACCCGCGCAACGCCGCGGCGGGGAGCCTGCGCCAGCTGGATTCCAAGATCACCGCCAACCGCCCGCTGGAATTCTGCTGCTACGGTATCGGTCAGGTGACCGCGGACATTGCCGATACCCACATCGGCAACCTCAAGCAGCTCAAGGCCTGGGGCCTGCCCATCAGCCGTGAATTGAAGCTGGCCCACGGTATTGACGAATGCCTGGATTACTACCGCGACATCGGCGAGCGGCGCAATGCGTTGCCTTATGAAATCGACGGGGTGGTGTTCAAGGTCAACAGCATCGCCTCTCAGCGCGAGCTCGGTTTCCGCGCCCGGGAACCGCGCTGGGCCATTGCCCATAAGTTTCCCGCCTCTGAAGAACTCACCGAATTGCTGGACGTCGAGTTTCAGGTCGGCCGTACCGGCGCTGTCACGCCCGTGGCACGCCTCAAACCAGTCAAGGTCGCTGGCGTGACCGTGGCCAATGCCACCTTGCACAACATGGACGAAGTGGCGCGCCTGGGTCTGATGATCGGCGACACCGTGATCATCCGCCGTGCCGGCGACGTGATCCCGCAAGTGGTGCAAGTGATCATCGAGCGCCGCCCGGACGATGCCCGCCCCGTGGAGATCCCCCAGCAGTGCCCGGTGTGTGGTTCCCATGTCGAGCGCACGCAACTGATCAAGCGCAGCAAGGGCCGTGAAACCATCAGCGAAGGCGCGGTGTACCGCTGCGTCGGTCGCCTGGCCTGTGGTGCGCAGCTCAAGCAGGCCATCATTCATTTTGTGTCGCGCCGGGCCATGGACATCGAGGGGCTGGGGGAGAAGAGCGTCGAGCAGCTGGTGGATGAGGGCCTGGTGGGATCGCCCGCCGATCTGTATGCCCTGACCTTCGAGCAGGTGGTCGACCTGGAAGGCTTCGCCGAACTGTCGAGCAAGAACTTGCTGGCAGCTATCGTCGACAGCAAAAAACCGAGCCTGGCGCGTTTTATCTACGCCCTCGGTATCCCGGATGTGGGTGAGGAAACCGCCAAGGTCCTGGCTCGCTCTCTTGGTTCGCTGGAGCGTGTACAGGCGGCTTTACCCCAGGTGCTCACCTACTTGCCTGACGTCGGCCTGGAAGTCGCCCACGAGATCCACAGCTTCTTCGAAGACCCACACAACTGCCAGGTGATCAAGGACCTGCTGCGCCACGGCCTGGAGATCCAGGACCAAGGCGAGTTGGGCGCCGAGTTCTCCGCCAGCACCACCCTGGGTGGCTTTCTCGACAAGCTGAACATCCCTTCGGTCGGCCCTGGCGGGGCGCAGAAACTGGCGGACAAGTTCGGCTCACTCGAGGCGGTGATGAACGCCGACTGGCTGGACATGCGCCAGGCGTTGCCGGAAAAACAGGCCAACGCTGTGCGCGAGTTCTTCGCCATTGCCGCCAACCGTCAGCAGGGCCAAGCAGCGGAGCAACAGCTGCGCGACTTTGGCATGCATTGGCAGAGCGAGAAAAAGGTCGTCGAAGGCTTGCCCGAGGCGGGTCACACCTGGGTGCTGACCGGTTCGCTGGAGTTGATGAGCCGCGACGTCGCCAAGGACAAGCTGGAGAGCCTGGGGGCCAAGGTCGCCGGTTCCGTGTCGGCGAAAACCCACTGCGTGGTGGCGGGGCCGGGCGCCGGTTCGAAACTGACCAAGGCCAATGAGCTGGGGCTCAAGGTGCTCGATGAACAAGCCTTTGTCGATTTCTTGACAGGGCATGGCATCACGCTCTGAGCATGGGCTCCCGGCTCTCGTGGCGAGGGAGCTTGCTCCCGCTCGGCGGCGCAGCCGTCGTAAAGCCGGATAACGCGTCCCTCTGAAGGCATGCGTCGTCCCGATTGGGGTGGCTGCGCCACCCAGCGGGAGCAAGCTCCCTCGCCACGGTCTATGGCGCTATGACGCAACGCGTTGGAACGATCATGAACGTAAGGTGATCTAGTCTTGCAGGCTCCAGGGAGAGATCGCCATGTACCGCTTCTTCGAACAACTGAGCTCACGCATCGCCGCGCCATTCATGGGCGACCGTTCACGCAACAGCAAGGTCTGGCCGTGCCGCTGTGGCCAGTCGTTGTTTTTTCGCAATAGCCAGTGCCTGGCCTGCCTGGCGGCGCTGGGTTATCAACCTGAGCAGAGTCGCCTGACGTCCCTGCAACCTGGCGAGCAAGCCGGGACCTGGACGCTGGACGCCGATCCCCAGGCCGGGCTGTTCCGCCGTTGCGCCAACCTGGACACCGCGGCGGCCTGCAATTGGCTGCTGCCGGACAATGGGCGCGATACCCTGTGCGTAGCCTGTAGTCTGAACCGCACCATTCCCGACCTGTCGATCCCGGAGAACCCTGAACGCTGGCGCAAGGTCGAGACCGCCAAGCGCCGACTGGTCGCGCAGTTGATTACTTTCGGCTTGCCGGTCATTCCGAAAACCGTCGACGAAAATACCGGCTTGGCGTTTGATTTCATCGGTGTCGATCCCGATGGCAAATCGCCGATGACCGGCCATGCCAGCGGGCTGATCACCCTCGATATCAAGGAAGCTGACGATGCCCATCGTGAATCCGTGCGCCAGCAGATGCGCGAGCCGTATCGCACCTTGCTCGGGCATTTTCGTCATGAGGTGGGGCACTATTACTGGGACCGGCTGATCGCCAACAGCCAGTGGCTCGAAGCCTTTCGCGAGCTGTTCGGTGATGAGCGCGCCAGCTACACCGAAGCCCTGGAGCGGCACTACCAGCAAGGCGCGCCGCAGGACTGGCAAACCCGCTACGTCAGCGCCTATGCCACCATGCACCCGTGGGAAGACTGGGCGGAAACCTGGGCCCATTACCTGCACATGATGGATGCGGTCGACACCGCCCTGGGCTTCGGTATGAGCGCTCGGGAAATGGATTTCGACTACCAGCCGTTTCCGCCCGAAACCCTATACGATTCCGAGCACGCTGGCGGTGCGGCCTTCCTCTCGTTCGTCAACGCCTGGATCGAACTGGCTGGCATGCTCAACGAACTGTCCCGCAGCATGGGCCAGCCGGATTTCTACCCGTTCGTCGTACCGGCTGCCGTTATTACCAAGCTGCATTTCATCCATCTGGTGATTCAGGAAGAGGGCGGTCGGGCGGATGAGGTGCTGTTGTAGTTTTGCTCACGCAGCGAATGATTGAACATCCAAGTCGCTATTGAACTCATCTAATACATTGCCAGCTCTTCATGAAAGGCTGGCAAAGTTAAGTGATACCATTTGTTTTGATTGTGCCTGTCATTCATATTTTCCTTTAGCATGAAAACCGCCATGGATGATGGCGTTTTTATTATGGAAGATACGATGAAAAATCATGAGATGGATAAAACAGCGATAGTGCCTAATGCACCACGGAGGCTTTCCCAGGCCGGGCAAAGCCGATACACGATCATATTGGCCTGGCAGATCCCGGACAATATCCGTCCCGACCAGATTGCCGCGCACACCTTCAGGGTGACGGCCGTGACAGGTGGGCAGGGGCAGTTTGTCCCTGCAACCAGGGTGCAGCCGGATCACCGTGGCTGGTATCGACATGAGATCGGTGTCAGCGGGGCAGCCCAGCCGGTTTATTTCAATGTTCAAGTTCGGGCTCAAGCCGTTAATGGCCAATATGGACCGTTCTGTCCGGTGGTGGTTTGTAATACTTCGTCGTAAGTTGGAGGGTGGGCAAGCAATAATCTAGGCGAAACTAAAAGTGTGTAATCAGTTATGAGTGCTTAGTGCAAGCCTTCAATCTATTAGAGGTTCGCTCCATGCAGGCAAGCTCATTCCCACACGGGCGCTCGGATGTTCACGGATCCAGCCTCACCTCGATCCCCTGTGGGAGCGAGCTTGCTCGCGATAGCGCAGGCCAGCTTGCATCAATGTTGAATGTACCGACGCCTTCGCGAGCAAGCTCGCTCCCACCCACCAGGCATTCGGATGTCCGCAGAATTGACGCCCACCCCCGATCCCCCTGTGGGAGCAAGTGCTTGAACACCTTCATTTTTTTAATCCGGCACGAACGGTTGTAACTTCTTGCCAGATAGGTACAATGGCGCGGCTCGCCGTCAGGCGGGCGTCGTTATGGTGACCCCATCGGTCCCCCCGCAACGATTACCCGTGAACCTGGTCAGATCCGGAAGGAAGCAGCCACAGCGGGAACATTGTGTGCCGGGGTGTGGCTGGTGGGGTTGCCTCCATAACGCCCAAGCCTTCGTTCGCAAGGTTTGCCAAATCCATAATTTTTTTGTTCTGTTGATCGATATCGATCGGTGCTTTCTGCTGTTCAGGTTTTAGCCGGATAGGGCAGGCGAATGCCAAAGAGAATCCCAGTCGTCTCGCATCGACAGACCAGGTTTCTCTTTTACTGCATCAAGGCTTGGACAAGGCCTGGTCGACCGCTGCGATCAGCTTTCCCAGGTCCTTGGAGGGGGCTTTGTGTATGACACCGAACAGATACGCCCGCTGTTCGTCCTCATCGCCCATGTCGGCAAAAAAGGCTTTGAGTTGTACATCCAGCACATTGGCAAGCAGGAACAAGGCTTCGACGCTGGGGGTGTAGGTGCCGGTTTCGAAGCGGCTGATGGTTTTGGGGTCAAAACCGGTTTTTTCGCCAAGTTCAGCCTGAGTAAGCCCCGCTACTTTGCGGTAGCGTCTGATGGCTGGACCCAAACTTGAAATTTGCATCGCTTAATTCCCATTTAGAATCAAGAACTTAACGATAGATTTTCGCATTAGGCAACCGCGTGATCCATCACCTTGCTTTGCAAAATGTGATGTCTTTCGTAGAATCGGCCTTTGGCACGGGTATTTGGTGACCTGCTTCAGAAACCGGGGTGTGTGCAGAGACCGGGCCTTGCGTTTCTTGCCGCGATACAAGGCAAGGGTTGAAGCCCTCCCTTGGCACCACCAGGGCCCGCGCTCCAGCTGTTCTCAAAGTGTTTGAGCCTAGTTGATTTTCGCCTGTATTGGAGGCGGTGCAACCGCGCGCGACAAATGAGCCTGACTCATGGATGACTGCTTCGATGGATAAGAAGTACCGCAGAGCCGTTGACGCCGCCGCGATTTTTTCCGAAACCGATCTGAGCGGGCGCATCACCTACGTCAACGATCAATTTTGCAGCCTTTTTGGTTACCGGCGCGATGAGTTGCTGGGGGTGAACCATCGCCTGCTCAATTCCGGCGAGCACCCTGACGAATTCTTCAGCGCCATGTGGCGCACCATTGCCCTGGGCCAGGTCTGGAAAGGGGAAATCTGCAACCGGGCCAAGGACGGTACGTTGCACTGGGTCGACACCACCCTGGTGCCGGTGATCGATGACGAGACAGGGCACATCGAACGCTACCTGGCGATTCGCTTCGACGTCAGCGAAAAGCGTCGCCTGCTGCATTCGCTGCAATGGCGGGTCGGTCACGATGTGCTGACCGGACTGCCCAACCGCACTTATCTGTCCGATCTGCTGGACCAGGCCCTGGAGTTTTCCCGTGCGGAAAACTTGCCCCTGGCAGTGTGCATGCTCGATCTCGATGGCTTCAAGGCCGTCAACGACGGTTATGGCCATGCCAGCGGTGATCGGCTGTTGGTGGAGGTCGCCAGGCGCCTGCGCAGCATTGTGCGTGGCGAGGACGTGGTGGCGCGGCTGGGTGGGGACGAGTTCGTGCTGGTGCTGCGCCATGTGCGTGGGATGGATGAGTTGCATGCCGCGTTGAACCGGGTGTTGATCGCCGTTTCCATGCCGTATGGTATTGATGGCAAGGACATCAAGGTCTTCGCCAGCATTGGCGTCACGCTGTTTCCGTGGGACAACGAAGACGCCGAGACCTTGTTGCGCCACGCCGACCAGGCGATGTACGTGGCCAAGCAGAGCGGGCGCAACCGTTTCCACTTGTTCGATGTGTCCCGGGACAAGGAAGTGCGAGCCACTTACCAGACCGTCGAGCGGGTCCGCCAGGCTCTGGCCGGTAACGAGTTGCGGCTGCATTTCCAGCCCAAGGTCAATATGCGTCATGGCACCGTGGTCGGCCTGGAGGCGCTGCTGCGCTGGAAACATCCGCAACGTGGCCTGGTGCCGCCGAGGGAGTTCCTGCCGTTGGTGGAAGAGACCGACCTGATCGTCGAGATCGGCGAGTGGGTCATGGAGCAGGTATTGACCCAGTTGCAGCAATGGCAGCAAGCGGGGCAGGGCTGGCCGGTGAGTATCAATATCTCGGCGCGGCATTTTCAGCGGGCGGATTTTGTCGAGCGGCTGCGACAGGTGTTGGAAAGGCATCCGGCGGTACCGCCACGCCTGTTGGATCTGCAGATTGTCGAATCCGTCGCGGTGGAAAACCTTGCTCACGTCAGCGCCTGCCTCCAGGCCTGCCAGGCCTTGGGCGTGGGGTTTTCGCTGGGTGGTTTCGGCACTGGCTACTGCTCGCTCAACGACCTCAAGCACCTGCGCACGCAAACCATCAAGATTGACAAGACCTTTGTCCGCGACATTCTCCACGACCGCGACGACCTGGCACTGACCGAAGCGGTGATCGGCCTGGCCCGGGCGTTTGGCCGCGAGGTGGTCGCCGAGGGGTTGGACAGCCTTGAGCACGGCCAACTGCTGCTGCGCCTGGGCTGCGAGGTGGCACAGGGTTATTTCATCGCCCGACCCATGCCGTCCGAACAGATACCCGGGTGGGTGCAGGGGTTCATCCCGCCGTCGCAATGGCAGCAGCGGTCAGGCGATCAGGGGGAGGGTGCCTCGCTCCTGGCCCGCGATGCTTCGCTGCGGCCAGTGTAAAGCTGGATGATCGCGTCGATCTCCCCTGACGTTTTCATGTTCAGCAAGGTCCTCAGGATGCGTTGTGCTGGAATGTTCGGATCGTTGCGCACATAACAGCTCAACTGCTGTTCCTGAAGCATTGCCACTTCATGAAGTTGTCGATCAGCGGTATGGCGTTGATTGAACCAGTCCAGCGCCCACTGGTTACTGATCCCGTAGCGATATCTCCCGGCCAGCAGTTTCGCCAGCACTTGTTCCTGGCTGCGGGCATCGTCGCGGTGCAGTTGTCCGCGGTTGAACAGGGGCTGCAAGGTCGGATAGGTATAGCCGAGCACCGTGCCAATGCGCTGTTGCGGCAACGTGGCCAGTGTGATCGCCGCAGGGGCGCTTGCCGTGGCGACGATCAGGTCGCGCTGGAAAAACAACGGGATGCTCCACAGGTAATCGCCACTGTCCTTTACCCAGTCGGGGCTGACATAACAACGCATGTCGATCTCGCCTTGCTTCATGGCGCCGTCGAGCCGGGCGCGGGACAGAACGTGGAATTGCGCCGGCAGTCCCATCTGGGTCGCCAGGCTGGTCATGATATCGGGAAGGATGCCCTGGGTCGGGCGACCTCGTTCGATCTGCACCATGGGCATCGCCCAGCCGTCGGTAATGGCGAAACGCAAGGGCTCTTCCTCGGCAAAGCAACTGGTACCCAACAACAGCAAAGCCCCCATGGCTGAGCGCATAAACTCTCCTGACTGTGCAAAATCGTGTCGACAACCGAGTCTCTGACCCAATCTTAGTCAGATTAGACGAGCGCACCGGATGCAATTTCGCCCCTGCTCCGCTAGCATTAGCCGCTTATGTTCCTTCGTTGCGACGGTTTTCGATGAGTTATCAGGTTCTTGCACGTAAATGGCGTCCGCGCTCGTTCCGCGAAATGGTCGGCCAGACCCATGTGCTCAAGGCTCTGATCAATGCCTTGGACAGCCAGCGGCTGCACCATGCCTACCTGTTCACCGGCACCCGCGGCGTGGGCAAGACCACCATCGCGCGAATCATTGCCAAGTGCCTGAACTGTGAAACCGGCATCACCTCCACGCCTTGCGGCGAGTGCTCGGTCTGCCGGGAAATCGACGAGGGCCGTTTCGTCGACCTGATCGAGATCGACGCCGCCAGTCGCACCAAGGTCGAAGACACCCGCGAGCTGCTCGACAACGTGCAGTACGCGCCGAGCCGTGGGCGCTTCAAGGTCTACCTGATCGACGAAGTGCACATGCTTTCCAGCCATTCCTTCAATGCGCTGCTCAAGACCCTTGAGGAGCCGCCGCCCTACGTCAAGTTCATCCTGGCGACCACCGACCCGCAGAAACTTCCTGCAACGATTTTGTCGCGGTGCCTGCAGTTCTCCCTCAAGAACATGACGCCGGAACGGGTCGTCGAGCACCTGACCCACGTACTGGGCGTTGAGAACGTGCCCTTCGAGGACGATGCGCTGTGGCTGTTGGGCCGCGCCGCCGATGGTTCGATGCGCGACGCCATGAGCCTGACCGACCAGGCCATCGCGTTCGGTGAAGGCAAGGTCATGGCTGCCGACGTCCGGGCCATGCTTGGTACCCTCGATCATGGCCAGGTCTATGACGTCTTGCATGCGCTGATCGAAGGCGATGCAAAGGCGCTGCTCGAAGCGGTGCGTCACCTGGCCGAGCAGGGCCCGGACTGGAATGGCGTGCTCTCGGAAATCCTTAACGTGCTGCACCGGGTCGCCATCGCCCAAGCCTTGCCTGATGGCGTCGACAACGGTCATGGCGACCGTGATCGCGTATTGGCCCTGGCCCAGGCGCTGCCGGCCGAAGACGTGCAGTTCTATTACCAGATGGGCCTGATCGGCCGTCGCGACCTGCCCCTGGCACCGGATCCGCGCGGCGGCTTCGAAATGGTCCTGCTGCGAATGCTCGCGTTCCGGCCAGCCGATACGACGGACGTCCCGAGGCAAGCGCTAAAGCCAGTGGGGATCAGCCAGGCCACAGCTGATTCCGCCAAGCCAGTGGCTGCCGCGCCCGTCGTTGCGCCGGCAGTGGCTTCGGCTCCGGTAGCGCCGGCACCTGTGGCAGCACCGGCCCCGACACCTGTTGTCGCGGCCCCTGAGCCAGAACCTGAACCTGTCGTCGAGGCGCTGCCCGAACCGGTCGTCGAAGCCGTTGTCGACCTGCCCTGGAACGATCCGATCGAGCCCGAGGTTGTCCAGCAACCTGCCGTGGAGCCGGTCCTGGAGACCATCGCCGAGCAGCCTGAGTTGCCGCCGATGCCTTTGCCGACGCCTGACAGCGTGGTACTCGATGCACCAGAGTGGGTCGCCGCGCCGGTGCCTGAGCCGACGGTGGCCGACGTCGACGTCGCCACGCCGGGTATCGACCAGGACGACGAGCCACCGCTGGACGAGGATTACATCGAGCCGGACATGGATTCGGCCTACAGCTACCTGGACGACCTGGCCAGCGAGCACGCCGCTGAGCCGGCCCCGGAGCCCGAGCCGGAACCGGCGGCGATGCCAGCCACCGGGCTGGCCCTGCAATGGCTGGAACTGTTTCCTAAACTGCCGATCAGCGGCATGACCGGCAGCATCGCCGCCAACTGCACGTTGATGGCCGTGGAAGGTGACCATTGGCTGCTGCACCTGGACCCGGCCCACAGCGCACTGTTCAACGCGACCCAGCAACGTCGCCTCAACGATGCGCTGAACCAGTATCACCAGCGCACCCTGACGCTGACCATCGAGCTGATCAAGCCCGAGCAGGAGACCCCGGCCCAGGCTGCGTCCCGACGCCGTGCAGACCGTCAGCGCGAAGCCGAGGAGTCGATCCACGGTGATCCATTCATCCAGCAGATGATGCAACAGTTCGGCGCCGTGGTCCGTCACGATACTATCGAACCTGTCGAGGCCCCGGTCACCCAGGGCTCATAACTGAAGGCGCCGGGCCGAACGGGCCGGGCGCGTTGTTTATCCAAGTACTTTCGAGGTGATTCCCATGATGAAAGGTGGCATGGCCGGCCTGATGAAGCAGGCGCAGCAGATGCAGGAAAAAATGGCCAAGATGCAGGAAGAACTGGCCAACGCCGAAGTCACCGGCAAGTCCGGCGGCGACATGGTGACCGTGGTCATGACCGGTCGCCACGACATCAAACGCGTCAGCATCGACCCAAGCGTGGTCGAAGGCCTGAGCGAAGACGACAAGGAAATGCTCGAAGCCCTGTTCGCCGCCGCCGTCAATGACGCCGTGCGCAAGATCGAAGCCAACAGCCAGGACAAGATGTCCGGCATGACGGCCGGCATGCAACTGCCACCGGGCATGAAACTGCCGTTCTGATTCGCCATCCCGGTCGGGATGGGCTACACACAATGCCAGGCATCGCGCCTGGCATTTTTGTTTCTGTCTAGGGGCGAGCGAAACCTTACTTGTGGGAGCAAGGCTCTGTGGGAGCAAGGCTTGCCCGCGATGCAGACGCCTCGGTTTGTCGGAACTGCGCGCCATCGTTCATCGCGGGCAAGCCTTGCTCCCACAAGTACCCGCTGAACAAACATCGAACGCCGCCCCCTCGGCAATGGTCTGCTCCCTATACGTGCCACTCAACGATCAAGGAGACGCTTCCATGTCACAAGCATCGACCTCCAACCAGCGCATCGTCCTTGCCTCCCGACCCCACGGCGCCCCGACCCCGGAGAATTTGCGCCTGGAGCACGTGACACTGCCGGATCTGGCGGAGGGACAAATTCTGCTCAAGACACTGTTCCTGTCCCTGGACCCCTACATGCGCGGGCGAATGAGTGACGCGCCTTCCTACGCTGCTCCGGTAAAACTCGACGAGGTGATGACCGGCGGGGCCGTCAGCCGAGTGGAACGCTCGATGCACCCGAAATTCCAGGAGGGTGATCTGGTGGTGGGGGCCACCGGTTGGCAGAGCCACAGCATCAGCGACGGGCGCAACGTGATGCCCATCCCCTCGGGGCTGCCCAGCCCGTCGATGGCCCTGGGTGTGCTGGGCATGCCAGGCATGACCGCTTACATGGGGCTGATGGATATTGGCCAGCCCAAGGCCGGCGAGACCCTGGTGGTCGCGGCCGCTTCGGGCGCTGTGGGCTCGGTGGTCGGCCAGGTGGCGAAGATCAAGGGCCTGCGTGTCGTCGGCGTCGCGGGTGGCAGCGAGAAATGCAAGTACGTGGTCGACGAGCTGGGCTTTGACGCCTGTGTCGATCACAAGAGCGCGCATTTTGCCGAGGAACTGGCGCGGGCCTGTGACAAGGGCATCGACATCTATTACGAAAACGTCGGCGGCAAGGTCTTCGATGCCGTCGTGCCGCTGCTCAACGCCAAGGCGCGGATCCCGCTCTGTGGCCTGATCGCTTCCTACAACGATCATCAAGCGCCGAGCGGCCCGGATCGTTTGCCGCAGTTGCAGCGCACCTTGCTGAACAAGCGCGTGCGGATCCAGGGGTTTGTTGTGTTTGACGACTACGGTGATCGTCAGCCGGAGTTCATCAGCGCCATGGCCCCTTGGGTGCGCGATGGCAAGGTCAAGTTCCGTGAAGACGTGGTCAATGGCCTTGAGAATGCGCCACAGGCGTTTATCGGCCTGTTGGAAGGGCGCAACTTCGGCAAGTTGGTGGTGCGGGTCGCGCAGGATTGAGTATTTGACGCTAATCGGAGGCGCGGGTATAAACCGCGTCTCGTTGTTATGTCGGACATTTCCTCCATGAGCTTCAGCCCTTTGATTCGCCAACTGATCGATGCCCTGCGAACGTTGCCGGGTGTAGGTCAGAAAACTGCCCAGCGCATGGCGTTGCAATTGCTCGAGCGTGATCGCAGCGGCGGTTCGCGCCTGGCCCAGGCCCTGAGCCAGGCCATGGAAGGCGTAGGGCATTGCCGTTTATGTCGCACCCTCACCGAAGACGACCTTTGCCCGCAATGCGCCGACCCGCGTCGGGACGACAGCCTGCTCTGCGTGGTGGAAGGGCCGATGGATGTGTATGCGGTGGAGCAGACCGGCTTTCGTGGCCGTTATTTCGTGCTCAAGGGCCACTTGTCACCGCTCGACGGCTTGGGGCCTGAAGCCATCGGCATTCCACAGTTGATCGCGCGGATCGAAGAAGCGGGTACCTTCACGGAAGTCATCCTTGCTACGAACCCGACGGTCGAAGGCGAAGCCACCGCCCATTACATTGCCCAATTGCTCAACAACAAAGGCCTGATCGCCTCGCGCATCGCCCACGGCGTGCCGCTGGGTGGAGAGCTTGAGTTGGTGGATGGCGGGACACTGGCGCATTCGTTTGCGGGGCGCAAGCCGATCGCCTTGTAACAGCAGCAAAAATCCCTGTGGGAGCGAGCTTGCTCGCGATGGCGGTAGATCAGCCAATATCTATGTTGGCTGACACATCGCTATCGCGAGCAAGCTCGCTCCCACAGGGGTTGTGTTTCGTTGGCGAGATTATTTTTCGCTGAGCGAGAACTGCGTCAGGCAGAACGTCGGTATTCCCATGTCTTCCAGGCGCTGGGAGCCGAGCAGCTCCGGCAGGTCAATGATCGCCGCGGCTTCATGGACCTTGGCGCCCATGCGGCGGATCAGGTTGGCAGCGGCGATCAGCGTGCCGCCAGTGGCGATCAGGTCATCGAACATCACCACCGAATCACCCTCGCACAAGCTATCGGCGTGCACTTCAAGGAAGGCTTCGCCGTATTCGGTCTGGTAACCCTCGGCCAGCACATCGGCCGGCAGCTTGCCTTGCTTGCGGAACAAGATCAGCGGCTTGTTCAACTGATAGGCCAGGATCGAGCCGATCAGGAAACCCCGCGCATCCATCGCGCCGATATGAGTGAAGTCGGCCTCGACATAGCGGTGGGCGAAACTGTCCATGACCAGTCGCAGGGCAGTTGGAGATTGGAAGAGCGGGGTAATGTCGCGAAAGATCACGCCGGGCTTGGGGAAGTCGATCACGGGGCGGATCAGGGATTTGATGTCGAAGGAGTCAAAGACCATCGTGGAAGTGTCCTGGCAGGGCTGCAAACGCGGCAGTATAGCGCGGCTGGGAACATCCCTCAGCCGCGCTGGCTCATCAGCCGTCGATCGAGCCGCCGGCCAGGGCGCAGAGCTGGATCGGGTCGAGAATGTGAATTTCCTTGCCTTCTGCGGCAATCAACTCGTTCTGCTGGAAGCGTGTGAAGACCCTGGACACGGTTTCCACCGCCAGGCCCAGGTAATTGCCGATTTCGTTGCGCGACATGCTCAAGCGGAACTGGTTGGCCGAGAACCCGCGGGCGCGGAAGCGTGCCGAGAGGTTGACCAGGAACGTGGCGATACGCTCGTCGGCGGTTTTTTTCGAAAGCAGCAGCATCATTTGCTGATCGTCACGGATTTCCCGGCTCATGACCCGCATCAACTGGCGGCGCAGTTGCGGCAGCTGTATGGCCAGCTCGTCCAGGCGATCGAAGGGGATTTCGCACACCGAGGTGGTTTCCAGCGCCTGGGCCGAGACCGGATGGGACTCGGTGTCCATTCCGGACAGGCCCACCAGTTCACTGGGCAGGTGGAAGCCGGTGAGCTGTTCTTCGCCGCCGTCGCTCAGGTTGAAGGTCTTCAAGGCGCCCGAGCGCACCGCATAGACCGAATCAAAGGTATCGCCCTGGCGAAACAGGAATTCACCTTTTTTCAACGGGCGGCCCCGTTTAACGATGTCATCCAGCGCGTCCATGTCCTCCAGGTTCAGCGAAAGTGGCAGGCAGAGGGGGGCCAGGCTGCAATCCTTGCAATGGGCCTGGTTGTGGGCGCGCAGTTTGACTGGCTCGGACATTTCTTAAATCCTTGTGGGAAATCACGCATAAGGCGTAAGGGTACCCCAGAGATGGCACTCCGGCCAGTGCGGTGTCGTCGTCAAATTGTCGCGCTCAAATAACTCGGGAGAAGCGTTGGCGATTGTGCTGCTCCAGGTAGGCATCGAACACCATGCACACCGATCTCACCAGTAGGCGCCCGGCGGGCAATACCCGGATATGGGTGTCATCCAGCTCGATCAGCCCATCCGCGGCCATGGCCTGCAATTGCGGCCATTGCTGCGCGAAGTAACCACGAAAGTCGATGTTGAAGGTTTGCTCGATCTCGGCGAAGGGCAGGTGGAAATGACAGATCAACTGCTGGATCACCGCGCGCCGCAACCGGTCGTCGGCATTGCAGATCAGCCCGCGACTGGTCGTCAGTTGCCCGTCGGCGAGGGTGTTCTGGTAATGGTTCAGGTCACTGCTGTTCTGGCAGTACAAATCGCCGATCTGGCTGATGGCTGACACGCCAAGGCCGATCAGATCGCAATGGCCGTGGGTGGTGTAGCCCTGGAAGTTGCGCTGCAACGTGGCCTCTTCCTGAGCGATCGCCAGTTCGTCGTCGGGCAGGGCGAAGTGGTCCATGCCGACATAGCGGTAACCGGCGGCGGTCAGTTGTTCGATGGTGCCTTGCAGCATCGCCAGTTTCTGCTCCGGGGTAGGCAAGTCCTGGCTATTGATGCGCCGCTGGGGCATGAAGCGTTCCGGCAGGTGGGCGTAGTTGAACACCGAGAGCCGGTCCGGTTGCAGGTGGATGACTTCCTGGACGGTGCGGGCGAAGTTTTCCGGGGTCTGCTTGGGCAGGCCGTAGATCAGGTCAATGTTGATCGAACGGAATTGCAAGGTCCGGGCGGCTTCGACCACTGCACGGGTTTCCTCGAGGCTTTGCAGGCGATTGACGGCCCGCTGCACCGCTGGATCAAGGTCTTGCAGGCCGATACTGACCCGGTTGAAGCCCAGTTCGCGCAACAGACCCATGGTCGACCAGTCGGCTTCCCTGGGGTCGATTTCGATGCCGTAGTCGCCGGAATCGTCGTCCAGCAGGTTCAGGTGCTGGCGCAGCTTGGCCATCAGTTGGCGCAGTTCATCGTGGCTGAGGAACGTCGGGGTACCGCCGCCAAAGTGCAACTGTTCTACGCGCTGGGTGGGGTCCAGGTGGCAGCCGATCAGTTGGATTTCCTGTTCCAGGCGCTGCAGATAGGCGTGGGCGCGGCCGCGGTCCTTGGTGATGACCTTGTTGCAGGCGCAGTAGTAGCAAATGTTCGCGCAGAACGGTATGTGCACGTACAGCGACAGCGGCCGCAGGGCCTTGCGGCTGTCGCGCAGGGCGTGGAGCAGGTCGAAGGTGCCCACCTGGCTGGCGAACTGCGCCGCAGTGGGGTACGAGGTGTAGCGTGGTCCCGCCAGGTCGTAACGGCGGATGAGATCTGAGTCCCAACAAATGGTGTCGAGCATGCGGGCATTCCCCGGATAGACTGGCATGCGGCGAGTCTAGGGGCGCGTGGGCGTGGCCGTTTTGATTTGCGTCAACGGGCTCGCTGCGAAGGAGGGTGTGCATGGTTTTTGAGGACGACGCATGACCTGTGGGAGCCGAGCTTGCTCGCGATGACGGCGGCACATTCAACAGGGATGTCAGCTGAACCACCGCTATCGCGAGCAAGCTTGGCTCCCACACTTGATCTAGGGCGCTCACAAATGTGGTGTTCACCACAAGTCTTCTGTGGGAGCGAGCCTGCTCGCGATGGGGGCAACTCGGTCAATGCCCCATGAGCCAATGCTGGTGCGGCCCCGGTAGTGTCCATATGCCGAAAATAATCACCAGCAACCCACCGGCCATGCGCACGCTGCGTTTGCGCAGCAGGGCGGTGACGCGTTCGGCGGCCAGGCCCGTGGCGAGCAGCACCGGCCAGGTGCCCAGGCCGAAGGCGAGCATCAGCAGCGCGCTGTCCAGTGCATTGCCCTGGCTGGCGGACCAGAGCAGGGTGCTGTAGACCAGGCCGCACGGCAGCCAGCCCCACAGCGCGCCGAGCAGCAAGGCCCGGGGCAGGCTCGACACCGGCAGCAACCGGTTGGCGACGGGCTGGATGTGCCGCCACAAACCACGCCCCACGCTTTCGATGCGCGTCAGGCCGCTCCACCAGCCCGCCAGGTACAGGCCCATGGCAATCAACAGCAAGCCGGCCAGCACCCGCATGATCATCGCTGCCGGACTGTTGGACACGGCCCAGCCGGCCAGGCCGATCAGCAACCCGGCGGTGGCGTAGCTCAGGATCCGTCCCAGGTTGTACGCCAGCAGCAACCGAAAGCGGCGGCTGCGTTGTTCCTTGGGGATCGCCAGGGTCAGGGCGCCCATCAGGCCGCCGCACATGCCCAGGCAGTGGCCGCCGCCGAGCAGGCCAAGGATAACCGCCGAAACCAGCAGTGGCGCCAGATCAAGCATGGGGCGGAGCCTTATCGTCCGGCTTGCGGGCCTCGCCACTGGCTTCGTCCACCGCCGCCTTGTGGTTCGGGTCCTGGTCGTCGAACAGAATGCTGTGGGCCGGACCGTCGAGGTCGTCGTACTGGCCGCTGTCCACGGCCCAGAAGAAAATGTACACGGCGATGGCCACGATCAGCAGCGCGGCCGGGATCATCACGTAGAGAGCTGGCATGTCGGAACTCCATGCCCGCGCGGCTCAGGCCGGCAGCGGGCGGGTATCGGGCGTGGCGTCGAAAGCCTGCGCCTTGGGCTGACGCGTCAGCCTCAGCGCATTCAACACCACGGTCAACGAACTGATGGACATGCCGACCGCCGCCCACACCGGCGTAATCCAGCCGAGGGCGGCGAACGGCAACATGAGGCCATTGTACAACCCTGCCCACACCAGGTTCTCAATGATCACCCGGCGGGTGCGTCGGGCCAGGCTGAAGGCGTGGATCAGGGCGTCGAGGCGGTTGGACAGCAGCACGGCGTCGGCGCTGGTCTTGGCCAGGTCGGTGGCCGAGCCCATGGCGACACTGATGTCCGCCGCCGCCAGCACGGGCACGTCGTTCACCCCATCGCCGAGCATCAATACCTTGCGGCCCTGTTGATGCAACTGCTGCAACACGGCCAGTTTGTCGTCCGGGCGCAGGCCGCCGCGGGCTTCATCGATGCCCAGCTCGGCGGCGACGCTGGCAACCATGGGTGAACTGTCACCCGACAATAGCAGCGTCCGCCAGCCCCGTGCCTTGCAGGCCGCCAGCAGTGCAGGGGCATCGACGCGCAAGCGGTCATCGAGGACGAACCAGGCCAGCGGCCCGATCTCATCGCCCAGCAACAGCCATTGCCCGGGCTCATCCGGCATCACCGGCACCGTCGCGCCACTGAGTTCGCAGACAAAACCGGGTTGGCCGATGCGCAGGCGCTGTTCCGCCACGAGGCCTTCCAGCCCCAGCCCCGGGGTGCTTTGTACCTGCTCGGCGGCCAGTGGTGCGCGGCCGAAGGCGCGGGCGATGGGGTGTTCGGAACGGTTTTCCAGGGCGGCGGCCAGGCCCAGGCATTGATCGCTGTCGAGGGCCGCCAATGGCCGAATGGCGCGCAACGCCAGGCGACCTTCGGTGAGGGTGCCGGTTTTGTCGAAAATCACCGTGTCGATCTGGTTCAGGCCTTCCAGCACATGGCCGCGCGTCAGCAGCAGGCCGAGCTTGTGCAGGGTGCCGGTAGCAGCGGTGAGGGCAGTTGGCGTGGCGAGGGACAACGCGCAAGGGCAGGTGGCGACCAACATCGCCAGGACGATCCAGAAGGCCCGCGAGGCATCCAGTTGCCACCACAACAGGCCGATGGCCGCAGCCGCGACCAGGGAGAACAACAGGAACCATTGGGCAGCGCGATCGGCGATTTCCGCCAGTCGCGGCTTCTCGGCCTGGGCCCGTTCCAGCAGCCGCACAATGGCCGACAACCGGGTGTCTTGCCCGAGGGCCAGCACCTCGACCGTCAAGGCCCCTTCGACGTTCAGCGTGCCGGCGGTGACCGCGTCGCCCACTTGCCGAGGTTGTGGCAGGTATTCGCCGGTCAGCAGCGATTCGTCGATGCTGGACTGGCCATCCAGGATCCTGCCATCGGCCGGCAGGACCGCCCCGGGATGCACCAGCACCCGGTCACCGGTGCGCAATTCGCTGAGCAGGATGCGTTCACTCTGGCCGTTATCCTCCAGGCGCAGGCATGAGGCCGGCAACAGATTGACCAGTTGGGCGGTGGCAGCAGCCGTGCGCTCCCGAGCCCGGCGTTCCAGGTAACGGCCGGCCAGCAGGAACAGGGCGAACATGCCTACGGCATCGAAGTACAACTCGCCAACGCCGGTAATCGACGTCCAGATCCCGGCGACGTAAGCGCCGCCGATGGCCAGGGAGACTGAAACGTCCATGGTCAGGTGACGAGTGCGCAGGTCGCGCATGGCGCCTTTGAAGAACGGCGCGCAGCTATAGAACACGATGGGCGTGGTGAGAAACAGGGCAACCCAGCGCAGGATGGTGTGCATCTCCGGGCTCAGGTCGATGTTGAATTCCGGCCAGGTGGCCATGGTCGCCATCATCGCCTGGAACCACAACAGACCGGCTACACCCAATTGGCGCAGGGCCAGGCGGTTTTGTGCGGCGAGTTGTTCACAGGCCTGGTCGGCCTGGTACGGGTGGGCGACGTAGCCGATCTGGCGCAATTCGGCGAGCAGCGTGCTCAGCGGCAGTTGAGCGTCGGCCCAGCGTACATGCAGGCGATGATTGGACAGGTTCAATCGCGCTTCGGCCACGGCGGGCAGGCTGCGTAATTGTTTTTCGATCAACCAGCCGCAGGCGGCGCAACTGATGCCTTCCATCAACAGGGTGGTTTCGGCCAGTTCGCCTTCATGGCGGACGAATGATTGCTGCACGTCAGGGCGATCGTACAGCGCCAGTTCATCGGTTAACTGGACGGGCAGGGATTCGGGGTTGGCCGACGCTTCGCTGCGATGCTGGTAATAACTTTCCAGGCCGCCGGCGACAATGGCCTCGGCCACCGCCTGGCAGCCCGGGCAGCACAACTCGCGGGTTTCACCGAGGACAACGGCGGTGAAGCGACTGCCAGGGGGGACGGGCAGGGCGCAGTGGTAGCAGGGCTGTGGAGTGGTCATGGGTATCGCATGAAGCCTTTTGTGGCGAGGGAGCTTGCTCCCGCTCGGCTGCGAAGCAGTCGTAATCTAAGAGCGCAATATGCCTGAAGGATCGCTGGATCAAAAAGCAGGGCCGCTTCGCGACCCAGCGGGAGCAAGCTCCCTCGCCACAAAAGCGGCTTATTTTTTCAGGTCTTCAGCGCCTTGCAGCGGCTCATCGCCGAGCAGGATGTCCTGGTCGTGGTTGATCTGTTCTTCTTCGAACAGGCGCCAGGTCTTGTCGTTCTCCACCCCCAGCAATTCGACAAAGCGCCGGCCTTCGATCTTGTCCGTCAGCTGACCGACGTAGCGTCCCGGTTCGCTGTCGTTGCGGGTCAGGACGATCTTGCGGTCCTTCTCCGGCTGGGTCGGCGAGATCAGGCTCAGTTCCAGGGTCTGGGGCCGGCTGTTGCCGTTCAGGCGCAGGTTCACTTCGCCGGTAACGTCATCCAGTTGCACGTTGGCATGCAGTTGCAGGGTCTGGGCGAGCAATTCGCGCTCCAGCGAGCGGTTGATGCCCTTGCCGGCTTCGTAATAGTTGTCGTTGACCAGGTTATCCGGGTTCTTCACCGCAATGGTCACCATCGTCAGGCTCAGTGTCACCGAGCAGGTCAGGATCGCGATGATGATCCAGGGCCAGAGGTGCTTGTACCAAGGGCTGGTGGCGGTTGCTGCAGGCATGTTCAGTTCTCTCAACGAGTTTGTGGGCCGATGAACCGGCTCTTGGCTTCGACATGTACGCTTTCGTCATCGGCGTCCTTGAGGATGAAGGTCACCTCGTTGGTGCTCGATGGCAGTTGCTCCGGTGCGCTGGACAGTTCAACCGGCTGGCTGTAGATCTCGCCGGCCGCGACCTTGATTTCCCGCCGGCCTTGCAGCTTGAGGTCGGGCAGGCCGGCGGCTTCCAGGACGTACGTATGGTCGCGCTGGTCTTTGTTCATGATCTTCAGGCTGTAGACGTTCTCGATCCGGCCTTCGGCGTTTTCGCGGTAGAGCACGCGGTCCTTGCTGACGTCGAAACCCACCAGCGAGCGCATGAAGAACGCCGTCGCCAACAGGCTCATCATGGTCAGCAGCACCAAGGCATAACCGATCAGGCGCGGGCGCAGTTTATGGGTTTTCTGCCCCGAAAGGTTGTGTTCGGTGGTGTAGCTGATCAGGCCGCGTGGATAATCCATCTTGTCCATGATGTTGTCGCAGGCATCGATGCAGGCCGCGCAGCCGATGCACTCGATCTGCAGGCCGTCACGGATATCGATGCCCGTAGGGCAGACCTGGACGCACATGGTGCAGTCGATGCAATCCCCGAGGCCCAGGGCTTTGTAATCAACGCCCTTCTTGCGCGGGCCACGGCTTTCGCCACGACGCGGGTCGTAGGAAACGATCAGGGTGTCCTTGTCGAACATCACGCTCTGGAAGCGCGCGTAAGGGCACATATAGATGCACACCTGTTCACGCAGCCAGCCGGCATTGCCGTAGGTGGCGAGGGTGAAGAAGCCGATCCAGAAATACGACCAGCCATCGGCCTGGCCGGTAAAGAACTCGAACACCAGTTCGCGGATTGGCGTGAAGTAACCGACAAAGGTCACGCCGGTGACGAAGCCGATCAGCAGCCACAGGCTGTGCTTGGCGAACTTGCGCAGGAATTTGTTGGCGCCCATGGGGGCCTTGTCGAGCTTGATACGCTGATTGCGGTCGCCTTCGGTGACTTTTTCGCACCACATGAAGATCCACGTCCACACGCTCTGGGGGCAGGTGTAGCCACACCACACTCGTCCGGCATAGACCGTGATGAAAAACAGGCCAAAGGCGGCAATGATCAACATCCCGGACAGCAGGATGAAATCCTGGGGCCAGAAGGTCGCGCCGAAAATGAAGAACTTGCGTTCCGGCAGGTTCCACCAGACGGCCTGATGGCCGCCCCAGTTCAACCAGACCGTACCGAAATACAGCAGGAACAATAGCGCGCCGCCGACCATTCGCAGGTTGCGGAACAGGCCAGTGAAGGCGCGCGTGTAGATTTTTTCCCGAGAGGCATACAGGTCGACGCTTTTGTTCGCGTCCTTGGCAGGCGGAGTGACGTCATGTACCGGAATCTGGTTACTCATCAAATGCATCCCACGGCAGTGGAAAAGTGCCGGGGCCAGTACGTGCCGACCACGGTCAGAAAGGGTGTTGCGGTGGCGCAATGATACGCCTGTCGCTCTAGCCCAAGGGTGCGACCTTTGGTCGCGTTGGGGGTCTGCATAGAATGGTGTAGCGGATGTAACAAGTCATGACTCAGATCAATTGACTATAGACATTCTGTGGCGTTGGCGAGCTGAAGGGCACCTTGTGATGACTGCCGAATATGCATCAGCCAACCCACGGGTTGAGCACCGCCACACCGCTGCTCTGGAAATCACTCACGTTGCGGGTCACCACGGTCAGCCCATGGACCAGGGCGGTAGCGGCAATCAATGCATCACATTCATTGCTGCGGTCGGGCACATGCAGGCGAGCGCAACGCAGTGCGACGGCGCGGTCCACGGCCAGGATCCTGCCGGCAAAGGCGGGCATCACGTGATTATCCAGCCAGGCCCGCAGGCGACTGCCCTGCGTCGGGTCCTTGCGTTCGAAGCGCAGCACGCCGGTTTCCAGTTCCAGTACGGTGATCGCCGAGACATACAGGCTGGGAGCAGGAACGCTGCGCGCCCAGGCCTGGACGTTCTTGTCTGCCTGGGGTTTGCGCAGCTCCGAGATGACATTGGTATCGAGTAAAAACATTCAGGACAGGTCCACCGAGCGGGGTGTGATGACGGCGCGCTCGGTATCGAAGTCGATGTCCGGCGCATCGGGCATGACCAGCAACTCGACAATGCTGGCTTTGATGCCGGTCAGTTTCTGGTACTCCTCAATGCTTAGCAGCACATGGGCCGGCTTGCCACGGTCGGTGATGATCACCGGCCCTTCACGGGTGGCTTTTTTGGCACCGCTTGTGTCGTGGTTGAATTCGCGGCTGGAGATGGTGGTGATGGACATGGAGGCGTCCTCATTGAGCTCGAATGTAGGCACGTTACTACTCGTCTGGGTGACCCGCAAGCGAAACGGATTTGCCCAAATTTTTCGGCCAGTAACAAAAAGGCCCCGCCAATCAGATTGGCGGGGCCTTTGGTGTATCAGCTACTGGTCTTACTGGGCGTCAGCGGCCGGAGCCTTTTCGCCGTGAGACAGGCTGTAGACATAGGCCGCCAGCAGGTGGACCTTGTCGTTGCCTTGCAAGTCGGCCTGGGCCGGCATTTGGCCCTGGCGCCCGTAGCGGATGGTCTGCTGCAGTTGAGCGAAGCTCGAACCATAGATGAAGCCGGCCGGATGCGTCAGGTCAGGTGCGCCCATGGCAGGCGTGCCCTTGCCAGCTGGACCGTGGCAGGCCACGCAGTTGGCGGCGAACAGTTTCTGGCCGTTGGCCGGATCGGCCTTGGCGCCTTCCGGCAGCTTGCGACCGTGCAGGCTGGTCACCACGTAGGCGGAGACGTCGGCGACACCTTGCTCGCCAACCACGGCAGCCCAGCCCGGCATCACGGCGTGACGACCGCCCATGATGGTGGTCTTGATGGTTTCCGGCTCACCGCCCCAGCGCCAATCGGCGTCGGTCAGGTTAGGGAAGCCATAGGCACCCTTGGCGTCGGAACCGTGGCAGACCGAGCAGTTGGAGGCGAACAGGCGGCCACCCATCTTCAAGGCTTGCGGGTCCTTGGCGACTTCTTCAATTGGCATCGACGCGAACTTGGCGAAGATCGGACCAAACTTGGCGTCCGAACGAGCCATTTCCTTTTCCCACTCGTGAACGCCGGTCCAGCCGGTCTGGCCATTGGCAAAAGGGGTCTGCTTTTCGGTGTCCAGGTAATTATACCCTGGCAGCAGGCCTTTCCAGTTGCCCAGGCCCGGGTAGAGCACCAGGTAACCCAGGGCGAAGACAATGGTGCCCACGAACAACATGAACCACCATTTCGGCAGTGGGTTATCGTACTCTTCGATGCCATCGAACGAGTGACCAACAGTCTCGTCCGTTTGTTCGGCGCGCTGGCCCTTACGGGTCGACAGCAGCAGCCAGGTCAGGGCGAAGATCGTACCCAGGCTGAGGACTGTGACGTACAGACTCCAGAACGTAGTCATTCTTTGTTACTCCTAGAAGCTTGCTCGACGTGCTTGATGGCTTCGGGATCATCCGCGAACGGCAGCAAGGTCGCGTCTTCAAACTCCGACTTGCGCTTGGGGCTGAACACCCACAGGGCCAGACCGATAAAGGCCACCATCACGACGACAGTGCCCAGGCCGCGAATCATCCCGATATCCATAAAGAATCACCGTTTGCTTTTGATGATGGTGCCCAGGCCTTGCAGATAGGCCACCAGCGCGTCCATTTCAGTCTTGCCCTTGACGGCATCCTTGGCACCGGCGATGTCTTCGTCGGTGTAAGGCACGCCCAGGGTGCGCAGGACTTCCATTTTCTTGGCGGTGTCTTTGCCGTCGAGCTTGTTTTCTACGAGGAACGGGTAAGCCGGCATTTTCGACTCAGGCACTACGTTGCGCGGGTTGTACAGGTGCGCACGCTGCCAGTCGTCGGAGTAGCGGCCGCCAACGCGGGCCAGGTCCGGACCGGTACGCTTGGAACCCCACAGGAACGGGTGGTCCCAGACGCTTTCACCGGCGACCGAGTAGTGGCCGTAGCGTTCGGTTTCTGCGCGAAACGGACGGATCATCTGCGAGTGGCAGCCGACACAGCCGTTGGCGATGTAGACGTCGCGGCCTTCCAGCTCAAGGGCGGTGCGCGGCTTCATGCCTTCGACCGGCTTGTTGGTCACGTCCTGGAAAAACAGCGGAACGATCTGGGTCAGGCCGCCGATACTCACGGCGATGACCATGAAGAAGGCCAGCAGGCCGATATTCTTCTCTACTGTTTCGTGCTTCATCAGTGAGCTCCAACTACGGCGATCTTGGCGGCGGCTTCAGCTTCAGCCGGGTCAGAGGCACGAACGGTGCGGTACACGTTGTAGGCCATGAACAGCATGCCGCTGGCGAAGAACGCGCCGCCCAGGGCACGAACGATGAAACCAGGATGGCTGGCTTGCAGCGCTTCGACGAACGAGTAGGTCAGGGTGCCGTCGTCGTTGATTGCACGCCACATCAGGCCCTGGGTGATGCCGTTGACCCACATCGAGGCGATGTAGAGCACAGTGCCGATGGTCGCGAGCCAGAAGTGCGCGTTGATCAGGCCGGTGCTGTGCATCTGCGCACGACCGAACAGTTTCGGGATCATGTGGTAGATGGCGCCGATGGAAATCATCGCTACCCAGCCGAGCGCACCGGCATGCACGTGGCCGATGGTCCAGTCGGTGTAGTGGCTCAGGGAGTTGACGGTCTTGATGGCCATCATCGGGCCTTCGAAGGTCGACATGCCGTAGAACGCCAGCGATACCACCAAAAAGCGCAGGATCGGGTCGGTGCGCAGCTTATGCCAGGCACCCGACAGGGTCATCATGCCGTTGATCATGCCGCCCCAGCTTGGCGCCAGCAGGATGATCGACATCGCCATGCCCAGGGACTGCGCCCAATCCGGCAGTGCGGTGTAGTGCAGGTGGTGCGGACCGGCCCAGATGTACAGGGTGATCAGCGCCCAGAAGTGGACGATGGACAGGCGATAGGAATAGATCGGACGCTCGGCCTGTTTCGGCACGAAGTAGTACATCATCCCCAGGAAGCCCGTGGTCAGGAAGAAGCCCACGGCGTTGTGGCCGTACCACCACTGGATCATCGCATCGGTCGCGCCCGAGTAGGCCGAGTACGACTTGAAGAAGCTGACCGGCAGGGAGGCGTGGTTGACGATGTGCAGCATGGCGGTCACGACGATGAACGCACCGTAGAACCAGTTACCGACGTAGATGTGCTTGGTCTTGCGCTTGACGATGGTGCCGAAGAACACCAGGCCGTAGGTCACCCAGACGATGGCCAGCAGGATAGCCAGGGGCCATTCCAGTTCCGCGTATTCCTTGGTGGTGGTGAAACCCATTGGCAAGGTCACGATCGCACCCACGATGACCGCTTGCCAGCCCCAGAAGGTAAAGGCGGCGAGGCCGTCGGAGATCAGTCGCGTTTGGCAGGTTCGCTGCACGACGTAGTAAGAAGTGGCAAACAATGCACAACCACCGAAGGCGAAGATCACCAGGTTGGTGTGCAGCGGGCGCAGGCGTCCAAATGTCGTCCATGGCAGATCGAAGTTCAACTCCGGCCAGACCAGTTGCGAGGCGATGAAGACACCGAGCCCCATGCCAAGGATCCCCCAGACCACCGTCATGATGGCGAACTGGCGGACTACCTTATAGTTATAAGCAGTCGGACTGATTGCTGTGCTCATTCTAAGGTTCCACGGTTTGGGTGTTTTATTAGGATAAAAATCGGTCGCAAGTATGGAGAAAGCGGGGGGTCATTGCAACGCGCCATGACCTGGGTCAATGCTTTCCAAAGCTGATTCTGCGGCCTTTCCATGTTCCGTGTAGGGACAAAAATGGCCCACGGCAAAATGTCGCAACGAAGGAACGAGGCGAGGGGGTCAGGTCGGTTGTAACGGGGTGTGTTCAAACACAGCGTTCGGGTGATGCCAGGCAACTGTCGCAACAGCCGGTATTCACCAGCCTTTGCGGCCTTTTTGACGAACGATTGTCGAACGCATCGGGTCGGGTCGACCTGAAACCGGCAGTCGCCAGTGCACGCAAAGGCAAGCTTAGACCCGATTCAGGGGAACCGAAAGAAAGACTATGGGAGGGTGCGACAATGCGTCGCGCAGGGACACGGAGCAGCCGCATCCAGACGGATGCGGCTGTTCACGCGGTCAAGATTTATTCGCTTTTGTGTTCGGCTTGCAGGCGCTCGGCGCCGGCTGTGTGGGACAGGCTGTAGACGTAGGCGGCAAGCAGTTGCACCTTGTCGTTGCCCAGCAACTCATTCTGCGCCGGCATGTGGCCCTGGCGACCATGGCGAATGGTCTGCTGCAACTGTGCCAGGCTGGTGCCGTAGATGAAGCCGGCCGGTTGCGTCAGGTTCGGCGCGCCCATGGCTTCGGTCCCCTGGCCGGTGGCACCGTGGCAGGCAACGCAGGTGGTGTTGTAGGCCTGCTGGCCGGCTTGCAGGTCGGCACCGCTGTCTGCCGGCAGAGGCAGGCCGGCCAAGTCGTGGCGTACATACGCGGCCACGTTCTTGACCCCGGCCTCGCCCAGCACTTCGCCCCAGGCCGGCATCGCCGCCATGCGGCCACCCATGATGGTGGCCTTGATGGTGTCGGCAGCGCCGCCCCAGCGCCAGTTGCTGTCGGCCAGGTTCGGGAAGCCGAAGGCACCCTTGGCGTCCGAGCCGTGGCAGACCGAGCAGTTGGAGGCGAACAGGCGGCCACCCATCTTCAAGGCTTGTGGGTCCTTGGCTACTTCCTGCACGGGCATGGCGGCGAATTTGGCGAAGATCGGCCCGAACTTGGCGTCGGCCTTGGCCATTTCCTTTTCCCACTCATGGGCGCCGGTCCAGCCGTTGTCGTAGCCGGGCAGGATGCCTTTCCAGTTGCCCAGGCCCGGATAGAGGACCAGATAGCCGACGGAAAACACCAGGGTGCCGGCGAACAACAGGAACCACCACTGCGGCAGCGGGTTGTCGTACTCCTCGATGCCGTCGAAGCTGTGGCCCATGGTCTGGTCGACGCTGCCCTTGGTCTCGCCCTTGCGGGTGCCGATCAGCAGCCAGGTCAGACCGATGAGGCTGCCGATGGTCAGTACGCAGATCCACGTACTCCAGAAGGTGGTCATGGCCGGGTACTCCTTGTTGCAGGGTCTTGGGGGGTGGCGATGTCGGCGGGCGGCTCGTCGGCGAACGGCAGCAGGCGCGCTTCGGCGAACTCTGGACGACGTTTGCTGCTGAATACCCACAGGGTCAGGCCGATGAAGGCGATGAACACCACGACCGTGCCCAGGCCGCGGATCATTCCAGTACTCATTTCAAGAACCATGGCTCACCTCTTGCTCTTGATGGCAGTGCCGAGCACTTGCAGGTAGGCCACCAGCGCGTCCATTTCGGTCTTGCCCTTGAGCGAGGCCACGCTACCGGTGATGTCGTCGTCGGTGTACGGCACGCCCAGGGTGCGCATGGCGCGCAGCTTGCCTTCGGTGTGGCTGCTGTCCACGGCTTGGGTCACCAGCCACGGGTAGGCGGGCATTTTCGACTCGGGCACGACGTTGCGCGGGTTGTACAAGTGGGCGCGGTGCCAATCATCGGAGTAGCGCGCGCCGACCCGTGCCAGGTCCGGCCCGGTACGCTTGGAGCCCCAAAGGAATGGGTGGTCCCAGACGCTTTCGCCGGCGACGGAGTAGTGGCCGTAGCGCTCGGTCTCGGCGCGGAACGGACGAATCATCTGCGAGTGGCAGCCGACGCAGCCTTCACGGATGTAGATGTCGCGGCCTTCCAGTTGCAGCGCGGTGTAGGGCTTCATGCCGTCCACCGGTTTATTGGTCACGTCCTGGAAGAACAGCGGCACGATCTGGGTCAGGCCACCAATGCTCACGGCAAGGACCATCAGCAGCATCAGCAGGCCGACGTTTTTTTCGATTGTTTCGTGTTTCATGGTGGACTCCTCAGGCCATCTGCGCGGCAGCGGCGGCTTCGGCAGGCTGGTAGGCCCGCACGGTGCGCCAGGTGTTGTAGGCCATCAGCAGCATGCCGAGGAGGAAGATCGCCCCGCCTGCCAGCCGCACGACGAAGCCTGGGTGGCTGGCCACCAGGGTTTCGACGAAGGAGTAGGTGAGCGTGCCGTCCTCGTTCACCGCACGCCACATCAGGCCCTGGGCGATGCCGTTGACCCACATCGAGGCGATGTACAGCACGGTGCCGATGGTCGCGAGCCAGAAGTGCGCGTTGATCAGGCCGATGCTGTGCATCTGTGGCCGGCCGAAGACTTTCGGGATCATGTGGTACAGCGCACCGATGGAAATCATCGCCACCCAGCCGAGCGCGCCGGCATGCACGTGGCCGATGGTCCAGTCGGTGTAGTGGGAAAGGGCGTTGACGGTCTTGATCGCCATCATCGGACCTTCGAAGGTCGACATGCCGTAGAACGCCAGGGACACCACCAGGAACCGCAGGATCGGGTCGCTGCGCAACTTATGCCAGGCACCCGATAGGGTCATCATGCCGTTGATCATGCCGCCCCAGCTTGGCGCCAGCAGGATCAGCGACATCACCATGCCCAGGGACTGTGCCCAGTCCGGCAGCGCGGTGTAGTGCAAGTGGTGAGGGCCGGCCCAGATGTACAGGGTGATCAGCGCCCAGAAGTGCACGATGGACAAGCGATAGGAATACACCGGGCGCTCGGCCTGCTTCGGCACGAAGTAGTACATCATCCCCAGGAAGCCTGCGGTGAGGAAGAAGCCCACGGCGTTGTGGCCGTACCACCATTGCACCATCGCATCCGTGGCCCCGGCGTACACCGAGTAGGATTTGGTGAAGCTCACCGGCAGTTCCAGGTTGTTGACGATGTGCAGGATCGCCACGGTCAGGATGAACCCGCCGAAGAACCAGTTACCGACGTAGATGTGCTTGGTGTTGCGCTTGGCCACGGTGCCGAAGAACACGATGGCGTAGGCAACCCAGACGATGGTGATCAGAATATCGATCGGCCATTCCAGCTCGGCGTATTCCTTGGAACTGGTGTAGCCCAGTGGCAGGCTGATTGCCGCCAGCAGGATCACCAGTTGCCAGCCCCAGAAGCAGAACGCGGCGATTTTCGGCGCGAACAGCTGTGTCTGGCAGGTGCGTTGCACCGAATAAAACGAACTCGCAAACAACGCGCACCCGCCGAAGGCAAAGATCACTGCGTTGGTGTGCAGTGGGCGCAGGCGGCCGAAGCTGGTCCATGGCAAATCGAAGTTGAGTTGTGGCCAGACCAATTGGGCGGCGAGAAAAACCCCGAGCCCCATGCCGACGATGCCCCACACCACCGTCATAATGGCGAATTGGCGGACCACCTTGTAGTTGTAGGCGGTACTGATAGAAGTGTTCATGGTTCCCCATCCACGGTTCAGCCGAAGTAGCGCCTGCGCAAGGCAGTGCGGCGTTCTTCGCCTGGAGTTATAGGCAGACTAAAAGCGAGGTCAGCATGGACAAACAGCACAAGGCCAGTATTGACGGGGATCAATGGGCGCGATGTGTAGCCGAACACGGCTGGTTATGGACAGCCGGGCAATCGGTCGCCAGCGCCAAGGCGCCAACCCTGATCCTGGCTCATGGTGCCGGTGCGCCAATGGACAGTGGCTTTATGGAGGAAATGACCGCGCGCCTTGCCGCGCATGGTGTCAACGTGTTGCGTTTCGAGTTTCCCTACATGGCCCAGCGGCGCCTGGATGGGGGCAAGCGTCCACCCAACCCGGCCCCTAAGTTGCTGGAATGCTGGCGTGAGGTGTACGCCACGGTGCGGCCTTATGTCGCTGGGCGGCTGGCCGTGGGGGGCAAATCCATGGGCGGACGGATGGCGAGCCTGCTGGCCGATGAGCTGGGCGCCGATGCGCTGGTATGCCTGGGCTATCCCTTCTACGCGGTGGGCAAGCCGGAGAAACCGCGGGTCGAGCATCTGGCGGCGTTGAAAGCCCGGACCTTGATCGTTCAGGGCGAGCGCGATGCGTTGGGCAATCGTGAAGCGGTGCAGGGGTATGCCTTGTCACCGAGCATCGAGGTGATGTGGCTGGCGGCGGGGGATCATGATTTGAAGCCGTTGAAGGCTTCGGGATTTAGTCATGAGCAGCATCTGGAGGCTGCTGCGGGAAAGGTGGCGGCGTTTCTTCAGGATTGATAGCGTCTGTCCTGGCCTCTTCGCGAGCAGGCTCGCTCCCACAATTGGAGCGCATTTGGATGAGCGACCGAGTTTCCCTGTGGGAGCGAGCCTGCTCGCGATGGCGGCCTGCCAGGCAATAAAAAAACCCGGAAGCTTTCGCTATCCGGGTTTTCTGTATCAAGCAACGATCAGCGGTTAAACCGCTCCACCAACGAGTACTGCGTGTTGGCCGTACGGGTCAGCTCTTCGCTCAGCAGTGCCGAGCTGTGAGCCTGGCCAGAGGTCTGGTCGGCCAGCTCGGAGATATTGCTGATGTTGCGGCTGATCTCCTCGGCCACTGAGCTTTGTTCCTCGGTGGCGGCGGCGATCTGGGTGGTCATGTCGGTAATGTGCGCCACCGCTTCACTGATCCCCACCAGCGCCTCGTCTGCTTCCATGACCCGGGCCACGCCTTCTTCGGCCTGGCGATGGCCGGCGTCCATGGTCTGCACGGCGTTGGTGGCGGTCTGCTGGAGCTTGGCGATCAGGGCGTGGATCTGCCCGGTGGATTCGCTGGTGCGTTGTGCCAGTTGCCGCACTTCGTCAGCCACCACGGCAAAGCCGCGGCCCATCTCCCCGGCGCGGGCCGCTTCGATGGCGGCGTTGAGGGCCAGCAGGTTGGTCTGGTCGGCGATGCCTTTGATCACGTCTACCACGCCACCGATCTCGTCGCTGTCCTTGGCCAGCTGGGTCACGGTCTGCCCGGTCTCGCCGACCACCACCGACAGGCGCTCGATGGCTTCGCGGGTTTCGCCGGCGATGTCGCGCCCGCGGCTGGTCAGGCGATTGGCTTCCTGGGTGGCGTCGGCGGTGCGCTGCACGTGGCTGGCGACTTCCTGGGTCGTTGCCGCCATCTGGTTGACGGCCGTGGCGACCTGTTCGGTTTCCACCCGCTGGCGCTCCAGGCCGCTGGAGCTGTCATGGGCCAGGGTGTTGGACTGGCGAGCCTGATCGTTAAGGTGTTCGGCGGTGTCCTGCAGGCGGGTCAGGCAGGTTTTCAGGCGCGCTTCCTGACTGAGGATCGACATCTCCAGGCGTGCCTGGACGCCGCGGCTGTCGGTATACATCCGTGCGATCAGCGGGTCGGACGTGGTTTGCTCGGCCAGGCGCAGCAGGCGCTTGATCCCGCGTTGCTGCCATTGCAGGCCTAATAGCCCCAGCGGCACCGACAGCAGGGCGGCCAGAGCAAAGCCCCAGGAGGAATCCAGGAAAGCGCCGACGATGAAACTCAACTGGCTGACCAGGATAAACGGTAGCCAGTCCTGCAGTATGGGCACCCATTTGTCGCTACCCGGAACTGCGGACTTGCCTTGGTTGATGCGTTGATAAAGCGCCTCGGCGCGGGCGATCTGTTCGGCGGAGGGCTTGACCCGCACCGACTCGTAGCCGATCACCTGGTTGCCCTCGAACACGGGCGTGACATAGGCGTTGACCCAGTAATGGTCGCCGTTCTTGCTGCGATTCTTGACGATGCCCATCCATGGCAAGCCTTGTTTCAGCGTACCCCACATGTGCGCGAACACAGCGGATGGGACGTCGGGATGGCGCACGAGGTTGTGCGGCGAACGAATCAGTTCTTCCTTCGAATACCCGCTGATGTCAACGAACGCGTCGTTGCAGTAGGTGATCACGCCCTTGGCGTCGGTGGTCGAAATCAATCGTTGCTGGGCCGGGAAGGTCCTTTCGCGTTGTGTGACGGGCTGGTTGTTACGCATGGTGTGTAGATCCGCAAGGCTTTGAAAGGCTATGAAAGGTTGTCGGCGGTGTCAGGTTTTAATTGAGGTTATTTTTGCCTGTAGCTATCACGCCAGCATCGGGTAGGTAAATAGGGCGAAATGAAGCAGGTTGAGGAGAAAATGCGTGGCAATCGCCGCGCCCAGGCCGCCAAAACGATACGCCAGGCCGTAACCGACCCCCGCCAGGCCCGACAGCAGCACCCATTGCCAACCTGCGCCAGCATGTACCAGGCCGAACAGTAGCGAAGACAGGAGCAGCGCCAGGTTGTCGCCGTAACTCAGGTGTTTGAAGCGCCGGCTCAAGCCCCCCTGAATGTAGCCACGAAACAGCGCTTCCTCCACCAGCGTCACCAATAAAAGATTGTTGAACACCCACAACCAGGCTTGATCCGGCCATTTCGGCGCCCAGTGGATCATGCCCAGCAGCATGGCTCCGCCGAGGGCCAGCACCGCGCTCAACGCCAGGCCCAGTGCCGTGGCCCCTGCCGCCAGGCGCAATGGGCGTCGGCCGACGATCCAGGGGCAGGCCAGCAACAGCCAGAAGCCGATCAGCGGCTTGTCCTGGTTCAGGTACATGGCAAACGGCGCGGCGTCGTCGGTCAAGCGTTGCGCCGGGATCACCCGCCCGTTGAAGAAGCCGGGCATCCAGTGCAGGGCCAATGCCAGGGCCATGATCAGGAACAGGGCGTGCCCGAGAAACTGGCCTACCGGCGTTTGCTGTTGGCGAACCGCATACCCGGCAAACAGCAATAGCGCGACCGAGATGACAGCCGTCCAGGTCAAATGGCCGTAGACCAGCGCCAGACCGTAGCCTGTGGAGAGGAGGGCCAGGTGAAGCCAGGGTAAAGCGGGCATACAACATCCTTTTAGCGGAAGAGCTCGGGGCGAGAGCGGCCGTTGGGGCTTCGACGCCACCGTGTCGCGCAAAGGGCACATTTGTGTCCATGCAGGTTCATGCGCAGGAGGGGCAAGCCGTTGGCGGACTCTGTTCCGTGAGTGCCGACGGGATTATAGGCGGGCCGATACAAAAACATCGCCTGTTAAGAGGTGAATAACGGTCAGTAAGCCGCAGAACCTGTGGGAGCGAGCTTGCTCGCGATAGGGGCTTGTCAGTCAACATCGATGTTGACTGTTCTACCGCTATCGCGAGCAAGCTCGCTCCCACAGGGGGGGCTGATCTTTAGCCGGCAATCAATTGCCGCAGTACATAGTGAAGGATCCCGCCGGCCTTGAAATACTCCACTTCATTCAAGGTATCGATCCGGCACAACACTTCGATTCGCTCCTGGCTGCCGTCCTCTCGGGTGATGACCAGGGGCAGGTTCATGCGCGGCGTCAGTTCGACGTCATTGAGGCCCAGGATGTCCAGGGTTTCCTTGCCCGTAAGGTTCAGGCGCTTGCGGTTCTGGTCGAGCTTGAACTGCAATGGCAGCACGCCCATGCCCACCAGGTTGGAGCGGTGGATGCGCTCGAAGCTTTCGGCGATCACCGCCTTGACCCCCAGCAGGTTCGTGCCCTTGGCGGCCCAGTCCCGGCTCGACCCGGTGCCATATTCCTGCCCGGCAATCACCACCAGGGGCATGCCGGCGGCCTGGTACCGCATGGCGGCGTCGTAGATCGGCATTCGTTCGCCACTGGGGATGTAGATCGTGTTGCCGCCTTCTTCGCCGTCGAGCATTTCGTTGCGAATGCGGATATTGGCGAAGGTGCCGCGCATCATCACCTGGTGGTTGCCGCGCCTGGAGCCATAGGAGTTGAAGTCTCGCGGCTCCACGCCTTGTTCGCGCAGGTAGCGACCGGCCGGGCTGTCGGCCTTGATATTACCGGCCGGGGAGATGTGGTCAGTGGTCACCGAGTCTCCCAACAGGGCCAGGACCCGGGCACCCTCGACGTTCCTGACGGCCGGTGGCGGCCCGCCGATGTCGTCGAAGAAGGGCGGGTGCTGGATGTAGGTCGAGTCGTCCTGCCAGACGTAAGTCGCCGCTTGCGGCACTTCGATGGCCTGCCATTGTTCGTCACCGGCAAACACGGCAGCGTATTCCTTGTGGAACATGCTGGTGTTGACCTGGGCCACGGCGGCGGCCACTTCCTGGCTGCTGGGCCAGATGTCCCGCAGGTACACCGGCTTGCCGTCCCGATCGTTGCCCAGCGGCTCGCTGCTGATGTCGATGCGCACGGTGCCGGCCAGGGCATAGGCGACCACCAGCGGTGGCGAGGCCAGCCAGTTGGTCTTCACCAGTGGGTGCACCCGGCCTTCGAAGTTGCGGTTGCCCGACAATACCGACGCCACCGTCAGGTCGGCTTTCTGGATGGCTTTTTCGATGGGCTCCGGCAACGGCCCGGAGTTGCCGATGCAGGTGGTGCAACCATAGCCGACCAAGTCGAAACCAAGTTTATCCAGGTACTCGGTCAGGCCGGCCGCCTTGTAGTAGTCGGTGACCACCTTGGAGCCCGGGGCCAGGGAACTCTTGACCCACGGCTTGCGGGTCAGGCCCTTTTCCACGGCTTTTTTCGCCAGCAGCCCGGCGGCCATCATCACGCTGGGGTTGGAGGTGTTGGTGCACGAGGTGATAGCAGCGATTACCACCGCGCCGTTTTTCAGGCGATGGGTGTGGCCTTCGTATTCGTATTCGGCTTCGCCCACCTGATCGGCATTGCCCACCGCTACGCCACCGCCACCTTCACTTTCCAGGCGACCTTCTTCTTTGCTGGTGGGTTTGACCTGCAGCCCCAGGAAGTCGCTGAAAGCCTGGCCGACATTCGGCAGCGAGACCCGGTCCTGCGGGCGTTTGGGCCCGGCGAGGCTGGCCTCGACGCTGCCCATGTCCAGCTCCAGAGTGTCGGTGAACACCGGCTCCTGGCCGGGCAAGCGCCACAGGCCTTGGGCCTTGCAATAGGCCTCCACCAATTTCACCGTTTCCGCTGGGCGTCCCGACAGGCGCAAGTAGTCCAGGGTCACATCGTCCACCGGGAAGAAGCCGCAGGTGGCGCCGTATTCCGGCGCCATGTTGGCGATGGTGGCGCGGTCGGCCAAGGGCAGATCGGCAAGACCGTCGCCATAGAACTCGACGAACTTGCCCACCACGCCTTTCTTGCGCAGCATCTGCGTGACGGTCAGCACCAGGTCGGTGGCGGTGATGCCTTCGCGCAGTTTGCCGACGAGTTTGAAGCCGATGACCTCGGGAATCAGCATCGACACCGGCTGGCCGAGCATGGCCGCTTCCGCCTCGATCCCGCCGACGCCCCAGCCCAGCACGCCGAGGCCGTTGATCATGGTGGTGTGGGAGTCGGTGCCCACCAGGGTGTCCGGGAACGCGTAGGTGCGGCCGTCTTCCTCTTTGGTCCATACGGTGCGGCCCAGGTACTCGAGGTTGACCTGATGGCAGATGCCAGTGCCCGGCGGCACCACGCTGAAGTTGTCGAAGGCGCTCTGGCCCCAACGCAGGAAGGCGTAGCGTTCGCCGTTGCGTTGCATTTCGATGTCGACGTTCTGCTCGAACGCCTGGCTGCTGGCGAATTTGTCCACCATCACCGAGTGGTCGATCACCAGGTCCACCGGCGACAGCGGGTTGATGCGCTGGGGATCGCCGCCGGCCTTTTCCATGGCGGCGCGCATGGCGGCCAGGTCGACCACGGCGGGGACGCCAGTGAAGTCTTGCATCAACACCCGTGCCGGGCGGTATTGAATCTCGCGGTCGGAACGGCGCTCCTTGAGCCAACCGGCCAGGGCCTTGAGGTCGGTGCCGGTGACGGTTTTTTCATCTTCCCAGCGCAGCAGGTTTTCCAGCAGCACCTTCAACGACATGGGCAGTTTGTCCAGGTCACCCAGGCTTCGGGCGGCATCCGGCAGGCTGAAGTAGTGGTAGGTCCTGGCGTCGACTTGCAGTGTTTTAAGGGTTTTCAGGCTATCGAGGGACGGCATTGAAATCACTCCTTTGAGTCCGCACGGCTACGGACTGACGGAACGGACAGAGCCTTTAACCTAGCCCTGTTTTGAGCGTATGACTAATCACTGGACTCTATGGACAGGTTCGCGGTTCCGAACTCCGCTATCATGCGGCGGTTTTCGTGACAGGCTTTGCTACGGAGTTTCAATGAACACGCTTTTCATGCACTGCCGGCCGGGCTTCGAAGGCGAGGTCTGTTCCGAGATCGCCGAACACGCGGCCCGGCTCAACGTAGCCGGCTACGCCAAGGCCAAACCAGCCAGTGCCTGCGCTGAATTTGTCTGCACCGAAGACGACGGCGCCGAGCGGCTGATGGGCGGCCAGCGTTTCGCCGAATTGATTTTCCCGCGCCAGTGGGCGCGCGGTACCTTCATCGATTTGCCGGAAACCGATCGCATCAGCGTCATCCTGGCCCACATGGCCGCTTTCCCGACCTGTGGCAGCCTGTGGCTGGAAGTGGTGGATACCAACGACGGCAAGGAACTGTCGAACTTCTGCAAAAAGTTCGAAGGCCCGTTGCGCAAGGCGCTGATTGGCGCCGGCAAGCTGGTGGACGACCCGCGCAAGCCGCGCCTGCTGCTGACCTTCAAGAGTGGCCGCGAAGTGTTCCTGGGCCTGGCCGAATCCGATAACTCGGCGATGTGGCCCATGGGCATTCCCCGCCTGAAGTTTCCCCGGGAAGCGCCGAGCCGTTCCACCCTCAAGCTTGAAGAGGCCTGGCACCATTTCATTCCCCGGGACCAGTGGGACGAGCGGCTGCACAGCGACATGACCGGCGTGGACCTCGGCGCCGCGCCGGGCGGCTGGACCTGGCAGCTGGTCAACCGGGGCATGCTGGTGACCGCCATCGACAATGGCCCGATGGCCGAAAGCCTGATGGACACCGGACTGGTGCAGCATCTGATGGCAGACGGCTTCACGTTCAAGCCCAAGCAGCCGGTGGACTGGATGGTCTGCGATATCGTCGAGAAACCGGCACGCAACGCGGCGATGCTGGGAGAGTGGATTGGCGAAGGGCATTGCCGCGAGGCCGTGGTCAACCTCAAGCTGCCGATGAAACAGCGCTATGCCGAGGTCAAGCGCCTGCTCGAGCGCATCGCCGAGGGTTTCAAGGCTCGGGGGATCAAGGTCGAGATCGGTTGCAAGCAGCTGTACCACGATCGCGAGGAAGTGACGTGCCATCTGCGGCGGTTGGACACCAAAAAGCCGAAGTCCCGCTAGTCCCTTAGAGCCAATGAAATCCCCTGTGGGAGCGAGCTTGCTCGCGATGGCGTCGGCACATTCAACATTGATGCAAGCTGACCCACCGCCATCGCGAGCAAGCTCGCTCCCACATTAGGGTACGGCGTTAAGCCAGGGGTGACCGAACGCCGACATTGCGCGACAATGCCGGCCAGCTTCAGGAGTAGAACATGAGTGAAATGAACGATACGCCGGTGGACGGCACGCTGGATGCCACGGGCCTCAATTGCCCGGAACCGGTGATGATGCTGCACCAGCACATTCGCGACCTGGTCCCCGGCGGGCTACTGAAAGTGATCGCCACCGACCCCTCGACTCGCCGCGACATCCCCAAGTTTTGCGTGTTTCTGGACCACGAACTGGTGGCGCAGCAGGAGGAAGCGGGCACATACCTCTACTGGATCCGCAAGAAACTCGCTTAATCCGTCGAGCGATTGAGGCGGATCTGCTTGCGCGCGCTGCGTGCCAGGCGGATCGACAGCATCAGCGCCGCGCAGCTCAAGCCCACGATCAGGCCTTGCCACAACCCGCTCGGGCCGCTGGCCGCGCCGAGCCAGTCGGTCAGGCCCAGGGCGTAACCCACCGGCAGGCCGATGCCCCAATAGGCGAACAGGGTCAGGATCATCGTCACCCGAGTGTCCTGGAAGCCGCGCAATGCGCCCGCCGCCGTGACCTGGATCGCATCGGAAAACTGGAACAGCGCCGCGTAGACGATCAGCATCGAGGCCACGTCGATCACCACTGGATCGGCGGTATAGATCGCCGCGATGGGCCCGCGCAGTGCGAACATCAGGCTTGCCGACAGGCAGGCATACGCCAAGGCCGTGCCCATACCCACCCCGGCGGCGAAGCGTGCTTCGCGCGGCTGACGACGGCCCAGGGCCTGGCCGACCCGCACCGTGACGGCCATGCCCAGGGAGTAGGGGATCATGAACACCAGGGAGCTGAAGTTCAGTGCGATCTGGTGCCCGGCCACCACGGTGGCGCCGAGGCTGCCGATCAGCAGGGCGATCACTGCAAAAATACTCGACTCGGCGAACACCGCGATGCCAATCGGCAGGCCGATGCCCAGCAGGCGCTTGATGACGGCCCATTGCGGCCAGTTGAAACGGCTGAACAACCGGCTCGACTGATAGGCCGGCGCCCACCGGGCCCAACCGGCCATGCCCAGGGCCATGACCCACATCACGATGGCCGTGGCCCAGCCACAACCGACGCCGCCCATGGCGGGCACGCCCAGGTGCCCGTAGATGAAGATGTAATTGAGCGGAATGTTCAGCGCCAGCCCACACAGCCCCAACACCATCGCCGGCCGCGTGCGACCCAGGCCATCGCTGAAGCAGCGCAGTACGTGATACAGCGCCACCGCCGGCAAGCCTGTGCCGATGCCCCGCAGGTATTCCATGCACGGACCGATCAGTTCAGGATCGACGTTCATGATGTGCAGGATCGGTTCGGCGCTGAACAGCGCCAGCGTCGCGATCAACCCCACCACCAATGCCAACCACAGCGCCTGGCGCACCAGCGGCCCGATCTCGTCGAACGTACCGGCACCGAAGCGCTGGGCAACTTTCGGCGTGGTCGCCAGCAATGTGCCGGTCATCAGCAGGAACACCGGCACCCAGATCGAGTTGCCCAGGGCCACGGCCGCGAGGTCCCGTGGGCCGACCCGACCGGCCATCACCGCATCGACAAAACCCATGGCGGTGGTTGCCAGTTGCGCCACCATGATCGGCAGGGCCAGGGCCAGCAAGGTCCTGAGTTCGAGGCGAACGCGGGCCGGGCGGGAGAGGGTGATGGGGGTATCGATGACAGGGTTCACAGGGAAAGCGTCCGAAAAGGTTAAGCGCAAGGCGGCGAATTCTACGCCTTGACACAGTGGTCAGGAAAAAACCTGTGTTGTGGATTTGTAATCGTCAACGTCTGCCCGGGTAGTTTCTGTGGCGAGGGAGCTTGCTCCCGCTGGACTGCGAAGCAGGCCCCAAAAGCTGGCGGCTGCTTCGCACCCGAGCGGGAGCAAGCTCCCTCGCCACAAACGCGCTCACTGAAGCAATGGGCTGGCCCATCGAGGCGAGGAACGCCTACACTGCCCCTCCCGCCAAAGGAGCTCTGCCATGCTGATCGTCGCCGACGAAAACATCCCCCTGCTCGATGCGTTTTTCCAAGGGTTCGGCGAAATCCGCCGGGTACCGGGGCGGGGGATCGACCGGACGATGGTCGAGCACGCCGATGTGTTGCTGGTGCGTTCGGTCAGCCAGGTCAATCGGGCCCTGCTGGAAGGCAGCAAGGTGCGCTTTGTCGGCACCTGCACCATCGGCACCGATCACCTGGACCTGGATTATTTCGCTGAGGCCGGTATCCGCTGGGCCAGCGCGCCGGGCTGCAATGCCCGTGGTGTGGTGGACTATGTGCTGGGCAGCCTGATGACCCTGGCAGAAATCGAAGGCGCACAACTCGAGCAACGAACCTTCGGCGTGGTCGGCGCAGGCCAGGTGGGCGGGCGGTTGATCGAGGTGCTCAAGGGGCTGGGCTGGACCGTAAAGGTCTGCGATCCGCCGCGTCAGGCCGCCGAGGGGGGCGACTATGTGAGCCTGGAGCAGATCATCGAACAGTGCGATGTGATCAGCCTGCACACACCGTTGACCCGCGACGGTGAGCAATCGACCTGGCACCTGTTCGACGAGGCGCGCCTGAACCAGCTCAAACCTGGGACCTGGCTGATCAACGCGGCCCGCGGCCCGGTGATCGACAACGCCGCGCTACGCGAAGTGTTGCTGGAGCGCGAAGACCTGCAGGCGGTGCTGGATGTCTGGGAGCAGGAACCCACCGTGGATGTGGATCTGGCCGATTTGTGCGTGATCGCCACCCCGCATATTGCCGGTTACAGCCTCGATGGCCGCCAGCGCGGCACCGCCCAGATCTACCAGGCCTTGTGCGCTTTCCTGGAACAGCCGGTTGAAGTCAGCCTCAGCGACCTGTTGCCTCGGCCTTGGCTCGGTGGCATCACCCTGGATGCCGCAACCGACCCGGCCTGGGCCTTGGCGGCGTTGTGCCGGAGCGTGTACGACCCCCGTGGCGACGACGCGAACTTTCGCCGCAGCCTGGTGGGCACGGTCAGCGAGCAACGCAGCGCGTTCGATGCCTTGCGCAAGCATTATCCACCACGGCGCGAAATCGACAGCCTGAAGGTTCGTATCGAAGGGCAGTCGGTGGCCTTGCAACAGATCGTGACAGCGCTGGGTTGTGGGAGCAAAGCTTGCTCGCGATGAACGATGACGCGGTCAGGGGACCGAGGTGCCTGCATCGCGGGCAAGCCTTGCTCCCACAACCTTTCTCGCAGGCATAAAAAACCCGACATCAAGGTCGGGTCCAATTGAAGACGGGCTGTATCACTTTTGTTCGGCAGGCTTGACCAGGCGTTTTTCCAGCTCGCTGCAGGCTTTCTGGATCATGTCTTCGGTGATCGGTACTTCGCGCCCTTGGGCATCGATGAACGAGCAGCCCAGAGACTGGTCCGGTTGCGTGCGGATTACTTGAATCTTGTCGTCGCTGCTGTGTTGCAAGGACATGGCCTGTCTCCTCATCAGGTTGTGTGCTTACTTTAATGTCGCCAGGTGACCGAGCCATGACACTCCTTGTAGGTTCATGGCGACACCTCCACTCAATCAGAAACATAGTTGCGTTTCCAGCCAGACTTTAGACCGATAACATCTAGCCTCTAGTCGTTGTGGTCATATTTAACCCGACTCATTCTGATTCAATTTGGTTCCGCTACGCTTTGGCGTCGCTGGCCGGCCTTTTTCCTGCTGCATTATCGGATGCCCTTGATGCTTTCTTCCCGACATCGCCGTGCCATACGCCTGGCCAGCGGCTTCATCGCCCCTTACCGCAAACAGGTCGCCGGCGCCTTGCTGGCCCTGATTGTCACCGCCGGTATTACCTTGTCCATGGGCCAAGGCATCCGGTTGCTGGTGGACCAGGGCTTCATGACCCGCTCACCGCACCTGCTCAATCAATCCATCGGCCTGTTCATGGTGCTGGTGGTGGGGCTGGCGATCGGTACGTTTGCACGTTTTTACCTGGTGTCCTGGATCGGCGAGCGGGTGGTGGCCGATATCCGGCGGCAGGTCTTCAACCATCTGGTGTACTTGCACCCCGGTTTCTACGAAAACAACCGCAGTTCGGAAATCCAGTCACGGCTGACCACTGATACGACTTTGCTGCAATCGGTGATCGGTTCGTCGCTGTCGTTGTTTTTGCGCAACGCCTTGATGGTGGTGGGCGGTATCGTGCTGCTGTTCATCACCAATCCCAAGCTGACCAGTATCGTGGTGATTGCCTTGCCGCTGGTATTGGCGCCGATCCTGATCTTCGGTCGTCGAGTGCGCAGCTTGTCGCGTGAGAGCCAGGACCGTGTTGCCGACGTTGGCAGCTACGTCTCCGAAACCCTCGGCCAGATCAAGACCGTGCAGGCCTACAATCATCAGGTCCAGGACGAACAACGTTTCTCCGTGACGGTGGAGCAGGCCTTCGACACCGCCCGCAAGCGCATTGCCCAGCGGGCCTGGCTGATCACCCTGGTGATCGTGCTGGTGCTGGGCGCGGTGGGGGTGATGCTCTGGGTCGGCGGCATGGATGTGATCGCCGGGCGGATTTCCGGTGGTGAGCTGGCGGCATTCGTGTTCTACAGCCTGATCGTCGGCAGTGCCTTCGGCACGCTGAGCGAAGTGATCGGCGAGCTGCAACGGGCGGCGGGTGCGGCAGAGCGCATTGCCGAGTTACTGCGGTCGGAGAACATTATCCAGCCGCCGGCTTCAGGCCTTGTCACCTTGCCGGAGCGGGTCCGGGGCGATCTGCGCCTCGAAGGTGTGCGTTTTTCCTATCCCTCCCGGCCGGACAGTTATGCGGTCGACGGTCTCGACCTGACTATCAAGGCCGGCGAGACCCTGGCCCTGGTCGGGCCTTCCGGTGCGGGCAAGTCAACGGTGTATGACCTGTTGCTGCGCTTCTACGATCCGGTGCAAGGGCAGATCCTGATCGACGACGTGCCGTTGACTCGCCTCGATCCGCTGGACCTGCGCCGCCACTTCGCTCTGGTTTCACAAAACCCGGCGCTGTTTTTCGGCACGGTCGAAGAGAACATCCGCTACGGCAACCCCGGCGCAACGTCCGAGCAGGTGCGTGAGGCCGCGCAGATTGCCCACGCCCACGACTTCATCGAAAAAATGCCCGACGGCTACCAGACCCACCTGGGCGACGGTGGCCTGGGCCTGTCCGGCGGCCAGCGCCAACGCCTGGCCATCGCCCGGGCGTTGCTGGTGGACGCGCCGATCCTGCTGCTGGACGAAGCCACCAGCGCCCTCGATGCGCAAAGCGAACACCTGATCCAGCAAGCCCTGCCCAACCTGATGAAAAACCGCACGACCCTGGTCATCGCCCACCGCCTGGCCACGGTGAAAAACGCTGATCGGATCGCGGTGATGGACCAGGGCAAGGTGGTTGCGGTGGGCACTCACCAGGAGCTGGTTGCCAGCAATGCGCTGTACGCGCGGTTGGCGGCGTTGCAGTTCAATGTGGGGTTGGAGACGGCAACCGACTAAGTATGGTCCCTTGTGGGAGCGAGCTTGCTCGCGATAGCGTTGAGCCAGCTTGCATCCATGTTGAAGGTGCCACCGCCATCGCGAGCAAGCTCGCTCCCACAGGGTTCAGCAAGCGAGCAAAAAGAAATGCCCGCATCTTTCGATGCGGGCATTTTTTCTTCTCAGGAACAGCTTCCGCTAATAATCACTGATCATCGAAATAGCGCTCATGCCAATCCACCAGCGGTTGCGGCGAGTTGAGTTTCTGGCCGTAGATCACCGAGTACGACAACACGTTCTGCACATATTGGCGGGTTTCGTCGAAAGGAATGCTTTCGACCCAGACGTCGAAGCTCAAGTGGTCGGCGCCGCGCAGCCACTGGCGCACGCGACCGGGGCCGGCGTTGTAGGCCGCCGAAGCCAGGACGCGGTTGCCGTTGAACTGGCTGTGAACCTGGCTCAGGTAGGCTGCGCCCAACTGGATGTTCTTGTCCGGGTTCAGCACTTGCTGAGGTGAAGCCAGGGGAATGCTGAACTTGCGCGCGGTTTCCTTGGCGGTGCCAGGCATCAGTTGCATCAGGCCGGCGGCACCGACGCCGGAGCGGGCGTCGTCCATGAAGGCGCTTTCCTGGCGAGTGATCGCGAACACCCAGCTCGAGTGCAGGCCACGGACTTTGGCTTCGCGCACCAGGGTGTCGCGGTGGGCCATGGGGAAGCGGATGTCCAGGTCGTCCCAGTACTTGGCCTGGCTGATGGTGCGAATGGCGGGGAAGTACCACTTCAGGTCGTAGGCCAGTTTGGCCTGGGCAACCATTTCGTCCCGGTTGAAATGACGGCTGACGTGATACCACTCGCGGCGTCCGTCAACAATGTCTCCGCGGGCATGGAATTCCAGCGCCCGACGCACACCGGGTGTGTTGCGCACCTTGTTGATCAGTGCCTGGCTCATCACCAGCGGCTTGTTGATGAGCGAGTACGGCGACTGGGAGCGGTCGGCGGCCAGGAAGCCATAGAAGTCCCGTTCACGGGCCAGGTGCTTGTAGAGCGCCGCTGCCTCGGGATTCTGTGGCTGCGCCAGCTCCAGCGTGCGGGCTTGCCAGTACCGCCAGCGGTTGGTGCTGGCCAGCGACTCGGGCAGGCGGCGGGTCAGTTGGTAGGCGTCGTCCCAGCGGGCCAGGCGTAGCAGCAGGCGCAAGCGCCACTCCGAAACGGTGTCATCGCGCAGTTCCGGGTCGTATTTCGTCATCACGTCCAAGGCCCGGCTGTCAAAGCGCTTGGCCAGGGTCAGGCCGATTTCCCGGGCAATCGCGACTTTTTCATCTCGGGAAAAGTGCATGGTGCTGGCGTAGCCATCCAGCAGTGCCATGGCTTTTTCCGGATCCTGGCGGGCCAGGCGACGCAGGCCAAGGCTGACGATATCGGACATCGGTTCATCGGCCGGACTGAAGCGCGACGGCTGGTTGAGCAACTCGGGCTTCTGCGCCACGTCCACCAGCAACTTGCCACGGGGGGCAAGGGTGGTCAGGCCGCTGACCAGGCTGTTGGCCAGCGGGTAGTTGCGGGCCTGGGCCGCCAATTTGGTGCGCTCCCAGCGTTTCTGTTCGGTCAACTGGCCCTGGGAGGCCCATAGGCCGAACAGTGCATCGCAGGCCTGGGGTTGGGACTTGCCGGAGAGCCACAATTTTTCGGTATTGGCATAACCTTCGGCTTTCAAGCCGTGACTGAGCTGGTACTGGGCGTTAAGGCAGTCCAGTTCGGTGAAATTGAGCTTGGGGTCGTAATACTTGACGAAGGTCGCCCAGTCGCCGCGCTCGCTCAACCAGCGCAACCAGCGCAACTTCATCCAGTTGGCCTGGGGCAGGTCGCCATGCTCGGCGAGGAATTTCTCGATTTCGGCGTTGCTGGCGCTCTTGAGGCGAGCGGTCAACTCGTCATAGGCCAGGTACGGCTCCAGCGGATAATCGCGCAGGGCCTGGCTGTAGCGGAAGTAGGGGCCGGAATCACCCTTGGCCAAGGCACGCTTGGCCTCGTTGTAATATTGGCGTTGAGTGGAGATATCCACCGCCTGCGCGGATTGAACGGCAGTGGCACATACAAAAAGACACGATACAACACTGAAAAGGCGACTGCGCATGAGACGTCCGGGCATAAAAAACATGACAAGCCCACGGGAAAACCCAGGGTAACTGTCTGTAGCTTAGCCTTTTGCCAGCAGCCGGCGAAAGCTTTGCGGGGTCGTCGGTGCAAGTTCGCAACATTTGTTATGCAGAGTGCTTCGGTGGCGAAATTGGCGGACCCCTGGGGCCTCATCTCAGGTAGAATGCGCGCCCGGTTTTTGGAGAAGCTCATGACCCTGCTCAAATTCAGCGATGTGTCCCTTGCTTTCGGCGCTATGCCGTTGTTGGACAAGGTGTCCTGGCAGATCGCCCGTGGTGAGCGGGTGTGCATCATCGGCCGCAACGGCACTGGCAAATCCAGCATGATGAAGCTGGTCAAGGGCGATCAAAAGCCCGATGACGGCTCGGTCTGGCGCGCGCCAGGCCTTAAAATCGGTGAATTGCCCCAGGAACTGCCGGTGGCCGACGAGCGGACCGTGTTCGACGTGGTTGCCGAAGGCCTGGACGGTGTCGGCGCGCTGTTGGCCGAGTATCACCACCTGAGCCAGAACATCGTCACCGATGCTGACCTGGACAAGTTGATGCACGTGCAGCACGACCTTGAAGCCCGTGACGGCTGGCGTCTGCAGCAACTGGTCGACAGCACCCTGAGCCGCCTGCAATTGCCGGCCGACAAGACCCTCGCCGAGTTGTCCGGTGGTTGGCGTCGCCGCGTCCTGCTGGCCCAGGCCCTGGTCTCCGAGCCGGATCTGCTGCTGCTCGACGAACCGACCAACCACCTGGACATCGGCGCCATCGCCTGGCTTGAAGAAGCCCTGAAAGACTTCCAGGGGGCGGTGTTGTTCATCACCCACGACCGTTCCTTCCTGCAAAATCTGGCGACGCGCATCCTCGAGCTGGACCGTGGCGGCCTGATCGACTGGAACGGCGACTACGCCAGTTTCCTGGTGCACAAGGAAGCGGCGCTGGCGGCGGAAGAAACCGCTAACGCGCTATTCGATAAAAAACTGGCCCAGGAAGAAGTCTGGATTCGCCAGGGCATCAAGGCTCGTCGCACCCGCAACGAAGGCCGTGTGCGGGCGCTCAAAGCCTTGCGCATGGAACGCAGTGAACGTCGCGAGCGCACCGGCAAGGCCAACATTCAGTTGGATACCGCTGACAAGTCCGGCAAGCAGGTGATGGTCCTTGAGAACGTAAGTTTCGCGCACCCGGGCGGCCCGTTCCTGATCAAGGACTTCTCCATGGTGCTGCAGCGTGGTGATCGCATCGGCCTGCTGGGCGCCAACGGCACCGGCAAGACGACCTTGCTCAAGCTGATGCTTGGTGGTCTGGTGCCGACCAATGGCAAGGTGGAGGAGGGCACGAAGATCGACGTTGCCTACTTTGACCAGTTGCGTCATCAGCTGGACCTGGAAAAAACCGTGATCGACAACGTGGCCGAAGGTCGCGATTTCATCGACATCGATGGTCAGAGCCGCCATGTGTTGAGCTACCTCGGCGATTTCCTGTTCAGCCCCCAGCGTGCCCGCACGCCGGTCAAGGCGCTGTCGGGTGGCGAGCGTGCCCGTCTGTTGCTGGCCAAGTTGTTTAGCAAGCCGGCGAACCTGCTGGTGCTTGACGAACCGACCAACGACCTGGACGTGGAAACCCTGGAGTTGCTGGAAGAGGTGTTGCTGACCTTCAACGGCACCGTGCTGATGGTCAGTCACGACCGGGCATTCCTCGACAACGTGGTCACCAGCACCCTGGTGTTCGAGGGCGAAGGCCTGGTGCGTGAATACGTCGGTGGTTATCAGGACTGGCTGCGTCAGGGCGGCTCGCCGCGTCTGCTGGGGGTAACCGAGAGCAAGTCCGGCAAGGCCGACCTGAATTCGGCGGTGGTCAAGGCCGAGCCAGCCCCGGTAGCCGCGGCAGCGGCACCGGCCAAGAAAAAACTCAGCTACAAGCTGCAGCGCGAGCTGGAGGCGTTGCCGGGTGATATCGACGCGAAGGAACAGCAGATTGCCGCCGTGGAGGCCGAGATGGCTGACGCCAGCTTCTACCAGCGGCCAGCGGCCGAAACCGCCAAGGTGATCGCGCACCTGGAGCAGTTGCAGGCCGAGCTGGACGCACTGGTCGAGCGTTGGGCTGAACTGGACGCTTGATCCGCTGTTGAAAAAAATCCCGGAATTCAGCAATGAACGCCGGGATTTCTATTTGAAACGCTATTCCCCTGTAGGGGTGAGCCTGTGGGAGCAAAGCTTGCTCGCGATGAAGGCATCTCGGTCTGTCGAATGACCGCGTTATCGTTCATCGCGAGCAAGCTTTGCTCCCACAGGCTCGCTCCCACAAGGTCAGGGTCTGGGGTTATGTGCGCTTGACCAAATGTACCGCCAGCACATCGCAAGGCGCGCCATGCAGCACGTCGTTGGCGGTCGAGCCCAGCAACAGCGCCAGGCCGTGGCGACCATGGCTGCCGACCACAATCAGGTCGCAACCCTGTTCCTTGGCCAGGTGATGGATCTCCTGGCGCGGCTGGCCGTAGGTCAGGTGGCTGAATTCCTTCTTCAGGGCAGGGTATTTCACGATCAGTCGGTCAAGGCGCTCCTTGGCCTGGTCAAATTGTTGCTGCTGCAACTGGGAAAGGTCCATGGGCACGTCGCCGCCGAAGGCCATGGCCATCGGTTCGACGATATGCACCAGCGACAGCTTGGTGTCCCGGCTTTCGCAAAGGGCGAGGGCGCGCTTGACGACCGGATCGCATTCTTCAGTGAGGTCGACGGCGACCAGAACGTGTTCGTAGTACATGGAAAGCACTCCAGAGAATTGCGATACGGTAAGTATGGCTGGTTTCAAGCGCATTGACGGCGACGTGGCTCAATGGGCTCATCAGAATTCGGGAGTACGAATATGACGGTCTGGATAGTGGTGTCAATCCTGTTGGTGGTGTTAAGTCCGCTGGCATGGTTGCGGCCGTCCCGTGTTCAGAGCGGTCGCATGGCCCTGCGCATGGAGGCGCGACGCCTGGGCCTGGCCATGCAGCTGGCGCCGCAGGAGTGGCCGCACTGGCTCGGCCAGCAGCCGCCAAACCCCTGTGCCCAGTACCATCGGCCCCGGCGCGGCAAGGAACCGGCGGTCTGGAGCTATTGGCAGACGGCGCCAGGCGTCTGGGTCAACCAATGGCGGGAAGTCTGCCAGGATGAGTCCCTGCTCAATCATTTCGAAAAATTGCCGGCCAATGTCTACAAAGTCGAAGCCGACCGGCAAATGATTGCCTTGTACTGGGGCGAGAAGGGCGAAGCGACTGTTTTGCAAGATATTTGCACGGTGCTCAAGGCGCTGGCCTGAGGCATAAAAAAGCCCGACAGTCTCATCGGGCGGGTTGGCCAGGCAGGCCGGTAAACAATCTCATGCCAGGGCGTGCGTTCGTAACGTCCTTTGTTCCCAATCTTCAATCGCGTCCCGACAGCGTAGACCGCTGGTTCCGGTCTGTCTGGAATTAGGGCGATTTTTCTAATTATTGATCCTATGAATAGCTGCTCATGCGGTGCCGTGTTGCGGATCCGTACGGTACGGAAATGACCGTGAAGTCGCGTTCACGCCTGTGTTTAGGGCGATTGACAATTGTCGGAAATTCCGTGAAGGTGACGTACCCAAATCAAACGGGCGTATGAATTGAGCGTTTGTATTTTCAGAATGCTCCTACAGACCCCGACTATCGCGTTGACGGGTGTGCCTGGCGGATTGGCGTAGCATCGACGGTAACGTCTATGCCGAACCAGTGGTCAGCGTTCAACGTGTACTGTTCAGCTTCCATATCGTGGAGATCAGTTGATGATTTACGAAGGTAAAGCCATCACGGTTAAGGCTCTTGAAAGTGGCATCGTCGAATTGAAATTCGACCTCAAGGGTGAGTCCGTCAACAAGTTCAACCGTCTAACCCTGAATGAATTGCGTCAGGCTGTAGACACTATCAAGGCAGATGCTTCGATCAAGGGTGTGATCGTCAGCAGCGGCAAGGACGTGTTCATCGTCGGCGCCGACATCACCGAATTCGTCGATAACTTCAAGCTGCCCGATGCCGAACTGATCGCTGGCAACCTCGAAGCCAACCGTATTTTCAGCGACTTCGAAGACCTCAACGTACCGACCGTCGTGGCCATCAACGGCATCGCCCTGGGTGGCGGCCTGGAAATGTGCCTGGCGGCGGATTACCGCGTCATGTCCACCACGGCCAAGATTGGCCTGCCGGAAGTCAAGCTGGGCATCTACCCAGGCTTCGGCGGCACCGTGCGCCTGCCGCGCCTGATCGGTGCCGACAACGCCATCGAGTGGATTGCCGCCGGCAAGGAAAACCGTGCTGAAGACGCGCTGAAGGTCGGTGCCGTGGACGCCGTGGTCGAACCTGGCAAGCTCCAGGAAGCGGCCCTTGAAACCCTCAAGCGCGCCATCAGCGGCGAGTTCGACTACAAGGCCAAGCGTCAGCCGAAGCTCGAAAAGCTCAAGCTCAACGCCATCGAACAAATGATGGCCTTCGAAACCGCCAAGGGTTTCGTGGCCGGTCAGGCAGGCCCGAACTACCCGGCGCCGGTCGAAGCGATCAAGACCATCCAGAAAGCCGCGAACTTCGGTCGCGACAAGGCTCTGGAAGTCGAGGCCGCCGGCTTCGTCAAGCTGGCCAAGACCTCGGCTGCGCAAAGCCTGATCGGTCTGTTCCTCAATGACCAGGAACTGAAGAAAAAGGCCAAGGCCTACGACGAAATCGCCAGTGACGTGAAGCAGGCCGCCGTGCTCGGCGCCGGCATCATGGGTGGCGGTATCGCCTACCAGTCGGCGTCCAAAGGCACGCCGATCCTGATGAAGGACATCAACGAACACGGGATCGAGCAGGGCCTGGCCGAAGCCGCCAAGCTGCTGGTCGGCCGTGTCGACAAAGGTCGCATGACCGCTGCGAAGATGGCCGAAGTGCTCAACGGCATTCGTCCGACCCTGTCCTACGGCGATTTCGGCCATGTCGACCTGGTGGTCGAAGCCGTTGTCGAGAACCCGAAGGTCAAGCAGGCGGTATTGGCTGAAGTCGAAGACAAGGTCAAAGAGGACACCATCCTGGCCTCGAACACCTCGACCATCTCCATTTCGCTGCTGGCCAAGGCCCTCAAGCGTCCGGAGAACTTCGTCGGCATGCACTTCTTCAACCCGGTGCACATGATGCCGCTGGTGGAAGTGATCCGTGGCGAGAAGTCCAGCGAACATGCCGTTGCCACCACCGTGGCCTACGCCAAGAAAATGGGCAAGAACCCGATCGTCGTCAACGACTGCCCGGGCTTTTTGGTCAACCGCGTGCTGTTCCCGTACTTCGGCGGTTTCGCCAAGCTGGTCAGCGCCGGTGTGGACTTCGTGCGCATCGACAAGATCATGGAAAAATTCGGCTGGCCGATGGGCCCGGCGTACCTGATGGACGTGGTCGGCATCGACACCGGCCACCACGGTCGCGACGTCATGGCCGAAGGCTTCCCGGACCGCATGAAGGACGACCGTCGTTCGGCTGTCGATGTGCTCTACGAAGCCAAGCGCCTGGGGCAGAAGAATGGCAAGGGCTTCTACGCCTATGAGACCGACAAGCGCGGCAAGCAGAAGAAAGTCGCCGACTCGTCGGTGCTGGAAGTGCTCAAGCCGATTGTCTACGAGCAGCGCGAAGTCACCGACGAGGACATCATCAACTGGATGATGATCCCGCTGTGCCTCGAAACCGTGCGTTGCCTGGAAGACGGCATTGTCGAGACCGCCGCCGAAGCCGACATGGGTCTGGTCTACGGTATCGGTTTCCCTCCATTCCGTGGCGGTGCGCTGCGCTACATCGATTCGATCGGTGTCGCCGAGTTCGTTGCCCTGGCTGACCAGTACGCTGATTTGGGCGCGCTGTACCACCCGACCGCGAAGCTGCGTGAAATGGCCAAGAACGGCCAGCGCTTCTTCGGTTAAGCGCCCAACGACTAGAGCGAGAGAACATTTATGAGCTTGAATCCTAGAGACGTCGTGATTGTCGACTTCGGTCGTACACCGATGGGCCGCTCCAAGGGCGGCATGCACCGCAACACCCGCGCCGAAGACATGTCGGCGCACCTGATCAGCAAGCTGCTGGAGCGCAACGTCAAGGTCGACCCCAACGAAGTCGAAGACGTGATCTGGGGCTGTGTGAACCAGACCCTGGAGCAGGGCTGGAACATCGCCCGCATGGCCTCGCTGATGACCCAGATCCCTCACACGGCGGCGGGCCAGACCGTCAGCCGCCTGTGCGGTTCGTCCATGAGCGCGCTGCACACCGCCGCCCAGGCGATCATGACCGGTAATGGTGACGTGTTCGTCGTCGGTGGTGTCGAGCACATGGGCCACGTGAGCATGATGCACGGCGTCGATCCGAACCCGCACATGTCGCTGTACGCGGCGAAAGCCTCGGGCATGATGGGCCTGACTGCGGAAATGCTTGGCAAAATGCACGGCATCACCCGCGAACAGCAGGACGCCTTTGGCGTGCGCTCCCACCAGCTCGCCCACAAGGCGACCGTGGAAGGCAAGTTCAAGGATGAGATCATCCCGATGCAGGGCTACGACGAGAACGGCTTCCTGAAGCTGTTCGACTACGACGAAACCATTCGTCCGGAAACCACCCTGGAAAGCCTGGCGGCCCTCAAGCCGGCCTTCAATCCGAAGGGCGGCACCGTGACAGCCGGTACCTCGTCGCAGATCACCGACGGTGCCTCGTGCATGATCGTAATGTCGGCCCAGCGTGCCCAGGACCTGGGTATCCAGCCGATGGCGGTGATTCGTTCGATGGCCGTGGCGGGTGTGGACCCGGCGATCATGGGCTATGGTCCAGTACCGGCCACGCAGAAAGCCTTGAAGCGTGCAGGCCTGGGCATTGCCGATATCGACTTCTTCGAGCTCAACGAAGCTTTCGCCGCACAGGCCCTGCCAGTGCTGAAAGATTTGAAAGTGCTCGACAAGATGAACGAGAAGGTTAACCTGCACGGCGGCGCGATCGCCCTGGGTCACCCGTTCGGTTGCTCCGGTGCGCGTATCTCCGGCACGCTGCTCAACGTCATGAAGCAGAATGGCGGCACCTTTGGTGTGTCCACCATGTGCATTGGCCTCGGCCAGGGCATCGCCACTGTCTTCGAACGCGTCTAAGCGTTGCGTTGATGGAAGCCGGGGCCAAGTGCCCCGGTTTTTGTTTTTTCGGGTTTAGTAAAAAAGATTTTGTTTTTATTTTGAAAAAATTTGAGTGAGGGCCAAATCATGCCGATACAACCTGGGCTCTACCAGCATTACAAAGGTCCGCAGTACCGCGTATTCAGCATCGCGCGGCATTCCGAGACCGAGGAAGAAGTGGTCTTCTATCAAGCCCTGTATGGCGATTACGGCTTTTGGGTGCGTCCCTTGAGCATGTTCGAGGAGTCCGTCGAGGTTGACGGCGAACAGGTGCCACGCTTTGCTTTGGTGCAGGCCGAGGAGAGCATTTTTTCCAAGCCTTGAGGCCGGTATGCAGGCAACCCTGCGCTTGACCTCACCTTGCAGCCACTATATATAGCGGTGCCGCGTCAGGCGCCAACCGCCTTTCACTTTTTAGAATTCAGGAATTTTCTGATCCATGGGCAAATCGCTGGTCATTGTGGAATCCCCGGCTAAGGCCAAGACCATCAACAAGTATCTGGGCGACCAATACGTGGTGAAGTCGAGTATCGGCCATATCCGAGACCTGCCCACCAGCGGTTCGGCTAGCGCCAGCAAGGAGCCAGCCGCCAAGCGCGGCAAGGCAGCTGCTGGTGAAGCGCCGGCGCTGTCGCCGAAAGACAAGGCGCGCAAGCAGCTGGTCTCACGCATGGGGGTCGATCCGGAACACGGCTGGAAAGCCAAGTACGAGATCCTCCCGGGCAAGGAAAAGGTCATCGAAGAGCTGCGCCGGCTCGCCAAGGATGCCGACACCATCTATCTCGCGACGGACTTGGACCGCGAAGGGGAAGCCATTGCCTGGCACCTGCGCGAAGCCATTGGTGGGGATGACAGCCGCTACAAGCGCGTGGTGTTCAACGAAATTACCAAGAAGGCCATTCAGGAAGCCTTCTCCCAGCCGGGCGAGCTGGACATCGATCGGGTCAACGCCCAGCAGGCGCGTCGCTTCCTCGACCGCGTGGTGGGCTACATGGTCTCGCCCCTGCTGTGGGCCAAGATCGCCCGCGGTCTGTCGGCCGGTCGTGTGCAGTCGGTCGCTGTGAAGCTGGTGGTGGAGCGCGAGCGGGAGATCCGTGCGTTCATTCCTGAAGAGTATTGGGAAGTCCACGCCGACCTCGGCACCGCCAAGGGCGCCACCGTGCGCTTTGACGTGGCCCGGGAGAAGGGTGAAGCCTTCAAGCCGCTCAACGAAGCCCAGGCCATGGCTGCGCTGGAGAAGCTCAAGGCTTCCAGCTACAGCATCGTCAAACGCGAAGACAAGCCGACCAGCAGCAAGCCGTCGGCGCCGTTCATCACCTCCACGCTGCAACAGGCCGCGAGCAATCGCCTGGGCTTTGGCGTGAAGAAAACCATGATGATGGCCCAGCGTCTGTACGAAGCCGGCTACATCACCTATATGCGTACCGACTCGACCAACCTTTCGGTCGATGCCGTGGCGATGGCGCGCACTTATATAGAAAGTGAGTTCGGCAAGAAGTACCTACCAGAGACGCCGAACGTCTACAGCAGCAAGGAAGGCGCGCAGGAGGCTCACGAAGCGATTCGTCCGTCCGATGCCAATACCGAGCCAAGCAAGCTGTCGGGCATGGAGCGCGATGCCGAGCGTCTCTATGAGCTGATCTGGCGCCAGTTCCTGGCCTGCCAGATGCTGCCGGCGCAATACCTGTCGACCACGGTCAGCGTCGGTGCCGGCGACTTCGAATTGCGCGCCAAGGGCCGCATCCTGAAGTTCGACGGCTACACCCGCGTCATGCCGCAGATCACCAAGCCTGGGGACGATGACGTCCTGCCAGACATGGCCCAGGGCGACGTGATGAAGCTGATCAAGCTTGATCCGACCCAGCACTTCACCAAGCCACCGGCCCGTTACTCCGAAGCCAGCCTGGTCAAGGAAATGGAAAAGCGCGGCATCGGTCGTCCTTCGACCTACGCAGCCATCATCTCCACCATCCAGGACCGCGGCTATGTGGCGCTGCACAACCGTCGTTTCTATTCGGAAAAGATGGGTGACATCGTTACCGAGCGTTTGTCCGAGAGCTTCTCGAACCTGATGGACTACGGCTTCACCGCCGGTATGGAAGAGAACCTCGACGATGTGGCCCAGGGCGAACGCGACTGGAAAAATGTTCTCGACGAGTTCTACGGCGACTTCAAGAAAAAGCTCGAAGTGGCCGAAAGCCCGGACAGCGGCATGCGCGCCAACCAGCCGGTCATGACCGACATTCCGTGCCTGACCTGCGGGCGTCCGATGCAAATCCGTACCGCCTCGACCGGCGTATTCCTCGGTTGCTCGGGCTACAGCCTGCCACCCAAGGAGCGCTGCAAGGCGACGGTCAACCTGGTGCCGGGCGACGAAATCGCTGCGGACGACGAGGGCGAATCGGAATCCCTGGTGCTGCGCGGCAAGCATCGCTGCCCGATCTGCAGCACGGCGATGGACGCCTACCTGCTGGATGAAAAGCGCAAGCTGCACATCTGCGGCAACAACCCGGACTGTGCCGGCTACGAGATCGAAGAGGGCACTTATCGCATCAAGGGCTACGAAGGCCCGAGCCTGGAATGCGACAAGTGTGGCAGCGAGATGCAGCTCAAGACCGGCCGTTTCGGCAAGTTCTTCGGTTGCACCAACCCGACCTGCAAAAACACCCGCAAACTGCTCAAGAGCGGTGACGCGGCGCCGCCGAAGATGGACCCGGTGAAGATGCCTGAGCTCAAGTGCGAGAAGGTCAACGACACCTACATCCTGCGCGACGGTGCCTCCGGCCTGTTCCTGGCGGCCAGCCAGTTCCCGAAAAACCGCGAGACCCGTGCACCGTTGGTGATGGAAATCGTGCCGCACAAGGACGAGATCGATCCGAAGTACCATTTCCTCTGTGCAGCGCCGCAGAAGGATCCGGAAGGGCGCCCGGCGGTGATTCGCTACAGCCGCAAGACCAAGGAGCAATACGTGCAAACCGAAGTCGACGGCAAGCCGACTGGCTGGAAAGCCTACTACGACGGCGGTAAGTGGACGGTGCAAGACAAGAGCTGATGGCAGCACTCACGTGTGACGAGGGGGCTTGCTCCCGCTGGACCGGTCCGACGTTTCGGGCGTAGCCGCCCCAATAAGTCTCAAGTGAACAAAAGGCCGCATGACAACCCATAGGTTTTCATGCGGCCTTTTTGTTTTTGGCTTGCAGTGGCCTCGGTTGATCCATGACACTGTCGCACTTGCGTGAAGCTTTCATTTCGTTGGGGAGACGCCGCCATGGCCCACGAACTCTATACCCGCACCAATCAGAAAATCTATTTCGCCGGTCTGTCGCTTGAAGCGCTCACCAGGGCCGAAGACGGGCGTGCGATGAATTCCCCGGCGCTGCTCCAGGCAGGACGCGAATCCGCGCTGTTTCACCTGTACGGTGCATTGTTGGGGTTGTGCCATGAAATCGCCGGTTTCTATCGCCTGCCACAAGCGAATGCGCCGCGGGCCGAGCTGTTGTTGACCCGTGAAGTGCTGGAAACCATCGCTATCCCGGAATTGGCCGAAATGGTCGAATTGGCGCACAACCCGGAAACCTGGCTGGCGAAGCTGTTGGCGGCCCATGCGGCGCTGTTCGAGCCGCCGCGGGCCCCGCGCAAGCCCAAGGGGGACGTGACCCAGCCGTTGATCGTGGCGGTCAATCTGGACGAACAAGAACCTGAGCAGGAGTTGAGTCGGGAGGAGCTGGAGAGCTGGCGCCAGAACCTCAAGAGCCTGGCGATACGCTTTCGTGAAGGGTTGAGCGAGTGCTGAGTTCGCCCTCGGCCCGTTACGTTCGTTGATAACACTTGGTCAAGATCCCGAGCGGAGCCTGGCCGATGACTATATAATCCTCGCCTTTCGTGGAGAACAGACTTTTATGCCTACGTCCTTTCTAGAAATTGTCGAACTTCCTGATGGCCGCATCGAGCTGCGCAGGGCTGAGGACGAGGGTTCTCTGGTTACCCTGAACTTCTCCGAAGATGCCAAGGTATTCCTCCAGGGCCAACACGTCGAAGTCGCCAAGGCGATGCTGAGCGTGGGCGTCCAGATGGCAGGTCGCCTGGTTGAAGGCGAATTCAACAAGGAAGAGGGGCCACGGGTTCTTCATTGATCCCGTCTGTCGGCTTTTTTGGATAGTGTGGCTGGTCGGCTTCTCTGCCTTGGAGAAGCCCCGCGTTTGTCTTAGCCCAATCGAATATTCAGACTTTGTGCGTCCCCGGTACGGGCGGCGCTGATCAACTGTTGCCGTGCGGTCGCGGTTAGCGGGTTGAGCCAGCTGACCACGGTGTGGCTGCGGCCCAGGCGCAAGGCTTCGCAGGTCAACTGTTGGGCGCTTTGGGTGCCTCGTGGTTGCAACAACAGGATGCGTTCGCGGTTCAGGCCGGCATCACGGAGCCAGGCCTGGGTGACGCTGGCCGGTGGCGCGATCAGCGTCAGCCAGCGAGCATCCTGGTCCTGGCTGAGTTCTCGCAGAATCGGCGCCAGCAGGTTCAGGCAGTTTCCGGCTGCACCACGTAACGACAGTTCGCTGAAAGCCTCGGGCTCGACGCCCCAGGGCGACTCGATGACCTCTTTCAGGACTGGAGCCAGCGGTTGGGCCATGAATGCCTCGAACAGCGGAAGTTGTGTGTGTTGTGGTGTGTGAGGGAACTGCATAAAGCCTCCTTTAGCGGCGAATGACGCCGACACTCAAGCCTTCGATGACCAGGTCCTGATCTTTCAGGTTCACTTCGATGGGCGCGAACTCCGGGTTCTCGGCGATGAGCCAGACCTTGCTGCCGTCGCGCTTGAAGCGCTTGACGGTCACTTCGTCGCCGATTCGCGCCACCACGATCTGGCCATTGCGGGCTTCGCGGGTGGTGTGGACGGCCAGGAGGTCACCGTCGAAGATGCCGATGTCCTTCATGCTCATGCCGTGTACACGAAGCAGGTAATCGGCCCGAGGATGGAAGAACGAAGGATTGATGTTGCAGGACTCCTCGACATGCTGCTGGGCCAGGATCGGTGCGCCTGCCGCGACCCGGCCGATGATCGGCAGGGTGGTTTCGTCGGCCTTGGCTTCGAAGCCGGGGATGCGAATGCCACGGGATGCGCCCGGGGTCATTTCGATAGCACCCTTGCGCGCCAGCGCCTTGAGGTGTTCTTCAGCCGCATTGGGCGACTTGAAACCCAGTTCCTGGGCGATTTCCGCGCGGGTCGGCGGGTAGCCATTGTCTTCGAGGCAACGTTTGATGAAGGCCAGAATCTCTGCTTGGCGTGGCGTCAGCTTTAGCATATTGATCGCTCTGTCTTTTTATACAGTGACTGGGATTATATACAGTGAACGCCGCTTGGCAATCCTCCTTTTTTCATTGGCCGCTGGACGGTCGGTCGGGCTGTTGGATGCGACATGGCTACCACCCGTGAAAAGGTGTGGTTAAATACGTGACCGGGCGTTCGCAAAACGCCCCGGCAGGCTTGACAACCCCTAGGCTGAAACGTATGTTTCAAACAAGTGTTTGTCAGGCGGAGTAACCATGGCCCAGTCGGAAACCGTTGAACGCATTCTCGATGCTGCCGAGCAGTTGTTCGCGGAAAAAGGTTTCGCTGAAACCTCGTTGCGTCTGATCACCAGCAAGGCCGGGGTGAACCTGGCGGCGGTGAACTATCATTTCGGCTCGAAAAAGGCCCTGATCCAGGCGGTATTCTCGCGGTTCCTCGGACCTTTCTGCCTCAGCCTCGATCGCGAGCTGGAGCGCCGGCAGGCCAAGCCTGACGTCAAGCCGACCCTGGAAGAACTCCTGGAAATCCTGGTCGAGCAAGCCCTTGTCGTGCAACCGCGCAGCGGTAACGACCTTTCCATTTTCATGCGCCTGTTGGGCCTTGCTTTCAGTCAGAGCCAGGGCCACCTGCGACGTTACCTGGAAGACATGTACGGCAAGGTTTTCCGGCGCTACATGCTGCTGGTCAATGAGGCCGCACCGCGTATTCCGCCCATCGAGTTGTTCTGGCGGGTTCACTTCATGCTCGGCGCCGCCGCGTTCAGCATGTCCGGTATCAAGGCGCTGCGCGCCATTGCTGAAACCGACTTTGGCGTGAACACCTCGATCGAACAGGTGATGCGCCTGATGGTGCCGTTCCTGGCGGCCGGCATGCGCGCCGAAAGTGGCGTCACCGATGAAGCCATGGCGACCGCGCAATTGCGTCCGCGCAGTAAATCGACGCCGGCGCTGGCCAAGGCGTAAGTGCACGGGTGGGCGCGGCTGCCTACATCCGCTAAGCTAGCCGCCCATGCCGACTCTCGTTTCGAACCCGTTCCATTTGTCATTGCGTGACCGCGACCTGCCGGGCCTTGGGCCCTGCCGTGTGGTCGTGCCTGTGTTGTCGCGCGGGTTCATCGTTATTAAGGAAATGCTATGACTGCTGGCCTGCAAGGCTCGTTGATGGTGGACGTCGCCGGTACCTGGCTGACGGCCGAAGATCGCCACCTGTTGCGCCAGCCCGAGGTAGGCGGCCTGATCATCTTTGCCCGCAATATCGAGCATCCACGTCAGGTGCGTGAGCTGAGCGCGTCGATCCGCGCCATTCGCCCCGACCTTTTATTGGCGGTGGATCAGGAAGGTGGCCGCGTCCAGCGGTTGCGCCAGGGGTTTGTGCGGTTGCCGGCGATGCGGGCGATAGCTGACAACCCGAACGCCGAATACCTGGCCGAGCAGTGCGGCTGGATCATGGCCACTGAAGTGCTGGCGGTCGGTCTCGACTTGAGCTTTGCCCCGGTGCTGGACCTTGATTACCAGCGCAGCGCTGTTGTCGGCAGTCGTTCCTTCGAAGGTGACCCCGAGCGAGCAGCGTTGTTGGCCGGTGCCTTCATCCGCGGCATGAACGCCGCCGGGATGGCCGCCACCGGCAAGCATTTCCCAGGGCATGGCTGGGCCGAGGCCGATTCCCACGTGGCGATTCCGAACGACGAGCGTAGCCTGGAGCAGATTCGCGCCAACGACCTGGTACCGTTCGCCAGGCTGAGCAAGCAACTGGCCGCCGTCATGCCGGCCCATGTCATCTACCCGCAGGTTGACGCCAATCCAGCCGGGTTTTCCCGCTGCTGGCTGCAGGACATCCTGCGCGGCGAGTTGCAATTCGATGGCGTGATCTTCAGTGATGACCTGTCGATGGCCGGGGCTCATGTGGTCGGTGATGCTGCCAGTCGTATCGAGGCTGCTTTGACGGCGGGTTGTGACATGGGCCTGGTGTGCAACGACCGTGCTGCCGCGGAGTTGGCCTTGAGCGCTGCCCAGCGCCTGAAGGTCAAGCCTTCGGCACGGATCGCGCGCATGCGCGGCCAGGCCTGTGCCTCCACTGAATACCGTCAGGACCCTCGCTGGCTGACGGCGCTCGGCGCGCTGAAGGCTGCCCAGCTGGTTGATTGAGGAAGTGTCGTGACTGATATGCGTAATGCTCGGCGGTGCCCATGACCCAGCCAATTGAGGCGCTTCTTGAGACGGATTGGGGAGAAGACTTCCATCAGAGTTACCTTCAGCGCGGGTTCGACTACGCCGAGGGAGACCGAGTACGGATACTGCGGATAGATGAGCAATCGATTCACGCCGAATGCGAGGGTGGCGGCGATAATGTCTATCAGCAGGTGATCGAGCTCACTCGTTATCGGGGATACGACGGCGTTCGTTACGAATGTTCGTGCCCAGTCGGCGACAGCTGCAAGCACTGCGCTGCCGTCATGTTCCATTTAATGTGGAATCCACAAGCGCTGGAGGCCAGCTCCGACGGCGGGCGCCTGAATTCTGAACTTGAAACCTGGATCAAGTGTATCCCCGAGCGGGGCGCCGATTCGCTACCGAGCAAAAAAGACGCCGATGTCAGGATCTTCTACAAACTCAAGAAGACGCACATAGGGCAGTGGCTTTTGGAGCTCTTCAAGGGGCGCCAGCTCGATGATGGATCCCTGAAGGATCTGAAAGCGTTTGGCCAACTGACGGACATGCTGAATCGTTTTCCGAATTATATGTCCGACGTCGACAAGCAAATTGGCCAGTCGCTTATCAGCAGTCAGCATTATCACAGCCAGAACAGTTTCCCGTTGCAAGGTCGCAGTGGCGCCGAGGTGCTGGCGCTGGCATTACAGTCCTCACGCTTGTTCCTGGATTTCGACCCGCCGCAGCCATTGGGCGCAGGTCCGCTAAAAAATGCGCAGTTTTTCTGGGCGGAGCAGGCCAATGGCAACTATCGGCCTCGGTGGCGCAGTGGCGATCAGGTACTGGATAACCTCCTGGTGCTTGAGCCGCTTCATTATCTGGATTTATCGCGCAGGGAACTTGGCCGGCTGTCCTATGAAATGGACGACAAATTGGCGTGCCATTTATGCCATGCGCCGGAGGTACCCGCTCGGGATGTCGTGCTTTTCAGCCATAGGATCAACGCGGTCGACCGACCTATTCCGCCGCCGAAAGAATTGACTGAGCGCATCATCGAAGGTGTTGAACCGCGAGCGGTGTTGACGTTGGGAAGTGCAATCAACTTCCGGCACTGGAAATCTGTTCCAGAACATCGCGCGGCACTGACCTTTATTTATGATGGTCATGTGGCGGACGACAAAGCATCCACCGAGCTGTCGATCCTGTCCGGAACCGAAATTTTGCGCATTCAGCGTAAACCGGATGTCGAGCAAGCGTTTCGCACCGTTCTGCGCAAGGTAGGTTTCAAGAAAGCCACTCGCAAGAGCCTAGCGCTGGCGGACATCAGGGGTGAGCTGTTTCAAATGGCGGATGACGACGCCTGGTTGGCCTTCATGGACAAAGGCCTGCTGCGATTGCGTGCCGCCAATTGGCAGATTGATATCGAAGCGGGTTTTCATTTCGATCTGCAACCGGTGGAGCAGTTGTACGCCGACATCGAGGAGTCTCCCGGTCGAGAGTGGTTCGATTTACAACTGGGCATTATCGTCGATGGAAAACGGCACAGCCTGCTGCCGATCTTGCTTCATCTGCTTCGCTCAAGCCCCGAGATGATGACCCCGGACAACTTTGGTCGTCGCGGTGACGAAGAGTTGATGTTGCTCGATCTCAACGGTGGAAAATTCGGGGCGGGTCCTGGTGTGAAGGTCGCGTTGCCATATGGGCGGGTCAAGCCGCTGATGGCAACGCTTGGCGAGTTGTACATGAAGGAGCATCGGGGTGACTCGATACGGTTGAGCGCCTTTGATGCGGCCAGGTTGAATGGGCTGGAAGGCGTGCCATTGACCTGGCAGGGCGGGGAGCGGTTGCGTACGTTCGCCAAGCGATTGCATGAGTCGACTCACGTGCATGTCCCTGCGCCGGCAGGGCTCAAAGCCAAGCTGCGACCTTATCAGCTCGAAGGGCTCAATTGGATGCAGACGCTGCGCGAGCTGGAAGTTGGCGGCATCCTGGGCGATGACATGGGCTTGGGTAAAACCTTGCAGACCCTGGCTCACCTGCTTTGCGAGAAACAGGCCGGGCGCCTGGATGTCCCGGCACTGGCGGTCATGCCCACCAGTCTTATTCCCAACTGGCTTGACGAAGCCGCGCGCTTTACACCGCAGCTCAACGTCGTGGCGTTGCATGGCGCAGCCCGGCAAAAAGATTTCGCCAGCCTTGCACAGTACGATCTGGTGTTGACGACTTATGCCTTGCTGCCGCGGGATCTGGAGGTGCTAAAGCCCCAGGCCTGGAGTGTGCTGATTCTCGATGAAGCACAGAACATCAAGAACCCCACCAGCAAGGCCGCCCAGGCTGCCCGCGAACTCAATGCCCGGCAGCGCCTGTGCCTGTCCGGTACGCCCCTGGAAAATCACTTGGGCGAACTCTGGTCGCTGTTTCATTTCCTGCTGCCAGGCTGGTTGGGCGATAGCAAAAGCTTCAATCGGGACTATCGGACGCCGATCGAAAAGCACGGTAATAGCGAGCGAATGCACCATCTGACGGCGAGGATAAAACCGTTTCTGCTACGGCGCAAAAAGGAACAAGTTGCCACTGAGCTGCCACCTAAGACTGAAATAGTGCATTGGGTCGAACTCAGTGAGGGGCAGCGGGATGTCTATGAAACCGTGCGCGTAGCCATGGACAAGAAAGTGCGCGACGAAATCGCCCGCAGCGGCGTGGCGCGTAGCCAAATCATCATCCTCGATGCATTGCTCAAGTTACGTCAGGTCTGCTGCGACCTGCGGCTGCTCAATACCGTACAGACCGCCAAAGCGCTACGTTCCGGCAGCGGCAAGTTGGTCAGTTTAATGGAGATGCTCGAAGAGTTGCTCAGCGAAGGGCGCAAGATTCTGCTGTTTTCCCAGTTCACCTCGATGCTGGCCCTGATCGAGGAGGAACTGCAAAAGCGCAGCCTGACCTATTCCTTACTGACCGGATCCACCACGGATCGCCGCACCCCGGTGAGGGAATTTCAGAGTGGCAAGGTGTCGCTGTTTCTAATCAGCCTCAAGGCCGGCGGTACGGGGCTCAATCTGACGGCTGCGGACACGGTGATTCACTTCGATCCGTGGTGGAACCCGGCGGTGGAAAATCAGGCGACCGACCGGGCTTATCGGATCGGTCAAAACAAGCCAGTGTTCGTCTACAAGCTGATTGCCCGAGGCACGGTGGAAGAGAAGATACAGGCGCTTCAGGAGGATAAGGCCGCGTTGGCGGGCAGTCTGCTGGATGGCGGCGCGACGGGGGGGTGGAAGCTTGAGCAGAGCGATATCGAAGCGTTGTTTGCACCGTTGCCCAAGACCTGATTCACCGGCACATTCACTGGCTATGTCGCCTGATAGTCAGTCATCGCGAGCAAGCTCGCTCCCACATATTGTCCGCGCACATCAAGTGACTCGGTCACCTGTGGGAGCCGAGCTTGCTCGCAATGACGGCGGCACAGTCGACATCCGCGCCAACTGAACCACCGCTATCGCGAGCAAGCTTGGCTCCCACAGGAATTGAGGGGTGTCAGCGTTTTTCCAGCTTGTCCGGCAGCGGCGCGAACAAGGCCTCGATGTCGTCGCTCTGCAGTTTCCAATCCCCGGCCACGCGTCCGTCCAGTACGCCGGCCGCGAGGTCGGATTTTTCCTTTTGCAGCAGCTGGATCTTCTCTTCCACCGTGCCTCGGGCAATCAGCTTGTAGACGAATACCGGTTTTTCCTGGCCGATGCGGTAGGCGCGGTCGGTCGCCTGGTTTTCGGTGGCCGGGTTCCACCACGGGTCGTAGTGAATCACTGTGTCGGCCTCGGTCAGGTTGAGGCCTACACCACCGGCTTTCAGGCTGATCAGGAAGATCTGACGCTTGCCGCTCTGGAATTCCTTGACGGGCGTGCGTCGGTCGCGGGTCTGGCCGGTCAGGAGGGCGTAATCGACGCCGCGTTTCTTCAGCTCATCTTCAATCAGCGCCAGCATGGACGTGAACTGCGAAAACAGCAGCACCCGGCGACCTTCTTCAAACAGCTCCTCGAGCATTTCCATCAGGCTGTCGAGCTTGCCCGAGGTGCTGCCTCGGGCGGGCAGGGTGGCGTCGTTGATCAGGCGCAGGTCGCAACACACCTGGCGCAGCTTGAGCAGCGCTTCGAGAATGATGATCTGGCTGCGGGCCACGCCTTTGCGGGTGATCTCGTCGCGGACCTTCTTGTCCATCGCCAGGCGCATGGTTTCGTAGACGTCCCGCTGGGCGTCGCTGAGTTCGACCCAATGGATGATCTCGGTCTTGGGCGGCAACTCCGTCGCCACTTGCTCCTTGGTCCTGCGTAGCAGGAAAGGTTTTATCCGACCGTTGAGGTGCTGCAGTCGTACCTCGCTGCCGCGCTTTTCGATCGGTACACGGTAATCGCGGTTGAAACTCTTGACGTCTCCGAGCCAGCCCGGCAGCAGGAAATGAAACAGCGACCACAGTTCGCCCAGGTGATTTTCCAGGGGCGTGCCGGACAGGCACAGCCGCTGGCGGGCGTTGAGCTCCCGGGCGGCCTGGGCGGCTTTGCTGGTGGGGTTCTTGATGTACTGGGCTTCATCGAGGATCAGCACGTGCAATGGCTGCGCGGCGAGGCGCTCGACATCCTTGGGCAGCAGGGCATAGGTGGTGAGGACCAGGTCGTAATCGGCCAACCGGTCGAAATGCTTCTTGCGCCCGGCGCCGTAAAGCGCCAATACCTTGAGTTGCGGCGTGAAGTGAGCTGCCTCGTCGAGCCAGTTGGGGATCAGGCTGGTCGGCATGACCACCATGCACGGCCGGTCCAGGCGTCCGGCGTGTTTTTCACTGAGAATGTGCGCCAGGGTCTGTAGGGTTTTGCCCAGGCCCATGTCGTCCGCGAGGATCCCGCCGACTTCCAATTGCCTGAGCGATTGCATCCAGCTCAAGCCTTCAAGTTGATAAGGCCGCAGCTTCGCATTCAGGCCTTCTGGCGCGGTGGCGGTGTAATCCTTGATGTCCCGCAGGCGTTGGGCCAGGCCGCGAATGTGTTCGCCACCTTCCCAGGTCAGCGGCATGTCCTGCAGCGGGTTCAGGCGCAAAGCGTCTGCGCTGTTGAGGCGCAGTTTGGTGGTGCCGGGCTCTTGCAGGTAGAACTCGCCCAGGGTCGCCAGCACCGGTTTCAGCCGGCCGTAGGGCAGGGCCACCTGCTGTGGGCCGAACTCCGAGTTCGGGCGGTTGGGCAGGTTGACCAGAATGAGTTCATCGTCCCGGCGCCGGGCCAGGCGTTCCGGGTTGAACAGTTCGATGTGCGAGCGCATCAGGTTCAGCAGGATCGGCAACAGGCTCAGGCGTTCGCCGTTGACGATGATCCCCAGTTCCAGGTCGAACCAGTCCCGCTCCGGCGTTTCCTCGACGGTGGCGTACCACTCGTCCACCGCCGTCAGGTCAAAGCCGAAGTCCTCATCGATCTGCAATTCCCAGCCTTGGGTGCGCAGTTTCGGCAGGTCGTTGAGGGTGAACGTCAGCCAGGCGCTGTCGTTGACCATCTCGTACAGTTCGCCGGCACTTTCCGGCAGGGCCTTGCTTTGCCGGGTCGCAACCTTGAAACCGAGGATTCGCAGCTGTTCGCGGTAGGACTGTTCCACATCGGTGTGGCGTTTTATCCGCAGTGTCTGGGTTTCCTGGCGAATCAGCACGTCGGTGTTGCGTTGGCCGCTGACGTACTCGTCCAGGTAACTGAAGGACAGCGCGGCGCGGTGTTGAATGTAGCGCTGCATCTTGCCGTTGCGCGGCTCGAAGGCGCTGAACTCGATGCTGGCCAGCCACAGCCGCGGCACCGGTTGCACGTTGTCCACCAGCACTTGTGGGGGGGCCTTGGGGCTGCGGTTGTCCAGCACCGCCTGGAGTTTCTCCAGCAACAGCGCGTCTTTTTCGGCGGCCGGGTAGGCCAGGGTTTCCTGGACTTGCAGCAACACCGCCGCGCAGTGCTTGCAGTTGATGCGCACCGGGCAGGAGCACGCGGCTTCGAGCAGAATCAGCGCGCCCTTGGCTGACTCTTTAAGGCGAATGGTCTGGCGGTAGACGTTGCCGCCAGAGCCTTCGCAGCTGGCGGTGATGGTGCTGTCGCCGGCCTCGACGATCCTGACGCGGTTTTCCAGCGCATAACGGCGCCCGCGCTCCAGGCTCTGTTCCTTGAATCGATTGACCCAGGAAGGTGCCAGGGGTTTGCTCAGGGGCGAGGGCATAGGCGCGCCAATCAGTCCGGAATGACTTCAGGTGCCTGCCGTGGTGCGGGCGCGGTCAACGAGGTGATCTTGATCAGCAGGCCAAGATGCCCGTTGTCGAGGAAATTCAGTTGGCCATTCTTGGTATGGCTCTGCTGCTTGAGGCGCTCGCTGGAGGTGACCAGGCCATTGGCGTTGATCTGGTTGATCCAGAAATCGGCATCCACATCGGTGAAACGGCCCAGTTTCAGTTCCAGGGTGCCTTCGATGGGGAATTGCCCGAACTGTTCGGCGCCGTCGCTGATGGCAACTTTACGCCCCTGTTCACCGAGCGTCTGCTGCCAGGCCTTGTGCATCAACACGGTGTATTGGCCGCTGGCGGTGAGTTTCTCGACGATGTGGCCCAGGGCCGGCGTGCGCTGGCTGTCCGCGCCCAGGCGTTGCGCGCCGGCGTCCCAGTCTTCCGGTGCGGCGCGGCTGACAATCGCCGGCTCGGCGTTCTGGCGCACCAGAATCATTTCAACCTGATACAGGTCGTCGGCAAACGCCAGGGGTGCGACCAGGGTCAACAACAAGGTCAGTGAGCGAAACAGGCGCATGTGGCGTCCTTCAAGCAGTGGTCGGAGTGAGGCGCTCGAACAGCGCCTCTACGGTATTGAAGCGCTCTTCCGCGCGCTCCATGGGCACCATGAATTTGAACATCGTGGCACCTTCGAACTTGTAGCGTTTGGGCTGGCCCTGGATCAACTTGATCAGCACCAGTGGATCGACCGGCGTCTGGGCCTCGAACTCGATCCGGCCGCCGTTGGGGCCGCCGTCGACTTTCTTGATGCCCAGTTGTTCGGCCTTGAGCTTGAGCAGCGTAGTGCGCACCAGGTTCTTGGTCGGTTCCGGCAGCAGGCCAAAGCGGTCGATCATCTCCACCTGCAGGTCCTTGAGGCCTTCCTCGTCGCTGGCCGAGGCGATGCGCTTGTAGAGGATCAGCCGCGCGTGGACGTCCGGCAGGTAATCTTCCGGGATCAGCGCCGGCACCCGCAGGTTGATTTCCGGTCCGCCGCCCAGGGGTTGATCGAGGTTCGGCTGTTCGCCCTTGCGGATCGACTTGACCGCGCGTTCGAGCATTTCCATGTACAGGGTGAAGCCGACGGCCTGGATCTGGCCGCTCTGGCCGTCGCCGAGCAATTCGCCGGCACCGCGGATTTCCAGGTCGTTGGTGGCCAGCACGAAACCGGCGCCGAGGTCCTGGGTATTGGCGATGGCTTCCAGGCGCTTTTCCGCATCCGGGGTGATCTGCTGGCGCGGTGGCGTCAACAGGTAGGCATAGGCCTGGTGGTGGCTACGCCCGACTCGGCCGCGCAACTGGTGCAGCTGGGCCAGGCCGAATTTGTCGGCGCGCTCGATGATGATGGTGTTGGCGCTTGGCACGTCGATACCGGTCTCGATAATGGTCGAGGCGATCAGCACGTTGAAGCGCTTGTGGTAGAAGTCGCTCATCACCTGTTCGAGTTCGCGCTCGCGCATCTGTCCGTGGCCGATGCCGATGCGCGCTTCCGGTACCAGTTCGGCCAGGTCGGCGGCGCATTTCTCGATGGTCTTCACGTCGTTGTGCAGGTAATAGACCTGGCCGCCGCGCAGCAGCTCACGCAGCAGGGCTTCCTTGATCGTGCTTTTGTTCTGCTCCATGACGAACGTGCGCACCGACAGGCGTCGGGCCGGCGGCGTGGCGATGATCGACAGGTCGCGCATGCCTGACACCGCCATGTTCAACGTGCGCGGGATCGGCGTGGCGGTCAGGGTCAGGATGTCGACTTCGCTGCGCAGGGCCTTGAGCTGTTCTTTCTGGCGCACGCCAAAGCGGTGCTCTTCGTCGATGATCACCAGCCCCAGGCTCTTGAACTTCACGTCGTCCTGCAGCAGCTTGTGCGTGCCGATGACGATGTCGATCTTGCCCTCGGCCAGGTCGGCCACGGCGGCGTTCACTTCCTTGGTGGACTTGAAACGGCTCATCACTTCCACGGTCACTGGCCAGTCGGCAAAGCGGTCGCGGAAACTGTTGTAGTGCTGCTGGGCGAGCAGGGTGGTCGGCACCAGGATCGCCACCTGCTTGCCACCGTGCACGGCAATGAACGCGGCGCGCATCGCCACTTCGGTCTTGCCGAAGCCCACGTCGCCACACACCAGTCGGTCCATGGGCTTGGGCGCGAGCATGTCGGCGCGCACGGCTTCGATGGTGGTCTGCTGGTCGACGGTTTCTTCGAACGGGAAACCGGCGCTGAAGGTTTCGTAGTCGGCTTTCGGGTCGGCGAAGGCGTAGCCCTCGCGGGCCGCGCGGCGGGCGTAGATGTCCAGCAGTTCGGCGGCCACGTCGCGCACCTGTTCGGCCGCCTTGCGCTTGGCTTTCTGCCAGGTTTCCGAGCCCAGGCGGTGCAGCGGGGCCAGGGCGTCGTCGCTGCCGGTGTAGCGGGCGATCAGGTGCAGGTTCGCCACCGGCACGTAGAGCTTGGCGCCCTCGGCGTATTCCAGGGTCAGGAACTCGGCGGCCTGGCTGTCGATTTCCAGCGTCGCCAGGCCCAGGTAGCGGCCTACGCCGTGGTCGATGTGCACCACGGGCGCGCCTTCGCGCAGTTCGGTGAGGTTCTTGATGACAGCGTCGTTGGCAGCGTCGGCGCGTTTTTCGCGACGGCGGCGCTGCATGACGCGCTGGCCGAACAACGGACTTTCGGCGACCAGGGCCAGGGTCGGGTCATCCAGGATCAGGCCGTCGTTCAGCGGCGCGATGGTAATCGCCAGGCGATCCTTGCCGGCGACGAAGTCCGGCCAGCTGTCCACCGTCTTCGGTCGCAGCTTCAGGCGCTCAAGCAGCTCCAGCAGCACTTCGCGACGACCCGCGGATTCGGCGGTGAACAACACGCGACCGGGGAATGCATCGAGAAAGCTCGCCAGCGCCGCCAAAGGTTGCGTGGCCTTGGCTTCGATGGCCAGGTCCGGCAATGCCTTGGCCGGGAAACGTTCACGGCCGACGCCGGTTTCCACGTCCTGCTGGCTCGCCACCACCCTTGGCCAGCTCTTGAGGCGGGCAAAACAGTCTTCCACCGGCAGGAACAGCTCGGCCGGCGGTAATAGAGGCCGGGAAGGATCGACGCGACGTTCTTCGTAGCGGTTGCGCACGTCGTTCCAGAAATTTTCCGCAGCCTGCTCGATGCCCGGCAGGGAAAACACCTGGGTGTCCTGGGGCAGGTAATCGAACAGGGTGGAGGTTTCTTCGAAAAACAGCGGCAGGTAGTACTCGATGCCGGCGGGCGTGATCCCGCTGCTCAGGTCCTGGAAGATCGGGCAGCGCCGGAAATCCACATCGAAGCGCTCGCGAAAACGGGCCTTGAAGCGGGTCACGGCGTCTTTCTGCAGCGGGAACTCCTTGGCCGGCAACAGGCGGATCGACTGCACTTTGTCGATGGAGCGCTGGTTTTCCGGGTCGAAGGTGCGCAGGGTCTCGATTTCGTCATCGAACAGGTCGATGCGATAAGGCAGTTTGCTGCCCATCGGGAACAGGTCGATCAAGGCGCCGCGTACAGCGAACTCGCCGTGTTCGTACACCGTGTCGACACAACGATAGCCACTGGCCTCAAGGCGGGTACGCATTTGCTCGACATCAAGCTTCTGGCCGATGTCCAGCACCAGGCTGCTGCCCAGCAGGAATTGAGTCGGTGCCAGGCGATGTAGGGCCGTGGTGATCGGCACTACCAAAACGCCATGACTGAGTTCCGGCAGCCGATAAAGGCTGGCGATTCGCTGGGAAATGATGTCCTGGTGCGGCGAAAACAGATCGTAGGGCAGGGTTTCCCAGTCCGGGAAATGCAAGACCGGCAAATCCGGGGCGAAGAAACTCAGCTCCTGTTCCAGCCGCTCGGCGCTTTGGCTGTCGGCGGTCAGCAGCAGGGTGAAACGCTTTGCAGCGCTGGCAGCCTCGGCGATGGCCAGGCTCAGGGCGGCACCGGGCAGGTTGCCCCAGTGCTGTTTACCTGCCGCGGCAGGGAGAAGCGGAAGACGCAGAACGGGCACGGAAGATTGAGCTCCAGCATTGCGACAAAGTCGACAATTGTAGCGGGGGAAGGGGGCTGCTGTCAGTCGCAGACTACCCGGGCAGACAGGAAAACCACGGTGCGACAGGCGCGCATTGCTCCGCCGAGGACTCGGCGGCATAATGTAGCCCCTTTTTTCAGCCCCTACATGTGGAAGGTTACCGTGACTCAGAAGCCCGACCAGTGTCTTGGTGAATGGATTGATCGTGAAGCTCTCGCAGAAGCGATGATCCCTCTCATCGGTCAGCTCTACCGCAATAACAACGTGGTGAGCTCGATCTATGGCCGCAGCCTGATCAACCAGTCTGTCATCGCGATCCTCAAAGCCCACCGCTTTGCTCGCCACCGTTCTTCCGACGACAGCGAACTCTCCGTCCACGAAACATTCCCCCTGCTCAAAGCCATGAGCGAGCTCAAGCTCGGCGCGGCTTCGGTGGATCTGGGCAAGTTGGCGTTCAAATTCCGTAACGAAGGCAATGGTCGTAGCGCCGAGCAGTTCGTTCGTGAAGAGATGGCTGATGTGGTTGGCCAGCAGAACGTTTCGGCTCGCAAAGGCACTGACGTGGTCCTGTACGGCTTCGGTCGTATCGGCCGTCTGCTGGCGCGCATCCTGATCGAAAAAACCGGTGGCGGCGACGGCCTGCGCCTGCGCGCCATCGTGGTGCGCAAGGGCGCCGAGAACGACCTGACCAAACGCGCCAGCCTGCTGCGTCGTGATTCGGTCCATGGTTCGTTCAACGGCACCATCATCATCGATGAAGAGAGCAACACCATTCTCGCCAACGGCAACCTGATCCAGGTGATCTACGCGAAGAGCCCGACCGAGGTCGACTACACCCAGTACGGTATCAAGGACGCACTGCTGGTGGACAACACCGGTGTATGGCGTGATGCCGAGGGCCTGGGCCAGCACCTGGCCTGCCCGGGCATCGACCGCGTCGTGCTGACTGCGCCTGGCAAGGGCAAGCTGAAGAACATCGTTCACGGCATCAACCACGGCGAAATCACCGCTGACGACAAGATCGTCTCCGCTGCTTCTTGCACCACCAACGCCATCGTGCCGGTGCTCAAGGCAGTGAACGACAAGTTCGGCATCGTCAACGGTCACGTCGAAACGGTTCACTCGTACACCAACGACCAGAACCTGATCGACAACTTCCACAAGGGCGACCGCCGTGGCCGCAGCGCCGCGCTGAACATGGTCCTCACCGAGACCGGTGCTGCCACTGCCGCTGCCAAGGCCCTGCCTGAGCTGGCTGGCAAGCTGACCGGCAACGCCATCCGTGTGCCGACGCCGAACGTGTCGATGGCCATTCTCAACCTGAACCTTGAGAAAGCCGCCACCCGTGAAGAGATGAACGAGTACCTGCGCTACATGGCGCTGCACTCCGACCTGCACAAGCAGATCGACTTCGTCAATTCCCAGGAAGTGGTGTCCACCGACTTCGTCGGCTCGCGCCACGCCGGTGTCGTGGATGCTGAAGCGACCATCAGCCAAGACAACCGCGTTGTTCTGTACGTCTGGTACGACAACGAATTCGGTTACAGCTGCCAGGTGGTTCGCGTGATGGAAGACATGGCCGGTGTAAACCCGCCAGCGTTCCCGCGCTAAGCTTTAGCTGCTTGTGAAAACGCCCCGACTTGTCGGGGCGTTTTTTTGTCTGGGGTTTGTGGTGCCTGGGCTGGCCTCATCGCGAGCAAGCTCGCTCCCACAGTTTGATTGTGTACACCCTGTGGGAGCGAGCTTGCTCCGGGCGGCGATCCGACGATAGCGATCCATCAGGCGCCGCCGACCACCGAGGTCTGCGCTGTTCGCAGTTCATGCCGATTGCCCTTGAACAGCACCAAGGTTGCAATCAACCCCAGCACCGCCGCACCACTGAGCCATATCCCTGGCGCGGCCTTGTTATCCAATACATGAATCAGATACGTACAGGCCGCCGGGGTAAACCCGCCGAACGTCGCTGTCGCCAGGCTGTAGGCCAGCGAGAAACCGGTGGTGCGCACCTCGACCGGCATGATTTCCGTCAAGGCCACGACCATTGCACCGTTGTAGGATCCATACAGGAACGACAACCACAGCTCGACGATCAGCAAATGGCTGAAGCTGGGGTTCGCCACCAGCCAGGACAGTGCCGGATAGGCGGTGAGGATCGCCAGGACCGTCGCACCGAGCAGTAGGGGTTTACGTCCGATCTTGTCGGAAAACGCCCCCATTACTGGCAGCCAGAAGAAATTCGACAAGCCGATGCACACCGTGACCAGCAGCGCATCCAGGTCCGACAGGTTCAACTCGGCCTTGCCGAAGGTCGGTGTGTAGGCGGTGATCAGGTAGAACGACACCGTGGTCATCACCACCAGCGCCATACCGGCCAAGACAATGCCGAAGTTCTGACCGATGGAGCGGACAATTTCCGACAGGCTGGGACGATGTTTTCTCGCTTGGAACTCAGGTGTTTCTTCCAGCGAACGACGGATCATGAAGATCGCCGGGACAATCATGCAACCCACCAGGAACGGTACGCGCCAGCCCCAATCCCCCATTTCCTGGGGGCTCAGCCAGTGATTGAGGCCAACCCCCAACAGGCCGGCGAATACCACGGCAGCCTGTTGACTGGCGGATTGCCAACTGACAAAGAAGCCCTTGCGCCCCGGTGTTGAGATTTCCGCCAGGTAAACCGACACGCCACCGAGTTCCACGCCGGCGGAGAAGCCTTGCAGCAATCGGCCCAGCAGCACCAGCAAGGGGGCCGCCACGCCGAGGACAGCGTAGCCCGGCACGCAGGCGATCAGTATTGTGCCCATCGCCATCAGCGCCAGGGTGATGATCAAGCCTTTGCGACGGCCGTGACGGTCGATGTAGGCACCGAGAAAAATCGCCCCGAGGGGGCGCATCAGGAACCCGGCACCAAACGTGGCCAGGGACAGCATCAGCGAGGCGAACGCGCTGTCGGCGGGGAAGAACGTCTTGGCGATGGCCGTGGCGTAGAAGCCGTAGACCATGAAGTCGAACATCTCCAGGAAGTTGCCGCTGACAACGCGAAAAATCGCCTTGCCGTTGCTCGTGTTGGAAGACATGTGTAGGTACTCACTCTGGCAAATCTTGTATGGAAGCGCTGCACCCCTGTGGGAGCCTTGCAGGAACCTTGGAACCTTGGAGCCTTGGAGCCTTGGGATCTGTGGGAGCAAAGCTTGCTCGCGATGAACGATGACTCGGTCTTGCAGTTGAACCGTATCGCCTGCATCGCGAGCAAGCTTTGCTCCCACAGGGCTCCATTGGCTCCCACAGGTTTTTTTGCGCGCGCTGGGGTTCATAATGGCCGGCGCGGTTTTGAGGGGAGATGAAGATTTGTTAACTGGACGATGGATTGGGCTTGTGGTGCTGGCCGGCGTGTTGTCGGGTTGCGGCAACGGCGACACCCTGGAGCGCTTCGCCGGCCCGACCATGGGTAGTCATTATTCTATTCAGTACGTCAGGCATTCCGCCGGGCCCGCTGCGAAAACGGTACAGGCCGAAGTGGAAAGCATCCTCGCCGAAGTGGATCGGCAACTCTCGACCTATCGCAGCGACTCGGACATCGAGCGTTTCAACGCGCTGCCGGCCAATAGCTGTCAGATCATGCCTGGCCCGGTCCTGGAATTGGTCCGCGTAGGTGAGCAGTTGTCGGTCCAAAGCGATGGCTCTTTCGACCTGACTGTGGAGCCGCTGCTGAACCTGTGGGGCTTCGGTCCCCAGTCTCGCGAAGAAAAAGTACCGACCGCCGAAGCCTTGACCTTGGTGCGCCAGCGCGTCGGTCATGGTCATTTGCGCATCGAGGGCGACCGGTTGTGCAAAGACGCCGCAGTGGAAGTCGACTTCAACAGTGTCGCCGCGGGCTATGCCGTCGACCGCATCGCCGCCAGGCTCCAGGCCCTGGGGATCGACAGTTACCTGGCCGAAGCCACCGGAGAACTCAAGGCCGTCGGGCGTAAACCCGATGGTTCGGCCTGGCGTATCGCCCTGGAAGAACCCCGGGACGATCGGCAAGTGGCCGAGCGTGTCATCGAGGTCAACGGCTACGGGGTTTCCACCTCGGGCGACTACCGTAAATATTTTGAACAGGGCGGCAAGCGTTATTCCCACACCTTTGATGCACGTACGGGTGCGCCGGTCCTACATGACCTGGCGTCAGTCACGGTGATTCATCCTTCGGCGTTGATGGCCGATGGACTATCGACGCTGTTGCTGATTCTCGGTCCTGAACAGGGTTGGGACTATGCCCAGAAACATGGCATTGGGGTATTTTTCGTGCTGCGCGATGGCAATGACTTTGTCACACGTACCAGCGATGCGTTTGAGCGCATAAGCAGCGGAAAAGCCCAATGATGACAGCGCCCTGAAAGGCGACCTGTGGCGAAATAGCGCAGGCAAAACTAGCCTACGACGCGACCAAGGGGTAATGTGCGCGGCGTTGACGCTTCTATAGACTGTGGCCGGGCTCGTGAACCGGCCCCAAATTGTTCCTTCATGCCGCGGGCCGGCATGATTTAGCCGTCGGTGCCAAGTGTGGTGCCGCGGCCTGTTCTGAGGAGTACGCATGGCTGTCTACAACTACGACGTGGTGGTACTGGGTTCCGGCCCGGCGGGGGAAGGCGCGGCAATGAACGCGGCCAAGGCAGGGCGCAAGGTGGCGATGGTCGACAGCCGTCGGCAGGTCGGCGGCAACTGCACCCACTTGGGTACCATCCCGTCCAAGGCCTTGCGTCACTCGGTCCGGCAGATCATGCAGTTCAACACCAACCCGATGTTCCGGGCCATCGGCGAGCCGCGCTGGTTCTCCTTCCCGGACGTGCTCAAGAGCGCCGAGAAGGTGATCTCCAAGCAGGTGGCCTCGCGCACCGGCTACTACGCCCGCAACCGCGTGGATGTGTTCTTCGGCACCGGCAGCTTTGCCGATGAGCAGACGGTTGAAGTGGTCTGCGGCAATGGCGTGGTCGAGAAGCTGGTGGCCAAGCACATCATCATCGCCACCGGTTCGCGCCCGTATCGTCCGGCCGACATCGATTTCAACCATGCACGTATCTACGATAGCGACACCATCCTGAGCCTGGGGCACACCCCGCGTAAGCTCATCGTCTACGGCGCTGGCGTGATCGGTTGCGAATACGCCTCGATCTTCAGCGGCCTGGGTGTGCTGGTGGAACTGGTGGACAACCGCGGCCAGTTGCTGAGCTTCCTGGACTCGGAAATCTCCCAGGCCCTGAGTTATCACTTCAGCAACAACAATATTACCGTGCGCCACAACGAAGACTACGACCGCGTCGAAGGCGTCGACAATGGCGTGATCCTGCACCTCAAGTCCGGCAAGAAGATCAAGGCCGACGCCTTGCTCTGGTGTAACGGCCGTACCGGCAACACCGACACCCTGGGCCTGGAAAACATCGGCGTGAAGGTCAACAGCCGCGGCCAGATCGAAGTCGACGAGAACTACCGTACCTGCGTACCGAACATCTACGGTGCCGGTGACGTGATCGGCTGGCCGAGCCTGGCCAGTGCCGCCCACGACCAGGGCCGTTCGGCTGCTGGCAGCATTGTCGACAATGGCAGCTGGCGCTTCGTCAACGACGTGCCGACCGGGATCTACACCATTCCGGAGATCAGCTCGATCGGCAAGAACGAGCAGGAGTTGACCCAGGCCAAGGTGCCGTACGAAGTGGGCAAGGCCTTCTTCAAGAGCATGGCGCGCGCGCAGATCGCCGGCGAGCCGCAAGGCATGCTGAAGATCCTGTTCCACCGCGAGACCCTGGAAGTGCTGGGCGTGCACTGCTTCGGCTACCAGGCGTCGGAGATCGTGCACATCGGCCAGGCGATCATGAACCAGCCGGGCGAATTGAACACGTTGAAGTACTTCGTCAACACCACGTTCAACTACCCGACCATGGCCGAAGCCTATCGGGTAGCCGCCTATGACGGGCTCAACCGGCTTTTTTGAGCGGCTCCGGCCGGTGGCCTGAGCCGGCCGGGGAGACCGATTTCAGCAATTCTCGAGGGTGGCAGTGGCCAAACCGGGAAAGTCTGTAATCAGGCTGTCAGCGCCAAAGTCGGCGAGCCTGCGCATCAGCGCGGGCTCGTTGACGGTCCACACCGACACATGCAGCCCCTGGCGCTGCGCCTTGATCAGGCGTTCCGGCGTGCACAGGGTCCAGTTCAGCGCCAGAATCTCGCAGCCGTAACTCTGGGCGACCTTCAACGGGTCGAGCCAGGCGTACTCGGCCACCAGTCCGCGGGAGATGTCCGGGGTCAGGTCCAGGGCTGCCTTGAGCACTTCCCGGGAACTGGACGTGATAGTGATTTTGTCCAGCAGCCCGAAACGCTGGGCCATTTCGCGGATACCCAGCACCGTGGCGGCGGCGCGGGTGCGCGAGGCGCTCTTGACCTCCAGTTGCCAGTGCTCGAAATCACACTTCTCGAACAGCTCCTCCAGGCGTGGGATCGGGCACGGCTTGATCCAGCCCGGGCCACCCTTGCGCGCATCGTAGGTCACCAGCTCGGCGGCGGTATGCTCGACCACCTTGCCCCGGCGATCGGTGGTGCGCTTGAGGGTCGGGTCGTGGATCACCATCAACTCGCCGTCCATCGAAAGGTGCAGGTCCAGCTCGCAACGGCGTACGCCGTGCTTGAGGCATTCCTGAAAACCGGTCAGGGTGTTTTCCGGCGCTTCGCCCTTGGCGCCGCGGTGGCCATAAATGAGGGTCACGGTTCTTCCTTATTGATACCTGAGTCGTTCTGTTCCCGGGCCAGGCGACGCTCTTGCGCCTGTTTCTGCAGGATGTAGCGGGCCAGCAACTGGCGCTGGGCGTCGGTCGGGCGTTCGAACTCGGTGCCCACGTCGTAGCCGTCACCCTTGGGGTCGCAGTGGGTGACCCGCGCCCGCAGCAACAAGCCGAGGGCCTGGGGCATCAGCACCAGTTTGATCGACAGGTGGGAGCCGATGGCGATCGGTGTGGGGTGTTGGAAGTCGACGCCGCCTTCGGAAATGATCACCGGCTGTGGTTCGCCGATTTCGCCGAGCGCAGTGAGGGCAATGACCTGGCTGAGCAGGTCGATGCGTTTGTTCATTGCCTTGAGGTACGCCGCGATGCTGCGTTCGCGCTCGCTGATCTGGCGCAGCAGGTGCTGTGACTCGAATTCGCTCAGGTGCAATTCACTGAGCAGATTGAACAATGGAGAAGCATCCTGCAACACTTCCTGGCCAGCAGCTTCAGGAATGGACAGGGGCCGAATTTCCAGTGCGATCGTGTCCTCGATACGGTAGTATTCGCGGCGATCTTCTTCATCTAATGTCGACATGGCGAACCCATGGTAGCGGCGGTGGTCTGAGTGTAAAGCTGGTTTGTGACCCCCGCCACAAGGACGTTCCTTTTCCCTCCGAACAAGCCCCGACATGTTCAGACCTCTCTTCGTATTTATCGGCACGCGTTATACCCGTGCAAAGCGTCGCAATCATTTCGTATCGTTCATTTCCCTGACCTCTATCATCGGGCTGGCCCTTGGCGTGGTCGTGATGATCGTCGTGCTCTCGGTGATGAACGGCTTCGACCATGAGATGCGCACCCGCGTGCTGGGCATGGTGCCCCACGCGACCCTCGAATCCGGCGAAGCCATCAGCGATTGGCCGAGCCTGGCCGCCAAGGTCAAGCAGAACCCGCAGGTGCTGGCCGTGGCGCCGTTCACCCAGATGCAGGGGCTGCTGACAAACGACGGCAAGGTGTCCAAGGTGTTGCTCAATGGCATCGACCCCGGGCTCGAGCGGCAGGTCTCGATCATCGACAACTTCATGCAGCAGGGCAAACTCGACGACCTGGCGCCAGGCAGTTTCGGCATCGTCATCGGCGACAAGGCCGCAGCCAAGCTCGGCGTCGCCATTGGCGACAAGCTGACCTTCGTCGCCCCGGAAGTCACCGTGACCCCGGGCGGCATGTTCCCGCGCATGAAACGCTTTACCGTGGTCGGCATTTTCCATGTCGGCGCCGGCGAGCTGGACGGTTACCTGGGCGTCACCAACCTTCAGGACCTGGCGCGCCTGCATCGCTGGAAGCCGGATCAGGTCCAGGGCCTGCGGTTGAAGTTCGATGATCTGTTCCAGGCACCGCGCGTTGCATGGACCATCGCCCAGCAGCTCGGCGAAGACCGCTACTACGCCCGGGACTGGACCCGTACCCACGGCAACCTGTACCAGGCGATCCGCATGGAAAAAGCCATGATCGGCCTGCTGCTGTTGCTGATCGTTGCCGTGGCGGCGTTCAACATCATCTCCACCCTGGTGATGGTGGTGAACGACAAGAAGGGCGACATCGCCATCCTGCGTACCCTCGGCGCCACGCCGGGGCAGATCATGCGGATCTTCATGGTCCAGGGCACGGTCATCGGTGTGATCGGTACGTTCGTCGGCGCCCTGGTCGGGATGTTCGCCGCGCTGAATGTCAGCGCCGCGATTGCCGGCCTGGAAGGCCTGATCGGGCACAAGTTTCTCAACGCCGACGTGTACTTCATCGACTACCTGCCATCGCAATTGCAGGCCGATGACGTGTTGATGGTCTGCGGCGCCGCGTTGGTCCTGAGTTTCCTCGCCACCCTGTATCCTGCCTGGCGTGCCGCGCGCACCCAGCCTGCGGAGGCGTTACGTTATGAGTGAGTCGGGCATGAGTGAAAAAGCAATCTTGAGCTGCCGCAACCTGGGCAAATCCTATGAGGAAGGCCCGGAGTCGGTGGTGGTGTTGTCGGGCCTGCAACTGGAGTTGCATCCTGGCGAGCGCGTGGCGATTGTCGGCACCTCCGGGTCGGGCAAAAGTACCTTGCTCAACCTGCTGGGCGGCCTGGATACGCCAACCGCCGGCAGTGTCTGGCTGGCCGGCGAAGAGCTTTCGGCGCTGAACGAGAAGGCCCGTGGCCTGCTGCGCAACCGTTCCCTGGGCTTCGTCTACCAGTTCCACCATTTGCTGCCCGAGTTCACCGCGCTGGAAAACGTCTGCATGCCGCTGTTGATCGGTCGCACGGCGATTCCTGAGGCCCGTCAGCGCGCCACGGCGTTGCTGGAGCGGGTAGGGCTGGGGCATCGCCTGGAGCACAAGCCGGCCGAGCTGTCCGGTGGTGAGCGCCAGCGCGTGGCGATTGCCCGGGCCCTGGTCAACAAGCCTGGCCTGGTGATGCTCGACGAGCCGACCGGCAACCTCGACTCCCACACCGCCCAAGGCATCCAGGACTTGATGCTGGAGCTCAGCACGTCGATGCGCACCGCGTTCCTGGTGGTGACCCACGACATGAACCTGGCCCGGCAGATGGACCGCGTCCTGCACTTGCAGGAAGGTTGCCTGACGCCCATCTGACCGACCGAAATCCGGTACTTGCTGCAAGTGCCGGGTCTTTTATTTTTATACGGTGCCCCGCGAATGTTCAGACCGTTATCGATCTTTATCGGCACGCGCTATACCCGCGCCAAGCGCCGCAATCGCTTTGTTTCGTTCATCTCCATGACCTCGATGATCGGCCTCGCCCTGGGTGTGCTGGCGATGATCGTGGTGTTGTCGGTGATGAACGGCTTCCAGCGCGAAATGAGCTCGCGCATCCTCGGCATGGTGCCCCACGCCACTATCGTCGGCGTCAATCCGATCGACGATTGGCAGCCGGTGGCCGCCGCGGCGCTGAAAAATCCTGAAGTCATCGCTGCCGTGCCGTTTACCGAGATGGAAGGGATGCTGAGCCATAAGGGCTCGATGCAACCGATCCAGATCAGCGGCGTCGACCCGGCCCAGGAGGGCAAGGTGTCCATCGTCGCCCAGCATATCGTCCAGGGGCGTCTCGATGCCTTGAAGCCGGGCGAGTTTGGCGTGGTGATTGGCGAAATTACCGCCCGGCGTTTTCGCTTGAACGTCGGCGACAAAATCACCCTGATCGTGCCGGAAGTCAGCACGGCTCCCGGTGGCATCACTCCACGGATGCAGCGGCTGAATGTGGTGGGTGTGTTCAAGGTGGGCGCGGAGCTGGACGGCTCCATGGCGCTGATCCACCTGGCCGATGCCGCACAGATGCAGCATTGGCAGCCAAACCAGGTACAAAGCGTGCGCCTGGCAGTGAAGGATTTGTACGCGGCGCCGAAGGTCTCCGGTGACATCGCCACCGGCCTGGGCGCGGCCTACAAGGCCGACGACTGGACCCACACCCAGGGCAGCCTGTTCAGTGCCATGAAAATGGAAAAAACCATGATCGGCTTGCTGTTGCTGATGATCGTCGCGGTGGCGGCGTTCAACATCATCGCCACCCTGATCATGGTAGTGAACGACAAAGGCGCGGACATCGCGATCCTGCGCACCATCGGCGCCACACCGCGGCAGATCATGGCGATCTTCATGGTCCAGGGCACGGTGATCGGCGTTGTCGGCACGCTGATTGGCGGCGTGCTGGGGGTGATCGCGGCGCTGAACGTCAGTGCGCTGGTGGGCTGGCTGGAGCGGGTCAGCGGCCAGCACATCTTCAGTTCCGACGTGTACTTCGTCAGCAACCTGCCGTCGGAGCTGCAGCGTGGCGACGTGGTGCTGATCTGCTCGGCCGGGTTCATCCTGAGCTTCCTCGCCACCGTGTACCCGGCGTGGCGTGCGGCGAAGATCGAACCGGCGCAGGCGTTGCGGTATTCCTGATACGACACAGACCTCTGTGGCAGAAGGGCTTGCTTAAGACTCCGCTGTGGGAGCAAGGCTTGCCCGCGATGCAGGCGACGCGGTCTGCGGGGGGAAACAAGGTGTCTGCATCGCGGGCAAGCCTTGCTCCCACAGATATGTTCCTTCGCCACAGGGGGGGCGTCGGACTTAATCCCTCTTCGGCAATTCGATCAGGAACCGCGTCCAACCATCGGCCGACTCGCAACGGATCTGCCCGCCATGGGCGCGGATGATCGAGCGGGTGATGGCCAGTCCGAGCCCCGCGTGTTCGCTGCTGCCCTCCTGGCGGGCCGGGTCGGCGCGGTAGAAGCGGTCGAACAGGCGCGGCAACAAGTCCGCTGCAACCCCCTCGCCACTGTTCTCCACGCTGATGTTCACCCCTTGAGCCTCATCGACAATGTGCACCCGCACTTCGCCGTCAGCGGGGGTGAAGCGCAGCGCATTGTCCAGCAGGTTGGAGAGCGCCCGGCGCAACATGTTGCGGTCACCCTCGATGCGGCTCTCGCCCACGCGGCTCAAGCGGACGTTGGCGTCTTCGGCCAGGGGCGCGAAGAAGTCCAGCAGCACGTCCACCTCTTTGGCCAATTGCAGCGGTTCGCGATTGAGCGCCAGCAGGCCGTGGTCGGCCTTGGCCAGGTACAGCATGTCGTTGACCAGTTGCGCCATCCATTGCAGTTCTTCGAGGTTGCTGTGCAACGCCTCGCGGTAATCCTCCAGGGGCCGTTCGCGGGTGAGGGTGACCTGGGTGTGGGTCAGCAGGTTCGACAGCGGTGTGCGCAATTCATGGGCGATGTCGGCAGAGAACGCTGAGAGCCGCTGAAACGCATCGTCGAGGCGTCCGAGCATGGCGTTGATGCTGTGGGCCAATTCCGCCAGTTCGGCGGGCATTTGCTCTTCGGGCAGTCGGGCGTTGAGGGAGCGGGCCGAGACACTGCCGGCAATGGCGCCCATGCGCCGCAAGGGGCGCAAGGCCCGCCGGGCGGCCCAGGCACCCAGCAGGGCGGTGGCCAGGGCCGAGAGGCCGACGGTCAGCCAGATCAGGCGCTGCATGCGTTGCAGGAAGTGCTGGTGGTGGGTGATGTCCAACAGCAGGGTCAGTTGCGGCGAATTGGCTCGGTCGGGATACAGCGGGGCGTTCAACACCCGGTAATCGTTGTCGGCATCGCTGAGGGTCGACAGGCCGGGACGCTCCGGCAATTGAGCCGGAATCCGGATCGAGCTGTCGTACCAGCGCACACCATCGCTGCCTTTGATGCGCAGCGCCAGGTCGGCCTGGCGGCTCAGTTCATCTTCCAGGCGCGCCTGGGTCTGCTCAGCGTCGAGGTCTTGCAGAGCCCGGCGCAGGCCGATCAGCTTGCCTTCGAGCAGTTGCTGGTCCAGCTCGATGAAGTGCGCCTCGCTGCCACGGCTGAACAACACCCCGGCGAACAATGACACCACGGCGGTGCAGGCGGCGAACAGCAGCGCCAGACGACTACTCAGCGACCACCGGCCCCTCACAGGGCGCGCTCTTCAAGCACATAGCCCATGCCCCGCACGGTATGGATCAGTTTGCTGGGGAAGTCGTCGTCAATCTTGATTCGCAGGCGTCGTATCGCGACTTCGATGACGTTGGTGTCGCTGTCGAAATTCATGTCCCAGACCTGGGACGCGATCAGTGATTTGGGCAGCACTTCGCCCTGGCGGCGCAGGAGCATTTCCAGCAAGGCGAATTCCTTGGCGGTGAGGTCGATGCGCCGGCCGCTGCGTTCGACGCGGCGGCGGATCAGGTCCAGGCGCAAGTCGGCCAGCTGCAGGCTGGTTTCCTGTTGCGTCGAACTGCCTCGTCGCAACAGGCTGCGCACCCGCGCCAGCAACTCGGAAAAGGCAAAGGGCTTGACCAGGTAATCATCGGCGCCCAGTTCCAGGCCGTGGACCCGATCCTGTACCGCATCCCGCGCGGTGAGAAACAGCACCGGTGTATCCAACCCGGCCCCGCGGACCGCTTGCAGGATCTGCCAGCCATCGCGGCCGGGCAACATCACGTCGAGGATCAGCAAGGCGTATTCACCGCTCAAGGCCAGTTGCTGGCCGGTGATGCCATCGGCCACCAGGTCGGCATTGAACCCGGCTTCACTCAGGCCTTGGCGCAGGTATTGGCCGGTTTTGGTTTGGTCTTCGACGATCAGCAGTTTCATGGGCAGCTCAGGGCATGATTTGAACGTGGGCGTTATACCGCGGCGGCCGGGGCCGTGGCACAACCTGACAGAGTTGTAATGCAACTGTCAGTCAATTGGCAGCCGCACCGATCTAGAGTCTTGGGCAAGTTGAACCTTACCTTGTCGGAGTATGAACATGTTGATGGTAAACCGTCTGATCCTGGCCGCCTCTGCGTGGGTATTGAGTACCTCGTTGTGGGCATCACCCGGTGCGCACTTTGATTTCGGCCAGCCCGCACCGGCGGCCAAGGCCAGTCGCACCATCGAGGTGGTGATGGGCGACATGTCGTTCAATCCCGGTACGCTGGATATCAAGGCGGGCGAGACGGTGCGGTTCGTACTGATCAATAAAGGCCAGTTGTTGCACGAATTCAACCTTGGTAACGCCGCGATGCATGCCCAGCACCAGCAGGAAATGCTTAAGATGCAACAGAGCGGCATGTTGACGCCGACCGGGATGAAGCCGGGAATGGACCATGCTTCGATGAATCCGGCCTCGATGGGGCACGGTGGCAAAGACGGCATGATGCGCCACGACGACGCTAACAGCGTGCTGGTTGAGCCGGGCAAGTCCGCCGAGCTGACCTGGGCGTTTGGCAAGGCTACCCGGCTGGAATTTGCCTGCAATGTCCCCGGTCATTACCAGGCCGGGATGAAGGGCAACCTGACAGTCAGTCAGTAAGCACTCAAAGGCTGCGGCAAAGGCTGATAGAATCGGCTGATTCTTCAGTCAGGTTTCCGTCATGCATCCCGCAGCCGAACATTCGCCGCTGGGCAAATCCAGCGAATACATCGCCACGTACACGCCGTCACTGCTGTTCCCGATCCCGCGCACGGCGAAATGGGCGGAACTGGGCCTGACGGCCGAGACCCTGCCGTACAAAGGCGTGGATTTCTGGAACTGCTTCGAGCTGTCGTGGCTGCTGCCGTCCGGCAAGCCGGTGGTGGCCATCGGTGAATTCGCGATCCCGGCGGATTCGCCGAATATCATCGAATCCAAATCCTTCAAGCTGTACCTCAATTCCTTGAACCAGACCCCGTTCGCCGATACCGCGAGCCTGGAAGCGACCCTGCGCCAGGACTTGTCAGCGGCTGCCGGCAAAGCAGTGGGCGTGCGGATCCGCAGCCTCAAGGACGTGGAGCATGAAGGCATCGTGGCGTTGCCCGGTTCGTGCATCGACGATTTGGACATCAGCGTCGACTCCTACGCGCACCCGCGCCCGGAACTGCTGCGTTGCGATGCTTCGCGCATTGTCGAACAAAGCCTGCACAGCCACCTGCTCAAGTCCAACTGCCCGGTGACCAGCCAGCCAGACTGGGGCAGCGTGGCGGTGGAATATCGCGGTGCGGCCCTGGACCCCGCCAGCCTGCTGGCCTACATCGTCAGCTTCCGCCAGCATTCGGATTTCCATGAGCAATGCGTGGAGCGGATCTTTCTCGACCTGCAGCGCTTGCTCAAGCCGGAGAAACTGACGGTGTACGCGCGGTATGTGCGGCGTGGCGGGCTGGACATCAACCCGTATCGCAGCACCGAAGACGTCCAACTGCCGAACCATCGCCTGGTCCGCCAATAAACGCTCCTTGTGAAAGTGAGCTCTTGTGGGAGCGAGCTTGCTCGCGATGAGTCCGGTACATTCGACATTGATGTCAGCTGACACACCGCTATCGCGAGCAAGCTCGCTCCCACAGGGATTGCATTGCAGGTCGTGAAACTAAAAAGCCCCGCTATCGATAGCAGGGCTTTTTGCATTTAAAGGGTTCAGATCCCCATATTGCCCAAGGCTTGCACGATGTTGCGCAAGGTCCCGGCAAGGGTGGGGTGTTCCACCTCGAAGCGTTCAACCGCCAGGTTCACATTGTCGGCGAGGTTGTTGTCCGGTGCTTTGGTTTCCAACTCAAGCTCAAGTTCGATCTTTTGCATCAGCACGTGCAGGTCTTCGCGCTCGACTTCGGAAAGTGGTGGATTCTGTTCCAATTGCTCGCGCAGTTTGTTGAGCTGTTCTTGCAGTTCGCGGGCAGGCATTGGCGTACTCCCTTTATTGATAGGCACAGCCATGGACCGCGACGCTGGGTCAAAAGTCCGTGGCTTGCCTTAAGAGTAATCCACACTCACGCTCCCTGCATGATCCCGGTCATGGCTTCTCGCCTTTGAGTCGGCGCAGGCTGATGTCCGCCAGGCAAGTGTCGAGTTCGCCCAGGTGGTCGATCACCGAATGCACTCCCAGGCCGAACAATTGCACGGTGGCCTTGGCGCGCTTGGTTTCCCGTTCCTGTTGGCTCAGCGCCTGCCATTCGCCAGGCGCCAAGCCGCACAGCGAGCCGCAGGACGCCAGGCCGATGGTCCACAAACCGGCGTTGAGCCCCGACTGCAACAACCTGGGTTCGCCACTGACCAACACGCAACCGTCCAGTTGCTGGACATTGAGCGCCATCAGGGCCTGCCAACAGGCATGCGGCGCCGGCCAAGGATTATTTGTTGCTGGAAGTTGCGGCGGTTTGATCCATGTCGGCAATGAAGCCGCCAGAGCATGGCTGACGGCAGGTGGCAATTCGTCGAGCCAGGCGCAGGGGATTTCCTGGTGCTGCAAGTGGTGCAAGCTCTCAAGGGCGCCCGGTGTTGGCTGGGCATGCTCATCCGGCGCTGCCCCTGGCTGACGGATGCGCGCGCCGAAATCCACCAGGCATCCGCTCAGGCCAAACAGGACGGCGGTCAGGCTGGCGGCGGGGAGGGGCAGGGCTTCGGGGCGGGGCATGGGAACGTCCTTGAAATAACCAGCAGCCTAAAGGGCCTCGATGACAGTCCGGTGACAGTGAAATGAAGGGCAGCGGTCGCGGAAACGTCCTACGGCCCGCTTGTTTTTTCGGTGCTGCCTATCCACGCGTTCCGTCTTATACTAGCCAGCTTACCGCCTGGGCTCGGCGCCCTTGCCTGAACAATCCAAGGAGTTTTCCCCTATGCGCTGGAGCCATCGTCTAGCTCAGCTATGTTTGTCTGCCAGCGTGCTGCTGGTTCCGTTCGCCACCCAGGCCGCCACGGAAGAAGATCCTTGGGAAAGCATCAACCGTCCAATCTTCACCTTCAACGACACCGTTGATACCTATGCGCTCAAGCCACTGGCCCAGGGTTATCAATACGTGACGCCGCAGTTCCTCGAAGACGGCATCCACAACATGTTCCGCAACATCGGTGACGTCGGCAACCTGGCCAACAACGTGCTGCAGGCCAAGCCGGCCGCTGCCGGGGTCGACACCGCCCGGTTGATCTTCAACACCACCTTCGGCCTGCTGGGCTTCTTCGATGTGGGCACCCAGATGGGCCTGCAGCGCAGCGATGAAGATTTTGGCCAGACCCTGGGCTACTGGGGCCTGGGCAGTGGGCCGTATGTGATGTTGCCGCTGCTGGGGCCAAGCACCCTGCGTGACGCGCCGGCCAAGCTGGTCGATGACTACACCGCCCCGTATCGTTATATCGATAACGTCTCGGTGCGTAACTCTATTCGAGGCCTGAACGTCGTCGACACCCGCGCCAGCCTGTTGTCGGCCGAGAAGATGGTGAGCGGCGACAAGTATGTCTTCATCCGCAACGCCTACCTGCAAAACCGCGAATTCAAGGTCAAGGATGGCCAGGTCGAAGACGATTTTTAATTTCGACCTGTAAAACCATGAAGGCGGCCCAAAAGGCCGCCTTCTGTGCTTTGGCGTCGGCTTTGAGCGGGTTTGATCCTTCCATTGAGTTACGCTTCGCTCGGTTCTTATAACTCTCTGTGCTTTGACAAATAAAGACGGCAAGCGGCTATCTGCCTGAGCTTGAAACGCCCCGCGGATGGGAGTACCGTCTGCGCCTTAGAAGGGCACCTCTGATGTAGTTGCGTGTAGGGCAAAGGCCTGAAACCGGTACGACAGAGAGGCTAGAAAGCGAATCCAGTAGTGCGTGCCAGGCCAGACCGCCCAGCCCGCTACGCCAACCTAATTCTGGCGCCGTTTGCCCACATGCCAAAAACCAGTGCCACGCTGCTGATAATCGATGATGACGAAGTGGTGCGAGCCAGTCTCGCAGCCTACTTGGAAGACAGTGGTTTCAGCGTCCTGCAGGCCAGCAATGGCCAACAGGGTCTTCAGGTATTCGAGCAAGACAAGCCCGACCTGGTCATCTGCGACCTGCGCATGCCGCAGATGGGCGGACTCGAACTCATTCGCCAGGTCACCGAGCTTTCCTCGCAGACCCCGGTGATCGTGGTTTCGGGCGCGGGCGTGATGAACGACGCGGTCGAGGCATTGCGCCTGGGCGCGGCGGATTACCTGATCAAGCCTCTTGAAGACCTTGCGGTGCTCGAGCATTCGGTGCGCCGGGCCTTGGACCGTTCGCGGCTGTTATTGGAGAACCAGCGTTACCGCGAGAAGCTGGAAACCGCCAACCGCGAGCTGGAAGCCAGCCTGAACCTGTTGCAGGAAGACCAGAACGCCGGGCGCCAGGTGCAGATGAACATGCTGCCGGTCAGCCCCTGGGCCGTCGACGATTTCCGTTTTGCCCACCAGATCATCCCGTCGTTGTACCTGTCGGGCGATTTCGTGGATTATTTCCGGGTCGATGAACGACGCGTGGCGTTCTACCTGGCGGACGTTTCCGGCCATGGTGCTTCTTCGGCATTCGTGACGGTGCTGTTGAAATTCATGACCACGCGCCTGTTGTTCGAATCCAAGCGCAACGGCACGCTGCCAGAGTTCAAGCCCTCGGAAGTCCTTGGGCATATCAACCGAGGCCTGATCAGTTGTAAGCTGGGCAAACACGTCACAATGGTCGGTGGAGTCATCGACGAGGAGACTGGTTTGTTGACCTATAGCATCGGCGGTCACCTGCCTTTGCCTGTGTTGTATACGCCAGACAGCGTTCGTTACCTGGAAGGGCGTGGTTTACCGGTGGGCCTGTTCAACGAGGCCACCTACGAAGACCACGTACTGGAATTGCCGCCGACATTCAGCCTGACGCTGATGTCTGATGGCATTTTGGACCTTTTGACAGAACCTACACTCAAAGAGAAAGAAGCGGCCTTGCCTGAACGGGTGAGTGCAGCGGGCGGCAGCCTGGAAGGCTTGCGTCAAGTGTTTGGATTAGCCACGCTCGGGGAGATGCCGGATGATATCGCCCTATTAGTGTTGAGCAGGAACCTTTGATGAGTACCGGTAGAATCCAGTTCGCCGAGCAGGACGGCACCTTTGTCCTGAAGTTTGTCGGTGAAGTGCGCCTGACCCTGTGTTCGGCGCTGGATGCGACTATTGAGCGGATCTTCACCGCGCTGAACTTCAGCGCCATCGTGATCGACCTGACCGAAACCCGCAGCATCGACAGCACCACGTTGGGCCTGCTGGCCAAGCTGTCGATCCTGTCGCGGCAAAAGGTCGGCCTGCTGCCGACGGTCGTCACCACCCATAACGACATCACCCGTCTGCTGCAATCGATGGGCTTCGACCAGGTGTTCAACATCGTGGGCGACCCTGTGCCGTGCCCGGAATGCCTGGACGACCTGCCTGACCAGGACCAGTCCGAAGAAGAAGTGCGGATCAAGGTGCTCGAAGCCCACAAGATCCTGATGGGGCTCAACGACTCCAATCGTGAAGCCTTCCATGACCTGGTGAATGCGCTAGAGGGGCCTTGACCCCTGGCTTTTGCTTAGGCTGACCGGCCTCATCGTCGGAACGCCGCCCGGAGCAAGCTCGCTCCCACCTTGGAATGCATCACCTGTGGGAGCGAGCTTGCTCGCGATAGCGTCTATCGATCCGCCACATCCCTCAGGCCAAAGCCACAAAAAAAGGGCGAACCCACCAAGGTTCGCCCTTTTTGCATGCCTTGTGAATCAGCTCAAAGCTTGGCTTGCAGCAACGCCTCCAGCTTCTCCTGGTCCCGGGCAAACTGACGAATACCTTCGGCCAGTTTCTCGGTCGCCATGGCGTCCTCGTTGGACAGCCAGCGGAACTGCGCTTCATTGAGGATCAAGCGCGCTTCCCCGGCTTGCCCTGGCGCCAGCTTGCGCTCCAGCTTGCCTTCGTCGGCGGCCAGTTTTTCCAGCAGGTCCGGGCTGACGGTCAGGCGGTCGCAGCCGGCCAGTTGCTCGATCTGGTTGAGGTTGCGGAAGCTCGCGCCCATGACCACGGTCTTGTAGTCATTGGCCTTGTAGTAGTTGTAGATGCGCGTCACCGACTGCACGCCCGGATCATCCGCGCCGGTGTAGTCGTTGCCATTGGCTTTCTTGTACCAGTCGTAGATACGGCCCACGAACGGCGAAATCAGGAACACCCCGGCATCGGCGCAGGCCGCAGCCTGGGCGAAGGAGAACAGCAGGGTCAGGTTGCACTGGATGCCTTCACGCTCCAACTGCTCGGCGGCGCGAATGCCTTCCCAGGTGGAAGCGATCTTGATCAGCACGCGCTCGCGGCCAATGCCGGCCTTTTCGTACAGATCGATCAGGCGATGCGCACGCTTGAGCATGGCCTCGGTGTCGAACGACAGGCGCGCGTCCACTTCAGTGGAAATACGCCCTGGGATCACTTTCAGAATTTCTTGCCCGACCGCCACGGCAAAACGGTCGCTGGCCAGGCCCACATCGCCCTTGCAGTCCGCCACACAGGCGTTCAGCTGCTCGGCATAACCTTGAATGGCCGAGGCCTTGAGCAACAGGGAAGGGTTGGTGGTAGCGTCCACGGGTTTGACGCGGGCGATGGCCTCGAAGTCGCCGGTGTCGGCCACGACGGTGGTGAACTGTTTGAGTTGTTCCAGCTTGGAAGTCATGAGCGTGCTCTGTCCTATGGGTCCGTTGACATTACCCGAGGGCTGGCAGCCACTCAAGGGCGTGAAGGGGTATCGACGGGCCCCAGCGGCAACAACCTGAAAACGGCTGTTTGAAAGGCCGGGGCGGTATCGGTAGATACGATGCCAAAACAGCGCGCAGGTTCAAAGCAAGTGACGGTTAACGCCCTTCCAGCAATTGCCCCGCCTGATCCAGCAACGCCAATGGATCTTTGGTTTTGTGAATATCCACCGACAACAACTGCCGAAACCGCCGCGCCCCCGGGAACCCGGTGCCCAGCCCCAACACGTGACGGGTGATGTGATGCATCGCCCCGCCAGCGGCCAGGTGATCGGCGATATAAGGCCGCAACTGCGCCAAAGCCTCGGCTCGGGTGATGATCGGCGCGGTGCTGCCGAACAGCTGCTGATCGACTTCGGCCAGCAGATACGGGTTGTGATAAGCCTCGCGCCCCAGCATCACGCCGTCGAAGGTCTGCAAATGCTCGTGGCACGCCTCCAGCGTCTTGATCCCGCCGTTGAGCACAATCTCCAACTCTGGAAAATCCGCCTTCAACCGCGCAGCCACGTCATAACGCAGCGGCGGGATGTCGCGATTTTCCTTCGGCGACAACCCCTCCAGAATCGCAATCCGCGCATGCACGGTAAAACTCGTGCAACCGGCCTCACGCACCGTCCCGACAAACTCACACAACTGCTCGTAACTGTCCCGCCCATTGATCCCGATGCGATGCTTGACCGTCACCGGAATCGACACCGCATCGCGCATGGCCTTCACACAGTCAGCCACCAAACCCGGATGCCCCATCAGGCAGGCGCCGATCATATTGTTCTGCACCCGATCGCTGGGGCAGCCGACGTTGAGGTTCACCTCGTCGTAACCGTGCTCCTGGGCCATACGGGCGCAGGCGGCCAGGTCGGCCGGGACGCTGCCGCCGAGTTGCAGGGCTAGCGGGTGTTCGGACTCGTGGTGGCGCAGGAAGCGTTCGTGGTCGCCGTTGAGTAGCGCGCCGGTGGTGACCATTTCGGTGTAGAGCAGGGCGTGCTTGGATAGGATGCGTAGGAAGAAGCGACAGTGGGCGTCGGTCCAGTCCATCATCGGGGCGACGCTGAAGCGGTGGGACAGTGAAGCAGTTTGTAGGAGCATTGGGAGGATCTGAATCAACGAGGCAGAGAGCCGCAGTTTATCAGGGATAGAGGGGTGGTGTTGAGGGACCTGTCGTTTTGATCTGGCAGTAATGTCCAGATAGCCAAAAAGTTGATTCGTATGCGGTGTTTATACAGCGGCTCTCGCAAATAAAGTTAACTCCTGTACAAGCTTCTCTTTTGGGCTGGTTACTACATCATTTTGCATCTGACAGATCATGTGTTTTATAAAGTCCGTCCGACTTAACTGAGACTGGGTCTGGAGATCGTCCAGCTCAGAGGCGATATGTGCGTTCAGCTTCAATGACAATCTTTTGCTTTCTTCTTTGTGAGGGCAGACGTTGAATAAATGATCGAGATGAGTTTTCTCGTCGACAGCAGTGCATGCGGCTTGGCGCCAAGTGAAAATTGTCCCTTCTCCAGCTCGCTGTTCCCTAGCTAGAAAATCGATATAGAGGCTTAAGAACATTTTTCGATGTTTAGTCGCAGCGGCAGTGGTGATTACGTGCATAGCCTGATCCAATCGATCAAGATACGAAGCAGGGAGCCTCGTTTCGATAGACACGACAGCAGCTTCTCTAGCCGCTTTGATTGCCGGAGTGGACTGCGCTGGTATCCCTACGACCTGATCACATACGTCACACACTGAAACCAAAACACCCTTTGCCTCACCGAGACCATCGTCGAATGGTACGTTTCTGCGGGTAAATGTCGTCTGCACCAAGCCTTCGCAGTGACTGCAAATCGCTCGACTCTTATCGCCCTCTTGATAAAACTTCATAGTCATTAACTCATTGATGAACGCTGATAAACCATACATCTGGTGCGATTACGTAGAATTTTACGTACCAACCGCTGTATTTGATCAGGTGAACATCCACACCTTTTACCTGATGGTGCTCAGAGCACGAGTGGTGGGAACCGTCGCATCGTGCGACGATGCTGATCACCTCTTGGGGGGTTACCTGACCGGTCGCCAAGAGGTTTTTGACGGTGATGCTGCCCCGCGCTTCATGCTGGAAGTCCCCATTCTTAAGTGCCTTGATCAGGGCCGACTTTGCCGCTTTGAAACCCATGCGCCGACGTCACTCCGTGTCAGTTGTACGAAATTAGTCGTACAAAATCAAGTAGTCAATTCATTGGCCGACGACGACCACTATTTTTTGTGCGGAGGCTGACTCATTCCGCAAACACTTAGATCTTTTGTATCAATATGCCTGCCATAAACCCGAGTCCCTGCTGTGGGGGGACGCCGGAACTATAGGCTTCCTGACAAAAATTCAGCAAGAAATTGGTGTGTAGGAAACTTCCCTAAATTATGAGCGAGGATCGATTGCAGAGTCGCTAGGGCGCTAGAGTCTTTGGTTTTCTCAAACGGAATCGCCTGCTACGCGCCCTGGTAGCCTCGGCCACTATCATCTGATGGCGATTTTGCCTCGAAAAAAACTAAGCAGAGCGATGCCTTGTCTCACTCGCTCATGCTCATACTAATGATGGATTCGGTTTGGATATCAACCAGGCTTAATGCGCCATCGGAAAATGAGCAGCCGGTGTCGATATATACGACATTACCCAAGCGCATAATACTGGGCACTGTTGAATGTCCAACATAGAGTCGGTCTATTCCTTTGATGGGCGTGTGGTCGTTTTGCTCGATTTTTTCTCTGGCATACAGCGCTGTCTTCAAGGCTTGCCGCTGATGTTGCTCTCCAGTTTTTCCTGTGATTGCATCTTTGGCTTCCTGCCAGCCATCGTTACTTTGGATGACGGGGGCTTCGGCATGGACTATTCCAATTGTTTGATCGTTTAATAAGTCGATTTCAATGATCAATGGAAGTGCTTGCAAGGATTTTGAGAGTTCATGCTGGATGGTGGGTTGTAACTCGTACAGCCAGGCTCCACCATTTCGGATATGTCGGGGGATATCCCCATGCCCGGAGATACAGTCAATAAGCATCTGTTCGTGATTGCCACGCACTGCATGGAACCATGGCTTCTCAAGCCAGTTCAATACGTCCATGGAGTCGGGGCCGCGGTCGATGAGGTCCCCCACGGAAAAAATACGATCCAGCTCGGTGTTGAAGTCTAGTTTGTCTAAGGCCATTGTTAGAAATTTGAAATGCCCATGAATGTCGCCCACCACAAAGTCTCGACCTTCCTTGTTAGATGGGAATGATTTCGTCCTGTACATTTCGGTGGCTTTAGCAGACGTTAATTGACGGCGACTGTATCACTTAGCGAAATAAACCGTAAGGCGGTGAGCGAGGGGATAACGTTGTGCGGTCAAGCTTGAATCGCCAGCCCGATACACTTCTCAAAAACTTGCTCCATAGGCTCCATGACGCCGTTATAAGCCGCGATATTGGCGTAGATCCACTCGTCCTTCTCAATCCCCCACCAACTGATTTCAAACCCGGCATTCATGATGAGGTGTTCAAACAGGATGCGTTGCGCACGGCCATTGCCTTCGCGGAAGGGGTGTACGACGTTGATGTCGGAATAGGCCTCTGCCACAGCGACGATCAGCTCAGCCCGCTCCATGCCCTCGAACCAGTTTGCCGCGGCCATCTTGGCGAAGATTTTATTGGCTTCCTTCTCCATGTACTCAGGTTGGCAGAAGCGGGTGGCTTGTTTGGACATGCCAACGGTGCGCAGTTCCCCGGCCCATTCGAACAGGTCTGAAAAGAGGATTCGATGAATGTTTTGAAGGTAGGCCAGGCTATAGGGAGGAGGGCTGAACTCGACGTTGTCCGCTGCGATGGCCGAGAGTTGTTGTTCGGCTTCGCTTAGGGTCGGTTCGTCACGGATATCGAGTTTGTTGCGCAGGACCGTGGAGCCGGGATAGCAATAAGCGTCCTCGCCGACTCCATATTTGTCAGGCATTAGTTCTGGTCTGGGTAAAGGCCTTCAAGACCTCTTCACGCGTTGGCATTTTGCGTTCGCTGTCGGCGAAGGTCGTTTTGAAACCTTCCAGACGGAGGCTGGCCGCGTAGTTGGATCTACGCGTCCTGGCGGCATAGGCCTTTTTGGTTTCAAGGCTGACATTGCCCATGGGCTGGACCTCAAATCGCGCTAGTGGGCGGATTATAGCCCATCCCGCAGGCGTGGCCTATGTTGCGGTCTGGACGAAAGGCGTTGGGCGCATTCGTTTCGAGATTTTTCCTTGTGCTCATAGCTGCGCTGCCCAATCCATCGCCGGACACTCTCGTCGGAAATTTCCCTCAAGACGCGTCGCTCCCCGCTGACTATCCACCGCATCACCCCGTGCGCTAAGTTTTCTCCGTCGCTGCAAATTCAGCGGCAGGGTGTGGAAGCCCTAATGCCTGGGATTTTTTTCAATTAATCCTGAGATCGCCCAATGAAAAAAGGTACTGCTATTGCTTTAAAACCGTGTCCGCAAGGCACGCATCATCTCAACCTCATCCAATCTGTCCTCCATTACATCAATTACAACCTCCTGCTCGATCTACGAATTCCGACCCCGGATTCGGTCCTTCATCAGTGGCATCCCTATCTTCAACCCGGCACTGACCTCCCATCCCCGCAGGAGTAACCCCTCATGTCCCGTTACATGCCTATCACCGGTATCGAAAACAATTTCCACGCGCTCCTGATCGACACAGAAGCGCCGCTGGACGTGCTGCACGACACCGCCGCTTACCGCATCGCCGCTGTTACTCAGTTACTGGAAAACCTCGCCATGCGTTCCGACATCAGTACGGACGCCGTGATACTCCATGATTTTGCCCAAGTGCTAGCGATCCCCCTGCGCGATGGGTGTGATTTGCTGGATGTGATTGGGCGGCGATTGCAGGCGCAGGTGTTGGCGTCGTAAGGGTAGTGGGCGACTTCACACGGGGTCGCCTGCACTGTCTTGCTCATCACCCTTTGCAGTCTGCAATCCCGTGGGAGCGAGCCTGCTCGCGATAGCGGTGGGGCAGTTGATGGAGGCGTTGGATGTGATGCCGTCATCGCGAGCAAGCTCGCTCCCACAGTTTTTCCGGGGTGTTCACAGATATTGCGTTCACCATAAATCCCTGCGTGGGAGCCTGCTCGCGATAGCGGTGTGTCAGTTGGTGAAGATGTTGGATGTGATGCCGTCATCGCGAGCAGGCTCGCTCCCACAGTTTTTCCGGGGTGTTCACAGATATTGCGTTCACCATAAATCCCTGCGTGGGAGCCTGTTCGCGATAGCGGTGGGTCAGTTGGTGAGGATGTTGGATGTGATGCCGTCATCGCGAGCAGGCTCGCTCCCACAGTAAAGCTTGTGAGCAGTACTTGAGTAGCGTTGATCAGTTCGCTTCCGCGGGTGTAGAGGGTGCGCTGCCCGGCCGCTGCAGCGAAGCGCCTTCCAAGGTCTTCCACAGCTTACGCATCGTTGGGTTGCGATTGGCAATCGCACAGTACGAGCGAATCTCCAGGCGCGTGCTCCATTGCTCGCCACCGGCCCGCACCAACAGCCCACGCTCCAACTCGTCAGCCACCGCACTCTGCGGCAACCAGGCCACGCCGTAGCCCTCGATGGCCATGCGCATCAGTAGCATCGCCATGTCCGCTTCATAGCAGCGTTCCAGGGCGATCGGTTCAGGGCCGTTGTTGATGACGATGTCCGCGACGCGCCCCAGGAACGTCGTTGCTGTGTAGGCCAGGTAAGGCACCGGTTTGCCGGCGCGGCCGGGCAGGCGGAACAGCGGTTCGCCCTTGCGGTTGGGCGCGCACAGGGGGATGAACGCATCGTGGCCGAGCACCAGGCTGCCAAAACGCTCGGGGTCCAGCAGGATGGGCGCAAGCGGATGGTGGTAGACCATCATCAAGTCGCAACTGCCTTCTTCCAATGCAATGACGGCGTCATGGATGTTGGCGGCCACCACTCGGGCGTTGAACTGTTCGTTGTGTTGCTGGAACTGCGAGAGCCACTTGGGCAGGAAGGTCATCGACAGGCTGTGGCCGGCGGTGATCTGGATCGAGCGTCCCGGCATTCGTTCCACGTCGCGCAGCGTCGAGCGCAACCTCAGTAATCCGGCGAGGGCCTCTCGGCTTTCATCGCAGAAGGTGACTCCCGCGGGTGTGAGTTGGACGGGGTAGGTGCCCCGGTCCACCAGTTTGACGCCCACCCATTCCTCAAGTGAGCGGATGCGCCGGGACAAGGCCGATTGCGTCACGCAACGCACCTCGGCGGCGCGGGAGAAATTTTTCCATTCGCCAATCGCCAGAAGATCATCCAGCCATTTGAGTTGCATATCGGAATCCCCGTTGTGAGCGCTCGATTTTACTGCGCAATCCCCCGGTCCAGCGCGGCCTTTCGCTAACTATTCCAAAAGCGCATGGGGTTAGCAGGATTACTCATCATCTCCCCGGATCGGCTCCTTAGAATCTTTACCGTAGTGCCCATGCCATCAAGAGCATCGGGTACACCTCCTTGATCCCTGCCAAGTAAAAAAACTCCAAGAACTACTTGAGGACAGCACCGTGAAGAAGAATAAGCTCCCACGTCGAATTGCAATGGGCATTGCCCTGGGCGTACTTGTTGGTTGGGCGTGTCACCATTTCGCAGGGAGCGAGCAAAGTGCCAAAGAGATCGCCAGTTACTTCTCGATGGTCACTGACATTTTCCTGCGCATGATCAAGATGATCATCGCGCCCCTGGTCTTCGCGACATTGGTGGGCGGTATCGCCAGCATGGGCAACTCCCGTTCCGTTGGCAGGATTGGGGCTCGGGCGATGGCTTGGTTTGTCACCGCCTCGGTTGTCTCGCTGCTGATCGGGATGGGCCTGGTCAACCTGTTTCAACCCGGTGCCGGGTTGAACATGGACGTGGCCCAGCACGCAACGGCGGCCGTGCCGGTCAACACCGGTGACTTCAGTCTCAAGGCGTTCATCGGCCATGTGTTTCCGCGCAGCATTGCCGAAGCGATGGCCAACAACGAGATCCTGCAGATCGTGGTGTTTTCGCTGTTCTTCGGCTTCGCACTGGCCGGCGTGAAACGGGCGGGTTACACCCGGATCACCGATTCCATCGAAGAGCTGGCGAAGGTGATGTTCAAGATCACCGACTACGTGATGGCGTTCGCGCCGATTGGGGTGTTTGCCGCCATTGCCTCGGCGATTACCACCCAGGGGCTTGGCCTGCTGGTGGATTACGGCAAGCTGATCGCTGAGTTCTACCTGGGGATCCTGATTCTCTGGGCGTTGCTGTTCGGTGCCGGTTACCTGTTCCTTGGTCGCTCGGTTTTTCACCTCGGCAAGCTCATTCGCGAACCGATTCTCCTGGCCTTTTCCACCGCCAGCAGCGAATCCGCCTACCCGAAAACCATCGAGGCGCTGGAGAAGTTTGGCGCGCCAAAACGCGTGTCCAGCTTCGTGTTGCCTCTGGGTTATTCGTTCAACCTCGACGGCTCGATGATGTACCAGGCGTTCGCCATCCTGTTCATCGCCCAGGCCTACAACATTGATTTGAGTTTCACGCAACAGATGCTGATTCTTCTGACGCTGATGATCACCAGCAAGGGCATGGCCGGTGTCGCGCGGGCTTCGGTGGTCGTGGTCGCGGCCACGTTGCCGATGTTCAATCTTCCCGAGGCGGGGCTGCTGTTGATCATCGGCATCGACCAGTTCCTCGACATGGCCCGCACCGCCACCAACGTGGTGGGTAACAGCATTGCGACGGCGGTGGTCGCCAAGTCCGAACCCCACGAAGAAGCCGACGAGGACGAGGGCGCACATGCTCCGGTTCGGTCGCGATCCGAGCCGGTGCCGGTGGCTTGAGGAGACGTTCATGAAGGCTAAAGTGAAGTCGAGCCACAAGGCCTCTGTGGTTCGCAAGTTGGGCATCGTCGGCGGGCTTGGGTCTTTGGCCGGGGGCGATCTGTTCTACAAGTTGGTCAAGTCCCGGGCGGTGCTCGAGGACCAGGGGCGCTACCATTTCCTGTTCGAGCAGCACCCCTTCAAGGACGTGCTGCTGCCGCTGGACCAGGGCGCGAGTATGACGTCGCGCAAGTTCTATGTGTTCCAGGTGTGCAAGTCGTTCGAGGACAGTGGCTTCGATGCGGTGATGCTCCCGTGCTTCGCCAGCCATACCTTTCGCGCTGAAATCGAGGAGGAGTTGGGCATTCCCGTGCTGGACATGATGGCCGCCTTGACCCGGCACGTCAGCCACACGGTGCCGCCCCAGACGACGTTGGGGGTGATCGCCTCCGACTTCGTGCGCCATTGCGGATTGTTCGAGCGACATTTCGGCAAAGACTTCCAGATTGTTTACCCCGACGCAGACGCTCAAGCGGGGTTGATGGAGGCGATGTACGGTCTCAACGGCATCAAGGATGGCCACCTCGAAGGCGTGCCGCTTGAAGCGGTCTACCAGGCGTGCCTGTCGTTGCAGGCCCAGGGTGCGACGGTGATCCTGCCCGGCATGACCGAGCTGTCCCTGGTCTGTGCCGATTTGCAGCGTCGCGGGATCACCGTGCTGGACATCAATGAAATCTACGCCGACTTCGCGACGCTGGACCAGCAGCCCAGGCGCCCACCGTTCAAGCTGGGCATCGTGGGCGGCGTCGGGCCTGCCGCCACGGTGGACTTCATGGCCAAGGTGGTGGCCAATACCCAGGCGGGAAAGGACCAGGACCACATCAAGATGGTGGTCGAGCAAAACCCGCAGATACCGGATCGGACGGCCAACCTGCTACGCGATGAAACCGACCCGACGATGGCGATGTACGCCACGTGCAAACGTCTCGAAAGTGCCGGCGCCAACGCCATCGCGATTCCCTGCAACACCGCCCATGCCTTCGTCGAGCGGATCCAGGCGCACCTGAGGGTGCCCATCGTGAACATGCTGAGCGAGACGGTGGAGTGGATCGCGCGCACCTATGGTTCGGGCAAGGCGATTGGCCTGCTGGCGACTTCCGGTACGGTGCAGAGCCAGGTCTATCACCAGGCGGCGCGCCATGCCGGACTCCAGGTGCTCACGCCAGGTGTCGATTACCAGGCGATGGTCATGGACGCCATCTACGGACCGCGGGGTATCAAGGCCGGCTTCACACAGGGGCTCTGCAAGGAACAACTGTTGCTGGCGGCCGAGCATTTGTGCGAGCTGGGGGCGGGGGTGTTGATCCTGGGGTGTACGGAGTTGCCGCTGGTGCTGGAACATTGCGAGGCGTTCGATATCAATGGGCACAGGGTGGCGCTGGTTGATCCGACGATGATTCTGGCGTTGAGGTGTGTGGCGTTGGCGCAGAGGGCTGACAAGCCGATGAGCGTTCTGAAAACGTCGAAGGATGTTGCTGCTATCTGACGGTTGAAATTTGGCCCTTGTGGCGAGGGAGCTTGCTCCCGCTTGAGTGCGAAGCGCTCACAAAAAGGGGCTGCTACGCAGCCCAGCGGGAGCAAGCTCCCTCGCCACAATGAGTCAGGCCACAATGAGTCAGGCCACAATGAGTCAAAGCTGAATCTATCAAACCGCCTTGGTGTGGTTGGCCGGCCCACGCAACGCCGCAATGTCCCGCTTGGGCGGCACGCCAAACAAGCGGGCGTATTCGCGGCTGAATTGGGAAGGGCTTTCATAGCCCACCTTGAAAGCCGCACTCGCCACGTCCACGTGTTCGTTGAGCATCAAGCGTTTTGCTTCGTTCAACCGCAGCCACTTCTGGTATTGCAGCGGGCTCATCGCCGTGAGCTGACGGAAGTGGTGGTGAAACGTCGGCGCACTCATTTGCACCCGCGCCGCGAGGTCGTCTACGCGCACGGGTTCGGTGTAGTTCAATTTCAACCAGTCGATGGCCTTGGCGATCCGGTAGCCCTGGCTATCGACCGAAACGATCTGCCGCAGTCGGGCGGCCTGGTCGCTGAGCAGCAGCCGGTAGTGAATCTCGCGCTGGATCAACGGCGCCAGGATGGGAATCGCTTCGGGCTCATCCAACAACGCCAGCAGGCGCGCGAACGGTTCCAGCAGGTCCGGCGTTGCGGTGCCGATTCCCGCGCCGATCCCGACTGCTCGATCACGCGGCGGCGACAGGCTGCCTTGGGCGATCAGATCGGCCACCATGCGCAAGTCGAGCCTCAGGACCAGGCCCAGGCAGGGCTGTTCCGGGCTGGCCTGCAGCACTTCGGAATTGGCCGGGATGTCCAGGGAGGTCATGAGGAACCGCCCGGTGTCGTAGCCATAGGCTTCGCCACCGATCCAGACCTGCTTCTCGCCTTGGGCCACCAGCACGATGCTCGGTTCGATCATGCAAATCACCGGCGGCGCCGGGGCGTCGCGCCGGAAGAAGACGAGGCCGGCGATGGGCGTTTCAAAGTCGCCCGCGCGTGGGGTCCGGGTGCCAATGATGGCGGCCAGAGTCTCTTGTACGGATCTGCGTTGAATGGCCATGTCGGGTCCGGGTGTCATCTGAGCTCAAGCGCTATAGGCAGAACATTAACTCGCCAAGCGAAGCGCTGCCTATACGCAATAGAAGCACTCATAGGATCAGGCAAGTATCTCAGCGTAATGCACTACCTGCCGGCCGGGCTGAGCCCTGAAGATACAACCTCATTCAATCCAGCAAGGAGTCTTCTGATGCGTGTACAAGCCTATGGCGCTCACGCGGGCGACAAGCCCCTTGAACCCCTGCAGATCACTCGTCGCACGCCGGGCGCCCACGACGTCCAGATCGACATCGCTTTTTGTGGTATCTGCCATTCGGACCTGCACCAGGTGCGTGCCGAGTGGGCGGGTACCCAGTTCCCTTGCGTGCCGGGCCACGAAATCGTCGGTCGGGTCGCGGCGGTCGGCGCCCATGTGTCCGGCTTCAAGACTGGCGACCTGGTCGGCGTTGGCTGCATCGTCGACAGCTGCAAGCACTGTGACGACTGCGACAGCGGCCTGGAAAACTATTGTGACGGGATGATCGGGACCTACAACTTCCCCACCCCGGATGAACCCGGTTGGACGCTGGGTGGCTATTCGCAAAACATCGTGGTGCATGAGCGCTATGTGTTGCGCATTCGTCACCCCGAAGCCCAGCTTGCCGCCGTCGCGCCGCTGCTTTGCGCGGGCATCACCACCTATTCGCCGCTGCGCCACTGGAACGTCGGGCCGGGCAAGAAGGTGGGTGTGGTTGGCATTGGTGGCCTGGGTCACATGGGCATCAAGCTGGCCCATGCGATGGGGGCTCATGTCGTGGCGTTCACCACGTCCGAGTCCAAGCGTGAGGATGCCAGGCAGTTGGGGGCCGACGAGGTTGTCGTGTCGCGCAATACCGAAGAAATGGCCGCGCACACCAAGAGCTTCGATTTCATCCTCAATACCGTGGCGGCTCCTCATGACCTCGATGCATTGCTGGTGCAGCTCAAGCGCGACGGCACGATGGCCCTGGTAGGCGCCCCGGCAACCCCGCATCCTTCGCCGAATGTCTTCAACCTGATCATGAAGCGGCGCACCCTCGCCGGGTCGATGATCGGCGGCATCCCCGAGACCCAGGAGATGCTCGATTTCTGCGCAGAGCACGGCATCGTCGCCGACATCGAACTGGTCCGGGCCGAGCAGATCAACGCGTCCTACGAGCGCATGCTCAAGGGCGATGTGAAGTATCGCTTCGTGATCGATAACGCGACTTTGGTCGGCTGATAGACGCGCCAACGGGTTGCTCGCGAAAGGGGGCTGCCTGAGACAGTGATGTTGAATGTGCCGCCGTCAATCTGCCCACAGATCCATCAAAGAAACACAGGATTGTCCTCCAATGACAGATAACTCATCGCCACAAGTCCAGCCCGCCTGGGGCGCTGTACTTGCCATGGCCCTCGCCGCATTCGTGCTCGTTGCCTCGGAGTTCATGCCGGTCAGCTTGCTGACGCCGGTAGCGGCCGATCTTCACGTCAGCGAAGGGCAGGCCGGACAAGGCATTGCCGTCTCTGGCGCCTTTGCCCTGATCACCAGCCTGTTCATCGCATCGATTGCCGCCCGGGTCGATCGAAAATGGCTTCTCCTGGGGCTGACCTTGCTGATGATCGTTTCCGGCACCGTGGCGGCGTTCGCGCCGAATTACCCGGTATTCATGCTCGGTCGCGCGTTGATCGGCGTGGCGATTGGCGGCTTCTGGTCGTTGTCGGCGGCCACCGCCATGCGGCTTGTGCCGGACGATCAGGTTCCGCAGGCACTGGCCATCGTCAATGGCGGCAATGCCTTGGCGACGGTGATCGCTGCGCCGCTGGGCAGTTTCCTGGGGGCGATCATCGGTTGGCGTGGCGCGTTTTTCTGCATCGTGCCCGTCGCCGCCATCGCCCTGGTCTGGCTGCTGTTACGCCTGCCCTCCATGCCTTCGCAGGCGAAGCAGGGCAGCACCAATGTCTTCAAGTTGATGACCCGGGCACCGGTCGCACTGGGTATGCTGGCGGTCAGCACATTTTTCATGGGCCAGTTCATGTTGTTCACCTACCTGCGACCGTTCCTTGAAACGGTGACGCAGGTGAGCGTTTCCATGCTGTCCTTCATGTTGCTGGTGATCGGTGTGGCGGGGCTGTCGGGCACCTTTCTGATCGGGGCCTGTTTGAAGAACAATCTCTATCGGACGCTCATCGTCATCCCGCTGTTGATGGCCGCGATTGCCATTGCCCTGGTGGGGTACGGCGGGTCGGTCTTGATCGCGACCCTCCTGCTCGGCCTCTGGGGCCTGGTGGCCACAGCGGCGCCCGTAGGTTGGTGGACCTGGCTTTCGCGAACACTGCCGGAAGATGCCGAAGCCGGCGGCGGCCTGATGGTGGCGATCGTCCAGCTCGCCATCGCCGCGGGCGCGACAGTGGGCGGCCTTCTGTTCGACCTGAGTGGCTATCGCGCGACCTTCGAAACCAGTGCGGCGGTGTTGGGCGTTGCCGCTGTTCTTACGGTGCTGGCCGCTCGGTCAGCGCTCCGGGAATCTTCATCGACTACGCAAGCAACGCCCTACAGCACGGTGGGTTGAGATAAATATCCGTCAGTCGAGGATGACTTGGTGCTGCGCCATGCCTGGCGCATAAGGCGACGGAGCTTCGCGGGCGGCGTTTTGGGTCAGGAAGGAAGCGATCAGCAACACGATGCCTATCGCTGCCGGAAGAGCGCCGCGCGGCTTGCGCACACCCAGGTGCGCGGACGCCGACAACAGCAGGTGATAGAGCATGCCCGCATAGGCCAGGTCGCTGAGTGCCACGCTGGCGCGCGACAGGATGGCGACCACCCCGAGGACTTTCAGGACGGTGAGCATCGGTATCAGGTAGCTGGGGTAACCGAGGTCGGCCAGCGCCTGGCCGACCCATGCCTTCTTGGTGACGTACAGCGTTGCGGATGCCAGGTAAAGCAGGGCCAACGCCGCGGTACTGATCCAGTAGAGGTAGTGTTCAATCATGAGGTTCTTCCTGAGTGGGCTGGGTTGAATCGACAAGGGGCGAGAATGTCGCCTAACATGAAAGCCCACAAGAAGGATGAAAAAGTGATGGTTAGTATGGAAAACCAGACTAATGAGCACGCCAGCATCAACATGCACGAGCAAATGCGTCGCGCATTCGCGCTGCTCTCGGGCAAGTGGAAATTGGAAATCATGTGGTTGCTCAATCAGCGGATCTACCGCTTTGGGGAACTGCGAAAGGCCATTCCCGGCATCACGCAACACATGTTGACGGCGCAACTGCGCGAACTGGAAAGAGATGGGCTGGTGTCTCGCACGGTGTTCGCAGAAGTGCCCCCGCGTGTGGAGTACGAAATTACGCAAAAGGCCCGAGGGCTTGGGCCGACGATGGAAGCGCTGACGGCCTGGTGGACGGAATATGGCAACAGCGTGCCTGTGAAGGTGACCTCGCGCGGACGCAAAGCCAAAGACAGTTGAAAGGGCGACCTCAAGGGTCGCCCATTTGCGTTAAAGCCCCAGGCCTTGCTCTACCAGCGCGAGCAAGGCGTCCTCGTCCAGCATGGTCGGTTCAAGACGCGGTTGCCCGGTCTGGCGCAGGGCCTGGATATGCCAGAGCGATTCACCATGTTCGCCGAGTGAGCGCACGATGCAGTGTTCCTGCCCCTTCATATGGACTTCAATGCAGCCCTCGCCCTTGGACGAGAAACGCGCAATCGGGTCGAATGAAATGCGCTGATGATTGCCTTCGATCACCAGTTGATCGATGGCGTAGTTGTACGTCGAGCCGCTGGAATGACTTTCAAATACGTGGGTGGGGTTGCGCCGAATATCCAGGCCCGCCTCGCATACGGGCGCCAGCCAGGTTTCGATCTGGCGATACAGTTCGTAGACCTGGGCGGGCCAGTGCTCGATCGCCAGATCGGCGCAGTTGTCGGTATCCGCGCGGGTTTGCTGGGTTTTCCTCAGTTTGGCCGCTAGCTCGTCTGCCTTGCTCATGTCGATTCCCTGTCGTGATGATAGGTTGAGCTTAGCTGATGGGCTGGGGTGTTCATTTGCGCTGGGTCATGGGGTGGTGGGTTGTTGAGTTTCAGTGCGATGACGATCACCGGAACAATTTACGAGGAGCAAGTCATGCACATGAGAGCACTGAGCAATAACGACCTGGGACCGTTGCGCGATGCGCTCACCCAGGCCGGTCTTCCCGTGGACGATCTGGCGTATCCCGGTCGACAGTTCTTCAGCTTCAGCCACCAAGATGTTGTTGTGGCGTTTGGTGGCATCGAGGGGGAGGGGGCTGACCGGTTGCTGCGTTCGCTGGTTGTCCTCGAGGGGCAGCGGGGGAAGGGCACTGGCGCGGCGGTGTTGGCCGCTATCGAGGCGTTTGCGAAACGTGAGGGTGTAGAGCAGCTCCATCTGCTGACTGACAGCGCCGCCGCGTTTTTTACCGGCCAGGGCTATCAGGCGCGGGACCGCTCGCTGGCGCCTGCTTCGATCGGTGCGACGGCCCAATTCAAAACCTTGTGCCCGGCTTCGGCGACGTACCTGAGCAAACGCCTCGTCTAGCGCAGCAAGTGCACCGCCAGCCCAGCCAGCCCGCACGCCAGCAATACCTGGATTACCCCCAGCCTGTAGCGAAACAGCGCAATGGCCGCCGCGATTGCGATGATTGCCGACGGCCAGTCCAGGGCACCTGCAAAACCGTTGGGCCAGAGTACGTGGTAACCAAAGAAGCACGCCAGGTTGAGGATCACCCCGACCACCGCCGCGGTAATCGCGGTCAGCGGCGCGGTGAATTTCAGCACGTTGTGCGTCGATTCCACCAGCGGGCCGCCGGCCAGGATGAACAGGAACGAGGGCAGGAACGTGAACCAGGTCACCAGCGTGGCCGCGACGGCCCCGGCGAGAAAGGCTTGTTCGGGACCGAACACCTGCATCACGTAGCCTCCGACGAAACCGACGAAGGCCACGACCATGATCAGCGGCCCGGGCGTGGTTTCGCCCAGGGCCAGGCCATCGATCATTTGTGTCGGCGTCAGCCAGCCGAAGTGTCCGACGGCACCCTGGTACACGTAGGGTAACACTGCATAGGCGCCGCCGAACGTCAGCAATGCGGCCTTGGTGAAGAACCAGGCCATTTGCGTCAGCGTGCCTTCCCAGCCGAACACCGCGGTCAGCAGGCCCATTGGCAACGCCCACAACAGGGCACCGATGATCGCCAGCCGGGCGAGCCTGAAGGCGCTGAATCGAACGTGGTCCGGGGGCGGCGTGTCGTCGTCGATCAAGGCGGGGCCGAAGGATTGGTGCTGGGTAGCGTGACCGCCCAGGCTGAATTTTTCCGGTGCCCAGCGGCCGCCGAAATAACCGATGACCGCCGCACTCAGCACGATCAGTGGGAAGGGGAGATCAAAGGCAAATATCGCGGTGAACGACGCCGCAGCGATCGCCCACAGCCAGTTGTTCTTGAGTGCGCGGGAGCCGATCCGGTGGGCGGCATGTGCCACGATTGCCGTGACGGCCGGCTTGATGCCATAGAAAATGCCCGCCACTATCGGCACTTCGCCAAAGGCGACGTACAGCCACGACAACGCGATGAGAATGAACAACGAAGGCAGCACGAACAGTGCCCCGGCGATCACCCCGCCCCAGCTTCGATGCATCAGCCAGCCCAGGTAGGTGGCCAGTTGCTGGGCCTCGGGGCCCGGCAGCAACATGCAGTAGTTAAGGGCATGCAGGAAGCGTCGTTCGGAAATCCAGCGTCGGCGCTCCACCAACTCCTGGTGCATGATCGAGATCTGCCCCGCAGGGCCGCCGAAACTGATGAAGCCCAGTTTGAGCCAGAACCAGAAGGCCACGCGCAGGCTGACGGCGTCGGGGCGGGTCAGGGGCTTTTCGTCATCGGTTCGGATCGGTTTGCTCATGGGTGACGGGGCACGTAAAAGTCAAAGGCGATCTACGTTATGGGGCGTTACGCAATTTAGATAGCCCCCGGCAAGGATTGCTTGTAAAAAAAACAGCCCTTCAGAGATTTGAAACACAAGGTTGAAACAATCATCGCCCGATCATCCTGCTTTCGCACAATCGCCCCAAGGAGTGGGTCAATGAAACAACGTCTTGCCATTGTCGTGCTGATCGTACTGACACTGGGTTCCATGGGCGCGGCCAATGCCCGCGAATCCGGCAATGCACGGGCGCAATCCGTGGCCGGAGTGTTCGATTACTATTTGCTGGCGCTGTCCTGGTCGCCGACGTTCTGCCTGACTCACCAGAAGGATGCGCAGTGTTCCGGCAAGGGCTACGGCTTTGTGCTCCATGGCCTCTGGCCGCAATACACCCGGGGCGGCTGGCCGCAATCCTGTGCGCCTCAGGTGCCGTTGACGGCGGCTGAGCAGCAGAAGGGCCTGACCTTGTTTCCCACCCGCAAGTTGATGGCGCATGAATGGTCCAAGCACGGCACTTGCAGTGGCCTGAGCGCCATGGGTTACCTGGAGGTTGCCGACAAAGCCTTGGGCGCGGTGAAAATCCCATCGCAGCTGCAACCGCTCAATTCCTCGTATTATTTCGAGGCTGATGAAATCATCCGGCTGTTCCGCCAAAGCAATCCAGGCATTGCGCCCGACGGCATTGCGGTGATTTGCAGCGGGCCGCAACTGTCGGAAGTGCGGGTGTGCATGGACAAGGACCTGGCGTTCGCCGCGTGTGGCAGGGGCGTCAGGACACAATGCCGGGCCGGGGAGATCCGGGTGCCGCCGGTACGGTGAGAGCCGCAATCTGACCCGTGGCGAGGGGATTTATCCCCGTCGGGCTGCGCAGCGGCCCCCAAAAAACCAGGCAACTCGGTGTGCCAGAAGATTGAGTTCACTGCTTTAGGGCTGCTGCGCAGCCCAGCGGGGATAAATCCCCTCGCCACGGGGAATTTCTTCGTTCTGAAGAGGGCATTTTTATCGGCTGGCAGGCGGGTTTTTGGATCCACTGCAGCCACCCATCGGCTCTGCTGCACAGGCAAATTGCCGCCTCACAAGCGGTAGGCTAAGCTCACGAATATTGGGGGCTTTGAGCGAATTCGCTCATGTTTTGCCCTCTTCAGGAATTCGCTTGCCTATCTCCATTCTCGATCCTTTCCATGTCCCTGGCGGTGCCTTGAAGCGCCTGCCGTTGCTCAAGGCTGCGGTTTCGTTTATCGCGGCGGTGTGCCTGTGCCTGTGCGGTTTGCTTTATCTGCAACTGGAGCAGTCGCGCAGCCACGACCTGGAGTCGGCCCGCGTCGCTTCGGCGACCCTTACCCGGGCCATGGCCCAGCAGGCGCAGGACACCTTCCTCCAGGCTGATTTGGTATTGGCCAGCCTGGCAGATTGGATCCAAGTAGACGGCTACGGTCCCGCCGTACAGCCACGCTTGCAGCAAACCTTTGCCCGACGTGTGCAATCGCTTGAGCAATTGCATGGTCTGTTCCTGTTCGACAAGCACGGTCACTGGGTGGTGACCTCCTTTGAAAACCTGCACCGGGGTGCTGGGGTGGCGGATCGAGAGTACTTCGTTTTCCACCAAGAGAATGCCTCCCTGGTCGCCCATATCGGCCCGGCAATCCGCAGCCGACAAAACGGCGGCTGGATCATTCCGGTTTCCCGGCGCTTGAATGATCAGGATGGCAACTTCCAAGGCGTGTTGATGGCCGGCATCAAAATGTCGTACTTCGATCGATTCTTCAAAAGCTTCAATCTGGATGATCAAGGCGAGATGGCCCTGGCTTTGTCTGACGGGACGCTCTTGGCCCGTCGTCCCTTCGATGAGGGGCGGATCGGTCACCCGCTGGCCCAGGAAAATATTTACAACCATGCCCTGGCCGGCGGGATGTCTGGCGATGTACTCATCCGTTCGACCATCGATGGTGTCGTCAGGCTGTATGGGCACCAACATCTGCAGGCTTATCCGCTGGTGGTCACCGCCGCGATGTCCGAAGGCGCGATCCTGGCGGGCTGGCATGACCGGGCTTTCCAATCCAGCCTCATCGTGGGCCTGGTGGTGTTGGGCATTTGCTTGTTCGGCTGGGTATTCGTGCGCCAGGTCCGTACCAGCGAACGGATCGAGGCGGACTTGCGCAAGGCTCAGGAAGCGTTGGAACTGATTGCCACCCATGACAGCCTCACCGGGCTGGCGAACCGGCGGCTGTTCGAACGGGCCCTGGACATCGAGTTCGGCCGGGGCGCTCGTCAGCGTAGCCCCTTGAGCCTGATCATGCTCGATATCGATTTCTTCAAGCGCTACAACGACGCCTATGGGCACGTGGCCGGGGATCATTGCCTGGCGGAAGTGGCCAAGGTGCTCAAGAGCTGCTGCCATCGCAAGGCCGATCTGGCGGTGCGTTATGGTGGCGAAGAGTTCGCGGTCCTGTTGCCCGACACCAATCTGTCGGGGGCCATGGCATTGGCCGAGCAGATCCGCCGCAGCGTCATCGACAAGCACATCACCCATTCCGGGTCTCCGACCGGCTACCTCACGGTAAGCCTGGGCTGCTATGCCTTTGTGCCCAGCAGCCTGGACAGCATCGAAGTCTTCATCCAGCGGGCCGATGCGGCGCTTTACCAGGCCAAGCACAGCGGCCGCAACCGGGTGGCGGTGTTATCGACGGAAGGTGGGCTCGACACGCTGGCGCGCTCGGATCGTTGAGATCGGTTGGAATCTCGATAATGGCTCACCGGGTTCCTGAAGACCTGTTGCAACCATTGCTACGTGTTGTCGGTCACAGCTAGGGTATTTCGAGTGCTGCCCTATGAAAAACCTTCGGATCGCGACCTTCAACATCAATGGCATCCGGGCCCGGCTGCCCAACCTGCTGGAATGGCTGGAGCGGGAAAAACCCGACATTGCCTGTTTGCAGGAGCTCAAGGCCGTGGACAAGGATTTCCCGGCGGCGGAGCTGGAGTCGGTCGGGTATGGGGCGATCTGGCAGGGGCAGGCGTCCTGGAACGGTGTCGCGATCCTGGCCCGTGACGCGCAGCCGCTGGAGAGCCGCCGAGGCCTGCCCGGCGGGGATGACGACAGCCACAGTCGCTATCTGGAGGCGGCGGTGCATGGCGTGCTGGTGGGCTGCCTGTACCTGCCCAACGGCAACCCGCAACCGGGTCCGAAGTTCGACTACAAGCTGGCCTGGTTCGAACGGCTCATCGAATACGCCCAAGGGTTGCAGGCCAGCGATCATCCCGTGGTGCTGGCCGGTGACTACAATGTGGTGCCCACCGACATGGACATCTACAACCCGCGCTCCTGGCTCAAGGATGCGCTGCTGCAGCCAGAAAGCCGCGCGTGCTACCAGCGACTGCTGGACCAGGGCTGGACCGATTCGTTGCGCCACCTGTATCCGGACGAGCGGATCTACACTTTCTGGGATTATTTCCGTCAGCATTGGCAGAAGAACTCCGGGCTGCGCATCGATCACCTGCTGCTCAACCCGGTGGCCAGCGCCTACCTGAGCGAGGCCGGCGTGGACGCCTGGGTCCGGAACCAACCCCACCCCAGCGACCATGCCCCCACCTGGATCCGCCTGGCTTCACGCAAGCGGCGGTGACCCGGCGAGGTGCCCCGGTCGATTGTTGTCTCGGTGAGGGGAATGCCTTATATCTGGCGCCCAATAACAGTGCGCTTGTCGTGAGCGCTGCGCCGACCCCGGAAAAGGACACCCCTCATGAGTCATCCCCAACTGAGCGATACGGCTCGCTATCTGCGGCGCCTGGGTTTCGATGCGCCTCCAGCGCCGACCCTCGACACGTTGCGTCAACTGCAAGGGCGCCATACTGCCGAGTTCCCCTTTGAAACCCTGTCGACGTTGCTGCGTCAACCCGTGTCCATCGACCTTGAGTCGGTGGAGCGAAAAGTGTTCGAACAAGGGCGCGGCGGCTATTGCTATGAACTCAACCAATTGTTCCTGGCGTTGTTGCTGGAGCTGGGTTTCGAAGCCCGTGGCATCACCGGGCGCGTGGTGATGAACGCGCCTGAAGGCACCTGGGCGGCACGGACCCACCGGCTGAGCCTGGTGACGTTCGACGGTGTGCGCTACATCACCGACGTCGGCTTTGGTGGCATGGTGCCCACCGCGCCGCTGCTGCTGGACAGCCGTGAGGCACAAGTCACGCCCCATGAGCCGTACCGCATCGACACCCATGCGGACGGCTATCTGTTGCGCGCCAACGTTGCCGACGAATGGCGGCCGATGTACCTGTTCGATCTGCAGCGCCAGGAAGACATCGACTACACCCTCGGCAATTGGTACGTCAGCAACCACCCGGAATCCCCGTTCATGGGGCGGTTGATGGTCGCGCGTACCGGCGATGGGCTGCGCAAGACCCTGAACGGCAACAGCTATGCCGTGCACCGGATCGGGCAGGAGAGCGAACGCCGGTTGATCACCGATGCCGATGAGTTGATCGACTTGCTGGAACAAGAGTTTGGCCTGCGCGTACCGCCGCGCGAGCTGTTGCGGCCGGCGATCGTGGGGTTGCTTCAGCCGTAAAAAAGGCTGTTGGCCGGGGGAGTCTGTTCCTGTGTATGGCAACAAGTTGTATACAACTCTATGGACATTTGTCCTGAGTTTTGAATACAGTGTGCCCATAACAAAAAACAGGGAACCCCCGAACCATGAAAACGCCCCATGTTTCACTCCCACGGCCCGAGGACGAAAACCTTGGCGTCGGCGCGAATATGGCTTACGGCCTGCAACATGTGTTGACCATGTACGGTGGCATCGTCGCCGTGCCGTTGATCATCGGCCAGGCGGCCGGGCTCTCGCCCGCGGACATCGGCTTGTTGATTGCCGCGTCATTGTTCGCGGGGGGCTTGGCAACGTTGCTGCAAACCCTCGGCCTGCCGTTTTTCGGCTGCCAACTGCCCTTGGTGCAGGGCGTATCGTTCTCGGGCGTCGCGACCATGGTGGCGATTGTCGGCAGCGGCGGGGAAGGCGGCTTTCAAGCCATCCTTGGCGCGGTGATCGCCGCGTCCCTGATTGGTTTGCTGATTACCCCAGTGTTTTCGCGCATCACCCGGTTCTTTCCGCCACTGGTAACCGGCATCGTGATCACCACCATCGGCCTGACCTTGATGCCGGTGGCGGCGCGTTGGGCGATGGGGGGCAACAGTCACGCCGCTGATTTCGGCAGCATGGCCAACATCGGCCTGGCCGCGGTGACCCTGGTGCTGGTGCTATTGCTGAGCAAAATGGGCAGCGCAACCATCTCGCGGTTATCGATTCTGCTGGCGATGGTCATTGGTACCGTCATCGCCGTGTTCCTCGGCATGGCGGACTTTTCATCGGTCAGCCAAGGCCCGATGTTCGGCTTTCCGACACCGTTCCATTTCGGCATGCCGACCTTCCACATCGCCGCGATCCTGTCGATGTGCATTGTGATCATGGTGACCCTGGTGGAAACCTCCGCCGACATCCTGGCCGTGGGCGAGATCATCGACACCAAAGTCGACTCCAGGCGCCTGGGCAACGGCTTGCGGGCTGACATGCTGTCGAGCATGATCGCGCCGATCTTTGGCTCCTTCACCCAGAGTGCCTTTGCCCAGAACGTCGGGCTGGTGGCGGTGACCGGGATCAAGAGCCGTTTCGTGGTGGCGACCGGCGGGGTGTTCCTGGTGGTGCTCGGCCTGCTGCCGTTCATGGGCCGGGTGATCGCGGCGGTGCCGACCTCGGTACTGGGCGGTGCCGGTATCGTGCTGTTTGGCACCGTGGCTGCCAGTGGCATCCGCACGCTGTCCAAAGTCGACTATCGCAACAACGTCAACCTGATCATCGTCGCCACTTCCATTGGTTTTGGCATGATTCCTATCGCTGCTCCGAATTTCTATGACCATTTCCCGAGCTGGTTCGCGACCATCTTTCATTCGGGCATCAGTTCTTCGGCAATCATGGCGATCGCGCTGAACCTGGCGTTCAACCACTTCACCGCGGGTAACTCCGACCAGCAGTCGGTTTTTGCCGCCGGCACCGAGCGGGTGTTGCGCTATCAGGACCTGGCGGCGCTGCGTGAAGGTGATTACTTCAGCGATGGCAAGCTGCATGATTGCGATGGCAATGAGATCCCGGTGGTGGCGGAGTCTGTTCACGAGCCCGCGGAGCATGCGCCGGTCCGTCTGAAAAGCAGTGAGCACGTCTGACAATTCCCTGTGGCGAGGGAGCTTGCTCCCGCTGGACGCGAAGCGGCCCTGTTTTAGGACTGCTGCGCAGCCCAGCGGGAGCAAGCTCCCTCGCCACAGGGGTTATCTAGTGGACATGAAAAAGCCTGTGATCATCGATCACAGGCTTTTTTGTGCCACCCGGGAGGCTGATTACCAGCGACCGTAATGACCACGAGGCGGGCCATAGTAGTAGCCCCGTGGTGGCCCGTAATAAACCGGCGCTGGGCGATAGTAGATCGGTCGCTCTACATACACCGGCTGCGGCTGGTAGTAGACCGGTGGTGGTGCCTGGTAGTAGACCGGCTGTGGCTGGACATAGACCGGTTGCTGCACATACACAGGTCGATCACGGTTGATGATGGCCGAGCCGATGATGGCCGAACCGACGATTGCGCCAAACACTGCGGGCCCCTCCCAACCACCACGACCGTTGGCGGATGCCTGGCCGGTGACCGCGAGTGCCCCCAGGAGCAGGGCGATGATGGGAAGTTTACGATTCATGGCTGTTCCTCGTTTCGGCCCCGACGCCTGTGGTCTGCAACAGACCCGATGAGAGTCGCGGGGATACTTGCTATGACAGCGATTTTCTCAGGATTTGCGACGCTGTTGGGTAAATATTGTGTAAGGTCTGTAGCGCTTTTCTTTACCGCGCCGCGTCATCCGGGGGCCTGAGACCGGGCTGGGGCTGGCGGTATCATCATCGAATAAAACCTTTCGCAGCGGTGATTCCGTCTGTCCGAAAGTGAATTGCAAGGAGACACGCATGCAGATCAATCCCAACAAAGACACCCAACTGTGCATGTCGCTATCGGGGCGTCCCGGAAACTTCGGCCTGCGGTTTCATAATCACCTGTATGAACAATTGGGCCTGAATTTCTATTACAAGGCGTTCAGTAGCCAGGACCTGCCTGGAGCGGTGGGCGGTATCCGTGCCCTGGGCATTCGTGGATGCGGTGTGTCGATGCCGTTCAAGGAAGCCTGCATAGCCCTGGTGGACGAGCTGGATCCTTCTGCCGCGGCGATCCAGTCCATCAACACCATCGTCAATACCAACGGCCATCTGAAGGCCTACAACACCGATTACATCGCCATCGCCCAGTTGTTGCAAAGCCACGCGGTGCCCAAGGACTCGAACTTTGCCTTGCGCGGCAGCGGCGGCATGGCCAAGGCTGTGGCCAGTGCCTTGCGCGATGGGGGTTACAAGAACGGACTGATCGTTGCCCGCAATGAAGCCGCCGGGCGAGCCCTGGCCGAGTCCCTGGGGTATGAGTGGCAAGCTGAACTCGGTACCCGGCGGCCACAGATGCTGATCAATGTCACGCCGATCGGCATGACCGGCGGCCCGGAGGCCGACCAGTTGGCGTTTGAGCCCGAGACCATCGCTACGGCCGAGACCGTGTTCGATGTCGTGGCGATCCCGTCGGAAACGCCCCTGATCGTGCGTGCCCGGGCCGAAGGCAAGCGGGTCATCACCGGGCTGGAAGTCATTGCGATCCAGGCCCTGGAACAGTTCGTGCTGTACACCGGCGTGCGGCCCAACCTGGAGCAATTTGAAAAAGCCGTGGCCTTCGCCCGGTCGGCGTAGACGCTGCTATTCCAGTCGTGCCAGGCGTTCTTCCAGCGCCGCGATCCGCGCTTCGAGTTCTTCGATGCGCTCCAGTGAGACAGCGCCGCCAGCACCGCGCTCTACCGGGTGCTGGCGGGCGGCGAGAATCGCTTCGATGTCCGCCGGATCGCCCATGGCGTGCACATAGCGGTCTTCGCGCTGGCCGGCCTGGCGTGGCACCAGCAGCGCCAGCCCACGGGCGATCAGGCGTTCCAGCTGGTGCACGACTTGTTCGGCGTCTTCGAAGTCGTGCATCCGTCCGCTGCGGGTCAGCAGCTCATTGACCGTTTGCGGGCCACGCAGAAACAGCAGGCCCATCAAGACCACTTGGGCCGGTACCAGCTCCAGGGCTTTGTCGACGCGATGTTCCCAGCGGTCGGCGCGGCTGCCCATCACCAGCTTGGTAAAACCGCGACTTTCCAGTGCCCGCAGGCTCTGGCCGACCTGGCCCGGGTTGAGGTTCATCACCGGTTCGCGGCTGGTTTTCTGGTTGCAGGCCAGTACCAGGGCGTTGAGGGTCAGCGGGTAGGTTTCGGGGTTGGTGGCCTGTTTCTCGACCAGCGCGCCGAGGATGCGGATTTCCGTGCTATTGAGCCGCGGTTCTTCAGCCTGCTGTTGTTCTTCGATGCTCATCGCGCGTTCCCTATGCTGTGGAAGCCGCCTAGCCTAATCCTTGCGCAATAAAAGACAAGCTGTGCAACAAGCCGTGGCTATAATCGCAGCCGTTTGATTCATTCTTTCCTGCCACCTGCATGAGATCGCCATGACTATTTCCCTGTACGCCGCTTCCGTCCCGGTTTTCAAGCAGATGCTCAACGCGTTGAGCGACGTTCTGAACAAGGCAGAAGCTCACGCCACCGCGAAGAACATCGACCCTAACGCCTTCCTGCAAGCCCGTCTGTACCCGGACATGTTCCCGCTGGTGCGCCAGGTGCAGATCGCGGTGGACTTCGCCAAAGGTGTGTCCGCCCGCCTGGCCGAGATCGAAGTGCCGAAGTATGAGGACAGCGAGACCACCTTCGCCGAGCTGCAAGCCTTGATCGCCAAGGTCCTGGCCTTTATCGACGGCATCAACCCTGAGCAGATCGATGGCAAGGAAGGCATCGAAATCGTCACCCGTCCGGGTACGCCGAAGGAAAAGCGCTTCAGCGGCCAGAACTACCTGCTGACATACGGCCTGCCGCAGTTCTTCTTCCACGTCACCACCACCTACGCCTTGCTGCGCCACAATGGCGTGGAAGTGGGCAAGCGCGACTACATGGGCGCGTTCTAACCCCGCCGGCATGAAAAAGCCCGGGACGGTGTGGGCCGTTCCCGGGCTTTTTTGTGGTGACCGAACAGCCACCGCAACTGTTACGCCGTACGCGCGAGCTTCTCTTCCTCACCCAGGCACGCCGCCGCTGTGAACAGCACATCCGTTGACGAGTTCAGCGCCGTCTCCGCCGAGTCCTGCAGGACACCGATGATGAAGCCCACCGCAACCACTTGCATGGCGATTTCGCTGGGAATGCCAAACAGGCTGCACGCCAGGGGAATCAGCAACAGCGAACCGCCGGCCACTCCAGATGCGCCGCAGGCGCAAATGGCCGCGACAACGCTCAGCAGCACCGCCGTTGGTATATCCACCGCGATACCCAGGGTATGCACGGCCGCCAGTGTCAGTACGGTGATGGTAATGGCAGCGCCCGCCATGTTGATGGTCGCGCCCAGTGGGATCGACACCGAATAGGTGTCTTCGTGCAGGCCCAGGCGTTTGCTCAGTTCCAGGTTCACCGGAATATTCGCCGCCGAGCTACGTGTGAAAAACGCCGTGATGCCGCTCTCGCGCAGGCAGGTGAACACCAGCGGGTAGGGGTTGCGACGCAGCTTCCAGAACACGATGAGCGGGTTGACCACCAACGCCACGAACAGCATGCAGCCGATCAGTACGGTGAGCAGGTGCAGGTAGCCGAGCAGGGCGCCGAAACCGGAGGTTGCCAGGGTCGAGGCCACCAGGCCGAAGATCCCCAGTGGGGCGAAGCGGATCACCAGGCGCACGATCACGGTCACGCCGTTGGACAGATCTTCGAGCACGGTGCGGGTGGTCTGGCCAGCATGGCGAATGGCGATGCCCATGCCGATGGCCCAGGCCAGGATGCCGATGAAGTTACCGTCCATCAGCGCCCGGACCGGGTTGTCCACCACGCTCAGTAACAGGCCCTGTAGCACCTCGCCGATGCCGCCGGGTGCAGTAACGGCGACATCATGTGTCGTCAGCACCAAGCTGGAGGGAAACAGCGTACTGGCAACCACCGCGACCACCGCTGCGGCGAAAGTGCCCAGCAGGTAGAGGAACAGAATCGGCCGGATATGGGTTTCCTGGCCATGCTTGTGGTTGGCAATCGACGCCATGACCAGCACGAACACCAGGATCGGCGCCACGGCCTTGAGCGCGGACACGAAGACCTTACCGATGAATGCGGTGGACTTCGCCACATCGGGCGCCAGCCATGCCAGGACAATACCAGCGATCAGGCCGATGATGATTTGCGTCACCAGGCTGGTGCGTTTGAGGCGTTGCATAGGGGTAACGGACGAAGCTGTCATAGCGGCATCTCTGATTTTATTGTGTGCGACGGTCGACGAGTCAGGGCAACAAGCGGGCAGGCCACATGAGCGGACCGTGAGAAAGTACGGCGTTTGCAGGCCGCGGACTTTAGCACAGCCGGTAAAAAAACTGACGGACCTGTGACAGTCCGTCACCCTTATCTGGGCCATGGTGTGCGTTTGTATGACGCGCGCATTCTGTTAGGCTTTGTCGTTCTCACTTTCTTTCCGCCAGCGGGCCTTTAGTGGCCTGTATGGTCAGTTCTGTTAGTCAAGTTCGGCGCCAGAAGCCCATATCCTGCGTTGCTGCTCCTCGCCATAGCGGGCTATGACTCGTCGCAGCGCCTTGGCTATGGACTCCTGTCATCCGAACTTGAACTAACGAACTGACTACACAGGCCACTCGCGCTGGTGTCGTCGTTTTGTTGGAGTTCTACATGTTGTTACCCATTTTCCTGTTGTCGGCCGCCGGTTTTACCGTGCTGACCACGGAATTCGTCATCGTTGGCCTGTTGCCCTCTATCGCCCGCGACCTGCACGTCAGCATCCCCCAGGCCGGGCTGCTGGTGACGTTGTTCGCGTTTACGGTGGCGGCGTTCGGGCCATTCCTGACGGCCTGGTTCGCCCGCTTCGAGCGGCGCAAGTTGTTTATCAGCGTGCTGGTGATGTTCGGCCTGGCCAACATGCTCGCCACGGTCGCGCCCAATATCTGGGTGATGGCCATTGCCCGATTGATACCGGCCCTGGGCCTGCCGGTGTTCTGGGCGCTGGCCAGTGAAACGGCGGTGGACATTGTCGGGCCACAGTTGGCCGGGCGAGCCATTGCCCGGATCGGCTTCGGTATTGTCTGTGCCACGGTGTTTGGCATTCCCGTGGGTACGTTGATTTCCGATGCGTTTGGCTGGCGCAGCGCGTTCGCGATCCTGGCGGTCATTGCTTTTGCCAAGGCGTTGCTGCTGTTTATCTACTTGCCGAAAACCAACCTGCACCAGCATCAGGTGAGCTTTCGTTCGCAATTCAAGATCCTGCGCAGCCCGTTGATGCAAGGGCACGTGTTGTTGTCGATCCTGGTGTTCAGCGGCATGTTCACTGCCTACACCTATCTGGCGGATATCCTTGAGCGCCTTGCCGGATTCGATGGCACCCTGGTGGGCTGGTGCCTGATGGGCTTTGGCGCCGTCGGACTGCTGGGCAACTCCCTGGGCGGCCGGGCGGTGGACCGGCATCCGTTGATCGCATCGATGGTTTTCTGCCTGTTCCTGATCGGCGGCATGGTGGCGTTGGTGCCGAGCATTCATTCGCCCCTCGCGCTCGCGGCGGCGATGGGCATCTGGGGGGTGACCCAGGCGGCCTTGTTCCTGGTCAGCCATGTGCGGCTGATGAAGGCGGCCCCGCAGGCCCCTGCCTTTGCCGCATCGTTGAACATCGCCGGGGCCAACCTGGGGATTGGCTTGGGGGCGATGGTCGGTGGCCGGGTCATCGATACCCTGGGCCTGGGCAGTGTCGGGTTCGCGGCGGCTGGGTTCATCTTCGTATCGATCCTGCTGGCGTTGCTCCTGATGACTTTCAAACCTCGCGTCACCTGCTAAGCGCTGAACAACTCGCGACGGGCGCCTTCGGCGATCGCGACGATGCCGGGGTGGCTGACCTTGCGCTCCACGGAAATAGCGTAGAAGGATTCGCTCACCGCATCGGTCTGGCCGATCACTTCTACGCCGTACTGGCGCTTGACCTCTTCGGCGATCACGCTCGGGCCGATGAAAATCCCGCTGCCTGATTGGCCGAAGGCCTGCATCAATGCGCTGTCGTCGAACTCGCCGACGATACGCGGCTGGATCTGCTGTTCGGCGAACCAGCGCTGCAAGCGGCTGCGCACCACGGTTTCCGGCCCGGGAATCAGCAACGGAGCGTCATGCAGGCCATGGGGGAAATCCTGCCCGTAGCGTTCGGCCAGCGCGGCAGTGGCGAAAAAGCTGATCCCGCATTCCCCCAGCTTCTGGCTGTAGCCCTTGATGTCCAGGTGAGTCGGCATCGGGCTGTCGGAAATCACCAGGTCCAGGCGCTGGATCGCCAGGTCCGCCAGCAGCCGTTCAAGCTTGTCCTCGCGACAGGTGATGCGCAGCGGCTCGTTCAACTCCATGGTCGGCGCCAGCAGCCGATAGACGATGGATTTGGGCACCACATCCGCCACCCCGACCCGAAACAGGGTTTGCTGCTCGTTGGGCTGGGCGCGCAGCATCAATTCCAGCTCACCGCCCAACTGGAACATGTGTTCGGCGTAGGGCAAGGTCTGGCGGCCGGCCTCGGTCAGTTCCAACTGCCGTCCGACGCGGCGAAACAGCTTGAGGTTATAGGTCTGCTCGAACAGGGAGATCTGCCCGCTGATGGTCTGTGGGGTCAGGTTCAACTGCTCGCAGGCGCGCACGATGCTGCCGGTTTTGGCCACCACCCAGAAGTAATGCAGTTGTCGGTAGTTGAGCATGGGTTCACCGATATTCGTAAAAACCGAAGTATAACCGCTGAAAATACGAATTTTCCTGAACTATTCGCCTCTCTAGAATGCCTGGCCATTGGCGGGCCACTTTCGCGCACCTTCTATTCTCTCAAGAGGCATTTATTCCATGACATACAAATCCCTGGGGCTTGTAGCCCTGTTGGTGATGTCCGCAACGACGCTGGCGGGCTGTGAACAGGCTGAAAAAAGTGCCCAGCAACTGATGGGGCAGGCTGCAGAAACCGCCAAGCAGGCCATCGACGACACCCACAAGGCCGCCGAGCAGGCGATCAGCGAAGCCACCGGCGGCTTGATCAGCCCGAAGAAAGAGCCAGCGGACGAAGCCGACGAAACCCAAACCCCTACTAAAACCATCTAACGCGTCACATCAGTCAGGACTGACCCATGGATTATCTTTTACAGCTCGCCGCCAGCCCCACCGCGTGGATCGCCCTGGCGACTCTGGTCGTGATGGAAATCGTGCTTGGCATCGATAACCTGATCTTCATTTCGATTCTGACCAACAAGCTGCCCCAACAGCATCGTGCCAAGGCGCGGCGGATCGGTATCGGCATGGCGCTGATCCTGCGCCTGGGCTTGTTGAGCACCATTGCCTTCATTGTGCAGTTGACCGAACCGGTCATCGAAATCCTGGGTCAGGCGTTCTCCTGGAAAGACATGATCCTGATTGCCGGTGGCCTGTTCCTGCTGTGGAAGGCGACTACTGAAATCCACCACAGCATGGACCCAGCACCGGATGACCCCAAGTCGGCCACGTCCGGCGTGACCCTGGGCTTTGCCGCGGCAATCGGTCAGATCCTGATGTTGGACCTGGTGTTCTCCATCGACAGCATCATCACGGCCGTGGGCATGACCGAGCACTTGCCGATCATGATCATCGCAGTTGTCGTATCGGTGTTGGTGATGCTGTTGGCGGCCGAACCGCTGGCCAAGTTCATCAATGACAACCCGACAGTGGTGATGCTGGCCCTGGGCTTCCTGATCATGATCGGCATGACGCTGATCGCCGAGGGTTTCGGTGCCCATGTGCCCAAGGGCTATATCTACGCGGCCATGGCGTTCTCGGCGGCGATCGAAGTGTTGAACATGTTGTCCCGTCGGGCCAAGGAAAGGGCATTGGCTGACAACGCCTGATGCCAGGCAGACAGAAGCCACCCGGGTCCAGGCCCGGGTGGCTTTTTTTTTGGATTTGAGAGCTATGGGTTTGAACGCGAGAGGTCAGTGTGCGGCGGCGTGGCGTCGGCTGGGTTTGGCGGCTTTTTCCGATGGCGCTGGTGGCGCGTGATGATGGCGTCGAGTGATCCGAAGCACGCCCCACAGCATGGCCATGGCTACGCTCAGCCAGCCGAATATCAGCATCAGAATTGTCGTGGTCAGGCTCATCTGTGCCTCCTTTTATCCCCGGTCCGGGATAACTCATCTAATACATGGACAGTCTAGTCGCTCAAGTGTTGCAGGTAGTCGATCCGTGGCGGTTGGGCACGGATCGCTTCGTTCTATCGCGCTCGTAAAACTGTTGTTATGGCTATACCCAGGGCTGTGCGCACCTTATGATCGTCGACCCAAGCCTGGCCCGGATGCCGGGTACCTGAACAAGAGAGTCATCATGTCGCCGGCCATTTCATCTTTTCGATCACTGGTACTGGCGGTGTCCTGCCTCGTCGCCCTGGTGGGGTGTGCGGGCAGTGTGTCGCCGCAGATCCAGCGCCTGCCCGAGCGGGTGGAGCTCAACAGCGTGCCGTTCTTTCGCGGCGAAATGTACCAGGGAGCCCCGCAGTCCCTGGCCGCGCTGCTGACGTTGCAAGGCACGGTGATCACCCCGGGGTTGCTGGAGAAACCGCTGCACCTGCCGGGTGGCGAAGCCGGTTTGCAGCAGAATATGCCAACCCTGGCGCGCGAATACGGGTTGCTGGTGTATCCCCTCGACGCCAAGCTGCCCGCGCTGTTGGAGCAGGTCGCGGCAGGCTATCCGGTGTTGGTGCGCTATACCGACGGTTCGGCGTTCTGGGCCGAGCCTCGGTATGCGATTCTCGCCGGCTACAACCGTCAGAAGCAGACGGTATTGCTGCGTGCAGGCATGAACCGACGGCAGTTGATGAGCTTCAGTGCGTTCGAGTCGGCCTTCAACGGCGCGGGCGGCTGGGCGGTGCTGGTCCAGCGACCCACGCAGCTTCCGGCCAATGTCGACTCGCAGCGGTGGCTCAAAGCGGCGGGCGAATTGGCTGGGGCGGGGCAGGAGCAAGCCGCGGCGCGGGCCACCAAGACCCTGGAAGCGGCGCATTGATCGTTCACCCCGTTCGTCACTTGCCGGGCACAACCCGGCAGGCCTGAGGCTCTTATCGTCAGGGTTGGGCATTTTCCGACCGTGATTGGAGGAGGCACGCATGGCACAGTCAAAAACACCTACGGGGCCACATTCGTCAGAGCACTCCAGTGGTGATGACCTGGGGTTTGATCCGGATTCGCCGGACCTTGAGGATCCCCAGGTCGATCCGGTAGGGCCGGCCAAGGCGCCTCTGGACAAGAAGGAGGAGCGCAAGCCCAAGCCTTATGATCCGCTGGGTGACCTGAAGGTCTAGGCATTGTTTGTTCCGAGAGGCTTGGTTTGGTGTGTATATCCGTTATTTAGGTAACGGCTACTTATGGTTCCGCTCTTACAGCGGGTCACTTTTGAAAAGCGCAAAAGTAACCAAAACGCTCTTGCCCCACCACTCGGCACCTCGCCTAGGCTCGGTGTGCCCTCACTCCGGCATTGCTCCGTGGGCCGCCGCGAAGGGCCATCCATGGCCCAGCGCGGCTAACCCGGCATCCATGCCGGGTTGCCCACTGCGCAATGCCTGCGTTCGGCCAGCGTGGTTTAACGGGGCGTCCAGATCAAAGTCCAGATCAAGGGCAAGAGCAAGCACATGCCGGCATCTATGTGGCTGAGCCACCGCTATCGCGAGCAAGCTCGCTCCCACATTGGATCTTCAGCGAACACAAAACCCATACACACCGCAAAACCTGTGGGAGCGAGCTTGCTCGCGATGACGTCGGCACATCCAATATCACCGCAAACTGACACTCCGCCTTCGCGAGCAAGCCCGCTCCCACAGGAAAAACGCGGTCCCACCAAGAACCAGGTCGGCTATAAGGCCGCCTCGCTGTGGACGTTGATCTCGGGCGCCCCGTTAACCACGCTGGCTGAACGAAGGTATTGCGCAGTGGGCAACCCGGCATGGATGCCGGGTTAGTCGCGCTGGGCCATGGATGGCCCTTCGCGGCGGGCCCACGGAGCAATGCCTTCGTTCAGGCATGCCGAGCCTAGGCGAGGCACCGAGTGGTGGGGCAAAAGCGTTTTGCTTACTTTTGCGCTTTTCAAAAGTGAGCCGCTGTAAAAGCGGAACCATAAGCGGCCGTTACCGAAGAAACGGATATACACACCAAAACAAGTACCGCAAAAAACCAAAAAAACGGCGCTTCCCATTTCTGAAAGAAGCGCCGCTTTTTCTAAGTGAACAGCATTACGACGAGTCAGGCCTTTTAGGGTTCGCGGATTATTTGGAGGCTTCCACCACACCACTCTGGCGGCTCTTGAGATTCTTGGCAGCCTTGTATTGCAGGGCCACCGCCGGCACTGCGGCGCTTTTTCCGGTTTCCACCCAGCTACGAATCCGGCTGGCATCGGCGAAGTGCGTGTATTTGCCGAACGCATCGAGGATCACCAGTGCCATCGGGCGATTGCCCATCTTCGTCACCAGCACCAGGCAGTGGCCAGCCTGGTTAGTGAAACCGGTCTTGGTCAACTGGATATCCCAGTTGGCCTTGTGGACCAGGTGATCAGTGTTGCGAAAGCCCAGGCTGTACACCGGCTTGCGGAAGGTAACGGTCTTTTCCTTGGTGGTGCTCAGTTCGCTCAGCATTGGATACTTGCGAGCAGCGATCAGCAGCTTGGTCAGGTCCCTGGCGGTCGAGACATTGTGGATCGACAGGCCCGTTGGCTCGACGTAATGGGTGCTGGTCATGCCCAGCGCCTTCGCCTTGGCGTTCATGGCGGCAATGAACGCCGCGTAGCCGCCTGGATAGTGGTGGGCGAGACTGGCGGCGGCACGGTTTTCCGAAGACATCAGGGCGATCAGCAGCACATCTCGGCGCGACAGTTCGCTGTTGAGCTTGACCCGGGAAAACACGCCTTTCATCTCTGGGGTGTTGGCGATGGTGATGGAAATGTATTCATCCAGGTTCTGTTTGGCATCCAGCACGATCAGGCCGGTCATCAACTTGGTTACCGACGCGATGGGCACCACCACGTCCGGGTTGCTCGAATAAACGACTTTATCCGTCTGCAGGTCCAGCAACATCGCGCTGCCCGAGGCGACTTGCAGCTTGGTCGTGTCCCGAGGGGCCGCGATGGTTTCCTGTGCAACGACATTTTGCGTGATAAAGCTGCCTGTGAAAGCGATGAATAGGCTGATGATGGAAAGACGGATTTTCACGCGAGTAGACTCGATAGAGTTGAAGGTGCCGTTGAGCAACGACTTTTAAAAAAAACGTCGCATTTTAGGAGTATGGGCGACAGCAGCGCTATATGCCTGTACCGCCAGGGGGTGTGAGTAAATAAAGTTTAATGAAGGGAGGGGGGCGAATCCGAAAAATTCGTAATGTGCGCTAGCCACCTAAGCAATCGGTGCCTGGCGGCCAATGTCTGGTCGCCAGAAACACCTGTGGGAGCGAGCTTGCTCGCGATGGCGGTGTATCAGCCAACTTGGATGTTGGCCGGTCCACCGCTATCGCGAGCAAGCTCGCTCCCACAGGGTTTATGGCTGGATTGAAGCGGTGTGTCAGCTATGCAGCGTCTCAGCCGCGTACAAGGTGTTTTCCAGCAAGCAGGCGCGGGTCATCGGGCCTACGCCGCCGGGTACCGGCGTGATCCAGCCAGCGCGGGGCAGGGCGGTCTCGTAGACCACGTCGCCCACCAGCTTGCCATCTTCCTGGCGGTTGATGCCCACGTCGATGACGATGGCACCTTCCTTGATCCACTCGCCCCGTACCAGGCCGGGTTTGCCGGCGGCCACCACCACCAGGTCGGCACGGCCGACGTGGCCGGCCAGGTCCTTGGTGAAGCGATGGGTCACGGTCACGGTGCAGCCGGCCAGCAGCAGCTCCATGGCCATTGGACGGCCAACGATGTTGGAGGCACCCACCACTACGGCGTCGAGGCCATACAGGTCCACGCCAGTGCTTTCCAGCAGGGTCATGATGCCTTTAGGGGTGCAGGGACGAAGCAGCGGGATACGTTGGGCCAGGCGACCGACGTTATAAGGATGGAAGCCATCGACGTCTTTGTCCGGGCGGATACGCTCCAACAGCTTGGAGGCGTCGAGGTGTTCAGGCAGCGGCAGCTGGAGCAGAACGCCGTCGATGTTCGGGTCATCGTTCAGGCGATCGATCAGATCGGCCAACGCTTGCTGGGTGGTTTCGGAAGGCAGGTCGTAGGCCTGGGAAAGGAAGCCGACCTCTTCACAGTCTTTACGCTTGTGCGAGACATAAACCTGAGAGGCAGGATCGCTGCCGACCAGGATCACCGCAAGGCCGGGCGTGCGCAGGCCTTGCTCGCGGCGCTCGGTGACTCGTTGGGCGATCTGCTGGCGCAGGCTGGCGGCGATCGATTTGCCGTCGATAAGTTGTGCAGTCATTGCGCGTGGTTAACCATCGAGAGGGGAAAAAAAGAGAACGCATTCTCGCATGCCGGGGCGTGAGGGCAAAGGCGCTTGGTCTGCAAATTCCCCTAACCCCTTTAATTAAATGAATTTTTTTTAAAAAAGAGTTGACGACCTATCAGGCCGTCTATAACATTCGTCGCACTTGTCGGGCACAGCCTAGCACTGGTTAAGAAGGTGGAGCAGAGTTGGTTGTTTCAACTCGGCAAAACTGAAAGCACTTAGTTTGTAATCGTCCAAGAATACAGATTAAAAAGGCGCCCGTAGCTCAGCTGGATAGAGCATCCGCCTTCTAAGCGGATGGTCGCAGGTTCGAGTCCTGCCGGGTGCGCCAATTAGGCAGCTTTGGCACAAGTAAGGCAACAAGGCAATATGGTGGGCGTAGCTCAGTTGGTAGAGCACGGGATTGTGACTCCCGTTGTCGTGGGTTCGATCCCCATCGTCCACCCCATATTCTAGAAAGGCGCCAGATCTAACAATCTGGCGCCTTTGCTTTAAAAGCTTGATACGCGGATGTGGTGGAATTGGTAGACACACTGGATTTAGGTTCCAGCGCCGCAAGGTGTGAGAGTTCGAGTCTCTCCGTCCGCACCATACAAGTCGCTATTTAAATAGCAGAAAACGGCGCAGTACCTGAAAAGGGCTGCGCCGTTTTTGTTTTCGGTGGTTCTGTGTTTGGCATCGGCACTGTTTTTTGGTCCGCGCTGCGCTCGGGTCCTCGCGAATGTGTTTCGTGATGATGCGCGGCATGTCCGTCGGTCTCCTTGTGGGCCTGGGCGCTGCGCGACCGGGCCAGCCGCTTCTATATATAGAAGCGTTGGCGCAGAGCCCTGGGCTGAATCGACTGTATTTGCAATCCGGGTGGGGCATGACCGTTTGTCCCGTCCTAAATCCGGCGCCTGTTTCCAGCGCGTTTTCAGTAGGGTGACTTCTTGAGTTTGACCTACTAGAATGCATGCCCTTGATTCTGGGGTCGGAAACGCCCGGCCAACGTCTGTGCAACGAGGAATATCCATGCAAGTTTCTGTTGAAAATACTTCTGCTCTTGAGCGCCGCATGAGCATCACCGTGCCGGCTGAGCGCATCGAGACTCAGGTCAACAAGCGTCTGCAGCAGACTGCCCAAAAGGCCAAAATCCCAGGTTTCCGCCCAGGCAAAGTGCCAATGAGCGTGATCCGTCAGCGTTACGAGGCTGATGCGCGTCAGGAAGCCGTGGGCGACGTGATCCAGTCTTCGTTCTACGAAGCGGTCGTCGAGCAGAAGCTGAACCCGGCCGGCGCTCCGTCCGTCGAGCCTAAAGTGCTGGAAAAAGGCAAGGACCTGGAATTCGTCGCCACGTTCGAAGTGTTCCCTGAGTTCACGGTTGCCGGTTTCGAATCCATCGCCGTCGAGCGCCTGAGCGCTGACGTGTCGGATGCCGACCTGGACAAGATGTTGGACATCCTGCGTAAGCAGAACACCCGTTTCGAAGTGACTGAGCGTGCTGCCCAGAACGAAGACCAACTGAACATCGATTTCGTCGGCAAGGTCGATGGTGAAGTGTTCGCGGGCGGTTCCGCCAAGGCTACCCAGTTGGTGCTGGGCTCCGGTCGCATGATCCCTGGCTTCGAAGACGGCCTGGTTGGCGCCAAGGCCGGTGAAGAGCGCGTTCTGAACGTGACCTTCCCTGAGGATTACCAGAACCTGGACCTGGCTGGCAAAGCCGCCGAGTTCACCGTGACCGTCAACACCGTTTCCGAGCCGAAACTGCCTGAGCTGAACGAAGAGTTCTTCGCCCAGTTCGGCATCAAGGAAACCGGTCTGGAAGGTTTCCGCACCGAAGTTCGCAAGAACATGGAGCGTGAACTGCGCCAGGCCATCAAGTCCAAGGTCAAGAACCAGGTCATGGACGGTCTGCTGGCTTCCAACCCGATCGAAGTGCCAAAGGCCCTGCTGGACAACGAAGTGAACCGTCTGCGCGTGCAGGCTGTTCAGCAGTTCGGTGGCAACATCAAGCCGGACCAGCTGCCTGCCGAATTGTTCGAAGAACAAGCCAAGCGCCGTGTCGTACTGGGCCTGATCGTCGCCGAAGTGGTCAAGCAGTTCGAGCTCAAGCCTGACGAAGCCCGCGTTCGCGAGCTGATCCAGGAAATGGCCTCGGCCTATCAAGAGCCTGAGCAAGTCGTGTCCTGGTACTACAAGAACGACCAGCAACTGAACGAAGTCCGTTCGGTTGTGCTGGAAGAACAAGTTGTGGATACTGTTCTGCAGAAAGCTAGCGTGACCGATAAAGCGGTCTCTTACGAAGAAGCGGTCAAGCCGGTGGAAGCTCCACAAGCCGATTGATGGTTCTGCGGTAAGAAATACACACCCATAAGCCAGCCTTCGTGCTGGCTTATGCGTATTCAAGACATAACTATTTGGGAGTGACTGCGAGACATGTCCCGCAATTCTTTTTATCAGCATAGCTCTGACATCCAGGCCGCTGGCGGCCTGGTCCCGATGGTTATCGAGCAGTCCGCCCGCGGCGAACGTGCCTATGACATCTACTCGCGTCTGCTCAAGGAACGCGTCATCTTTCTGGTGGGCCCGGTAGAGGACTACATGGCCAACCTGATCTGTGCGCAACTGTTGTTCCTTGAAGCCGAAAACCCGGACAAGGATATCCATCTCTATATCAACTCCCCTGGCGGTTCGGTGACGGCGGGCATGTCGATCTACGACACCATGCAGTTCATCAAGCCTAACGTTTCGACGACCTGTATCGGTCAGGCGTGCAGCATGGGTGCGTTTTTGCTGACTGCTGGTGCCCATGGCAAGCGTTACTGCCTGCCGAACTCGCGCGTGATGATTCACCAGCCACTGGGCGGTTTCCAGGGCCAGGCATCGGATATCGAAATCCATGCCAAGGAAATCCTCTTCATCCGCGAGCGCCTCAACACCTTGATGGCCAAGCACAGCGGGCGCACGCTTGAAGAAATCGAGCGCGATACCAACCGCGACAACTTCATGAGCGCTGAAGTCGCACGTGAATATGGCCTGATCGATGAAGTGATCAGCCAACGCCCCGCTTAAAATAAGCAGCTCAAAATGAGGTTGATCGGCAGGTCCGATCACCTGCGGGCTTGAAAAAGCCCGCAATTGCCTTCATCTTGTGTTGCAAGCCTATCGGATTTGGATCGATCGAATGACTGACACCCGCAACGGCGAGGACAACGGCAAACTGCTTTATTGCTCCTTCTGTGGCAAAAGCCAGCATGAAGTGCGCAAATTGATTGCCGGCCCCTCGGTCTTCATTTGCGACGAGTGCGTCGACCTGTGCAATGACATCATCCGCGAGGAGGTGCAGGAAGCCCAGGCCGAGAGCAGCGCGCATAAATTGCCTTCGCCTAAAGAAATCAGCGGCATCCTTGATCAGTATGTGATTGGTCAGGAACGTGCGAAAAAGGTACTGGCGGTAGCGGTGTACAACCACTACAAGCGCCTGAACCAACGTGACAAGAAGAATGACGACGTCGAACTCGGCAAGAGCAACATCCTGCTGATCGGCCCGACAGGCTCGGGTAAGACCCTGCTTGCCGAAACCCTGGCCCGCTTGCTGAACGTTCCGTTCACCATCGCCGACGCAACCACCCTCACCGAGGCGGGTTATGTAGGTGAAGACGTCGAGAACATCATTCAGAAGTTGTTGCAGAAGTGCGACTACGATGTGGAAAAGGCCCAGATGGGCATTGTCTACATCGACGAAATCGACAAGATTTCCCGCAAGTCCGACAACCCGTCCATCACCCGGGATGTTTCCGGTGAGGGCGTGCAGCAGGCCTTGCTCAAGTTGATCGAAGGTACGGTCGCTTCCGTTCCACCCCAAGGTGGTCGCAAGCATCCGCAGCAGGAATTCCTGCAAGTCGACACCCGTAACATCCTGTTTATCTGCGGTGGTGCGTTCTCCGGCCTGGAAAAGGTTATTCAAAACCGTTCCACCCGCGGTGGCATCGGTTTCAACGCCGAAGTGCGCAGCAAGGAAGAAGGCAAGAAAGTCGGTGAATCCCTGCGTGAAGTCGAGCCTGACGATTTGGTCAAGTTCGGTCTGATCCCGGAATTCGTCGGTCGTCTGCCGGTCCTGGCAACGCTGGACGAGTTGGATGAAGCAGCGTTGATGCAGATTCTGACCGAGCCGAAAAACGCCCTGACCAAGCAGTATGCCAAGCTGTTCGAAATGGAAGGTGTAGACCTGGAGTTCCGTTCCGACGCGCTGAAATCGGTCGCCAAACGTGCCCTGGAGCGTAAGACCGGTGCCCGTGGATTGCGCTCGATTCTTGAAGGCGTATTGCTCGACACGATGTATGAAATCCCCTCGCAATCCGAGGTGAGTAAAGTTGTGATCGATGAAAGCGTTATAGAAGGCAAGTCCAAGCCACTGTATATCTATGAAAACAGTGAGCCGGCTGCCAAGGCCGCACCGGACGCTTAAGCGTCCCGCTGCCGGAATAAAGAAGGGGCCTTCGGGCCCCTTTGCTTTTAGCGCGTTTTAGACGTGTCTTAGCGCTTGTTTTTTTTCAAGGCTGCCCCCATCTTGGTTTCAAGCTTACTTCCATCTGTTTCCGGCCCTAGGGCCGCCGTAGAGGCGAAATCATGAAGACAACCATCGAATTGCCTCTCCTGCCATTGCGCGATGTCGTGGTGTATCCGCACATGGTTATCCCGCTGTTCGTGGGGCGCGAGAAGTCCATCGAAGCCCTTGAGGCTGCGATGACGGGTGACAAGCAGATTCTGCTGCTGGCCCAGAGAAATCCAGCCGACGATGATCCCGGTGAAGACGCACTGTATCGCGTAGGGACGATTGCAACGGTTCTGCAATTGCTCAAGTTGCCCGACGGCACCGTCAAGGTCCTGGTCGAAGGCGAGCAGCGCGGTACTGTCGAGCGTTTCAGCGAAGTGGACGGCCATTGCCGGGCCGAGGTGTCGCTGATCGAAGAAGTCGATGCGCCCGAGCGTGAGTCGGAAGTGTTTGTCCGCAGTCTGCTGTCGCAGTTCGAACAATACGTGCAACTGGGCAAGAAGGTGCCTGCAGAGGTCCTGTCGTCGCTTAACAGCATCGACGAGCCGGGGCGGCTGGTTGATACGATGGCGGCCCACATGGCCCTCAAGATCGAGCAGAAGCAGGAAATTCTCGAGATTATTGATCTGTCGGCCCGTGTCGAACATGTGCTGGCATTGCTCGACGGCGAAATCGATCTGTTGCAGGTCGAGAAACGCATTCGCGGTCGCGTCAAGAAGCAAATGGAGCGCAGCCAGCGCGAGTACTACCTGAATGAGCAGATGAAGGCCATTCAGAAAGAGCTGGGCGATGGCGACGAAGGCCACAACGAAATCGAAGAGCTGAAAAAGCGCATTGATGCCGCCGGCTTGCCCAAGGATGCACTGGCCAAGGCCCAGGCCGAGCTGAACAAGCTCAAGCAAATGTCGCCGATGTCTGCCGAGGCCACCGTGGTGCGCTCCTACATCGACTGGCTGGTCCAGGTGCCGTGGAAAGCCCAGAGCAAGGTGCGCCTGGACTTGGCGCGCGCCGAGGACATCCTCGACGCCGACCATTACGGCCTGGAAGAGGTCAAGGAACGCATCCTTGAATACCTCGCAGTGCAGAAGCGCGTGAAAAAGATTCGTGGCCCGGTCCTGTGCCTGGTCGGTCCTCCAGGGGTCGGTAAAACCTCCCTTGCGGAGTCGATTGCCCACGCCACCAACCGCAAATTCGTACGCATGGCCCTTGGCGGCGTGCGCGACGAGGCGGAAATTCGTGGTCATCGTCGTACCTACATCGGTTCGATGCCGGGAAGATTGATTCAAAAGATGACCAAGGTCGGCGTACGCAATCCGCTGTTCCTTTTGGACGAAATCGACAAGATGGGTAGCGACATGCGCGGCGATCCCGCCTCTGCGTTGCTAGAAGTCCTCGATCCTGAGCAGAATCACAACTTCAACGATCACTATCTGGAGGTCGATTACGACCTTTCGGACGTGATGTTCCTCTGTACCTCCAACTCCATGAACATCCCGCCAGCATTGCTGGACCGGATGGAGGTGATTCGTCTGCCGGGCTACACCGAGGACGAGAAGATCAACATCGCCGTGAAATACCTTTCGCCCAAGCAGATCCAGGCCAACGGCCTGAAAAAAGGCGAGCTGGAATTCGACGAGGAAGCGATTCGCGACATCATCCGCTACTACACCCGCGAAGCCGGTGTGCGTGGCCTGGAGCGGCAGATTGCCAAGGTCTGCCGCAAGGCGGTCAAGGAACATGCGCTGGAAAAACGCTTCGCGGTCAAGGTCACTGCGGACCTGCTGGAGCACTTCCTGGGCGTGCGCAAGTTCCGTTATGGCCTCGCCGAGCAACAGGACCAGATCGGCCAGGTGACTGGCCTGGCCTGGACCCAGGTCGGTGGTGAGCTGCTGACCATCGAAGCAGCCGTGGTACCGGGCAAGGGTCAATTGATCAAGACCGGCTCCCTGGGTGATGTGATGGTCGAGTCGATCACCGCGGCGCTGACGGTTGTTCGCAGCCGCGCCCGCAGCCTGGGCATTCCCCTGGACTTCCATGAGAAGCGCGACACGCATATCCACATGCCCGAAGGGGCCACACCCAAGGACGGCCCGAGCGCTGGCGTAGGCATGTGCACAGCCCTGGTCTCGGCATTGACCGGTATTCCGGTGCGCGCCGATGTCGCCATGACAGGTGAAATCACGCTGCGCGGTCAGGTCCTGGCGATTGGCGGCCTGAAGGAAAAACTGCTGGCGGCACACCGTGGCGGGATCAAGATCGTGATCATTCCCGAAGAGAATGTCCGCGACCTGAAGGAAATTCCTGACAACATCAAGCAAGATCTTCAGATCAAACCCGTTAAATGGATTGACGAGGTCCTGCAAATTGCGCTGCAATACGCGCCGGAGCCCTTGCCGGATGTGGCTCCGGAGATTGTCGCGAAGGAAGAAAAGCGAGAGTCTGACTCTAAGGAAAGAATTAGCACGCATTAATACGCATTTGCCTGGGGGGCTTCCTTGACAGTTTTTTAGAGCCCTTGTTATAAAGCGGCTCTTAAGTGTCTGCAGGCCATTCAGCACTCGTTTTTGCTTTCACCAAAAAAACTTAGAATCATCTCAAATAGATATAAGGGGACTTAGAGTGAACAAGTCGGAACTGATTGATGCTATCGCTGCATCCGCTGATATCCCGAAAGCTGCTGCTGGCCGTGCGCTGGACGCTGTAATCGAATCCGTCACTGGCGCTCTGAAGGCTGGTGACTCCGTTGTTCTGGTTGGTTTCGGTACCTTCTCCGTGACCGATCGTCCTGCTCGTATCGGTCGCAACCCGCAGACCGGTAAGACGCTGGAAATCGCTGCTGCCAAAAAGCCAGGCTTCAAAGCTGGTAAAGCACTGAAAGAAGCCGTTAACTAAGGTTTCGTTGAGTTTATCCGGGTCGGGGTCATGCCTGGCTTGGCAGCGGAGCGGTAATACGGCCGGTTGCAACCGGTCTGGCACGCCAGGGCTTGCAGGTTCGAGCCCGGTCCGCTCCGCCAGTTACGAGAAGGCGCATCCTCGGATGCGCCTTTCTTCTATCCGGATTCTACCCACGCTCCACGGTTGCCTAAATTTGAAGTTCAACCGTTTCTGGGGGACGCATGCTGCAGAATATCAGGGACAATTCACAAGGCTGGATTGCCAAGACCATCATCGGGGTCATCGTCGCATTGATGGCGTTGACCGGTTTCGATGCCATTTTTCAAGCCACCACCAATAGCAACGACGCGGCCAAAGTCAACGGCGAAAACATCAGCCAGAACGAGCTTAGCCAAGCAGTCGACATGCAGCGCCGTCAGCTTATGCAACAGCTGGGCAAGGATTTCGACGCCTCCCTGCTGGACGAAAAAATGCTGCGCGATTCAGCGCTCAAGGGCCTGATCGACCGCAAGCTGCTGCTGCAAGGCGCACACGATGCGAAATTCGCTTTCTCCGAAGCGGCGCTCGATCAAGTGATCCTGCAAACGCCTGAGTTCCAGGTCGATGGCAAATTCAGCGCCGAGCGTTTCGATCAGGTGATCCGCCAGCTGGGTTACAGCCGTATGCAGTTCCGCCAGATGCTGGCTCAGGAAATGCTGATTGGTCAGTTGCGCGCCGGCCTGGCAGGCAGCGGTTTTGTCACCGATGCCCAAGTGCTGGCATTTGCCCGCCTGGAAAAACAGACTCGTGATTTCGCCACCTTGAACATCAAGGCCGACCCGGCCTCCGTCAAGCTGACCGATGACGAGGTCAAGGCCTACTATGACCAGCACGCCAAGGAGTTCATGACGCCTGACCAGGTGGTCATCGATTACCTTGAGCTGAAGAAAGCTTCTTTCTTCGATCAGGTCAGCGTCAAGGACGAAGACCTGCAAGCGGCCTACCAGAAAGAAATCGCCAACCTGTCCGAACAGCGTCGGGCTGCGCACATCCTGATCGAAGTGAACGACAAGGTGACCGAAGCCCAGGCCAAGGCGAAGATCGAAGAAATCCAGGCTCGCTTGGCCAAAGGCGAGTCGTTTGAAGCCTTGGCGAAGGAGTTCTCTCAGGATCCGGGTTCGGCGAACAACGGCGGCGATCTGGGCTATGCCGGTCCAGGCGTCTACGATCCGGAGTTCGAAAAGGCCTTGTACGCCTTGAACAAGGACCAGGTCTCGGCACCGGTACGCACCGATTTCGGTCTGCACCTGATCAAGCTGCTGGGTGTCGAAGCGCCTGAAGTGCCTACGTTTGCCAGCCTGAAGGACAAACTGGTCCGCGAGCTGAAGACCCAGCAGGTGGAGCAGCGTTTCGTTGAGGCGACCAAGCAACTGGAGGATGCCTCGTTCGAAGCGTCCGACCTGGCGCAACCTGCCCAGGACTTGAAGCTGACTGTCCACACCTCGGCCCCGTTCGGTCGCGAAGGCGGCGAAGGGATTGCGGCCAATCGTGCCGTGATCACCGCTGCGTTCAGCCCGGAAGTGCTGGAGGAGGGTGCCAACAGCACCGCCATCGAGCTGGACCCGGAAACCGTCGTGGTGCTGCGTGCCAAGGAACACCGCAAGCCTGAGCAATTGCCGCTGGAAAAAGTGGCGGGGCCGATTCGTGCTCAACTGGCCAAGGAACACGCCAGCGCAGCGGCCAAGACCCGCGCCGACGAGTTGATCGCCAGCCTGGGTGACGGCAAGACTGCACTGGACAAGCCGGTCGACGGCCAAGGCTGGAAATCCACCCAGGCGGCCACCCGCAACCAGGAAGGCATCGACCCGGCGGTGCTGCAAGCAGTGTTCCGCATGCCTAAGCCTGAGTCCAAGGACAAGCCGACGTTCACCAGCGTGACCTTGCCTGACGGCAGCCTGATGGTCGTGCGTCTGAATGGCGTGAACGAAGCGGCGGCACCGACTGACGAAGAGAAGGCGGAGTATCGCCGCTACCTGGCGTCCCGTGTTGGTCAGCAGGACTTCGCGGCGTATCGCAAGCAGTTGGAGAGTCAGGCGGATATCAAGCGTTTCTAATGGCTTGATGTTTGGGTAAACCTGGCTGTAATGCTGTTCACTTAGAGAAAACGGCGCTTCTTCAGAAATGGGAAGCGCCGTTTTTTTTGGGCTTGGGTTTGGGTGTATATCCATTTCTTCGGTAACGGCTACTTATGGTTCCGCTCTTACAGCGGCTCACTTTTGAGAAGCCCGGGAGCCGGCCCAGTCAAAAGTAAGCAAAACGCTTTATGCCCCACCACTCGGTGCCTCGCCTAGGCTCGGCATCCATGCCGGGTTGCCCACTGCGCAATACCTTCGTTCAGCCAGCGTGGTTAACGGGGCGCCGAGATCAACGTCCGCCGCGAGGCGGCCTAACAGCCGACCTGGCTCTCCCGGTCGTACACCCATTAGATCTGTGGGAGCAAAGCTTGCTCGCGAATGCGGTGGTTCAGTTGTAATGATGTTGGATGTGCCGACTTCATCGCGAGCAAGCTCGCTCCCACAGGAGGAACGCGATCACCCAGAATCAGGCCGGCTGTCAGGCCGCCTCGCTTCGGCTTTTGATCTGGGGCGCCCCGTTAAACCACGCTGGCCGAACGCAGGTATGGCGCAGTGGGCACCTCGGCATGGATGCCGAGGTAGCCGCGCTGGGCCATGGATGGCCCTTCGCGGCGGCCCACGGAGCAATGCCTTCGTTCGGGCACACCGAGCCTAGGCGAGGTGCCGAGTGGTGGGGCAAGAGCGTTTTGCTTACTTTTGACTGGGCCGGCTCCCGGGCTTCTCAAAAGTGAGCCGCTGTAAGAGCGGAACCGCCAGTGGCCATCACCGCAACAACGGATATACACACCTAACCACGCCTCCAGAAACGGAATAAAAAAATCTTCATTAACCGCTCAAGTGAACAGCATTAACCCGAACCGTCAGGTTTTTGTATCTGCTTGTTGCATGGAAAGCGGGTATTCGTCGATCTACCGGATCAGCGTCTTTTTCCTGCAAACAACCCCCAGTAAACTTGTAACCCCCTTGAAACAAGATTAGCCACGCTGCCAGGTCGCGTTCTGTTGCACAATACGCCCCGGACCGTTTTTCTCAGGATGTTCAATGTTCAAATCATTTCACATGCGCACCGTCGGGCTTGCATTGGTGCTGGCCGCCGCAGCCGGTTGCTCGTCGAAGAAAACCGCCATTTACGAGCACGAGAATTTCGATGACTCCGGCACGTTTTCGCGCACTTATCCAGTGAGTGACGCGGCGACCTGCGAGGCCGGGCGTCGGGCGCTGCTCAGCCAGGGCTACATCATCACCAGCAGCGATCCGAAGCTGGTCAGCGGTCACAAGAGTTTCCAGCAGACCGGCGAGACCCATATGGAGATCAGCTTCAACCTGGTCTGTGCCGAAGACGGCGGTACCGGCCACCGTGCGACCATGTTCGCCAATGCCTTGCAGGACCGTTATGCCCTGAAGAAAACCAACAACTCCGCCAGCCTGGGCGTGGGGGTGCTGGGTTCGGTGTCGATGCCGATCGGCTCCTCGGATGATTCGATGGTCAAGGTCGCCAGCGAAACCGTGTCGGCGGCCAAGTTCTATGAGCGTTTCTTTGCCTTGGTCGAGCTGTTCCTGCCTCCCGAAGCGAAGAAAGCTGCCGAGAAGGCTGAGAATACCGACAAGCCGAAAGCTGAGCTGGGTATCCCGGAAACCAAGGCTGAATCGGCTGCGCTGATGCCGGCTCCAGTTCCAGCACCAGAGCCAGAGCCTGTTGCGCCTGCTCCCGCAGCAGCCACGCCGGTAGAGGAGGTCGCGCCGACCCCCGTCGAAACCGCTCCCACGGTGTCAGAGCCCGTCGCACCGCCGAGCGAGCCCGCGCCAATTGCGCCCGAGTCGTTCGAGTCTGCGCCGACGACGGAAACCGTTACACCTCCACCGTCCAGCTCGTTACCTGCCCCGACCGAGCCGATTCAGCCGCTTCCGGCATCCTGAGGTCCAGTGGCAGGGAGTTACGCCCTGTCACACTTCACACGGTAATTTTCCGACCCTGTGCTACGTTTAATTCATGAAGCCTTTGCTTCATGTTTTGTTCATAAAGCAGCTTTATGCTGATGCCAGCGCCATCAGGCATTGGTTTCAATGACAGGGGAAGGACACGTAATGGATGATTATCAGGAAGAGCTGCTGGAATACCAGGCGTATGAACTGGACCCGCTGGAACCCGCCGAAGATGCGACGGAGTTGTGAAAACCGCTACGGGCTACAAGTGGTAAGCAGCAACCCAGGTTCTTGTAGCTCAAACCCCTCTGTGACTACGACGAAATTCCCCGGGCGTCTGGTTGTTCCAGCGCTTGAAGGCTCGTTGAAATGCCTCGGCTGAGGCGAATCCCAATAGATAGGCGATTTCGCCGAACGCCAGTTCGGTATCGCGTATATAGGTCATGGCCAGGTCGCGGCGGGTGTCGTTGAGGATGGCGCGAAACTGCGTACCTTCCTCGGCCAGCTTGCGACGCAGGGTCCAGGTTGGCAGCTTCAGGCGGGTCGCCACTTCTTCCAGGTCGGGTTCCCGACCGCCGTTGAGCAACGGCCCCAGCAGCTGAATGATGCGTTCACGCAGGCTGCGGGTGCGGGTTCGTTGTTCCAATTCCCGTTCACACAACTGAAGCAGATGGTGCCAGGTGCTGGGGCAATGCTGCGGGTTGCGCTGGGCGAGGCTGTCCAGGCCCAGGCGCAGTTGATTCTGTTCGGCGCCAAACTGGATCGGGCAGTCGCCGAGCGTGCGGTAGGCTTCCAGGTATGCCGGCTCCTCGAATTCGATTTCGATGCGTTCTGGCCGCAGCGCGATGCCGCTGACGCTGGACAGTTGGGCAAGCCAGCCGGCAATGATCGAATCCACGACGAAGCGGTTGTAGGCGTTATACGGGCTGATGGAATAGAACCGTAGCCAAGCGCCTCGGGCATCTTCATGGAAACTCGATTGGCCGCGATAGTTGGAGCCATACAGCGGTTCGAAGCGGATCATGCAGCGGGCGGCCTCGCGCACGGTCGGCGCCTGGGCGGCGGTAACGCCCGCCAGCCCGGCCTGGCTCAAGCGCCCGAGCTGACCCATGCGCAGGCCCAGGGCCGGGTCCTGAGTCTGTTGAATCGCAGCGTGGCCCAAGCGCATGTAGCGTGGGATCGACAGCCGTGCCCCGGGCTCGGCCAGGCGTGCGGCATCGAGACCGTACTGTTCAAGCAAAGGTTGGGGGTCTTGCCCATGGCTGGCGACAGCGTCAGCCAGGCTATGGACGAAGCCCACTGACAAGTCCCCCAGGCGCATCGGCTGCGGTTTCATGTTCACAACCACAGGTTCAGCAGGCGGGCGCCACGGTCTTCGCCATCGGGGAAGTGTTGGCCGTTGTGGCTGATGAAGCTCTGGCCGGCGCTGCCGCTGTCCCAGAACTGGCCACGCAGGAATACGCTGACGCCGCCCCGGGCCTGGCTGATGGGCAATTGGCCGGTCAGTGTCAGGCGATGCCAGGCTTGGCCCTCGCTCACTTCACCCGGTTTGAGACTCACTTCGTTTGGTGTGGACAGGCCTTTATAACCGCTCCAAGGTTTGTCCCACGTTTCGCGGCCGATAATGAAGGCGGGCACCGCGATCAGTTCTGCGCCCTGGTCGTTGAGTTGCCGGTAGTGGAGCGGGTACCAACTGTCGCTGCCAATCAGCACGCCCAGGCGTCCGGCGGGGGTGTCGATGACGAGGGGGGCGGCCGGGTGGTCGGCGCCAAGCACATCCTGCTGTTCAAACACGGGATGCCGTTGGCGTTGTGGCTGGCCGATCGGCCGGCCATCGCTGCCGAACACCAGGCTGCTGTTGTACAGCGCGCCGCGGCCGACTTTCAGTTCACCGTCGCTGACGCTGGGCTCGGGAAGTACGATGGAACCGGCCACCAGGGTGATGCCGAACTCCTTGGCCAGGCCACCGAACAGCGCTTGATAGTCATGGGCCATGTGTTCGGCTTTCATGCGCAGGTAGGCATCGCCCAGTCGGTTATCGCCTTGAGCGCTGACCAGCGCCTGGATAAACGCCAGTGGATTGCTGACCGCCAGCCAGTTCATGGCTTCCTTCAAGGTGGTGGCCTGGTACAACTCGTCTTTTTCGCCGCCGACCATCAACCAGGTGCCGATGTGCTCGGGCAGGACCACGACGGTCTTGGCATTGAGCAAGCCCTGGTCGCGAGCGGCCTGCAGATAGGCCGCCAGTTTGCGATGCAGGCGCTCGGGGCTCTGGTAGTCGGTGGGGAACAGTTCGGGCTGGATGCCCAGCAGATTGCCGCGGTCGGCCGGCGTGCCTTGATTCACCGCCAGGTGGATGCGCAGGTCCGACAGGTAATGACCCATCGGACGATCCGTCGTCCACAGTGCGTAGGTGACCAGGGCGGCAATCAAGGCCAGTGAAAACAGCAGGTACAGAAATTTGCGCATGGGGAACAGTCAGCGGCCGTGTGCAGGTTCGTGATTTTTCATCAAGAGTTACGGGGCAGGGTACGGTAAAACAAGGGATTAGCGAAGGGCGGACGCTGATTTGTCCTCACGGCAGGCACACGCAAAGGCGTCCATGGAACCCTTGGATCGCCTCTGCGCGGGCAAGGCGCGCTAGTGACTTTTGGCCTTCCTGATCCGGATCAGAATCAGCAGCATGATCAACAGCACCGGCGGCGTCATGCCCAGCAGCGCTTCGCGGGCCGAGAGGTTCGCGCCCAAGGTGTGCAGCCCGCTATAGACCAGTTTGAACAGGTTGATCAGGTAGTAGGTGATGGCAATGATCGACAGGCCTTCCACCGCGCGCTGAATTTTTATCTGTGCATCGGCTCGGGCATTGAGGCTGCGCAGGATCTCGGCGTTCTGGTCTTCCATTTCGACTTGCACGCGTGCTTGCAGCAAGTCACCCAGGTTGGCGACGCTCATGGCCAGTTGTTCGAGGCGCTGTTCGGTGGCTGCGCAATAACGCACCGTGGGTTTGAAACGCCGTTCGATGAACACGCCCAGCCGTTGGCAATCGCCCAGGTGACTTTCGCGCAACTCACCCAGGCGCTCGAACACCAGTTGTGCGTAGGCGCGGGTCGCGCTGAAACGGTGGCGATTCCTGACCGTGCTGCTGACCACCTGGCGAGACAGCAGGGCGATGTCCTCCAGCAGGGCCTTGGCATGCACGCCGCTGGCATTGGCGTTGCGCTCGGACAGGCTCACCAGGGTGCGATCGAATTCGTTCAGTTGCGGATCCAGTGCCTTGGCGGTATTGAGCGACAAGGACGCCATCATGCGATAGGTCTCGATTTCCAGCAGGCGCCGGATCATGCGGCCCTGGCGATAAGCGTTGAGCCGTCGATTGATGAACAGCAGGCGGTTGGTGCCGTCCTCGGTCAGGCGAAAATCGCTCCAGACCACCGCATCGCCACCGCCCACGCAAGAGCCGCACGGGTCCTTGAAACCGTAGCTGGGCAGGTCGAGACCGGCTTCGGCGCGCACCACCACCTGAACCGCATTGATCAGGTGCTGGGAATGACCTTCGATACCCTGGGCAAGGCAGTCGGGCAGTGTTGTCCAGTGCAGTTCATTGGTGCTGGCGGGAACGACCAGGGTCAGGGTGAAGAACTCGGCGTGGCGCTCCCACTTGAGCGGGTGTCCTTCAAGGCGGGTGATGCCTTGTGCGGCTTCTGCTGCGTGGGTTTCAGGGCACAGTCGCTCGAGCAGCGCGTTGCACTGGGCATTGTCGCCCAGAAACGCCAGGTGGAAGACGTGGGCCGGTTCGTCGAAATATAGCGACGGGCGGGCGTGCAACTCGTTGTGCAGCATTTTTCGTTGGGGATGCATGCAAGGGCGACCGTGTTATTAGGGTTATTTTGGGTTCGAGCACTTGGTCCAGCGTTGATAGGACTGGCCCATCCCGTCGAGAGTCACGCACGGTTGATCGGCCCCCTGCACATTCGGATCATTAAGTTGTCAGTTACGGTCATTGAGTGCCCGCATCCCGGCTCTTACGCTGTGGGTCATGACAGACGCAAGCCGCAGAGCTTGCGCTTTTTCCCGTGATCGCCCGTTGTGGAGTTATCGATGACCGCCTCTCATTACCCGCACCTGCTGGCCCCGCTGGACCTGGGTTTCACCACCTTGCGCAACCGTACCCTGATGGGCTCGATGCACACCGGTCTGGAAGAGAAACCCGGCGGCTTCGAACGCATGGCGGCGTATTTTGCCGAGCGCGCCCGGGGTGGCGTCGGCCTGATGGTCACCGGTGGGATCGGGCCGAACGACGAGGGCGGTGTCTACTCCGGCGCGGCCAAGCTGACCACCGAAGAAGAAGCGCTCAAGCACCAGATCGTTACCCGGGCCGTACACGAGGCCGGTGGCAAGATCTGCATGCAGATTCTCCATGCCGGGCGCTACGCCTACAGCCCCAAGCAGGTGGCACCGAGCGCGATCCAGGCGCCGATCAACCCGTTCAAGCCCAAGGAACTGGACGAGGAGGGTATCGAGAAGCAGATCAGCGATTTCGTCACCTGCTCGGTACTGGCCCAGAAGGCCGAATACGACGGCGTCGAGATCATGGGCTCGGAAGGTTATTTCATTAACCAGTTCCTGGCGGCCCACACCAACCACCGTACCGACCGTTGGGGCGGCAGCTATGAAAACCGCATGCGCCTGCCGGTGGAAATCGTGCGTCGGGTGCGTGAGGCGGTAGGCCCGAATTTCATCATCATCTTTCGCCTGTCGATGCTCGATCTGGTGGAAGGCGGCAGCACCTGGGGCGAAATCGTCCAGTTGGCCAAGGCCATCGAGCAGGCCGGCGCGACGATCATCAACACCGGTATCGGTTGGCACGAAGCGCGAATTCCCACCATCGCCACCAAGGTTCCGCGGGCGGCGTTCAGCAAGGTCACGGCCAAGCTGCGTGGTTCGGTAAGCATCCCGCTGATCACCACCAACCGCATCAACACCCCGGAAGTGGCCGAGCAGATCCTCGCTGAAGGCGATGCCGACATGGTCTCCATGGCCCGGCCGTTCCTGGCCGATCCGGAGTTCGTCAACAAGGCCGCTGCCGGTCGCGGCGATGAAATCAACACCTGCATCGGCTGCAACCAGGCGTGCCTGGACCACACCTTTGGCGGCAAGCTCACCAGTTGCCTGGTGAACCCGCGGGCCTGCCACGAAACCGAGCTGAACTATCTGCCGGTGACCCAGGTGAAGAAAATCGCCGTGGTCGGTGCCGGCCCGGCCGGCCTGTCCGCTGCCACCGTGGCGGCCGAGCGTGGGCATCAGGTGACGCTGTTCGATTCGGCCAGTGAAATCGGTGGCCAGTTCAACGTCGCCAAGCGCGTGCCGGGCAAGGAGGAGTTCTTCGAAACCCTGCGCTACTTCAAGCGCAAATTGCAGACCAGCCATGTCGAACTGTGCCTTGACACCCGGGTGGATGTGGCGCAATTGGTGGCTGGCGGTTACGACGAGATCATCCTCGCCACCGGCATCGCGCCGCGCGTGCCGGCGATTCCTGGCGTGGAGCATGCCAAGGTGTTGAGCTACCTGGACGTGATCCTCGAGCGCAAGCCGGTGGGCCGCAGTGTCGCGGTGATCGGTGCCGGCGGTATCGGCTTCGACGTGTCGGAGTTCCTGGTGCATCAGGGCGTCGCCACCAGCCAGGACCGCGAGGCGTTCTGGAAGGAGTGGGGCATCGACACCCACCTCGAGGCTCGCGGCGGCGTGGCCGGGATCAAGGCCGAACCCCATGCACCGGCGCGCCAGGTGTTCCTGCTGCAACGCAAGACGTCCAAGGTCGGTGACGGCCTGGGCAAGACCACCGGCTGGATTCACCGCACGGGCCTGAAGAACAAGCAGGTGCAGATGCTCAACAGCGTCGAGTACCTGAAGATCGACGACGATGGCCTGCACATTCGCATCGGCGAAACCGGCGAGCCACAAGTGCTGGCCGTGGACAACATCGTGATCTGCGCCGGCCAGGATCCGCTGCGTGAATTGCAGGAAGGCCTGGAGGCGGCGGGGCAGACCGTTCACCTCATCGGCGGTGCCGACGTGGCGGCGGAGCTGGACGCCAAGCGGGCGATCAACCAGGGTTCTCGGTTGGCGGCACAGTTGTAACGCACAGCCCCAGACAAAACCCTTGTGGGAGCGAGCTTGCTCGCGATGGCGGCAGGTCAGTCAACCTCTATGTAGCTGACTAACCGCTATCGCGAGCAAGCTCGCTCCCACAGGGGGATGTGGTGAACCTGAAGTCACCCGCTGCCAAGCTGTTAAGATGCCGGGCATCTTTCTCCTCGACCTGCTGCCATGCTGCTTCCCGCCCTCGACTGGCATCCCCAACCCCGACTCGACCCCCTTCACCTGGACTGGCTCGCCCGAGCCGGTGTTGAAGTGGCGGTGTTGCGCCTGGACCGGATCGATCCGCTGATCAGCGGCAACAAGTGGTTCAAGCTGGTGCATCATTTGCGCGCCGCCCATGAGGCCGGTGCCGAGGGGGTCATGAGCCTGGGCGGGGCCTATTCCAACCATTTGCATGCGTTGGCCGCGGCGGGCAGGCGCTTCGGGTTTCCCACGGTGGGGCTGTTGCGTGGTCATCCCCAGGACACGCCGACGGTGCGCGACCTGAAGGCGTTTGGCATGGATCTGCACTGGTTGGGTTATGGCGGATACCGAGAGCGGCACGCGCCGGGTTTCTGGGCGCCGTGGCAGATCCGCTACCCACATTTGCATCCCGTGCCCGAGGGCGGTTCGGGGTTGCCTGGCGCACTAGGCTGCATGGCCTGGGCAGCCAATGTCCGTGAACAACTGGCAACGTTGGGATGGGCGGATTATCACGGCTGGTGGTTGGCCTGCGGCACCGGCACATCGCTGGCCGGGCTGGTGCTGGCCGAAGCGGGCGAGCGCCCGGTCTATGGCGTGCTGGCGGTGCCCCAGGACCATGGCGTGGCGCAGCAAGTCGAAAACATCGTGGCAGAGGCAGGCCTTTGTCGTGCGCTTTATGAATTGTTTGACGGCAGCCGTGGCGGTTTCGCCCGGGTCGATGCCGAACTCACCGAGTTCATCGAAACCACGGCGGCCATCGAACTGGAGCCGTTGTACACCGGCAAAGCCTTGATGTTGCTTAAAGCGCGGGTCGAAACCGGAGGGTTTGCCCCCGGCACCCGTTTGATTTTCGTCCACACCGGCGGTTTGCAAGGCCGCCGCGGGTTCGAGTAACAGCGATCAGCCGCGTTTGGGCATCATCCGCAACAGCGTGTTGTCCCGTACCACATAGTGGTGGTACAGCCCCGCCAAGGCATGCAAGCCAATCAACCAATAGCCGATGGTGCCGCCCAGCACATGCCAGCCTTCCAGCTGCTTGGCAAACTCCTTGTCCTGATCGATGAGCAAGGGCAGATCGAAACCGTAGAACATCACTTGATGACCTTCGGCGCTGGTGATCAGCCAGCCCAGCAACGGCATGGCGATCATGAACAGGTACAGCGCCCAGTGCATCAGGCGAGCCAGGACGGTTTGCCACACAGGCGAGGCCGGGAAAATTGCCGGTGTCTTACCCATGCTGCGGGCGAACAGGCGCAGCCAGACCAGCAGGAACACTGTCAGGCCGAGCATGAAGTGCGCTTCCTTGATCAGGGTCCGGCCACCGCTGCCCTTGGGGAAAATCCCCCGGAACTCGATGCAGGCATAAACCACGGCCAGCAGCACCAGCATCAGCCAATGCAAGGTCACCGTGACGGTACTGTAGCGGCTTTCTGAGCTTTTCCAGGGCATTGCAGGTATCTCCAACGATCAGGGTAGAGCGCCGTCTAGAGCGGCGTTGTCTATTTACTGTAAGCCCGTTTCGTTGAATTGGCATGAGCCAGATCAGTTTTGCCGGCATGAAGTCACAGGATGGGTCAGGGCGTGAAGTCCGGCGGATTCAGCAGCCAGTCCAGAAGCAGCCCGGCATCAGGATTGCCCCGGGGCGGTTTCGTGGGCGCGGCGGTTTGTCCTGCGCCGGTATCGACAGCCCCCGGGCACAGCACCGGTCGATCAGGGTCGCCATCGAGAAAACTCACCAGCACTTCGCTGCCGGCCATCAGGCTGGGGCTGCCATCCAACGTCAGCCGCGACACTGGCAGCGTGATGCCGTCCTGGTCCGGCGCCCATAGGCTGACACTCACCTGGCCACGCTCATCGGGGCTGGCCGGCTGGCCGGTGCGGCCGAGTACATGGGCCAGGTGGTACCCGGGGATGCAGGGCTTGGGGTGCTTGAGGGCCGGCCTGAACGTGGTGGACCAGGGAATGGCGGTGAACCGGTTGCGGTAGTCACGGGCCGACGGTGTGGTGGGCAGATCCGGTTCCAGGATCGAAAACTGTCGTCCGCGATGCTGGACCTCGGTGATCAGCCATTGATCGTTGAAGGTGGAAACCGGGTGTTCGCAGATCTGCACGATGTCGCCGCTGTGCAGGCCCGGTTGGGTGCTGTGGCCATGAATTTGTCGTTGCCGGCAGCGCAACCGTTCAAGGTGGCGGCGACCGGCCTGGTAACGGTGAGCCAAGGCCGGGTTGCCGCGCATGGCTTCGTGATCGATCCGCTCAAGGGGTTGATTCGCCGCCGAGGCCTCGGTTTCTGACTGGGCCCGGTCACTGAACCCGACAGGCAGGCCAGGCATCATCGGGTGGTGACGCAAATACAAGCGCTTGATGGCCGGTAGCTGGCTGTCGTTCGGGTGCAGGGGCAGCTCGACGGGGCGTGCGGGAAAGCTCTTCGGGTCTTCGGCAAACACCAGGACATGGCCCTGGGGAGCGTGTTCGAAGTGGTAATGAATACCTTCTTCCTCGCACAGCCGTTGCAGGAGGGTCAGGTCGCTTTCCTCGTACTGGATGCAGAATGGGCGACACGGATACTGCCCATGGGGCAGTTCGAAACGGTAGCTGTCGACGGGTAGCGCGTGTTCTTCCAGCAGGCGTTGCAGCACCTGTACCACGCTGAGCCGATGGAAAACCCGGCGCCGCGGGCCTTGCTCCAGTTGCTGGAGGTAGGGAACCAACGTCAAGCGATAGCCGATGCACCGCGTCGCCAGGGCATTCAAGCTAACGCGGTGGACAATCCCATGGACGCCCGATTCGCCGTCCAGGCGCAGGAAGGCCGGATGCCCCAAGAGGAGGTCGGGATCTATCGGCGGGGCCAGGCCGATCAGTTCGAGGTCAAAGCGGTATGGCTGGTTGAGGGCTTCGCGGCCGTTGAAGCGCAAGACTTGCAGTTGCAAGTCGCTTTGCGTGAGCGTCAGGCTGAAGGGACTTTCCGTGTCGTTGCGCATCGCCGCTCCTACTGGCGGGGAGAGAGGCGCAGAGGGTACGAAACCGCGGGGGGAAACGGTGCTTGTGAGTCACTATTTCAGAAACGCCCTACAACACGCTGTGAAAATGTCGATCCGGCAGGGTGAATTTTTTGGTCGATCAGCCGGTTTAGGCCGTATAAACTTGCGCCACAGCGCCGGCCGGCAGATGTCTCGGCGCGTCAGACAAGAGAGTGAGTAATGGGCGCACAGTGGAAGGTTAAACACAAAGAAGCGGCTGCCAACGCCAAGGGCAAGATCTTCGGCAAACTGGTGAAGGAAATCACCATTGCCGCGCGCAACGGCGCGGATACCGCTACCAACGCGCACTTGCGACTGGTGGTCGAACAGGCGAAGAAGGCCTCGATGCCCCGCGAGACCCTGGAACGTGCGATCAAGAAAGGTTCTGGCCAGCTCGGTGAAACCGTGCAATACCACCGCGTCACCTACGAAGGGTTCGCGCCGCACCAGGTGCCGCTGATCGTTGAATGCGTGACCGATAACATCAACCGTACCGTTGCCGAAATTCGCGTCGCGTTCCGCAAGGGCCAACTCGGCGCCTCGGGTTCGGTGGCGTGGGACTTCAACCATGTCGGCATGATCGAAGCCGCGCCGGACAGCCCGGACGCCGATCCGGAAATGGCCGCCATCGAGGCCGGTGCCCAGGATTTCGAGCCGGGCGAAGAGGGCGCGACGTTGTTCCTCACCGATCCTGCCGACCTCGACGCTGTCCAGAAGGCCTTGCCGGAGCAGGGTTTTACCGTGTTGTCGGCCAAGCTGGGCTACCAGCCGAAAAACCCGGTCAGTGGCCTCACCGACGAGCAGATGGCTGAAGTCGAAGCGTTCCTCGAAGGCCTCGACAACCACGATGACGTGCAGGATATGTTTGTCGGGTTGGCCGGTTAAGCGCTACCCGCAATGTCCTGTGGTGAGGGAGTTTGCTCCCTCGCCACGGTCGCGCAGTAAACCTTCAATCTCATCAAAGCCCGGCCGCGCCAGCACATACGGCTGACAGCAGCGCACCTGTAGATCCTGCAACGCTGCCAGTTCCTCAACACCGAGCCCCGGTTCGATCCGCGCCAGCAATTCCCCCAGCAGAATCCCGAAGGCCCGCACTTCGATGCGTTGCAGGGCGCGGGTTTGCAGGTTGTCCGTGGTGGCGTGGAACGACGCCGCGCCAAAATCCCCCAGCAGGCAATCGCCCTGGTCATCGCACAGAATATTGTGCCCGTAGAGATCCCCGTGGGTGATGCCCTGGCGGTGCAGGTGTGCCGCCACCGAGGCGATGCCATGGGCGATGCGCAGGGCCGCCGGAGCGCTCAGGCGCAGTTCATCGGCATAGACGTCGCGGCTGCACGACGCCAGGCTCGGCAGCCCGGCGAGGTTGCGGTAGCTGGGTTCGATCAGCGCCATCACCAGCCCGGCCTGTTGCTCGGGGTGTCCGGCAACCTGGCCCAACACCTCAATCAGGTTCGGGTGTCGACCGGCCGTGATGCAGGCATGCATCTCATGCAGGGGGGAGCCGTCGCTGGTCATCTGGCCTTTGTACAGCTTCACCGCGACCTTTCGTGCCACCTGGCCGGGCGTCTGCCAGAGCGCCTGATGAATCACCCCCGACGCGCCTTCACCCAGTGGTTGTTGCAGTTCCAGATGCGACCAGTCGATAGGCGTCGTGGTATTCAGGGCCGCCGCTTCTGCCCGGGCTTCCAGCGGGTTACCGGCGTAGGCCAGCCAACTGAGGCTTGGCAACGTGAGCAGCCATTGCGGCAGTTCGGTCAGTTGGTTGGCGGCGATACGTAGCAGTTCGAGGCGATGACACTGGCTCAGGCTCGCCGGTAATTGCCGCAAGCGGTTGCCGGCCAGCATCAGTTTTTGCAGAGAGGGGCGTTGGCCCAGTTCATCCGGCAATTGGCTGACGCAGTTGTCGGTCAGGATCAGCCAGCGCAGCCGTGGCGGCAGCGCGGCGCCTGCGACGTGCGCAATACGGTTGGCCTTGAAACCGACCATGGTCAAAGCGCCGCAACGGCCCAGGCATTCGGGCAGTTCGGTGAAGCGGTTGTCCGAACAGAACAGCACGCGCAGGCGAGTCAGCCGATGCAGGTCGTCGGGCAGCGTGTCCAACTGATTGCCACTGAGGTTGAGAATCTCGAGGGAATCGGCCAGGTCGAAGATTTCCTGGGGAAACTGCGTCAAGCCGCAGGCCAGGTCCAACCGGGTAATGCCTGAGAGCTGGCCGGCGCGTAGTTGGGCGAGGGTGTGCATGGTGGGGGTCGCTGTTGATCAAGGGGAGGGTCTGGCGTCCGTAGCCAGACAGTTAACCAATAATCAGCTCAGTACAACACCCTGTGGCGAGGGGATTTATCTGTGGGAGCAAGGCTTGCCCGCGATGAAGACGGCGCGGTCTCTGAGAAAACGAGGCGCCTGCATCGCGGGCAAGCCTTGCTCCCACAGCAATTCGCGCTAGCGCTCGATGCTGCGGTTCCAGCGGGCGTTCCAGGCCGGGCGTTGTTCGTTGACCTGGTCCCAATCCACGGCAATCGCCGTTTCCAGGTATTGCTTCATCGCCTCCACCTGGCCGCGGGTCTTGTCGGTGGTCGGGGTGTTGGGGTTGGACGGGATCTGGTCGCCTTCTTCCAGGGCGATGGCCTGGGCTTGCGGGGTCAGCAGGAACGCGGCGAGCTTTTGCGCCAGTTCCGGTTGGGTGTTTTGCGCGATGGCGCATTCGGCGACGTTGAGGACCACGGCGCCTTCCTTCGGCTGGGCATATTCGACCGGCATGCCCTTGAGTTTCAGCGCGGTCACTTGGGTCGGCGTCAGCGGGAACAGCGCGGCTTCATCGGTCTGCAGCATCTCGGATATCTTCGCCGAGCTCGGGATGTACTCCAGCACGTTGCGTCCCACCGTGTTTGGCCAGGCCTTGAAACCCGGCTCAACGTCGGTTTCGCTGCCGCCCTGGATCCGGTTGAACATCAAAAAGCCGTGCAGGCCGAACGTGGACGAGGCCATCGACTGGAACACCACTTTGTCCTTGAGGCGCGGATCGGCCAGGTCCATCCATGAGGTGGGCGTATTCCAGCCCTTTTCCTTGAATAGCCGGGTGTTGTAGGCCAACCCCGTCACCCCGAGGCTGACGGCCACGGCCTGATCCTTGATGCGCCCCTTGGCCGGGATCTGCGCCAGGGGTGGGCTGTCTTCGAGCTTGTCGCACAAGCCCATGGCGATGGCGCGGTACATGATGCCGTCATCGAGGAACATCACGTGCATCTGCGGGTTGCCTTTGCTGGCCTGGACCTTGGCCAGGATGTCGGCAGAGGTACCAGGCACGATGACCACTTTGACGTTGTTGGCTTTCTCGAAAGCCGGCAAGACCTTGTCGGCGTAGAGCCGCTCCATGGTGCCGCCGTTCATGCCCAGGTAAAGCGTCGGCTCGGCCAACGCCTGGGTGGCCGGGAGCAGGGCGCCCAGGCAAGCGGAACCCAGCGAGCAGAAACCGAACAGTGCACTGCGTTTGACGTTATTCATTGGCACGACCTTCCTCTATCAAGCAACGGAGATGGAGTGAAACCGGGTGATGGAAAACGCATCCAGCGGCGTGGTCGAAGCCCCGCTGCAGATGATCTCGGTGAGCGCCTGGCCCACCGCCGGGCCGATCTGGAAGCCCGCGCCGGCAAAGCCGAACGCATGCAACAGACCAGGCTGGGTGCTGCTGTGGCCAATCACTGGCTGGCGATCGGGCAGGTAACCTTCGGTGCCGCTCCAGGTACGGATCGCCTGGGCGCCCTCCAAAAACGGGTAGAGCTCGACGGCCTGACGCAGGATCTCCAGCACGGCGTTCTGGCCGGGGCGGGCGCGTGCAGCGTCCAAGGCAAAACCCTGGCCGCCGCCTAGCACGCAATTGCCGCGCGAGACTTGGCGGGCATAGATACCACCGCCCTCGACGCCAGTGCTGGCGTCCATCACCAAGGGCAAGGGTTCGGTGACCAGCATCGCCGGGTGTCCGGCGTGCATCGGTACCGCTTCGCCGAACTGCGCGGCGAACTGGCTCGCCCAGGCACCGGCGCAGTTCAGCAGCCAGGACGCGTGGAACGTCAGGCCTGTTGCGGTGTGTACGGCAAAGCGCTGACCGTCATGCACAACGTTGCTGACGGCGCACTGTTCATGGATTTGCGCACCCTGCCGGCGAGCGGCCTGGGCAAAGGCTGGCGACACCAGGCGCGGATTGGCATGGCCGTCGTCCGGGCACAGCGATGCCCCGACCGCGACAGAGCCGACCCACGGAAAACGGCCGCGCAGCGCCTTGCGATCGAGCAGTTGCAAATCCAGGCCAAAGCCCTGGCTGGCGACGGCGTAGTCGTGCAGCGCTTGCAGATCTTCAGCGCTGCGGGCCAGCTTCAGATGACCGCTGCGCTGGTACTCACCGTCGATGCCGATCAATTGTGGCAACTGGCTCCAGATTTCATGGGCCCGTTGCGACAAGGGCAATTGCGACAGCGGCCGGCCCTGGCGGCGCACACCGCCGTAGTTCACGCCGCTGGAGTGCGAACCGCAGAAGTCGCGCTCCAGCAACACCACCCGGCGTCCGGTCTGGCTCAGGAACAACGCGGCCGAGGCGCCGACGATGCCGCCGCCAATGATCACTGCATCCACTTCGATCATGGCTCGACCTCCAGGCCGAACGGCACGGGCTTGATCGGCGCCTGGGCCCGCAAGCGGCCGATGCTGGACACGGTGCGGCCACTTTCGCGGGCAATGATTTCCGCCGCGGCGGCACCGCACATTCGTCCCTGGCAACGGCCCATGCCGACCCTGCAATGCGCCTTGACCCGATTGATCTCCCAATGGCCTTGGCCCACCACCTGGCGGATGTCGCCGGCGCTGACTTCTTCGCAGCGGCAAATCATCAGGTCATCGGCGGCATCGGCGGCCCACGCTTCAGGAAAGGCAAACGCACGTTCCAGGCCCTGTCGGAAATGGCCGATGCGTTCGAGGGATTGTTCCAACTGAGTGCAACGCTGCGGGTCGATCAGATAACCAATGTCTTCGAGCAAGGCCAGGGCCGCCCGTTCACCGGCCATCTCAGCGGCGTCGGCGCCCATGATGCCGGCGCCGTCACCGGCCAGGTAGATCCCCGGCACGCTGCTGCGTCCAGCGCCGTCGCGTCGTGGCAGCCAGGCGCGGTTGAGGGCGTTCCAGGTGAAGTCGCAACCCAGCAGGTCGGCCAGTTGGGTTTCACTGCGCAAGCCGTGGGCGAAGGCCACCGCGTCGCAGTCGAGGGTGTGTTCGCCGTTGGCGCCGCGCCATTTCAACGACTGCACCCGGCGTTCGCCGTCGAGGCGCGACAGGCTCGCGCCTTGATGCACGGCGATGCCGTGGGCGGTCAGCCAGGCGCGGTAGTAGAGGCCTTTGGCGAGGGTGGCCGGTTGTGCCAGCAGGCCGGGCAGGGCACGGACCTGGGCGCCAAAGGGCGAACTGTCGAGCACTGCGACCACGTTGGCGCCGGCCCGGGCGTATTGATAGGCCACCAGATACAGCAAGGGGCCGCTGCCGGCGAACACCACCCGTTCACCAATGGCGCACCCCTGGAACTTCAGGGCGATCTGCGCCGCGCCCAGGCTGTAGACCCCGGGCAGGGTCCACCCCGGCACAGGCAGGATCCGGTCGGTGGCGCCGGTTGCAACGATTACGCTGGCGTACTCGAGGCGGTCGGCGCGGCCTTCATGCAGGGTATCGAGCAGGCCGGCTTCGGCGTTCCACACCAGGGTGTCGGGACGGTAATCGAGCTGTTCGCGCAACGCGTCGAGCGTCTGGTGGATGGCGTTGGCCTTGTGCGCTTCGAAGCCATAGAGCTTGCCTGGCGAGCGCTTGAAATTGGCCGGTTGGCGCCGATAGATCTGCCCGCCACCGCGGGCGGCTTCGTCCAGCAGGACCGGGTATAGGCCGTGGGCGACCAATGTCTGCGCGGCACGGATACCAGCGGGGCCGGCGCCGATGATGGCTATCGGTTTCATCGCCACCTCATTGGCCGGGCCGGGGGATTTGTGGTGTTGTCGAAGCCGCCATCGCGAGCAAGCTCGCTCCCACATTGGATCGGTTGTGGATGCTGGTGCCGCAGTACCCCTGTGGGAGCGAGCTCGCTCGCGATGAGGCCAGGCCAGTCGACAGTGTTCATACCTGGCGCCCCGGTTCGCGGCTGATGTGCTGGCCGGCTTCGAGCAGGGTCGAGCAGGCGCGGACGCGGCGGCCGTCGCCCAGGCGCACCCAGCAGTCCTGGCAGGCGCCCATCAGGCAGAAACCGGCCCGGGGTTCGGCGCTGAAGTCGCTGCCGCGCAGGTGTTCGCTGCAGGTCAGCACGGCGGTCAGCAGCGTGTCCCCCTGCAGGCCGGTGGCAGGCTGGCCATCGAGGGTAAAGTCCAGGGCCGGGCGGTCGCCTTCGGCCAGTCGTTTCAGCAGCGCCATGGTGCCCTCATTGTTTGCCTACCAGAACCCGATCCAGGCCATAGACCCGGTCGAGCAGAATCATGGTCAGCGCGGTCAGCGCGATGACCAGCGCCGACACCGCCGCCATCATCGGGTCGATGGATTCGGTGGCGTACACGTACATGCGCACCGGCAAGGTTTGCGTGGCCGGCGAGGTGACGAAGATCGACAGCGTGACTTCATCGAAACTGTTGATGAACGCCAGCAGCCAGCCCCCGGCCACCCCTGGCAGGATCATCGGCAAGGTGATTTGCCGGAACAGCGTGAAGCGTCCGGCCCCCAGCGATTGCGCGGCCTGTTCGGCGCTGCGGTCCAGGCCGATGGCCGAGGCCAGCACCAGGCGCAACACGTAGGGCGTGATCACCAGCACATGGGCGAAGATCAGCCAGGCAAAGCTGCCGTTCACACCCATCAGCGCAAACAGGCGCAGCAATGCGACCCCCAGCACCAGGTGTGGAATGATGATTGGCGACAGGAACAGGCCGTTGAAGAAGTCCCGCCCCGGGAACTCGAGCCGGGTGATCGCCAGGGCAGCCGGCACCGCGATCAACGTCGCCAGCGAGGCCGCGCTGAACGCCAGGACCAGGCTGTTGTAGAACGCATCGACAAAGTCCGCGCGTTCGAACACGGCGCGAAACCAGCGCAGGGAAAACGTCGTGGTCGGCAGGCTCAAGGTGTTTTCCGGGGTGAAGGCGACGAGGCAGACCACCACCAGCGGCGCGAGCATGAAGGCCACTACCAGGGCGTGAAACAGCAGCGCGAAAGGACCGTTTCTGGACATGAAGAATTACCCCAATGACTTCTTGTAGCGGCCTTCGATCATCCGGTTCCACGACAGCATGATCAGCAGGTTGAGCAGCAACAGGGCAACGGCAATGGCCGCGCCCATGGGCCAGTTCAGCTCCGACAGGTACTGGTCGTAGATCAACGTGGCGACCATCTTCAAGCGCCGTCCGCCGAGCAGACCGGGAATCGCGAAGGAACTGGCGGCGAGGCCGAACACAATCAGCGTGCCGGACAGCACGCCGGGCATGATTTGCGGCAGCACCACTTTGCGGATCACCGTGAATTGGCTGGCCCCCAGGGACAGCGCGGCCTGCTCGGCGGCCGGGTCGAGTTTCTGCAGCGAGGTCCAGACCGGAATGATCATGAACGGCAACATCACGTGGACCAGGGCGATGACCACGGCGAACGGTGTATAGAGCAGCTTCATCGGCGAGCCGCCGAAGGCTTGCAGCGCCTGGTTGACCAGGCCGTCGGCGCCGAGCAGGAGGCTCCAGCCGAAGGCCCGCACCACCACTGAAATCAGCAGCGGCGTGAGAATCAGAATCAGGAAAATCGAGCGCCACGGTGCGCCCATGCGGCTGAGGATGTACGCCTCGGGCACGCCGATCAGCACGCACAGGAGGGTGGTCAGGGCACTGATCCAGAACGTGCGCAAAAAGATCTCGTAGAAGTACGGATCGCCCAGCAGGCTGGTGTAGTGCTCGAAGGTATAGGCGTCGCCGTTGATGCCCGAGCTGTAGTCGAAGACGTTGAACGACAGGACCAAGGTCAAGCCCAAGGGAATGACCAGCAAGCCCAGGTACAAGGCCAGGGCCGGCGCGGACATCAAGTAGCCTTGGCGACCGCGGCGCATCGCATCGATCAGCTTCATGCCGGCACCTCGTCCGCGCTCAGCACCCGCAGCAGCGCGGGGTCCCAATCCAGGCCCACCGCCGTGCCTTCGACCAAGGGCGCGGAGCCGTCGTTGCGGCGCACCACGCAGAGCTCCCCCAGGCAGGTGGAGACGCCGTACAGCCATTGGCTGCCAAGGAAGAAGCGGCTGACGAGGGTGCCTTGCAGTCGGCCTGAACCGGCCTCGCACAGGTCGATTTTTTCCGGGCGCAGGCTCAGCGTCAGCTCGCCATTGCCCTGGCTGCAGGCTTGAACGACACCCGCACTGTCACGCATGCCGGGCAGCAGGTTGGCTTTGCCGACGAAGCCGGAAATGAATTCGGTGCGCGGGTGCTCGTAAAGGGTATACGGCGCGTCGATCTGGGTGATGCGCCCGGCCTGCATCACCACGACCCGGTCACTGATCGACAGGGCTTCGGACTGGTCGTGGGTCACCATCAGCGTGGTGATCCCGACTTCGCGCTGGATGCGGCGGATTTCGTATTGCATCTCTTCGCGCAAATTGGCGTCGAGGTTGGACAGTGGCTCGTCGAGCAACAGCACTGGCGGCTCGATCACCAGCGCCCGGGCCAGTGCCACGCGTTGGCGCTGGCCGCCCGAGAGTTCTCGCGGGTAGCGGTCGGCGTGGCGGTCCAGGCGTACCAGCTTCAACACCCGGTCTACCCGTTGTTGCAGTTCGGTATTGGCCACTTTGCGCATGCGCAGGCCGAAGGCGACGTTGTCCTTGACGGTCATGTGGGGAAATAGCGCGTAGCTCTGGAACACCACACCCAAACCACGGCTGGCGGGCTTGGCGTGGGTAATGTCGCGACCGTCCAGCAGGATGCGCCCGCTGCTGACTTCGACGAAGCCGGCGATCATCTGCAGGGTTGTGGTTTTGCCGCAGCCGGAAGGTCCCAGTAGCGAGACGAACTCGCCTTTTTCCACCGACAGATGGGTGGCGACCACGGCGTCGATGTCGCCGTAACGTTTGCCAAGTCCTTCAAGTTGCACAAAAGCCATAGCTGCGCTCCACCTGAGATTGTTATGCGTCGCCGCGAGGCGCGCTTTTTTGTATGGGCAGATACGAAAGGGTGTTGCTGGGGTGCGTTGGCGCTCGACCTTGAGTCGGCTGCCGCTGTTGTTCGAATCGCCCCTGTCTGGACGAAGAGTAGGACGAAGAATAGGATGGGCTCAATGGACTATTTCACTGAAGCGAAGACTATTTTCAGTTTCATTCAGTGAGTAAATTTAATAATGAGAAACTGCATGTCTAATTCCACTGATCGGAATAACGAGAAAGGTGAGGTAGGTGTCGGTGCGGTCTCCCGGCTGTTTGCCGTGTTGCGCAGCCTGGGTGACACCGCCGAGGGTGGGGAGCGGGTGACGCAACTGGCCCAGCGCATCGGCCTGTCCCAGCCCACCACGCATCGCTTGCTGCACAGCCTGATGGACGAGGGCATGGTCGAGCAGGACGCACGCAGCAAACGCTACCGCCTGAGCCTGGAGTTCTTCGCCCTGGCCGCCCGCGCCGGCAACACCGGCAACCTGCGCGAACTGGTGCGCCCGGCGATGCTGCGGTTGTCGGCCTCCCTGGGGGACTCGTTATTTTTGCTGGCGCGCAGTGGTTTCGATGCGGTCTGCCTGGACCGCAGCGAGGGGCCGTTTCCGATCCGCACGTTCACTGGCGACATCGGTGGTCGCGTGGCGTTGGGTGTGGGGCAGGGCAGCCTGGCGATCCTGGCATTTCTGCCGGAGGAGGAGCGCGACACGGTGATTCAATACAACCTGCCGCGGCTCAAGGATTTTCATTTGTACGACGAAGTCTTCCTGCGTTCGGAAGTGGAGAACGTCCGTACGCTGGGTTACGCCGGGCGCAATACAGGCGTATTGCAAGGCATGGCCGGGGTGGCCGTGCCGATCCTGGACCGTGACGGCCGGGCCGTGGCCGCCTTGAGCGTGGCCACGGTGAGCGACCGCCTGGGGCCCGATCGCCTGCCGACGGTGGTGGACATGCTCAAGCGCGAGGCAGCCCTGATCGGACCGCGGATCAACCCGTTCGACCCGTTGCTGCGCAGGCCTTCGCAGGTGTTTGGGCAGGGGTGAACACACTCTCAAGAGCAGCCTGTATCCCCTGTGGGAGCGAGCTTGCTCGCGATGGCGGTGGTTCAGTTAGAAATGATGTCGACTGATACACCGCTATCGCGAGCAAGCTCGCTCCCACAGAGATTCCCACAGGGTAGGGGACTCAGAAATTCAGGGTCTGCCTGAGCCGCTGCACTGTCGGCGTATCACTGGGGATGACCATCGCATAGTTGTAGCCCGGCCCGGACCAGTACTCGGCTTGCAACTCGCCCTCGCGGCGACTGCCCCGGGGCAGGAGGAAGTTTTTCGGGCCGGGTGGGCGCACGTAGAAGCTGATTTTTTGACCGCTCGTGTCCTGATAGACCACCATCGCCGCCGCGCCTTGTTCGGTGCTGAGCAAGCGCCCGCTGACCGGCTTGAAGCCGGCGCCCGACAGGTCTGGCAGCCGGTTGGCCTGGGTGAAGTAATGGTCGAGCCAATCTTGCATGTGCTGTTCGTCGCCGGTCTGGTAATCGGCCGGAAGGATGCCTTGCTGGGCAATCAAACGGTATGCCTGCAACGCATCGGCCATGGGGGCTGCGGCACTGAGCAGGGTCATTTGCCGCGCCTGCCAGCCGCCGAAGCCACCCACGCTGACGGCCAGCAGCAACACCGCGGCGCTGGCCAAGTGGCGGCGGGAACGATGTTTCAGGTGCTGGCGAATCATGGCCGGGTCGAGGTCCGGGTTGGGCGGCTGTTGCAAGGCGCCGCTCAGGGCCGTGCGCAGGTGCTGTGCGTCCTGTTGCCAGGCGCGGACCCGGGCGGCGACTTCCGGCTGGTTGGCCAGGTAGGCCTGCACCAGGCGCTGGTCGGCCTCGCTCAGTTGGCGATCGACGTAGGCGTGCAGGTCGCTTTCGCTGGGGGGCATGCTGATCATTTGAGTATCCGCAGGGTAGGGCGGGTGATTTCGCCGTCGCTGAGTTGGCGCAGGGCCTGGCGGGCGCGGGACAGGCGGGACATCACCGTGCCGGTCGGCACGCCGAGGATGTCGGCGACTTGCTGGTAACTCAGGCCTTCCACCGACACCCACAACAACAGTGCACGTTGTTCCGTCGTGAGTTGATCGAAGGCCTGCAGGGACGATTGCGCGATCACGCTGCGCTCGGCCGAAGGGTGGGCATCGTCGCGACCGGTGAAAAACTCCAGCATGCGCGCATACCGACGGGAGCGGCGGTGACCGTCGAGAAACTGCCGGTACAGAATCGAAAACAGCCAGGCCCGCAGATCGCCGTCCGGGCGCTTGTCGCTCCATTTGGACAACGCCCGTTCCAGGCACATCTGCACCAGGTCGTCGGCGTTGCTCGGGTTGCGCGTCAACGACATGGCAAAACGCCGTAGCCTGGGGATGAGCTCGCGCAACTGTTCGTCGAATGCGTTCATAGGGGTGTGGCTTCTGTGGGCAGTCACTGCGCCGGGACTGGAAAGACGACCCGCGAACGAGATTATTCCAGTGCAGGAAAAATAAATACGAGGCGTGGGAATAAACCTGTCACGCCTTCGTCTGACGGGTCCTTTCCAACAAATGGCCTCGAGGCCTGGAGATTTCTCATGGTTGATCCTTCATCCTCGTCGAGCCGGCCACCCTTGAGTGCCGCTGGCCTGACATTGCGCCTGAGCGGCATCGCCGTGATTGTTGCCGCGCTGGCCGGGGCGTTTGCCTACGTCAATGGTAGCCTCGACCCACAGCGCCTGACACCGCAGGCATTGGTCAATGTGCTGGAAAAAAACAACGGCGTTCACCCGGGCTTTCGACGCAACCACTCAAAAGGTGTCTGCGTCGCGGGCTATTTCCAAAGCACGGGCGAGGCCAGCGCCTATTCCAGCGCCCAAGTGTTCTCGCAGCCGCAAACGCCTGTGGTTGGGCGTTTCGCCTTGCCCAGCGGCAACCCCTATGCACCGGACGGCAGCGTGCCGATTCGCAGCCTGGCACTGCGCTTTACCCAGGCCAACGGCCAGCAATGGCGCACCGGCATGAACAGCATGCCGGTGTTTCCGGTGGGCACGCCCGAAGCCTTCTACCAGCTCCAGCAAGCCCAGTCGCCGGACCCTGCCACAGGAAAACCGAACCCCGCGGCCGTACCGGCGTTCTTTGCCGCACACCCCGAAGCGGTGCCGTTCCTGCAATGGATCAAGACCGCCAAGCCGTCGGCCAGCTATGCCACCGAAACCTACAACGGCATCAACGCATTCTATCTGGTCAACCCCGCCGGGCAGCGCCAGGCGGTGCGCTGGGGCGTGGTGCCGATGAGCCAGGATGCTGCGGATGCGACGCCACCCCAAGGGGCCGACTTTCTCGAGCAAGACTTGGCGAAGCGTCTCGCCGCCGGGCCGTTGCGCTGGCAGTTGAACATCACCCTGGCCAACCCGGGTGACCCGGTGAACGATGCCAGCAAGGCCTGGCCCGCTGACCGCAAGGTCCTCAATGCCGGCACGTTGGTGCTGGAGCGCACCCAGGCACAGGACAACGGCGAATGCCGCGACATCAATTATGACCCGCTGATCCTGCCCCAAGGGATCGAAGGTTCCGAAGACCCGCTATTGGTCGCGCGCTCCGCCGCCTATGCCAGTTCCTATCTGCGACGTACCAGCGAAGTGAGCCAGTTGCCCGCCAAACAGGAGTCCCGCCCATGAGCGCCCCTCGTCACTTTGCACCGCTGGCCCGGCTGCTGCACTGGCTGATGGCAGTGATGATCATCGCCATGCTGTTCATCGGCGCGGGCATGGTCGCCTCGGTGTCCGAACGCCATGAATGGCTGCTGCAGTTGCACAAACCATTGGGTATCGCGATTTTGCTGTTGGTGATCGTGCGCCTGCTGGTGCGCTTCACGACCCGCCAACCGCCGCTACCGGCCGATCTGCCGGCCTGGCAAGTGCTGGCGGCAAACGCCTCGCATGTGCTGTTGTACGCCCTGATGCTGGTCCTGCCGCTGTTGGGCTGGGGCATGATTTCGGCGGCGGGGGACCCGGTGATGCTCGGCGACTCGTTGCAACTGCCTTCGATTCTGCCAGCCCACGCCCAGACGTTCGCACTGCTGCGCAAGGCTCACGGGTACCTGGCTTACTTGTTGTTCGTGACGGTGCTGGTGCATCTGGCGGCGGCGTTGTTTCACGCTTGGGTGCGCCGGGATGAGGTGTTGGACAGTATGTTGCGCGGCAAGGGCTGATGAAATCATGGCAAGGGTGCTTGCTCCCGCCGGGTGGCGCAGCCGCCCCAAATGGGCTGACGCAATCTTCCAGACAGATTGCGTCAGCCGGCTTTACGACGGCTGCGCCGCCGAGCGGGAGCAAGCTCCCTCGCCACAGGTGTTCACCTTAGACTAGGGACATGATCAGGTCGTTGGATCAGCGTAACTCGTCAACCATGGCCTCGATGGTGCTCAACACATCCTTGCCCAGTTGCATCGAGCGTTTGCCAGACCAGCCGGTGATTGGGTTCGGGTGATCGTTGTGGTCCTTGAACGGCATTTCCAGGGTCAGGGACAGGCAGTCATATTTCTGGCCGACTGCGTTACAGGCCAGGGTCATGTTGGCCTGGCCCGGTTCGTCGCGGGTGTAGCCGTGAGTGGTCTGGAAGTCTTTGGTCTGATGCTTGAGATGGCTGCGAAAGCGCTCTTCAAGTTCGGCAATGCGGGGCGTGTAGCCCGGGTTGCCTTCGCAACCGGCGGTGAATACGTGGGGAATTTCCTCATCGCCGTGAGCATCTAGGAACAGATCGACGCCGTACTTTTCCATTTGCTGCTGGACGAAAAAGACCTCGGGGCTGATTTCCGGACTGGCGTTCTGCCAGGCACGGTTCAGGTCCTGGCCCATGGCGTTGGTCCGCAGATGCCCGTGGAACGCGCCGTCCGGGTTCATGTTTGGCACCAGGTACAGATCGGCCTTGGCGAGCAACTGGTTCAGTTGCGCATCGTCATGCTGCTGGAGGCGTTCGATCACGCCCTCCATGAACCACTCGGCCATGTGCTCGCCGGGATGCTGCTGGGCGATGATCCAGACTTTGCGCCGGCCTTCGGCACCGCTGCCTTTGCGCAGCAGTTGAATGTCACGGCCTTCCACGCTTTTACCGACGGCCAATAGTTCGGTGCCGGCCTTGTGTTGCGCTTGCTCGATCAGCCAATCGTGCCTGCCGCGGCTGTAGGGTTCGAAGTAGGCGAACCAGGCGTTGGTCTGTTCGGTCTCCAGATAAAAGCGCAGGGCGTCGCCTTCAAATTGGGTCGGAATACGGAACCAGTTGACGTGATCGTAGGAGGCAACGGCTTGGTAGCCGGTCCAGGCCTTGTTGTAGGACGATTGACTGGCGTTGAGCAGCCGGAAGGAATACTCCTGGCCGACGTGCAGGCCGCTGGCCTTGAAGTGGAACCACTGGAAATGGGCGCTGCGGGTGTCGGGCCTGATCTTGAGCAACGACTGCAACGGGTTGCTGATGTCGACGACTTCGATGTTGCCGCTGTCGAAATTGGCACTGATATCAAAGGAAGATTTAGCCACGGTCACGATTCCTGGAGAGGATTTTCATGGCCATTACTGTACACGCAAGACGGGGGGAACCGAGACGATTTACGTCACGTAAACGAGGGGGCGTCCTCCCTGGACGCCGAGTCAGCTTAGAGAGTCCGCAATTGATTCTCAAGTGCTGGTTGTCGATAGTTTCCGCCTGCGTGGCGGGGCTGCTCTTGCAAACAGATATTCATTTGCTATCATCGCCGCCACCGAATTGGCAGCACCCAAAAAGACTTCATTAGCCTGAAGACATAAGCCGAAAAATCGGCAAAAAAAGACCCGGCAAAAAGCCGGGTCAAAAACCGTGATTAGCCTGATGAGGAGATATTCCAGAAGTCCGACCTAAGGTCTTCTGGTCTATCGACTGATCTCGCGACCAGCTGATGCAATAATAATCATTATCATTTGCAAGTCAAATGGTTTTATCGCATCGATTGGAAAAAACTTTCTCGTCGTCCGCACTCGCGGCGACATTCCCAAGCGTTACCCCTAGCGAGTAGGGTAGCCATCCAGGGATCGGTCAAGCATCACCTTGACCAGATCAATCATGTGTACCACCGAAAATGCCAGGTCACGGCTCGAACCATTCAACTGGTTGGCGGACTCGTGGGCGGTTGCTGCAGCGCAGCGCAGCAGGTCGCATGCGTGAACAAGGGCTTCTTCTGCGCTGATGCTGTGGTGGACGTCGAAGAAGCGATGTTCTGACTGTGTCTGGGAAACACCTGGTTTCAAGTAGTAGTCGAGGGCGCGTTTGGCCGCCGGGCAATCCTGCAATGAAGGAAACGTGCCGTCGAAAGGGCTGCCGGGTTGGTCTTTGTTGGGCGTATCCATGGTGATGAAAATCTCCGTGTATGGGGCTGAACTCCTGAATTCAGAATAGTACTTATCGTAATTGTGACGATAATTTAAATACTACAATTTGTGTTTTGAATGGTCGGAGTCATCCACGTATCGTGCCGCACATGGATAAATGGATAGAGTTGGTCAAGGCCAAGATGAAGGAGCTGCGCATCACGCAAGTGGTGCTCGCAGAACGGTTGGGAATGTCCCAGGGCGGCGTCGGCCATTGGCTGACCAGGCGCCGGCAACCCAGTGTCGAAGACATGAACCGGGTCCTGCGGGAACTGGGGCTGGAGTTCCTGGAAGTGGCGATGGTGATTCGCGAGCCGGACACCTCCACGGACGAAGGCATGGCCCTGGCGCAGAAGTACAACCCGTACTTCCGCTACCCGGTCAGTGAATGGCACGAGGTTGGCGAGGTTCGCGAAGGCGATCCTGGCGCCTACAGCCAGGCGCGCTACGAGCTGACGGACTACCATGCCCTGGGGGCCGCGTTCTGGCTGGTGGTGGTGGGTGATGCGATGACCGCACCCAGCGGGTTGAGCATTCCCGAGGGCATGTCGATCCTGGTGGATCCGGCCATCGAGGCGGTGCCCGGCAAACTGGTGGTCGCCTGCTTGCCTGGCAGCAGTGATGCAACCTTTCGCAAATTGATCGAAGAGAGCGGGCAGCGTTACCTGGTTCCGCTCAATCCGACTTACCCGAAAAACCTGTACACCGAGCAGTGTCGCCTCATCGGTGTGGTGGTGCAGGCCACCATCAGGTTCTGACTGGATCGGCCCTGGGGACGGGCCGACTCCTATTCTTCGAATGCCACCAGGGCGCTGCCTTCGCTGACCATTTCACCTTCCTGGCAATACAGCGCCTTGATCACCCCGGCCTTGGGCGCACGAATGCTGTGCTCCATTTTCATGGCCTCCAGCACCACCAGTTGAGCCCCGGCCTCCACCGGCTGGCCGACACTCACCAATACCCTCACGATACTGCCGTTCATGGGCGCGACCAGGCCACCTTGATGGCTGTGGCTGGCCTCGGCGGCGGCCAACGGGTCGTACAGGTCGATCCGGTGCAGGTCACCCGCCCATTGCAGGTACAGGCTGTCGCCCTGGCGAATGGCCCGATGACTGCGGCGCAGGCCGTGGCGCTCGATCACCAGTTGCTCGCCCTTGAGTTCCGCGCAATGGGCGCTAACGTCCAGCGTCAGCGCGCGATCCTGGCCTTCGCAGCTCAGGTGCAAGGTGGTTTCCCTGGGCAGCCCCAGACGCAGCCCGGTGGTGCTGGCCCACGGTGAGTCGGCATCATCGCCGCGCACGCGCGGTGTCAGGCTCAAGGCGAAGCCCTGGGCGGCTGCGAACCAGAATGCGTCATCCAATTCGCCCGGCTCTGGCAGCAATTGCGCCTGGTAACGTGGGATAAATCCAGTGTCTAGCTCTTCCGCCGCGAAGGCGGGGTGAACCACGATTCGGCGCAGGAACCCGATGTTGGTTTTCAGCCCGCCAATGGCAAATTCGTCGAGCATGCTCAACAGCCGCAAGCGCGCCTGTTCACGGTCTTCACCCCAGGCAATCAGCTTGCCGAGCATCGGGTCGTAGAACGGCGAGATTTCATCGCCTTCTTCAACCCCGCTGTCGACCCGCCGGCCCGCGCCCTCGGCCGATTCGCGATACAACGCCAGGCGTCCGGTGGCCGGCAGGAAATCGTTGACCGGGTCTTCGGCATAGAGCCGCACTTCGATGGCGTGACCGAGCAGCGGCACTTGCGCTTGAGTGATCGGCAAGGGTTCGCCTTGGGCGACGCGGATCTGCCAGGCTACCAGGTCCAGTCCGGTGATCGCTTCGGTGACCGGATGCTCGACCTGCAAGCGGGTGTTCATTTCCATGAAGAAAAACTCGCCCCGCGCATCCAGCAGGAACTCCACGGTGCCCGCCCCGACGTAACCAATCGCCTGGGCTGCGCGCACGGCAGCTTCACCCATGGCCTGGCGCAATTGCGGGGTCAGGCCGGGGGCGGGGGCTTCTTCCACGACTTTCTGGTGGCGGCGCTGGATCGAGCAATCGCGTTCGTTGAGGTACAGGCAGTTGCCGTGTTGGTCGGCAAATACCTGGATTTCCACATGGCGTGGCTTGAGCAGGTACTTTTCCACCAGCATCCGTGAGTCGCCGAACGAGGACTGCGCTTCCCGCTGGGCCGAGGCCAGGGCTTCGGCCAGTTGGCTGACGTCCTCGACGACTTTCATGCCCTTGCCGCCACCGCCGGCCGTGGCCTTGAGCAATACCGGGTAGCCGATGCGCTCGGCGGCGTCGCGAAAGGTCTCCAGGTCCTGGGCTTCGCCGTGATAACCGGGCACCAGGGGCACCCCGGCGGTTTCCATCAAGGTCTTGGCCGCCGATTTGCTGCCCATGGCATCGATGGCCGAGGCCGGTGGGCCGAGGAAGATCAGCCCGGCGCTTTCAATCGCCCGGGCGAACCCGGCGTTCTCGGACAGAAAACCATAACCGGGATGGATGGCCTGGGCGCCGCTGGCTTTCGCTGCGGCGATCAGCTTGTCGATTTTCAGGTAGCTGTCGGCGGCCTTGCTGCCGCCCAGGTCGACGCGGATGTCGGCTTCACGGCTGTGGCGGGCATCGCGGTCGGTGGCGCTGTGGACGGCAACGGTGGTCAGGCCCATGGCCTTGGCGGTGCGCATCACGCGGCAGGCGATTTCGCCACGGTTGGCCACCAGCAACGTGGTGAGGGCAGGGGCGCTCATCGACGCGGCTCCTTGTTATTCGATTCGGCTTGCCAGTTCGGCGCACGCTTTTGCAGGAAAGCCCGCAAGCCTTCCTGGCCCTCCGGGCTGACGCGGATGCGGGCGATGGCGTTTTCGGTGTAGCGCCGCAGCGCCGGGGTAAGGGCGCCGTTGCCGACTTCACGCAGCAGTTCCTTGCTGGCGCGCATGGCCGCCGGGCTGTTGAGCAACAGGTTGTCGATCCATTGTTCGACTTGATAATCCAGGGCCTCGGCCGGGTAACTTTCCGACAGCAAACCGATTTCTTTCGCACGTTGCCCGTCGAAGCGTTCCGCCGTCAGGGCATAACGACGCGCGGCACGCTCGCCGATGGCTTGCACCACGAACGGGCTGATCACCGCTGGCGCCAGGCCAATGCGCACTTCCGACAGGCAGAACTGTGCTTCATCGGCGCCAATGGCCATGTCACAAGCGCTGATAAGCCCCAGTGCGCCACCGAACGCGGCGCCCTGGACGACGGCCAGCGTAGGAATTTTCAGCTTGGCGAGGTTGTACATCAGCTCCGCCAGTTCCCGGGCGTCATCGAGGTTGGTGTGGTAGTCGAGCTCGGCTGATTGTTGCATCCAGGCCAGGTCGGCGCCGGCGCTGAAATGCTTGCCGCGACCGCGGATCAGCAGGAAGCGCAAGCTTGGATCGCTGCTGACGTGGTCCAGGGCGAGGATCAGTTCGCGGATCATTTCGGCGTTGAACGCGTTGTTCTTCGACTCGCGGCTGAGCCACAAGGTGGCAACGCCCCGTGGGTCGGTGTGCAGTTCGAGGGTGTTGAAGTTATCCATGGGCATTCCCCGTTTACATCCGGAACACGCCGAAGCGGCTCGGTTCGATAGGCGCGTTCAGTGACGCGGACAAGGCCAGGCCCAGCAAGTCGCGGGTCTGGGCCGGGTCGATGACGCCGTCGTCCCACAGCCTGGCACTGGAATAATAGGGGTGACCCTGTTCTTCGTATTGATCGAGGATCGGTTGCTTGATCTCGGCTTCCTGCTCGGCGCTGAAGGGGTGGCCACTGCGTTCGGCTTGTTCACGCTTGACCTGCACCAGCACGCCGGCCGCCTGTTCGGCGCCCATCACGCCAATCCGCGCGTTTGGCCACATCCACAGGAACCGAGGGTCGTAGGCGCGACCGCACATGCCGTAGTTACCTGCGCCGAAACTGCCGCCAATGATCACGGTGAATTTCGGCACTTTCGCGCAGGCCACGGCCGTCACCAGTTTGGCCCCGTGCTTGGCGATGCCGCCGGCTTCGTACTTCTGCCCGACCATGAAGCCGGTGATGTTCTGCAGGAACAGCAATGGGATCCCGCGCTGACAAGCCAATTCGATGAAGTGCGCGCCTTTCTGCGCGGCCTCGGCGAAGAGAATGCCATTGTTGGCCAGGATCGCGATCGGGTAGCCGTGCAAATGGGCGAAGCCGCACACCAGCGTCGTTCCGAACAGCGCCTTGAATTCGTCGAACACCGAACCGTCCACCAGGCGCGCGATCACTTCCCGGACATCGAACGGTTGCTTGGCGTCGGCGGAAACCACGCCGTACAACTCGTCACCCGAGTAAAGCGGAGCAATCGGCAGGCGATGCTGTAACTCGCCCTGTTTGCGCCAATTGAGGTTGGCCACGCTGCGGCGGGCCAGGGCCAGGGCATGTTCGTCGCTGTCGGCGTAATGGTCAGCCACGCCGGAGATCTTGCAGTGCACATCGGCGCCGCCCAGGTCTTCGGCACTGACCACCTCACCGGTGGCGGCTTTCACCAACGGCGGGCCGGCGAGGAAAATCGTCGCCTGCTGACGGACCATGATCGCCTCGTCCGCCATGGCCGGCACATAGGCGCCACCGGCGGTGCAGGAACCCATGACCACGGCGATCTGCGGGATGCCCTGGGCACTCATGTTGGCCTGGTTGAAGAAGATCCGGCCGAAGTGCTCGCGGTCCGGGAACACCTCGTCCTGGCGCGGCAGGTTGGCGCCGCCGGAATCCACCAGGTAAATGCAGGGCAGGCGATTCTGCTGGGCGATGGTCTGGGCGCGCAGGTGTTTTTTCACCGTCAGCGGGTAGTAGGAGCCCCCTTTGACCGTCGCGTCGTTGGCGACAATCATGCATTCGACGCCTTCCACGCGGCCGATGCCAGCAATCACGCCGGCCGCCGGCACGTCTTCGCCATAGACTTCGTGGGCTGCCAATGGGCTGATTTCCAAAAACGGCGAGCCCGGGTCCAGCAGCCGGTTGATGCGTTCACGGGGCAGCAACTTGCCTCGCGAGGTGTGCCGTTCCTGGGCCTTGGGACCGCCGCCTTGGCGAATTTGTGCGAGCAGGGTGCGCAGGGCCTCGACGTGTCCGAGCATCGCATCGCGGTTGGCGATGAATTCCGGCGAGCGCGGGTTGAGCTGAGTGTGCAGCGTGGCCATGGTCAGCTCCGTTAGCGGGTTTCGTTGAACAGTTCGCGGCCGATCAACATCCGACGAATCTCACTGGTGCCAGCACCGATTTCGTACAGCTTGGCGTCACGCAGCAGACGACCGGCCGGGAATTCATTGATGTAGCCATTGCCGCCGAGGATCTGGATCGCGTCGAGGGCCATTTGCGTGGCGCGTTCGGCGCTGTAGAGGATCACCCCGGCGGCGTCCTTGCGGGTGGTTTCGCCGCGCTCGCAGGCTTGGGCCACGGCATACAGGTAGGCGCGGCTGGCGTTGAGCTGGGTGTACATGTCGGCGACCTTGCCCTGGATCAGCTGGAATTCGCCAATGCTCTGGCCGAACTGCTTGCGGTCGTGGATGTAGGGCACGATCAGGTCCATGCAGGCCTGCATGATCCCGGTTGGGCCACCGGAAAGCACGACGCGCTCGTAGTCGAGGCCGCTCATCAGCACTTTCACGCCACCGTTGAGTGTGCCGAGGATGTTTTCTTCCGGCACTTCGACGTCATCGAAAAACAGCTCGCAGGTGTTGGAGCCGCGCATGCCGAGCTTGTCGAATTTGTTGCTGCGGCTGAAGCCTTTCCAGTCACGTTCGACGATGAAGGCGGTGATGCCGTGGGGGCCCTTTTCCAGGTCGGTCTTGGCGTAGATCACGTAGGTGTTGGCATCGGGGCCGTTGGTGATCCAGGTCTTGCTGCCATTGAGCACGTACTTGTCGCCACGTTTGTCGGCGCGCAGTTTCATCGAGACCACGTCGGAGCCGGCGTTCGGCTCGCTCATCGCCAGGGCCCCGATGTGTTCGCCGCTGATCAGCTTGGGCAGGTATTTGGTTTTCTGTTCATGATTGCCGTTGCGGTTGATCTGGTTCACGCAGAGGTTGGAGTGGGCACCGTAGGAGAGGGCGACCGAGGCCGAACCGCGGCTGATTTCTTCCATCGCCACCACGTGGGCCAGGTAGCCCAGGCCAGCGCCGCCGTATTCTTCCGGTACGGTGATGCCCAGCAGGCCCATGTCGCCGAACTTGCGCCACATGTCGGCGGGAAACAGGTTGTCGATATCGATCTGCGCTGCTCGCGGCGCCAGTTCGGCCTTGACGAAGGCCTGCACCTGGTCGCGCAACATGTCGATGGTTTCGCCGAGGGCAAAGTTCAGGGATGGGTAGCTCATGGGACACCTTTGGCTTTTTTATCGGGTGCGGAGAGTGACGGAATCGCTCTCACCTTTACGTTAACGTAAGCCTGCGACGAGAGGCTGTCAATCGGCCTTTACGTTAACGTCAACTTGGGCCAGAGTAAGTGCGCTTGAATAGCTTTACCAAAAGCATCTGTGCATGAGATTCCACCGCTACACCCACTAATAAAGACAAGAGGGGGCGTCATGGATCAACCCGGTTCGCATTCGCAGCTCAGCTACACCCGTGGTTCCGAGGACAAGGCCTTGCTGGGCCAGACCATCGGCGAAGTTTTCGACCAGACCGTGGCTCGCCATCCCGAGGGCGAGGCGTTGGTGGTTCGCCATCAATCGCTGCGTTACACCTGGCAACAACTGGCCGAGGCCGTTGATCTGCACGCCCGAGCCTTGCTGGCGCTAGGCTTGAAAACCGGCGATCGCCTTGGCGTGTGGGCGCCCAATTGCGCCCAGTGGTGCATCAGTCAGTTCGCCAGTGCGAAGATCGGCGTCATTCTGGTCAACATCAATCCGGCCTATCGCGTCTCTGAGCTCGAATACGTGCTTAAACAATCCGGATGCCAATGGCTGGTGTGTGCCGGGTCGTTCAAGACCTCGGATTATCACGCCATGTTGCAAGCGCTGGCACCAGAGCTGGCGGAGCAATCGATTGGCCACCTGCAGAGTGAACGCTTGCCGGATTTGCGCGGTGTGATCAGCCTCGATTCCCAGCCGCCGGCAGGTTTCCTGCCCTGGTCGCAACTGGCCGCCCTGGGTGCGGCGGTGATGCCGGAACAACTGGCCGAACGTCAATCCAGCCTGCAGTCCGATCAGCCGGTGAATATTCAGTACACCTCCGGCACCACCGGCTTCCCCAAGGGCGCCACCCTCAGTCATCACAACATTCTCAATAACGGTTACATGGTCGGCGAAAGCCTGGGCCTGACGGCTGACGATCGGCTGGTGATCCCGGTGCCGCTCTACCATTGCTTCGGCATGGTCATGGGTAACCTGGGCTGCATGACCCATGGCAGCACCATGATCTACCCCAACGATGCCTTCGACCCGTTGCTGACGCTAAAGGCCGTGGCCGAGGAAAAAGCCACGGCACTGTATGGCGTGCCCACCATGTTCATCGCCCTGCTGGACCAGCCGCAGCGGGGCGACTTCGACGTGTCCAGCCTGCGCACTGGCATCATGGCCGGGGCCACATGCCCCATCGAAGTGATGCGACGGGTCATCAATGAAATGCACATGGCCGAAGTGCAGATTGCCTACGGCATGACGGAAACCAGTCCGGTGTCATTGCAGACCGGTCCTTCAGACGAACTGGAACTGCGCGTAACCACCGTCGGCCGTACCCAGCCCCAACTGGAAAGCAAAATTATCGATGAGACCGGCAATATCGTCCCGCGTGGCGCTGTCGGCGAGTTGTGTACCCGCGGCTACAGCGTGATGCTCGGTTACTGGAACAACCCCAAGGGCACCACCGATGCCATCGACCCGGATGGCTGGATGCACACCGGCGACCTGGCGACCATGGACGAGCAGGGCTACGTGCGTATCGTCGGGCGCAACAAGGACATGATCATCCGCGGCGGGGAGAATATTTACCCGCGTGAGTTGGAGGAGTTTTTCTTCACCCACCCGGCAGTGGCGGACGTGCAGGTGATCGGCATCCCGTGCTCGCGCTATGGCGAGGAAATCGTCGCCTGGATCAAGTTTCATCCCGGCCACAGTGCCTCCGAGCAAGAGCTGCAGGCCTGGTGCAAGGAGCGTATTGCCCACTTCAAGACGCCGCGTCATTTCAAATTCGTCGAAGAATTTCCCATGACGGTCACCGGCAAGATCCAGAAATTTCGCATGCGCGAAATCAGCATCGAAGAACTGCGCGAGGTAGAAGGCTGAGCAAGCCCCCTGTGGGAGCGGGCTTGCTCGCGAAAGCGGCGTCACAGTCGATGAAGATGTTGGATGGGCTGGCCTCTTCGCGAGCAAGCTCGCTCCCACAGGTTTTGCGGTGCACATGGGCTTTGGGTCTGCTGAAGATCCAGTGTGGGAGCGAGCTTGCTCGCGATAGCGGTGGCTCAGCCACATAGACGCCGGCATGAGCCCTGCTCTTGCTCTTGCTCTTGCTTTGGATCTTGATCTGAACGCCCCGTTAAACCACGCTGGCCGAACGCAGGCATTGCGCAGTGGGCATCCCGGCATGGATGCCGGGATAGCCGCGCTGGGCCATGGATGGCCCTTCGCGGCGGCCCACGGAGCAATGCCGGAGTGAGGGCATGCCGAGCCTAAGCGAGGCACCGAGTGGTGGGGCAGAAGCGTTTTGCTTACTTTTGACTGGGCCGGCTTCCGGGCTTTTCAAAAGTGAGCCGCTGTAAGAGCGGAACCGCCAGCCGCCGTTACCGCAACAACGGATATGTACTCAATCAACAAAATCCAGGCCACCTGTCAGGCCGCCTTCGCGAGCAAGCCCGCTCCCACAAGAAAACCCCAAACCCCAGACAGCACAAAGGGGAGCCGAAGCTCCCCTTTAATTTTGTCGTCGCGTGCTCTTTTTTTATTATTGAGGGGCGGCCTATTGTTGTTTTTGGCAGCCGTTGCCCTTTACCGCTGTTTTTGGCGATCCCCATCCGGGATCAAGAGCAAACGTATTTTTTTGAGCGCTGATCTGCTTTTTCGCCTTGCGATCCAACCGATTCGGGAGCTACCTGAAGGTAGTTTTATTGTTCTCTGCCCGGTTGCGGGTTGCTCCTGAAAGCACCCTGAAAAGCACATCCTCTCCAAAAAAATCTGTTAGCTGCGTCTCTGCCGTGTTGTTTTTGTTATGTCAGAGTCGTTTCGTCTTGTTTTTATTGGGTTTGCTGCGTTTTTTTATTCTTGTTATGCAAGAGATATAGCAGGTGGCGTGCCAACTTTTAAAAAACTATATAAATCAACGGCTTGTATTTTTTGACTGAAAAACCTGGCGCGCCAAACCTGACAAATTGTTTCCGTGTTACTCGTTTCGCCGCTGTTACAAAGCCAGCGGTAACACCTCACTGTGCGCTGCGGGCCTTGGCGACACGCGAACCGCTAGGGCGGCCGAGGACGTCGCAGATCTGCCGACCCGCGGCGATCAGGGCATCCAGGTCGACACCGGTTTCGATACCCAAGCCGTTGAGCAGGTACAGCACGTCTTCGGTGGCAACGTTACCGCTGGCGCCCTTGGCATAAGGGCAGCCGCCCAGGCCGGCGATGGAGCTGTCGAACACCGCGATGCCTTCCAGCAGGCTGGCGTATACGTTGGCCATGGCTTGGCCGTAGGTATCGTGGAAGTGTCCGGCGAGCTTGTCCCGAGGCACCTCGGCGCCCACCACCTCGAACATCCTGCGGGTGGCACCGGCGGTGCCCGTGCCGATGGTGTCGCCCAGGGAGACTTCGTAGCAGCCCATGGCATACAGCTCCCGAGCGACCCAAGCCACCTGTTCCGGCTTGACCGCCCCTTCATACGGGCAGCCCAGCACGCAGGACACGTAGCCGCGCACACTGACGCCGTGCTGCTTGGCGGCTTCCATGATCGGCGCGAAGCGCTCCAGGCTGTCCTTGATGGAGCAGTTGATATTGCGCTGGGAAAACGCTTCGGACGCGGCGGCGAACACCGCCACTTCTTTTACACCCGCCGCCAGCGCGTCTTCAAAACCCCGCAGGTTCGGCGCCAGGGCGCCATAGGTCACACCGGGCTTGCGTTGGATCTGCGCGAACACCTCGGCGGAACCGGCCATTTGCGGCACCCATTTGGGCGAGACGAAACTGCCGACTTCGATGTAGCCCAGGCCGGCGGCGCTCAAGGCATCCACCAGGCGCACCTTGTCGGCGACGCTGATGGGCTGTGCTTCATTCTGCAGCCCGTCACGGGGGCCGACTTCGATCAGGCGTACAAAGGAGGGGAGGGACATGGGGGTTGACCTGTAGTGAGTTGCCAAAGTATCGAGAACGATGCTGCCCCCTGTGGGAGCGAGCGATAGCGGTATGTCAGTCAACATTGATGTTGTCAGTTACATCGCTATCGCGAGCAGGCTCGCTTCCACAAGGGGCATGTTGTGTTACTGGACGATTTCCTCGCCCTTGATCGTCTGCTCCAGCGCCTGGATGCAGCGTTCTTCGGCGGTGTCGAGTTCCAGTTTCATCTGTTCGATGTCCAGCAATTGCTGTTCGAGCTGTTCCCGGCGCTCGGTGATTTTCGCCAGCATGCTGTGCAGCTGTTTCTGATTGCCGCTGGAGGGGTCGTAGAGTTCGATCAACTCGCGGCATTCGGCCAGGGAAAAGCCAATGCGCTTGCCGCGCAGGATCAGCTTCAGGCTGACCTTGTCCCGCGGCGAGTAAATGCGCTCCTGGCCCCGTCGCTCCGGGCTCAACAGGCCTTGTTCTTCATAGAAACGGATGGCCCGGGTGGTGATATCCAGTTCGCGGGCGAGGTCGGAGATGCTGTAGGTCTGGCTGCTCATGGAAGCGCTCGAAACGAAAGGGGCTGGCGCTAAGCTAAAGGCAGGTTGACGTTCGCGTCAAGCAGAGCGGTCTCATCCTGGAAGCGCAGCACCTGTGGGAGCGAGCTTGCTCGCGATGACGGCAGCACATTCAACATTAATGCAAGCTGATCCACCGCCATCGCGAGCAGGCTCGCTCCCACAATTTAGATCTTCTAGACCTTATCGAGCTTCTTCTCATGGGCCGTCACCTGCTGGCACAGCTCGATCATCTGCTCGCGCATCCAGCGGTTGGCCGGGTCCTGGTCGGTGCTTTCGTGCCAGTAGAGGTGGGTTTCCACCGGCGGCACATCGTTGACTGGTAACAGGAAGGCATGCAGATCGTGACGACGGGCAAAGCGCTCGGGGACGGTCATGACCATGTCGGTCTGCTGCAGCACCTGGGAGGCCATCAGGTAATGCTGGGAACGCAGGGCGATCTTGCGCTGGATACCCATCTTGCCGAGGGCCAGGTCGACATACCCCAGCCCGTTGCGGCGGCTGGAAATATGCACGTGGGTCTGCGCCAGGTAATCATCGAGGCTGATCTTTTCCTTGCCCGCCAACGGATGGCCCTTGCGCATGGCGCACACGTAGCGATCTTCCATCAACTTGACGTGGCGTACCTGCGGGTCTGTGTTGAGCGGTGCATCCACGGCGAAGTCGAGGCGGCCGGCGGCCAGCTCCTTGGTGGTTTCACGGCGCTTGGAGAGAAAGCTCTCGATCGCCACGGTCGGTGCCAGGCGACGCAGGCGCTGGAACAGCAGCGGCAGGATCACGCCTTCGGTGAGATCGGTCATGCTGATGCGGTAGGTCTTGACCGCCTGCAACGGGTTGAAGATCCGGCTTTCCTGCACCGACACCCGCAGCAGCGACAGGGCGTTGCGCACCGGACCGATGATGTTCTGGGCCATGGGCGTCGGCACCATCCCCTGGGCGGTGCGTACAAAGAGCGGATCGTTGAAGGTCTCCCGCAGGCGCGCCAGGGCATTGGACACGGCCGGCTGAGTGATGCCGACGATCTGCCCGGCGCGGGTCAGGTTGGCTTCGGTGTAGATCGCATCGAAGACAATGAAAAGGTTGAGGTCGACCTTGCTCAGATTCATGGCGCTGCACTCTTGTTCTTGGGCTTGTTGTGAGGTGCCGGGTGGCGATGAGAATCAGTGAAACATATATCGGTGATGAATGTTAATACACGCTGAGAATAGGTTAGGTAAATTTTCGTAGCTGAACTAGCATCGATTTCATGACCTAAAACAACCTCTGCCAAGAAGGTGCTGCTCATGGATTTTGCCTATTCCCCCAAGGTTCAGGAACTGCGTGAACGCATCACGGCGTTCATGGATGCCTACGTCTACCCGGCCGAAGCAGTGTTCGAACGGCAAGTGGCCGAAGGCGACCGCTGGCAACCCACCGCCATCATGGAAGAGCTCAAGGCCAAGGCCAAGGCAGAAGGCCTGTGGAACCTGTTTCTGCCTGAGTCCGAACTGGGTGCCGGCCTGACCAACCTGGAATACGCGCCGCTGGCAGAGATCATGGGGCGTTCGTTGCTGGGGCCGGAGCCGTTCAATTGCTCGGCGCCGGACACCGGCAACATGGAAGTGCTGGTGCGCTACGCCAATGAAGAACAAAAGCAACGCTGGCTCGAGCCACTGCTGCGCGGCGAGATCCGCTCGGCTTTTGCCATGACCGAGCCGGACGTGGCCTCCTCGGACGCCACCAACATGGCTGCCCGTGCCGAGCGTGACGGCGATGAGTGGGTGATCAACGGCAAGAAATGGTGGACCTCAGGGGCCTGCGACCCGCGCTGCAAGATCCTGATCTTCATGGGCCTGAGCAACCCCGATGCGCCACGCCATGCCCAGCACTCGATGATTCTGGTGCCGGTGGACACTCCTGGGGTCAAGATCGTCCGGCCGCTGCCGGTGTTCGGCTACGACGATGCGCCCCACGGGCATGCCGAAGTGCTGTTCGATAACGTGCGGGTGCCGTACGAAAACGTTTTGTTGGGTGAAGGACGCGGCTTTGAAATTGCCCAGGGTCGCCTCGGCCCGGGCCGGATTCACCACTGCATGCGTTCGATCGGCATGGCCGAGCGGGCATTGGAATTGATGTGCAAGCGTGCCGTCAGCCGCACGGCCTTCGGTCAGCCGTTGGCGCGCCTGGGCGGTAACATCGACAAGATTGCCGACTCGCGGATGGAAATCGACATGGCGCGCCTGCTGACGTTGAAGGCGGCGTATATGATGGACACGGTCGGTAATAAAGTGGCCAAGAGCGAAATCGCCCAGATCAAGGTCGTTGCGCCGAACGTGGCCTTGAAGGTCATTGATCGGGCGATCCAGATCCACGGTGGTGCCGGGGTTTCCAACGATTTCCCGCTGGCCTACATGTACGCCATGCAACGCACCCTGCGCCTGGCCGACGGCCCGGACGAAGTCCACCGCGCGGCCATCGGCAAGTTCGAGGTCGGCAAGTACGTGCCAAAAGAAATGCTGCGTAGCAAGGGCTAGGATCTGGCCTGTGGGAGCAAAGCTTGCTCGCGATGACGGTAGCACCTCCCACATTGATGCAAGCTGACCCACCGCTATCGCGAGCAAGCTTTGCTCCCACAGGCTAATCCTGTGGGGGCGAGTCCGCTACTCCTTGACGCTCATGTACTCCTCGGCCCAGCGGATGTAGTCCTCGGGCTGGGTGTAGGTGTGGGTCAATTCGGTGGCGCTCAGATCCGAAGCCTGGGTGAAGATCTGTCGTTGTTCGCGAAGGCTGTCGTAGGTCGCCTTGATCGCGGCAAAATACGCGCCGTGGCCGTCGATGGTCACACGCACACCCAACTCGGCCAGGCGCTTGTCGTCGCGCAGCAACGGGTTGCCATAAGTGACAAGCATCAGCGGCACCGTCAGGTTTTCGCTGATCTTCTCCAGATGATCGAAGTCTTGCACACCTACCATGCAAATCCCGTCCGCTCCGGCACGCTCATAGTGCTGGGTGCGGCTGATGATTTCCTGGACCGGCAAGATCCCGGCGTTGGTCCGGGCAATGATCGCCATTTCCGGATCGACTCGCGCCTCCAACGCCGCACGAATCTTGCCGACGCCTTCGGCTACGCCGATCAGGTCGGTGGATTTACGCCCGAACTGGGCCGGCAGCAAGGTGTCCTCGATGGTCAGCGCCGCGATGCCGGCCCGTTCCAGTTCAACGATGGTGCGCATCACGTTCAGGGCATTGCCGTAGCCGTGGTCGGCGTCGGCAATCACCGGCAGTTGGGCCACGCGGCCGATGCGGGTGGCCTGTTCGGCAAATTCGCTGAGAGTGATCAGGGCGAAGTCCGGTGCGCCCAATACCTGCAACGACGCCACCGAGCCTCCCAGGATGCCTACTTCGAAACCCAGGTCAGCGGCGATGCGCGCCGACATCGGGTCGAACACCGAGGCGGTGTGGTAGCAGGTGTCGGAAGCCAGCAATTGGCGAAAGTTACGACGCAAATCTTGATGGGAAAGCCTGGACATATGAGTTCCACCAATGGAATGGAAAGGCTTGAGCAAAAGTGTCAACGCCGAAAGATCCAAAGGCTATCACGTGGCAAGCGCAAAGATGATGACGAATGTGTATGGGTGATGCCGTTATGGCATCGAAAAAAGGCTGCAGGCCCGGAAGGTCTGCAGCCGGGCAAAAAAAGCCCATTTCAAACTATTCAGTCTTCGGTTGGTAGGTTCCAGAATTGCTTGATCTCATGGATGTTCCCGACGTTGAAGCGCGTCGGGAATCCGGGGAGTGTGCAGTGGATTTCGTTGGTTAACTGCGTTGCGGTATCGACCACATGGGTGCTTGCCCGCAGTAATGGGGTTTCATCCCAGTCTTTCATCAGGTTGTTCAAGGTTCCTCCTTTCTTCAGTTACTGGACAGCGAATGACTACCGGCATGGAGCAGTGACAGTGTCTCTCTAAACAACGTGATCTCTTGCGCAGCCACGCCGGGGTAAAGGGGTATGTAATCTTTATCAAAGCACCATGCTTCGTCGATCTTGTCCAAGCGTTCCGGATGGACAAGCAGGCTGAGTGAAGCAGACATTGAGTTTGGGGCTATTTGTTTATGGATCTCCCGTAAGGCTGGCATATACAAGACTTTTCCTGGCGCAAGTTTAAGCCTGCGCTTTTTGCCCAGTCGGGGTCTTTTACCTTTTTGCAGCGGTAGATCATCAAGTAGTTCGCGTACAAGGGTGGTGTAGCCATCGCCGCTGTAGCCGACTGCGTAAATGTCAAAGTCGTGGCTGTGGTTCAGATCATAGATAAATGTTTCACTTTCATCATGGGTTTTCACCGGTGACCAGAACCCCAGGCGAAGGGTGAATGAATCATTCTTGTGCAGTACAAAACCATAGGCGTTATAGAGGCTGTTGCGTGTACTGAAACCGTCTCGCTGGAGGGTGGCATAAAGATGTTCGCTCAATAGACAACGGTTTTTGGCCAGTTGGCGCAAGTCTGCAATGATTCTGGTTCTGTCCCTTTGCATGTCATAAGTGTTCAGCCGCTCGACAAACGTTTCCAGGTTCATGCCGCCTGCACCAGTGAGTGGAGCAGGTTGTCCAGGCGCGCACTTTCGAGTTTTTTCAGCAGTGGAGCGTAGTTCAGCGCGTTTTGCGGGTCAGCCCGATAAAGCATCTGGAAGGCTTTCCACGCCACGGCAGGGTGATAGTGGTAGATCAGTTCCCGGGCAACCCTGACACCTCCCGGGTCCTGGATCGTTTCGAGTAATTCGAGGCTCACCAGGTACCGGGCGGCACTGTTGTCGTGAGGCAGCCAGGCTGTTTTGCGCAATGAGACAGGATCAAATACGCTGATGTCCGCACTACGGTCGGGGAAGTTAATTCTGCCAATCAATGCAGGTTGTTTTTCACCCTTTTGAGAGTAGTCGAATAAGGTTCGATTGCCATCAATGATCAGCGGATTGCAGTTGTCGATGATCGAGATGTCGGTTTTTTCAAGTTGATGCGTGTTGAGGGTGTATAGCTGGATTTCGAAAGGCTGATCAAGTGCGAATAGAATGCTTTGGCCGGGCACCGAGTACAGTTGCGAAGACGCAGTGTTAAATGCAGGTGTCTTGATACTTATATTGGCAACGCCCGTGCAGTACAGCGTGATGGTGCCGGTGTGCGAGTTGGTCATGTTCATGATGGCCGCGCGTCGAGACTGTGCCGTGGCAACTTTGTGTTGAGCATTCAGGTCGGCGATCAATTGTTTGATTTGCGTGGTCATGTCTAATGTCTTGATTTTCTCCGCTATGTGTTCGAGCGGTAATCGTGTAGCAATCAGATTCTTGATCATGAACAGTGTCGTTACAGTTGGGCGGTGCGCGAAAGTATGGGTCTCGAGTAGGTGGGTGGCAATTATGCAATTGTGGAGAAGTATTGCTGATCAACGACAGACTTGTGTATTGGATATATCCAAGGCCGGGCGATACCGAGGCTATGCCGCCACCGCCTGTTGCCCCTGCCTGGGCAATGCCACGGCGCGCACCGTATCACCCGGTTGCACTTGCAGGCGTTTGGCGGTGAGGCGATCGACGAGTAGCTTGTGGCCATGCTGGTGCGCGCGAGCGCTGGTGACGCGGCAATTTTCCTGGCGCCGATTGTGAATCAGCCAGACCGGTGCCTGTTCGTCCGGGGTGCCAATGACCAGGGTCAGCGTCTGGCTGTCGCGTACCGTGCGGATCTTCGACACTGGCGCCTCGATCACGGGGCCGCCGTCAAAGATGTCGATGTAGCCCTTGTGGCTGAAACCTTCGGCGCTGAGGATTTTCATGGCCGGCTCGGTGTTCGGGTGAGCCTTGCCAATCACCGCCTGGGCCTGTTCGGTGAGCAGGCAGGTGTACAGCGGCTGGCGTGGCATCAGCTCGGCGATAAACGACTTGTTACCCATGCCGGACAACTGATCGGCGTGGCTGAAGTCTTTCTTGAAAAAATGCCGTCCCAGGCTGTCCCAGAACGGCGAACAGCCTTGTTCGTCGGCATGGCCCCGCAGTTCGGCGATCAGTTTTTCGCCGAACAGCTGGGGAAATTCGGCCACGAACAGCAGGCGCGCCAGGGACAGCAGGCGTCCGTTGTGACCGTGGCGTTGCTCGGGGTGCAGGAACAACGAGCAGATTTCCGACTGCCCGGACATCTCGTTGTTGAGGAACAGGGTCGGGATCTGCCGCTGGATCCCCAGCTCCGGCGCCGAGCTGACCGTCAGTCCGACCCGATAGTTGTACCAAGGCTCGCGCAACCCGACCGCGCCGGTCAGGGCACTGATACCCACCACTTGCCGGTCATCGTCTTCGAGCACGAACAGGTAATCGGCGTCGGCACGTTCGACTTGCCCGGCAAAGGTCCGTTGGGCCCAGCGAATGCGGTGGGCCAGGCGCTCTTCGTTGGCCGGCAGGCTGGTGAAGCCGGGACCGGCGCAACGGGCCAGGTCCAGCAACGCGGGCAGATCGGTAATGGCGACCGGACGGACAATCATGCTGCAGCTCCTTCATCGTGTCGGTCCAAGCGCCGATGCGTGCCACGGGATCGAGTGAGGCTCATAGGGCAACCACCCGGATCCGCTCGCCATCCATGACGCCCAGGGCGGCCAGCATATCGGGCGACAGGGCCACGGGGCCTTCGGCGTTGACGTCCAGCTCGGCGACGATGGCCCGGTAGTCTCCAAGGCGGTCGTTACTCACCAGGTAACGGCCTCTGGCATCGATCTGCAGGCTTTGCCGGGCCGTGGCACTACGACTTTGCGTGATGGTACGGACGTTGGCGATACGGGCATGCAAGGTCGGCCCACCGTCGAAGATATCGACATAGCTGTTGGTCTCGAAACCCTCGCGCGCCAGGATGTCGAAGGCTTCCTGGCCGTCGGGATGCACCCGGCCGATGCAGGCCTGGGCTGCAGGCGGCAGCATGGGTACGTAGATCGGGTATTGCGGCATCAGCTCGGCGAGAAAGGTCCGGCTCTGCAAACCACACAGCCGTTCGGCTTCGACGTAGGGCAGGTCGAAGAAGTGCTGGCCGATGGCGTCCCAGAAGGGCGACTGGCCGTCCTCGCTGCTGAACCCGACGATCTCGGTGATGACCGATTCGGCAAATCGCTGGGGGTGGGCGGCGATGAACATCAGCCGGGCCCGGGACAGCAGCTCCGATTCCGGCGTGCGCACCCGCTCGGCGTCGATGTGGAAACCACGCAGCAGCGTCTGTCCGTTGAGGTCCTGGCACAGTGACAGCGCAGGCACGCCATGCTGGATATTCAGCTCCCGGGACTCGCTGGAAAACGGCCGGTTGCGCAGGCTGTAGAACGGTTCGTTGTAACCGGTGCTGGAGAGAATTTCCGAACAACCGACCAGGCGCCCGGATTCCAGGTCCTCCAGGACAAAAAAATAATTCTCCGCGCCAGGGCCCTGCACATCGGCCTCGAACGAGGCGCACGAGTCGAGGATCTTTTCCTCCAGGCGCGCGGTATCGTCCGGCAGCGACGTGACACCCACCAGGCTGTCACGGGCCAATTGTTGCAGTTGCGGCAGATCGGTTAATTGAACTGGACGTAAGGCCAGCATGGATTGCACTCCTGTTCCAGAGAGCCCGGTGACAGGCACCGGGCTTGACGATCACTGTCGATGTCCACGCGTTGTAACCAGGGTTGGCCGAGTCCTTCGACCGCCGACCCTCACTGACCGGCCGGATCGGGCACGGCGCTAGGGTTGCCGAATTTGTTGAGCGCACACAGGTAGACCACGCCCGCGGCAATCCAGATCAGGCCGAGCTTCTGCGCAGCCACGCCCATGTTGTACATGATGGCCGCGACGATCACGAAGCCGACCAGTGGGCAAATCAAGTGGCGAATCAGTTGGCCGGACCGCTGGCGGCGCCAGTAATGGTTGATGACGGTGATGTGCAGCAACATGAAGCCGCTCAGGGCGCCGAAGTTGACCAGGGAGGTGAGGGTGTCCACGGCGTCGATGAACAGGTAGCAGATCAACAGCGACAGCACTGCCACCAGGTAGATGCTCAAGTACGGGGTGTTGTGTTTTGGATGGACCTTGGCCAGCACCTTGGGCAACTGGCCGTCCCGGGCCATGCCGAACAACAGGCGCGACACCGCCGCCTGCGAAGTGATCGCCACGGCCACGCCCCAGGCCAGGGCCGTGGCAACCGCAGTCAAGGTGGCCAGCCAACTGCCGGCTGCCAATTCGGCGATTTCATAGAATGCGGTGTCGGCGGACTTGAAACCCATGCCAGCGGCCAGGTCCGTGGCGATCCAGGTCTGCACCACGAAGATCGCCCCCATCACCAGCAAGGTCACCAGGGCTGCCTTGCCGACGCTGCGGCCCGGGTCGCCCTTGATCTCTTCGGCCAGGGTGGAAATGGCGTCGAAGCCCAGGAACGACAATACCGCGATGGACACGGCTTGCATCAGCAGGGCGAAGTTGAAGTGTTCCGGGCTGTACAGCGGCGCCAGGGTCAGTTGACCGTTACCGGCGCCGCCGTGCAGGGCATTCCAGGCGTAGAACAGGAAAATCCCCAGCACCACCAACTGCGCCAGCAGGAAAATGATGTTCATCCGCGCGGTGAAGGTGATGCCCCGCAGGTTGACGAAGGTCGCGCTCACCAGGAAGGCCAGGATGAAACCGACCTTGGGAATGTCCGGGTACAAATGGTTCAGCGCCATGGCGGCGTAGACATAGAGCAGCGGCGGGATCAGCAGGTAGTCCAGCAGCATCAGCCAACCGGCGATGAAGCCGACGTGTGGGTTAAGGCCCCGTTGCGCGTAGGAATAGACCGAACCTGCCACCGGGAAGGCCCGGGCCATGCTGCCGTAGCTCAAGGCAGTAAACAGCATCGCCACCATGCCGATGATATACGCCAGCGGCACCATCCCCGGTGCCTCGGCGTTGACATAGCCATACACGCCGAACGGGGCGATGGGGATCATGAAAATCATCCCGTATACCACCAGGTCTGTCAGCGACAGGCCGCGTTTCAATTCCTGTTTGTAGCCAAATGCCTCAATGCTCATGAGCCGTTTTCCTTTTCAGCTGTGTGGGTTGCGCTTGCTTGCTGTCTGTCGCTGGAAACTTGCCGCTGCCGCGCTACAGCAGGGGCGCCAGGTAGGCACTCCAGGTCCGTACCGCCTCGGGGTTGCGCAGTTGGTCGTTGCGCACTTCGATCAACACCGAATCCAGGCCGCGGCCATCGCCGTGCACCGGGACCGTCATGTCGGTCAGGGGGTTGATCTTGTAGGGTTGGTTGCCCGCTGCTCGCAGCGAATGCCGGCCCAGCCCGTCGACGATGTGCTGGGCGTACTCCTTGGCTTCGCCGAACAGCACGCCCGCTTCCAGGGCACGCGGCTGGCCATAGAACACCGGGGTGAAACTGTGGATGCCCACCACGCGCACCGGCCGGTTGGCGGCCAGGCGCTGGTCGATCAACGCCCGCAACCGATCATGGAAGGGATGGAACAGGCACTGCTGGCGATACTCGCGCGTGGCCTCGTCCAGGTCATGGTTGCCCGGGACCTGGTAGATCTCGCTCTGGGCCGGAATGCTGTCCGGCACATGCAGCGGCCGGTTGAGGTCAATTAACAGCCGTGAGTAATTGGCAGCCAGCAAGGTCGCGCCGAGGGTTTCGGACAGGCGTTCGGCCAGGTGCAGGGCGCCAATGTCCCAGGCAATGTGCTCCTGGGACGCGGTTTCATCCAGGCCCAGATCGTTCAGCGCATCGGGAATGAAGCGGCTGGCGTGTTCGCACACCAGCAGCACCGGGTGTTCGGAGTCCTCCCGGGCCAGTCGGTAGGGTGGCTTGATGTAGAGGCCTGATTCAGCACATTCAATAGATTCGTGCATAGTGCTCACAACGCTCGGCAGGTGACAGCGCCTCGGTCAAGGCCAGCTCCTGGGCCTTCAAGGCGAAGTAGGTTTCGACCAGCGGACCGGGCAGGGTCTCGAGCAGCGCCCCGCTGTGGCGCAGGCAGTCCAGTGCCTCGGCCAGGCTGGTCGGCAGGGCGATAATGCCACGGGCGCGCCGTTGTGCTTCATCCAGCTCATCGGGTATTTCATCAGTGACAGCGTTCAAGGCCAGTCGTTGCTGGATGCCCAGTCGCCCGGCAATCAGCAGTGCCGCCATCGCCAGGTGCGGCGAGGCGGTGGCGTCCATGGCGCGGAACTCCAGGTTGTACTGGTTCGCCAGCGGTTTGGCACTCAGGCTCACGGTCGGGCAAATGCGCAGCGCCGCTTCGCGGTTGCGCTGTCCCAGGCACGCATAGGACGCGCTCCAGTGATGAGGTTGCAGGCGCTCGTAGGACACCGGCGTCGGCGCGGTCAACGCACACAATGCTGGCAGATAGTGCAGCACACCGGCGGCCCAATGCTGGCCGAGGCTGGACAAGCCGTTACTGCTGGCGGCGTCATGCAGTACCGGGTCCGCGCTCAGGTCTTGCAGGCTCAGGTGCAAATGCACGCCGTTGCACACGGCGTTTTCCGCGGTCTTGGGGGCGAAGCTCAGGTCCAGGCCCATTTGCCGGGCGATTTCGCGGGTGATTTCCCGTACGTTCACGGCCCGGTCGGCGGCGGCTACGCCCAAAGTTGGGCGGCAGGTGATTTCGTATTGATGCTGGCCATATTCCGGCAGGAACATTTCCGGCTCGACACCGCCGGCCCGCAGGGCACTGAGCAACCACCCGGCGAACCCGGCCTGCTGGCGCTGGGCCTGGAGGCTGAAGGCCAGGCGATCAGGCTGCGCAGGCGTGGCAATCAGGTTGAACTCATGCTCGAACGCAGCGAAAACCTGCAAGCCCAGTTCGGCGCGATAACGCTCCACTTCGTCCTGCAGCAGCGTGCGCGGGCAAGCGCTCCAGGGCCGGCCGTCGGTCTCCCGAATGCCGCAATGGATGAAGTCGAGGGCAGGCGCCTGGGCGTCGGGGCCGTTGTTGACGGTCACCCGGCTGGACAGGTCCGGCACCAGCCGCAGGTCGCCATAAGCGCCCCACGGGTTGGTCGAAGCGATGATGTCCTGGGGCGTCAGTGCGCTGTTGGCCGGCACCCAGCCACAGCCCGCGGTGACGTAGTGGGGCAATTCATCACTGGGAAACGAGCGCCCACGGGTCACGCCGATCAGATCGGTGGTCACCAGGGTCGTGACGGGCAGCGGGGCGAGGACGGCTGCGGGATCAAGGCGGCTCATGGCTGCATCTCCTGCAACCGCGCGAGCACGGTGTCGGTATCGGTGATCCAGCAATAGCCCTTGATCGCGTTCAGGCACGCCAGGTGCCGTTGTTCGGTGTGGGTGGCGCAGGCATCTTCCACCAGGGTGACCAGGTAGCCGCGATCGGCGGCGTCGCGCACGGCCATGTCGACGCACTGGTCGGTGACGATGCCGGCGATGATCAAGTGGCGGGTCTGCAGGTTGCGCAGCACGTAGTCGATGTTGGTGGAATTGAAGACCCCGGAGGAGGTCTTGGGCAGCACGATTTCGTTTTCCAGCGGCGCCAGTTCGGCAATGATCTGCGCCTCGGGGCTGCCCTTGGGCAGGTGCATGTCCGACAGCTTGTGATCCAGGGAACGGTCGCGGCCATCGGCGGTGAGGCTTTCGATGTGAGTGTGCAACACGTTGTGCTGCCCTTCGCGCATCGCGTTGAGCAAGCGCTGCTGGTTGGGAATGACCTGCTGGCGGGCCCGCTGGATGAAATACTCGGCCTCGCGGGTGTGCAGGTGGGCATCGAATTGCGGTTCCAGCCAGGCGCGTTGCATGTCCACCAGCAGCAAGGCCGTGTGCTGGCAGGTGAACGGCAAATCCCGGGGCGAGCGGTGGGGGAGCGAGAACATCCTTATTTTTCCTCCAGCAGGTGCGTGTTGAATTCCGTGCGCAAGGCATCGATGCCTTCCAGGCGTTCGGCCAGCTCGGGGCATTGCAGGGTCAGGCAGGCAATCAGCGCCTCGACCTGGGCCAGTGCCGGCACCAGGCTGTCGAAGGCCGAGATCGATTCCACCGGGGCGCTGATGATCAGGTCGGCCAGCTCGCGCAACGGCGAAGCGTAGACGTCGCTGAACAGCACGACCCGGGCGTGGCGCGCCTTGGCCGCGCTGGCCACGCGCAGGGCCTGGGCCTGGTAGCGGCGGTAATCGAAGATCAGCACCACATCCTGGCGTTGCACGTCGAACAGCCGGTCAGGCAGTTGGGCGTTGTCTTCCAGGGCAAAACAGCCGGCGCGCAACAGCCGCAAATGGTTGAGCAGGTAGTGGGCCAGGAAGCTGCTGAAGCGTCCGCCGAAGCAATGCACCTGATGGCGGCTGTCGAGTAACCACTGCACGAGAATGCGCACGTCTTCGGGTTGGGTCAGGGCCTGGGTGTCGATGAGGTGGCGTTGACTGGCGGCCAGATACTGGCTCCAGGTATCGCCTTGCTGCAATTTGGCCCGCGGTTTCAACAGGGTGCGGGGGGAGCGCAGGCGATGATCCATGTCACTGAGCAGGGCATCCTGGAATTCGGCGTAACCGCCAAACCCGAGTTTTTTCACCAGCCGCACGATGGTCGGGTCGCTGACGCCGGCATGGTCCGCCAGGCGTGACATCGGGCCGAGGCCGTTGCGAGGGTAGTGATCGAGCAGGGCACGGACGACCTTGCGTTCCGACGGCGTCAAAACCAGGCCGGGATCGGTGATCAGGTCTCTGAGAGGTGGCATCCGTGCTCCTTGCCAGGATGGGTGTTGAATTTCTTTCATAACTCCTGAAAACAGTATTTATGTAGCTGGTGCTACATGTCCAGTGGTTTTTACGTTCCGTTTAAAATGCTCCAGTATTGTGCGAAACCCTTGTAGGAGTTGGTTCCGGCTGGGTAGACCGAGTATGTCAGTCGATGCTTCTGACGATGTCGGACATAACGCCTTTTTGTCTCACTTATTTGATTTCGTATAAGGTGCTGTACAACTAAGTGCGTGAATATCCCGCCCATGTGCCCCTTCCGATTGCCTGAGAATCCAGTGTGCAAGCCACTCGTCTGACCTTGATCTGCCACGCCCGCACCGTCGCCCAGAAGCAGGCGCGCTTTGGCCTGGACGAACCGCTGGACGCCGACTGGCTGGCACGCTGTGCGCAGCTCGACCACCACTACCGAAATGTCCGGCAACTGCTGTGCGGGCCGGAACTGCGCACGCGCCAGACCGCCGCCTTGTTCGGCGACGAGCCCGAGCAGGACCTGGCCCTGGCCGATTGCGATCTGGGACGCTGGCGCGGGTTGTCCATCGATGACTTGCTCCAGGCTGAACCGCAAGCCCTGCAGAGTTGGCTCGATGATGTCGAGGCGGCCCCCCATGGTGGTGAATCTGTCGCCCAGTTGTGTCGCCGTGTCGGGGACTGGCTGGCCAGTCTGGAAACCCGGCCAGGACATCTGCTGGCCGTCACCCACCCCTTCGTGATCCGCGCAGCCCTGGTGAATGTCTTGGGCTGCCCGGCCGCTACATTCAACCGGATCGACATTGAACCGTTGTCCACCCTCGAATTGCGTTTCCACGGCGTATGGCGATTGCGCACCCAAGGACCTGGCCAGGAGTCGCCGCGATGAAGACGTTGTCAGTCATTGGCATTGGGGCCGGCGATCCGGATCAACTGACGATGCAGGCAGTGAAAGCCTTGAACCGCTTGGACGTGGTCTTTCTCATGGACAAGGGGCCGGCCAAGGACAAACTGTTGGACCTGCGGCGCGAAGTCTGTCGGCGCTATATCGTTGATCACACCTACCGTTTCGTCGAAGCCTATAGCCCGGAACGCCAACGCGGCGACCTGGACTACAAGGACAGCGTCGAAGCATTGAACCGGGCTAAACAGACCACCTTCGAACGCTTGATCAATGAGGAACTGTCCGACGGTCAACGGGGTGGTTTTCTGGTGTGGGGCGATCCGGCGTTGTACGACAGTACCGTGCGCATCCTGCGGGCGATCCTCGACGCGGGCCGCTGCACCTTCGAATTCGAGGTGATCCCCGGCATCACCAGCGTCCAGGCCCTGGCCGCCCGGCATAAAGTACCGTTGAACAGCATTGGCGGTTCGCTGGAAATCACCACCGGACGCCGGTTGGCGGCGGGGCAGGTGGGCGACGCGGCGAGTGTGGTGGTGATGCTCGATGCCGAGGACGCCTATCGCCAGGTGAGCGATCCCGATACGCACATCTACTGGGGTGCCTATGTGGGGACGCCGGATGAAATCCTTATCGCCGGCCGCCTGGGGGACGTGGCCGATGACATCGAACGCACCCGCAAGGCCGCGCGAAAGGCCAATGGCTGGATCATGGATACGTATTTGTTGCGTAAGCCTCAATGACGCTTGCACATCAACCTGTGGCGAGAGGGTATGTGGGAGCAAGGCTTGCCCGCGATACAGGCGATGCGGTCTTCCAGAAATCGAGGCACTCATATCGCGAGCAAGCTTTGCTCCCACAAATATGCCCTTGCCATAACAGCGTTCGACAGCTTCATCACCAGTAGGCTATTTACCCCCGCCCAAACCGCTCCCGATACACCGACGGCGCCAGCCCCACGACGCTGCGAAACGCCACGCGAAAGCTTTCCACCGAGCGGTAGCCACACAGTTGCGCGATGTTGTCGGTGTTGTCCCCGGTGCTTTCCAGCAACTCGCGGGCCCGGGCCAGGCGTTCATGTTGCAGCCAGGCCTTGGGCGACACGCCGCAGGCCTGGGTGAAATGGCGCAGGAAGGTGCGTTCGCTCATGGCCGCCTGGCTGGCCAGTTCGCGCACACCGAGGGGTTCGTGCAGGCGTTCGCGGGCCCATTGCATGACACTCGACAGGTCGCTGCGTGGCGTGCGGCTGACCGGTGAGGGAATGAACTGCGCCTGGCCGCCCGTACGTTGCGGCGACATCACCAACCGGCGTGCCACGCAGTTGGCGATCTGGACGCCATAGTCCCGTGCCACCAGGTGCAGGCAGGCATCGATACCGGCGGCGCTGCCCGCCGAGGTGATGACCTGTCCTGAATCCACGTACAGCACATCCGGGTCTACTCGCACGGCCGGAAAGCTTGCGGCCAGTTCATCGGTGTAGCGCCAATGAGTCGTGGCGCCCAGGCCATCGAGCAGCCCGGCGGCGGCGAGTACGAAGGCACCGGAGCAGATCGACAGCAGGCGCGCACCACGGGCGTGGGCCCTGCGCAGTGCCTCGAGCAACGCCGGGGACGGTGGCTCGCTGCGGTTGCGCCAGCCCGGCACGACAATGGTCCGGGCGGTTTCGAGCATTTCCATGCCGCCATCGGCCAATACCTGGAAGCCGCCCATGGCGCGCATCGGGCCGTCATCGACCGCGACGATCCGATGCGTGTACCAGGGAAAGTCGAATTCCGGTCGCTCCAATCCGAAGATCTCGATGGCGACACCGAATTCGAAAGTGCATAGGCCGTCGTAGGCGAGGATCGCGACCAGACCAGGGTTAGGCTGCATTTGGCGGAAAATTCCCACAGAGTGTCTTGTGCGCCACTGTAGCGGTAAGCACCGAGGGGATAAAGTCTCTTCACGCCCTATCTATCCTGGAGTACACGCCCATGACCAGCCTGGTTCGCGAAGTGCCTGCTGCCCCCTCCGATATCGCCCTGCAGCATTTCAGCCGTCGCCTGACATTCGAAACCGATTGTTCCGACGTTCACGCCAGCCAACAGGCCGGCAACATCGATTTTGTGCTGGTGGATGTACGCGGACCCCTGGCCTACGAGCGCGGCCACGTCCCCGGGGCGATCAACCTGCCAACCCGAACACTCACCGCCCAGGCACTGGCCGCCTATGCCAAGACCACCCTGTTTGTGGTGTATTGCGCCGGCCCCCATTGCAATGGTGCGAACAAGGCGGCAGTGCGCCTGGCAACGTTGGGCTACCCGGTCAAGGAAATGATCGGCGGCGTCATGGGCTGGCTCGATGAAGGCTTTCGCTTGACCGGCACAGTGGAGCGCATGGCGGATGAGGCGATCAGCTGCGACTGCTGACTCCCCGCCACAATCAGATTGCAAGCAGGCTTTTGTGGCGAGGGAGCTTGCTCCCGCTGGGCTGCGCAGCAGCCCCTTGGTGTCCGTCTGAGACAGATGGCATCGTCGCCCTTATTGGGGCCGCTGCGCGCCCCAGCGGGAGCAAGCTCCCTCGCCACAGGTGCGTATCGGCCACAGGGGTGTTTACCTGTCAGGTTTTTCGCAAATCCCGTGACCACCGGACGCACCCGGCTGTTTTTATAACTATTTGTCGCCTCAACATAATTCCCCTCCTGAGTGCCCCTCTAGACTCCCGGCCACTTCGGTTTTTGCTGACCGAACGCTGCTTACGAATCTGCCTATAACGATCAATAAAATACCCTGCGCACTCAGGAGCGAAAATGAAGAAGCTAGCCATGTTCGGTGCCTTGGCACTGTCCGTATTGTCCCTGTCGGCCGTGGCCGAAGACGCCAAGCCGATCCGTCTCGGGATCGAAGCCGGTTATCCGCCTTTTTCGATGAAAACCCCTGATGGCAAGCTGACCGGCTTCGATGTCGATATCGGCGACGCCCTCTGCGAGCAGATGAAGGTCAAGTGCACCTGGGTCGAGCAGGAGTTCGATGGCCTGATCCCCGCGCTGAAAGTGAAGAAGATCGATGCGATCCTGTCGTCCATGACCATCACCGACGATCGCAAGAAAAACGTCGATTTCACCATCAAGTACTACCACACCCCGGCGCGGTTCGTGATGAAGGAAGGCTCCGAGGTCAAGGATCCGCTGACCGAGCTCAAGGGCAAGAAAGTCGGCGTGTTGCGGGCCAGTACCCACGACCGTTTCGCCACCGAAGTGCTGGTGCCTGCGGGTATCAACCTGGTGCGCTACGGCTCCCAGCAGGAAGCCAACCTGGACATGGTCGCCGGTCGCCTCGACGCCATGCTGGCCGACTCGGTCAACCTCGACGACGGTTTCCTGAAGACCGATGCCGGCAAAGGCTTCGCCTTCGTGGGCCCGACCTATGAAGACGCGAAATACTTCGGCGGTGGCGCCGGCATTGCGGTGCGCAAGGGCGATAAGGCCCTGGCCGACAAATTCAACGCCGCCATCAGTGAAATCCGCGCCAATGGCACCTACAAGAAAGTGCAGGACAAATACTTCGCCTTTGATGTCTACGGGCATTAATCGCTGAACCCAAGGTGGCCCGCCGTTGACCCGGCCGGCCACCTTTTTCATGGGCGATTGTTTTACCCTGCGCCTATCGAAATACCGCCATCCGGAGTTCTCTCATGCAACGCATCGACCATACCCTGCCATGGAGCCACCTGGGCACCGAGCGCCGGCTCAGTGTGTTTCGTTACGGCCACGGCCCGCGCAAGGCCTACATCCAGGCCAGCCTGCACGCTGATGAACTGCCGGGCATGCGTACCGCCTGGGAGCTGAAGCAGCGGCTCAACGACCTCGAGGCCCAAGGGCTGCTCAAGGGTGTGATCGAACTGGTGCCGGTGGCCAATCCCATCGGCCTGGATCAACATCTGCAAAGTGCCCACATGGGGCGTTTCGAACTGGGCAGCGGCAAGAATTTCAACCGCGCCTTCGTGGAACTCAGTGCCCCGGTGGCGCAACGCATCGGCGATCGCCTGGGTGACGACCCGGCCGCCAATATCACCTTGATCCGCCAGACCATGGCCCAGGTTCTCGACGACCTGCCAGCGCCACCTTCGCAACTCGAAGCGCTGCATCGCCTGCTGCTGCGCCATGCCTGCGACGCCGACATCACCCTGGACCTGCATTGCGATTTCGAGGCAGCGATCCACTTGTATGCCTTGCCGCAACAGTGGCCGCAATGGCGTTCCCTGGCCGCCCGCTTGAAAGCCGGTGTGGCGTTGCTGTGCGAGGATTCGGGCGGCAGTTCGTTCGATGAGTCCTGCTCCTCGCCCTGGTTGCGTTTGGCCAAGGCCTTTCCCGCAGCGGCGATCCCACCGGCCAACCTGGCGACGACGCTGGAGCTGGGCAGCATGGGCGATACCCGGGTGGCGCAGGCCCAGGCCAATTGTGAAGCCATCCTCGGGTTTCTGGCCGAGCAGGGTTTCATCGCCGGGGATTGGCCTCCTGCGCCGGCGCAGTGCTGTGAAGGTTTTCCGTTCGAAGGCACTCAATACCTGTTCGCGCCGCACCATGGCGTGGTGAGCTTTTTGCGTGAGGCTGGCGAGTGGGTGGAGCAGGGCGATCCGCTGTTCGAAGTGGTCGATCCGTTGAGTGATCGGGTCACCACCGTGCGGGCTGGCACCAGTGGCGTGCTGTTTGCCCTGGACCGCGGACGCTACACCCAGCCAGGGATCTGGCAGGCAAAAGTCGCCGGGCGTGAGCCGATTCGTACGGGGAAATTGATCAACGACTGATAAGTGCTGTCTACCTCACCGCACGCTCTTTGCCGTGCGGCTATCGAACGATGGAGGAAGATTGATGTTTAAAGCGCTCGCCCTGTTTCTATTGCTGGTCTCGTCCGGGTTGCAGGCCCAACCCTCGCTGCACACGGACTTGCCGCTCAACTACCTGGCCCAAGCCGATGAGCAAGCCGGCAACCGCCCCCTGGTGATCTTCCTGCACGGCTCCGGCAGCAACGAACAGGACCTGTTCGAACTCAAGGGCGAGTTGCCCCAGGATTACAACTACCTCTCGGTGCGGGCGCCGAAGAGCATGGAACAGGACCGTTATCAGTGGTTCGCGAAAAAGGGCGAGGGTGCCTATGACGGTGACACCTCGGACCTGAAGGCCAGCGGCCAGGTGCTGCTGGACTTCATCGACAAGGCTCGGGCCAAGTACTCGACCGACGCGAGCAAGGTCTACCTGGTAGGGTTCAGCCAGGGCGCGATGATGAGTTACGAAGTGGCCTTGCGACACCCAGAAGCCGTCGGTGGCATTGCCGCGATGGGCGGGCGGGTCCTGTCGGTGTTGCGGGCGGAACTGGCCCCCGATGAATCGCGCCGGACACTGGCGGTGTTCATCGGCCATGGCACGGCAGACCCGATCATTCCCTACCACGATGGCACCGAGGCCAACAGCTTCCTGAAGACCCTGGCGCTGGAACCGGAATTCCATGCCTACCCGGGCGTCGGCCACAGCATCAGCGCCCTGGAAGTACAGGACCTGCGGGCCTGGCTGGAGCGGCTCAATCCCTGACCACCGCAAGTCCCTGTGGGCGAAACCCTGTGGGAGCTGAGCTTGCTCGCGATAGCGGTGTATCAGCTTGCATCAAGGTTGGGTGTGCCGACGCCATCGTCGGATCGCCGCCCGGAGCAAGCTCGGCTCCCACATGTTCCGGGGCGCTTATTTACCGCTGGCGATCTGTTTCACCAACGCTTCATGACCGGCCTTGTCGCTGGCCCGGGAGATGACCTGCACCACCGCCATGCGCGTGCCGGAGGCGCCCAGCAAGGTGGTGTCGAGGGTTGGTCCGCCGCCCTGGGTCGCGCTGGTGTCGAGCTGGCGCAGGCCCAGGCCGGTGCCTTTTTGCTTCAGGCTTTTTTCGCTGAGGATCTTGGCGTCCGGCAGGGCCTTGATGCGTTGGGCGGCGAAGTCGGCCATGGTGGTGTCGAGGAATGCACCATCGTCGTCCTTCACATTCGTACCGTTGACGATGGTGTTCTCAGCGGCAATCACCACGGTTCTGCTGGTGGCATTGCTGTACATCGTCCCTGTCGCCCCAGCGGTGCCCTGGGCCACTTCACCGGCGGGTAGCGGCGTCGCCGTGAAGCCCTTGGGCAAGGTGAAGGTGAACTTGCCGCCGAGCATCGACACCTTCTGCGCCGGTGCATCGCCGGCAGGTTTGGCCGGCGCCGCCTGGGCGGGTACCACGATGAGGCTGGCGATGGCCGTCAGCAACAGGGCGGCGGCTTGTTTACTCAGCAATGACATTGAAACGCTCCACAGATGGTCGTGCCTGGAGGCCGATCATCCCATGGGCGTCGCACCTGACTCCAGCGCCCGTGCAGAAGAGACCGTCATTTTGGCGAAAGGTGTGCGGTGTCGCCGGGCGGAGGCCGCACCAGCAGCCGTCGGGTCACCAGCAGCATGGCCATCGACACCGCGACGCCCAAGACAAAAGCCGGCATGCCCAGCAACGGCAGGGCGAGGGCCAGGGTCAGGCAGAAGGCGGCGAAGCAATACATGCCGGTGGCCGTTGCCCGCAGCAGCGCGGCGGTGAAGGCCGGCCCCCGGGTTTGTTGGGAGAACACCGCCATGACACTGCCCAGCACCGGGAACACCGCCAGCAGCCCGCTCCAGCGTTCGCCCACGGTGCTGGCCAGCAGCGTCACCGCCAGGGTCAACAGCGCGCCAGCGATCATGCGCAGCAGCAGTTTGTCGGATTTAGCCGCCGGCCCGTTCATCACCGGCCGGACCGTCGGGAACAGATACGGCGCCGCCAGCAGCGCGGCCAGGGCGATCAGGCTCGACAACGGCAGCGAAGCCGGTAGCCAGGACAGGATCAACGCCACCAAGGCCCAGACGCCTAGCGCGATGCCCAGCGCCCAGGGCCAGTTGCGATGCTGGGCGACCTGGGCGTACACCACGCAGAAGGCAATCATCGCGAACATCGCTGCCAACGCCGCGGTCGCCGACTGTGCGGCAAACAGCTCGCCTTGTTCTATGGCCAGGAACAGCAGAATCGGCCCCACCACGACTGGCAACCCCGAGAGCCAGCCGGCCACACTCGGTCCCCAACGCCTGCCCGCCTGGGAAATCAGCAGCAGGAACGCGGGAATCACCAGCAATTTGAGCAGCAGCACGCGGTCATCCTTGTCAGTCGTCGAGGCGCCACGTTAGCACCGTCCGCATCGCAAACCCACTGTGGAACAAGCTTGCTCGCGATGGTGATCGTACATTTTTCGCGAATATGCCCGCGCACACTTGAACTAGCAGCCGATCGCCTGTGGCGAGGGAGCTTGCTCCCGCTCGGCTGCGCAGCAGTCGCCAAACCGGGCAATGCGGTCTGCCTGAAGGAATGCCGGGGCCTGCTTCGCAGGCCAGCGGGAGCAAGCTCCCTCGCCACGGGGGTGGGGTGTCTGGGCTGACGTCATCGCGAGCGCGGGCACGAAGGATTCCAGGGTTCAACCCCGCGCAGCACTGAAACGCTGCGCCAATCCCTCACGCTCGAAGTGTTCGGTGATGAAGTCGATAAAGGCGCGAGTCTTGGCCGGGATCAGCGTGCGGCTGGGGTAATAGAGGGAAATCACGCCAAGGTCCATGTACCAGTCCGGCAGCAGCCGTACCAGTTCGCCGCGCTCCAGCCAGGGCAGCACGTCCGGCACGGTCAGCAGCGAAATGCCCAGGCCCAGCAAGGTGGCTTCGCGCATGGCGACCGGGTCGTTGAGAATGATGGATTCAGGCAGCCGCAACGCCGACTCGAACCCGGCGGCGTTGCGCATCGTGGCCTGGCGTACCCGCCCGGTGAGGCTGGAGCGCAGCACGATGTTATCGAAGTGGGCCAGGTCTTCCGGGTGTTCGGGGCAGGCGCGTGCGGCCAGGTAGGCCGGGCTGGCTACCGCGACCAGATGTGCCGGCGCCAAGGTTCGCGAGATCACGCCAGGTGTCAGTTCGAAGCCGCCGCCAATCGCCGCGTCGAAACCTTCGGCGATCAGGTCTACCCGTCGGTTCTCGAAATGCCATTGCGGGCGGATCAACGGGTGGAGGGCCAGAAATTGCGGCAGCAACGGCAGCACATGGCCGATGCCGAAGCTTGGCGACAGGCTGAGGCGCAATACCCCGGCCGGCTCGCCACGCTCAGTGGTCACGGCGCCGATGGCGGCCTGCAAGGCTTCGAGATGCGTGCCGATACTGGCCAGGAAGTGTTCGCCGTTCTCGGTCAAGGACAGCTTGCGGGTCGAGCGCTGGAAAAGCCGCACCCCCAGGTTACGCTCCAGCATCGCCACATTGCGGCTCACCGCGGCAGGCGTCAGGGCCAGCAACCTGGCGGCCGCCGAGAAACTGCCGGTTTCGGCGCTGCGGGCAAAGCATTCGAGATTGGCGAGGCTTTCCATCAAAGTGACCTGATAGTAATGCTTGAAAATGATTCAACGTATTACTGGCTAATCATGACGTAATAGCAAGGGCAATATGCACCTCAACGGCGGACATCACCGCCCAGGTTTATCCAACTTTGAGGACATACGACATGAGCAGCATCGACACCATCGACACCATCGACACCATCGACACCATCGACACCATCGGCATCATTGGCGCTGGCGCCATTGGCAGTGCATTTGCCCGGGCCTTGGCCCGCCAGAACATCAACGTCGTGATTGCCAACAGCCGCGGCCCCGAAAGCCTCGCCGAGTTGGTCGCCGAGCTCGGCTCCAACGTACGCGCCGGCACCGTGCAGCAAGCCGCTGCCCAACCCATGGTGCTGGTGGCCGTCAACTGGCCGAAGTTGCCCCAGGCGCTGAATGGCTTGCCGGACTTTGCCGGACGAATCGTGATCGATGCCAACAACGCAATCAAAGTCCCGGAGTTCGAGGCGATTGATCTGCAGGGCCGGGCTTCTACCGAGGTGTTCAGCGAATGGGTGCCGGGGGCACGGGTGGTCAAGGCATTCAACCACATGTTGGCGCGCCTGCTGGAGGCTGATCCGGCGTCCGAAGGCGGCAAGCGCGTGCTATTTCTGACTGGCGACGATGAGCAGGCCCGTGGGGAAGTCGCGCAGTTGATCTATCGGCTGGGATTCTTCGGCGTGGACCTGGGCCCATTGAGCGTTGGCGCACGCTTGACTCAATTCCCGGGCGGGCCATTGCCGGTGCTGAACCTGGTCAAGTTCGACTGAGTACTTCGCGACATACGTAAGGAAGCGCTTGATCAGCGTGGGAACCCGGCCTGAAGCACTCAGTCGGGTTCCACGTCCAATTGCAGGCTGTCATCGGCCAGGCGTTTGGCTCGCCGGACAATGCCGCTGATGCGTCGGCCTTCGGCATTGAATACCACGAGCTGGGCCTTGTGCAGGTCCTTCGGCAGCGGAGGTCGCACGTGCAGCGTGAACCATGGCGGTCTGCCGTCGTCGAGGCGTTTGACGTCGAACTCGCAGCTGACACTTGTGGTATTGCGACCAAACATCGTGTCGAGAGCGTAATCAAGATGAGTGCTGTCGGCAGCAGGGTCGAGGGACATCGGCGGTCTCCTGGGTGGGTACGCACGGCTGATGTTCAAGTGATTCTTCCTGCAATGGAAAATTCCATTGGGTGATCTGTAGAGATTAGCCTCAACCGTCGTGACTCAACATCCCTGTGGCGAGGGAGCTTGCTCCCGCTGGGGCGCGTAGCGGCCCCGGCTTTTTGCGGCTGCTTCGCAGCCGAGCGGGAGCAAGCTCCCTCGCCACAGGAGGCCATTCCAAACAGGAACTCGTCAGATCAAGCGCCAGGCACGCCGTCTTTCCACACCGACCAGTTCTTCACAATGTCCTGCACCAGCGGGTTGCCGGTGCGGAACAGGTTTTCCAGTGCCGGGACGAACGCGCCCTGGTCGGCGTATTTGAGCAGGTTGTCCACTTCGTTGCCGCCGGGCTCGGGGCGGTCGAAGTCGGACCCGGCCCGCAGCACGGCCAGCCGGTTGATGTCCACCCGGCCTTCGCGACTGGCCCGGAGCAAGGCCTCGTAGGTGGAGTTATCTTCCTGTTGGGTGGTGCAGTAGACGCCTTTGTTATCGGTGAGCAGGCGGGTCCAGACTTCGGCGCGCTCGCTCAGGCGCGTTCCGGAAAACCAGGTGTTGCCGGCCAGGGTGTCGCAGCGGGTCACCACCGGCGGCTGGTTGGCCGGGGCGTACGGATACTTCAAGCGCCAGGCCGCCGATTCCTTGCTTTCCGCCAGGGTCACCTTCTGGCTGAGGGCAAAGGCCTTGGCTTGCAGAGCCGGGTTGAGTTCGAAGACTTCCGTTTTGTAGTCCAGCGGCGGCTTTTCATTCGGCCCCTTGGTGTTGATGCCCAGGTAGCCGGTGGGCCAATCCTTGGGCGCATCCCGTGAATCCAACTCCCATTGGGTGCCGAACTCCACCAGGTAATGAGCCCAGGCCGTCGTACCAAGCGTGCCGTGGTGCGGGTTGATGCCGGCGATCCCGGCCACGAGGAAATAGCTTTTGCGCAGGTCGACGGTGGGGGAGAGGGCCAGGGCCAGTGTCGAGGCTGCGGCGTTGGTCTGGCCCATGCCGGTAATCAGCAGGCAGACCCGCTCGGTATTGCAGCGGATCGTCGGGTACTCGGCGGCCAGCCCCGGCACGCGGATTTCAGTCTTGAGTTCGAGGCGATCGATCCAGTTCTGCGCCTCGGGGGCGAACATCGTGATCAGCATGACTTTGGGTTGAAGCGGCGGTGCGGCTCCGGCGGTCGAGCAGAACAGAGCCGTGCAGGCCAGGCCGATTGAAATAGACAGGCGATTGATCATGTATTCGTGACCTCCATGGATTCGAAATGGTGCTTCTACGTTTGCTCAGAATTGATAGCCAACCCCGGCGTAGTATCCCCAGCCGTCGGAGCGGGCGCGGAAGTTGCCGTCGCCAAAGTTAAGCTCACTGCCGTCCTGCCAGTTGCCGCCGTTGTGAAAGTAGCGGCCCACCAGCGTAAAGCGCAGGTGCGTGAAGGAATACAGCAAAACGTTGGTGGCGACCGTGGCGTTGGCGGTGCGGGCGGGGTTGTCCTTGTGCAGGTCCGAACCGAAATCGAAGTTGGTGAAGCCAATGTAAGTCAGGGATGCGCCGTTGCTGAACTGGCTGATCGGCACGATGTATTTGAGCTGGGCGCGGTAGCCATCCCAGGAGTATTCATTGCTGGCGCCATAGTTTTCCCACTGATAACGGCCATAGAAGTTGGCCGAGAGATTGACCCTTGAGTGGGTGTCGATGTCGGTGCCCAGGCCGCTGTACAAGGTGTTCGCGCGATTGGCGCTGTTGCTGCCGTGATCGTAGATCCAGTCGAACGCCACATACCATTCCTTGAACGGTCCGATGGCCAGGCTGCGGCCAGCCAGGTAGTCGATGGAAATACGCGGTTCGTGCTCCATGAACACCGGGGAACCGTGGTCCCACGCACCTTTGTCATGGCTGTTGCCAATGTTGAAGATCTTTGGGATGTCGACGTAGCCATAGAGCTCGAAGGGCCCTTTGCGTCCGAAGTATTCATATTCCAGATAGATATCGTCGACCGGTTGAGGGCCGAAGCTGATGTCCTTGCTGCCGATGAGCGTCAGGTCCTGGTTGTACCAGTCCGACAGGTAGACACCTTTTTTCGAGGGGGTAGCCTCAGGGCTGAGGGCCTCGCCCTGGGCAGACGCCTCGGTGGTTTGGGCTTGGGTAGTGGTGCTGAGTAGTCCGGTAACGGCGGTCAGCAGCAGGGTGGTTGCCAATACGCCAGGTGTAGCGCGACACCGGGAAGTGCAGTGCATGGAAAGTCCTTGTTCGTGCGGGTCGAAGCCCGGGTTCCGTGGTTGAAAAAAAGCCATCGACCCGCTGGGTAGGATCGATTGCGCAAACGTTTGCACATGTCGTACCAGTTTTTTGTATTGGCTTGAAATGCATGGGGTTCAGGCTTTTTTCCTGTCCTGTTGGTCAGGCTCGGTGCACCGAATTCGGCAGCGTCGTATGAAGTGGCACCAACGTGTTGCAGGAGCATGTGCTCGACGCGGCACTGAGTCGGTGGCGTTGCTGGTAGAATCGTCCATCTTGACTGACCAGAGGTATGCCCATGAGCGAGCCGATTCGCCTGACCCAGTACAGCCACGGCGCCGGCTGCGGCTGCAAGATTTCGCCCCAGGTACTGGAAGTGATCCTGGCCGGCAGCGGTGCGCAGAACCTTGATCCCAAGTTGTGGGTCGGCAATGCTTCCCGGGACGATGCGGCGGTGTACGCCATCGACGAGGAGCGCGGGGTGGTCTCGACCACCGACTTCTTCATGCCGATTGTCGATGATCCCTTCGATTTCGGTCGCATCGCCGCCACCAATGCCATCAGCGATATCTACGCCATGGGTGGTGACCCGTTGATGGCCATTGCGATTCTCGGTTGGCCAGTCAACGTATTGGCCCCGGAAATTGCCCGGGACGTGATTCGCGGCGGTCGGTCCGTGTGTGATGAGGCCGGTATCCCCCTGGCCGGTGGGCATTCGATCGACGCGCCCGAGCCGATTTTCGGCCTGGCGGTCACAGGCCTGGTGCAAAAGCGCCACATGAAACGCAACGACACGGCCACCGCCGGTTGCCGCCTGTACCTGACCAAGCCCTTGGGCATCGGCATCCTCACCACGGCGGAAAAGAAAGGCAAGCTGCGCGCCGCCGACGTCGGCCTGGCCCGTGACTGGATGTGCACCCTGAACAAACCTGGCAGCCGCTTCGGCAAGCTCGACGGTGTGACGGCAATGACCGACGTCACCGGTTTCGGCCTGCTTGGGCACCTGGTGGAAATGGCCGACGGCAGCCAACTGACTGCGCGCATCCGCTATGACGCGGTGCCGCGCCTGCCGGGCGTCGAGTACTACCTCGACCTGGGGTGTGTGCCGGGCGGTACGCTGCGCAACTACGACAGCTACGCGAGCAAGGTCGGTCGGGTCCAGGAACTGCACAAGCGCGTGTTGTGCGACCCGCAGACCAGCGGTGGCCTGCTGATTGCCGTCACCCCTGAAGGCGAGATCGAGTTCCTGCGGGTGGCCGCTGAACTCGGGCTGGCGCTGGAACCTATCGGCGAACTGGTCGAGCGACAGAGTTACGCGGTCGAGGTGTCTTGATGAGCCATGACATCACCGATTACCGCGACATCTTCCTCAATGACCGGCCGATGATGGACACGCGCGCCCCGGTCGAATTCATCAAGGGTGCGTTCCCCGGCGTGGTCAATCTGCCGTTGATGACCGACAGCGAACGGCAACGCGTCGGTACCTGCTACAAACAGCAGGGGCAGCAGGCCGCCATTGTCCTGGGGCATCAACTGGTGTCCGGCGAAATCAAGGCCGAACGCATCCAGGCCTGGGCCGAGTTCGCCAAGACCCATCCCGACGGCTTGCTGTATTGCTTTCGCGGCGGTTTGCGTTCGCAGATCGTCCAGCAATGGCTCAAGGACGAAGCGGGCATTGATTACCCCAGGGTCGGCGGTGGCTACAAGGCCATGCGCACGTTTTTGCTGGACACGGTCGAGCAGGCGGTCGCCCAGTGCGACCTGGTGCTGCTGGGCGGCATGACCGGCACCGGCAAGACCGAAGCGTTGGGGCAACTGAGCAATAGCCTGGATCTGGAAGGTTATGCCAACCATCGCGGTTCGAGCTTTGGCAAGCGCGCCACCGGCCAGCCTTCCAACATCGACTTTGAAAACCGCCTGGCCGTGGATGTGCTGAAAAAACGCGCCGCCGGCATCGAACAGTTTGTGCTGGAAGATGAGAGCCGTGCGGTCGGCAGTTGCGCCTTGCCGCTGCCCTTGTACCAGCGCATGCAGCAGGTCCCGATGGTCTGGCTGGAAGACAGCCTGGAGCATCGGGTCGAGCGGATCCTGCAGGATTACGTCATCGACCTGTGCGCGGAATTTGTCGCCGTACATGGCGACGAAGGTTTCTCGTTGTTTTCCGAGCGGTTGCTGGCAAGCCTGGACAACATCCACAAGCGCCTGGGCGGCGACCGTCACCGGCGCTTGATGAACATCCTGGAAGCCGCCCTGGCCGAGCAGGCCAACAGCGGCGCCGTCGACTTGCATCGCGGTTGGATCGAAGGCTTGCTGCGCGAGTATTACGACCCGATGTACGTGTTCCAGCGGGAAAAGAAGGGCTTGCGGATCGAGTTCTCGGGGGAGCAGGCGGCGGTGCTGGAATATCTGCGGGAGCGGGCGGCCCGGGGCGGGTGACCACCGAAAGTCCCCTGTGGGAGCGAGCTTGCTCGCGATGGCGGCGACACAGGCACCATTGATGCAAACTGACCCATAGCTATCGCGAGCAAGCTCGCTCCCACAAAGGGACGTGGCGACTGATCAGGTCGGGCAGGTCTCCTGGCCATTATCCAGGCCTTGCTTGTAGCTCTGACTAGAGAGGCTGGCCTTGCCGTTGTGCCAGGTCAGGGTCAGCACGTACAGCGAATCAAAATCGCCTGACGCCCAGTCATCGGTAATGGTCTGCTTCTTGCCCACGGCCTCTCCGGCGACCTTGTTGATCAACTCCGGCAGGTAGCCATGTGACCAGGCGGTATAGATGGTGGCGTTGTGGTACTTATCGTCCAGCAGTTCATCAGCGAGGTCGCTGGTGTCGTTGGCTGAATAATTGATGTTCACCGGCAACCCGAGCTTGATGGCACTGGGACTGATGGTCATCAGCGGGCGGATATAGCTGTAGGAATTGTCCAGCTCACCCTCTTCGACATTGCGGGTCGGGTTGGCCGCGAACACATAGTCGGCCTTGCCGAATTTTTCCGGCAGCAGGGTGGCCAGGTCGATGGCGCGGTTGAGGCCCTGGCAGTTGAGCTGGCCCAGGCCTCCGGCCGGTTTCTCGGCGTGGCGCAGGAACACCAACGTCTGCACGCCGTCGGCCGGCTGGGCGCGGCTGACGCTGGATTCCAGCGATAGCACCAGGCCACAGACCACAAGCAGCGTCGGCAGCATCAGCCACGAACGGTGTTTGAAGCGTCTGGCGAAATTCAGTGGGTTCATCATCGAATAAATAGTCTTCAGCATGTTTGAGTCAGGCTGACAAACCCTGGCACCGCGAAGCGGTTGGCCTCGGGGGTTTTCCCTGTCATTACGCCGCGTCGAATCCTCGGGGGCATTGCTCAGAGTCTCTTCAAGCCCTTTGGTTCGATCCTGGCTGGTCCCGGTGCACTGTAGCGATCTCCGTCAGGAGATGGGACGAACGTTAACGACAGGATGTTGCGAAATTAAGAAGGGACGACGTGAATTCCGTGACGGGCAGTGATGCCGTCCCGTACATCTTGGATTATCCTCGGGTTTTCCTTCATTTCCGAGCCGACCCCATGCCCGACTTGACCCCATTCCCCATCACCGAGAAATGGCCTGCCCAATACCCGGAGTGGATTCAGCTCTACTCCCTGCCCACCCCCAACGGCGTGAAGGTCTCGATCATGCTGGAAGAGATCGGCCTGCCATACGAGCCCCACAAAGTGGACTTTGGCAGCAACGACCAGCTGTCGCCCGAGTTCCTTTCCCTGAACCCCAACAACAAGATCCCGGCGATTCTCGATCCCCATGGTCCGGGCGACCAGCCGTTGGCGTTGTTCGAGTCGGGGGCGATCCTGATTTACCTGGCGGACAAGAGCGGGCAGTTGCTGGCCCAGGAGTCGGCGGCGCGCTACGAGACGATCCAGTGGCTGATGTTCCAGATGGGCGGGATCGGGCCGATGTTCGGGCAGTTGGGGTTCTTCAACAAGTTCGCCGGCAAGGACTACGAGGACAAGCGGCCGCGCGATCGCTACGTCGAGGAAAGCAAGCGCCTGCTCAAGGTGCTCGATGGGCGTCTGCAAGAGCGCGACTGGATCATGGGCGAGCGCTACACCATCGCTGATATCGCCACGTTCCCCTGGGTGCGCAACTTGATCGGCTTTTACGAGGCCGGTGATTTGGTCGGGATCCAGAACTTCCCCAATGTGACGCGGGTGCTGGAGCGTTTCCTGGCTCGACCGGCTGTGGCGCGTGGGTTGAAGATTCCGGAATGAGTCACCCGACGACTCGCCGATTCGATTACAAGCCACCGGCAGCCTGAATGCCGGGTGACGTGCATCAATGGCTCGCTGACCTTGTAAGTAGATTATTGCCTGGCCGGTAACACGCTGTTTTCCAGTCGACGTTTGTGCCCTGGCCGGCCAGGGCATAAGCTTTGCTCCTTGTGATCGAGCACCCATTTCTGCCCAGGAGTCCCATGTCCAGCCAGTTCCCCGAAGCACGTCCACGCCGTCTGCGTCGCAATGCAAGCCTGCGCAGCCTGTTCCAGGAAACCGAGTTCACCTTGAACGACCTTGTGCTGCCGATTTTCGTCGAAGAGGAAATCAATGATTTTGTGCCGATCAAGAGCATGCCGGGCGTGGTACGCATCCCTGAGTCGAAGCTGGCCGGTGAGATCGAGCGCTACGCCCGTGCCGGCATCAAGTCGGTGATGACCTTTGGCGTGTCCCATCACCTGGACAACGATGGCAGCGACACCTGGAGCGAGCGCGGCCTGGTGTCACGCATGGCCGGGATCTGCAAGGACGCGGTGCCGGAAATGATCGTGATGTCCGACACCTGCTTCTGTGAATACACCGATCATGGTCATTGCGGCGTGCTCCACGGCGATGAAGTGGACAACGACCGGACCCTGGTCAACCTGGGCAAGCAAGCCGTAGCGGCGGCCCGCGCCGGTGCCGATGTGATCGCGCCATCGGCGGCCATGGACGGGCAGGTCCAGGCGATTCGTCGGGCCCTGGATGAAGCCGGTTTCAGTCAGACGGCAATCATGGCCTATTCCACCAAGTTTGCTTCGGCGCTCTATGGCCCGTTCCGCGAGGCCGGAGGTAGCGCGTTGAAAGGCGATCGCAAGAGCTACCAGATGAACCCGATGAACCGCCGCGAAGCATTGCGCGAGTCCTTGCTCGACGAACAGGAAGGTGCCGATGCGTTGATGGTCAAGCCGGCCGGTGCCTACCTCGATATCATCCGCGACATTCGCCAGGCGTCGAACCTGCCGCTGTCGGCTTATCAGGTCAGTGGCGAATACGCGATGATCAAGTTCGCCGCCCAGGCTGGCGCCATCGACGAAGCCCGCGTGGTACGCGAGAGCCTTGGCGCAATCAAGCGGGCGGGGGCAGACCTGATCTTCACCTACTTTGCCATGGACCTGGCGCTGAGCGGGATCTGATCCAGCGCTGCTCCCGGGGTTGGGTGTGAGATCCATCTTCACCGCCATTCCCTTGTGGGAGCGAGCTTGCTCGCGATAGCGCTGGGTCGGCTTGCATCAGTGTTGCCTGTGCCGCCGCCACCGCGAGGCTCGCTCCCACATTGGGCATAGCCCGTATCCACTTTTGATCGTATGGTTGCTCCGGAATAACGAACCCGATGGAGCACCATGCAATTCAACCGATTGATGATCAGCCTTGCTGCGCTGCTGGCCTTGGCTGGTTGCGGCAGCCGTCAGGCGCAGGAGCCTGAGCGTTCGCCTGCTGAGGTCAAGAAGCAGATCGTGCAGTTGTTGCCGGCCAAGACTGTGGATCGCGAAGGCTGGGCGACTGATATCCATGTGGCCTTTGCGGCCCAGCAGATTCCCTCTACGACGCAGAACATCTGTGCTGTCCTGGCGGTGACCGAACAGGAATCGACGTTCCAGTCTGACCCACCGGTGCCGGGGCTGGGCAAGATCGCTCGTCAGGAGATCAACCGTCGTGCGGCGGCGGTGCACATTCCGGAGCTGCTGGTCAGTGGCGCACTTCAGGTGCGTTCGCCCAACGGTAAAAGCTACAGCGATCGGCTCAACGCAGCGCGTAGTGAAAAAGAGTTGAGCGGAATTTTCGATGATTTCATCGGCATGGTGCCGTTGGGCAAGACCCTGTTCGGCGATTTCAATCCGGTGCACACCGGCGGACCGATGCAGGTCAGCATCGCGTTTGCCCAGGCCAATGCGCGCAATTATCCCTATACGGTGGATGGCTCGATTCGTCGCGAAGTGTTCAGTCGTCGTGGCGGGATGTATTTCGGTATCGCGCATTTGTTGGGCTATCCGGTGAGCTACACCGAGCCGCTGTATCGTTTTGCCGATTTCAATGCGGGGTGGTACGCCAGCCGCAACGCGGCTTTCCAGCATGCGGTGAGTGTGGCGTCGGGCATTTCCCTGGCGCTGGACGGTGATCTGATTGCCCATGATTCAATCATGCCAGGCAGCACGGAACTGGCGGTGCGCACGCTGGGCAAGTCGTTGGGAATGCGCAACCCGACCATTCGCAATCAATTGGAGCTGGGTGACAGCCTGGCGTTCGAGGACAGCAAGCTCTACAAGCGTGTGTTCGAACTGGCAGAGCGGGCCGAGGGCAAGGCGTTGCCACGGGCGGTATTGCCGGGAATCGTGCTCAAGAGCCCGAAGATCACGCGCAAGCTGACCACGGCGTGGTTTGCCAAGCGGGTGGATGAGCGTTATCAGCGATGCATGAAGCGGGCGTCGGGGCGTTAGCCAGGCTTGGGGGCATGAAAAAGCCCGGTGGATGAGGCCGGGCTTTTAGGGGGATGGGTTTGGTGCGGGAGCAGTCTCAAGCGGTGTGTCGGGTGGGCTGCGCAGCGGCTTGGTGATTGTTGCGGCCGCTGCGCGCCCGAGCGGGAGCAAGCTCCCTCGCCACGGGGTGTGTTGCCGATCATTTGTTGCGTTCAAGCAACTCATGCGTGGTTTTCGATCAGGCGATCGGAGCCACCTTCAGCGACACGACGTTCCAGCAGGCGTTCGGCACCGCCTTCAGCGACGCGGTTTTCGATCAGGCGGTCGGAGCCACCTTCGGCGACGCGTTTTTCGATCAGGCGGTCGGAGCCACCTTCAGCGACGCGTTTTTCGATCAGGCGGTCGGAGCCACCTTCGGCGACGCGGTTTTCGATCAGGCGGTCGGAGCCACCTTCAGCGACGCGTTTTTCGATCAGGCGGTCGGAGCCACCTTCGGCGACGCGTTTTTCGATCAGGCGGTCAGAGCCACCTTCAGCGACGCGGTTTTCGATCAGGCGGTCAGAGCCACCTTCAGCGACGCGGTTTTCGATCAGGCGATCAGAACCGCCTTCGGCGACGACGGGTTGGGACGAGGCGGCAAATACGTTGGCGGCCAGTACGGAGAAAGCGAGGCTGAGGATGACTTGGCGTTTCATGATGGTGTGCTCCGGGGGTGCAGTGGTTTGTGTGGGGCCATTGTTGTCCCGGGCGATCATCAAGAGAACTTCATTGGCATGATGGTGAACATCGACGGCAGTGATAGCTCGTTGGCCAGCTACCGGTCAGCTTGATGGAACACTGATGGGCTCGCGGGCTCTACCGGCTAACGCTTATGCAGGAGGTAGGTTCATGTATCAGTTATTTGGTTGCAGGCAATCCGGCTCTTCGGCGGTGGAGGTTGCTCTGTGTCTTTGTGAGGTGGCTTATCGGCGGGTCGATGCCTATTCGACGCAAGACAACGATGCGGCGAAAGAACTCGAGGCACTCAACCCTCAGAAGCAGGTGCCGACCCTGCAGTTGCCGGACGGTTCGGTGCTGACCGAAGCGGCGGCGATCCTGATTCACCTCGGCTTGACCTTCCCGGCATCGAAGCTGCTCCCGCAAGACCCGGCCCTGCGTGCGCAAGCCATACGGGGGCTGGTCTATATCGCGGCCAATTGCTACACGCCCATCGGCATTATCGATTTTCCGGAGCGCTGGCTGGACGAGGCGGATGAGGCGACTCGACAGCGCTTGGTATCCGGCACGCAGCAACGGCTGTACCGCAACTGGGCGTTGTTTGCCGACCAGTTCCCGGCCCGACCTTTTCTAGGCGGTGAGGAACCGGGGGCGCTGGATATCCTGGCGGCCGTGATCACGAAGTGGAGAAACACGCGGGAGGCGATGCTGAGCGCCCGTCCGGCGTTCTACGAATTGTTGGAACGCATCGACCGTCATCCACGCGTGGCGCCGGTACTGTCGCTGCACTGGCCTGAATGAATCAGGGGCACGCCTTGCGCGAAGCCGCCTGTTCAACCAGGTCGACAAATTGCCGGACATTCTGCTGATGCGCCGTCACCAGTTCGTCGATACTGGTGCCCGCCGGCGTTTGCAGGCTGCTGCGGCACGTGAGGGGACGTGCGTCGCCGCCCAGGCTGCGCAGGCGCCATTGCACATCCATGCGGGCATAGCGGCCAGGGATCGAGTCAAAGCGTTGCACGTCTACCCGCAGCAATGATTTCGGTGCGCCGGGGTTGCTCAGTTGTTCGTCCAGGCTGCTGTGCAGTTCGTCGGCCAGGCTGGCGCCCCACCATTCGGTTTCCAGGATCGCCAACCCGCTGTTGCCCTGGCGAATGACCATCTGGGTGCGATCCACCTGGGGCGGAACGCTCACCTGTTCGATCTGGATGTCCACGCCGGAGCGCGACAGGCCCGCCGGCTGAGCGGGGCTCAGGGTGTGGTAGTGGATCGGATCGCTGCGGCAGGCGCCGAGCAGCAACGCCACGGCAACCAGGGTGAGTTTCAGCGTCAGTGGCATGGGGCGCGCTCCTGTGATCATTCTTTCACCGGCAATGTGAGGTTCTGCGCCGGTGCGTCCTTGGGACGGCCGCGAAGCAGCGATTCGGGATGGCGGCTCAGGTAGTCCGACAGCTCGCGCAGCGAGCGCGACATGCGCCCCAGGTCGTCCAGGGTCTGGGTCAGTTGTTCGCGCTGCGGTGAATCTTCGGCCAGGGTCGAGTTGGCCGATTGCAGGGTCTTGCTGACGTCCTGCAAGGTGTTTTGCACACTTGGCAGCGTCTTGCTATTGAATTGGGCCAGGCCTTTGCGCAGCTCCACCAGGTTGCCATTCAGGTTGCTGGCGACGCTTTCCAGCGGCAGTTTGTTGATTCGCTCGACCATCGCCTGCAATTGTTCCTGCAATTGTTGGAGGCTACCGGGAATGGTCGGTATGCGCACAGGCCGGGCGGTGGGGTCGAAGGCGACTTTTTCCGCCTTGGGGTAGAAATCCAGCGAGATGTACAACTGCCCGGTCAGCAGGTTGCCGCTGCGGGCCTGGGCACGCAGCCCCCGATCGACAAAGCTGCCCATCAGGCGGGCAGAGGCGGCTTCGTCCTCCGGGTCGTGATTGAGTGCCTTGAGCAGTTTCTCATGGGCCTTGCCCAGGCGCTGTGGGTAGATCACCACGCCGACGTTGACCGGAAAGCTGCGCTGTTTCTCATCGAAATCCAGATTGATGGCCACCACCCTGCCGACCTCCACCCCCAGGAACTCCACCGGCGCACCGACGCGCAAGCCGCGCAGGGCCTGGTCGAACCGCAGGGCCAGGTATTGCGCCTTGCCATCGGGCGGGGCGAGGGCACTCTGCTGGTCGGCAAACAGCTCGTAGGTCTTGTCCTCGCTGGCGGGGACGTCGTTGGGGCTGTACTCCGGCGCCTGAAACGCGATGCCGCCCAGCAGCAGGGCCGAGAGCGATTCGGTCTTGACCGCGAAACCATTGGCACCGACGTTCACGTCCACGCCGCTGACGTTCCAGAACCGGGTGTTTTCGGTGACGTACACATCGTTAGGGGCGTTGACGAATACGTCGATGTTGACGCCTTTGCCCTCGGCGTCCAGGGCGTAGGACACGACCTGTCCCACCGGGATCTTGCGCAGGTACACCGGCGAGCCGATGTCCAGCGAGCCGAGGTCCTGGGAGTGCAGGGTGAAGCGCTTGCCCGGTTCGCCATAGGTGATGGGGGGCGGGTTCTCCAGGCCGGTGAAGGACTTGGCGCGCACTTTCGACTGGCCGGCGTCGGCCCCGATGAAATCCCCGGACAGCAAGGTGTCGATCCCCGAGATACCGCCGGCCCCGATGCGTGGCCGTACGACCCAGAACACCGAGTCTTCGTGAGTGAAGGTGTCGGCTGTCTTGGCGAGCTTGACCGTGGCGGTGACGTTCTTCTGGTCGTGGCTCAGTTGCACGTCGGTGACCTGGCCGATGACCACGTTGCGATACTTCACCTCGGTCTTGTTGGCGGTCAGGCCCTGGCCGGTCTTGAAGGTGATGGTGATGGTCGGGCCTTCCTGCAGCCAGTTGTGGACCACCAGGGAAATGCCCACCAGCACTGCGATGATCGGCACGATCCACACCAGCGACACCGTCCAGCGGCGGGTGGTGACGTGGGCGCGGCCGGGTGCGGGTTGCTGCCCGTCAGTGGCTTGCGACTTCATCCATGACCTCCTCGGATCGTTGAGTGTCCCAGATCAGCCGGGGGTCGAAACTCATGGCCGACAGCATGGTGAACAGCACCACGAGGCCGAAGAACAGGATGCCCGGTCGTGGTTCGATGTCGCTCAATGCCTGGAACTTGACCAGGGCTGCCACCAGGGCCACCACCAGCACATCGAGCATCGACCAGTAGCCGATGACTTCCACCAGCCGGTACAGTTTCGCCCGCTGGACCTGGGCCCAGGTGCTGCGCCGTTGTGCGGTCACCAGCAATAGGGTCAGCACCACGAACTTGATGCCGGGCACCGCGATGCTGGCGATGAAGATAATCAGGGCGATGTCCCAGGCACCGCTTTGCCAGAACTCGATGACGCCGCTGATGATGGTGCTGTCGGCGCCTTCGCCGAGCATCTGGGTATTCATGACCGGCAGCAGGTTGGCCGGGATGTAGAACACCAGCGCGGCCAGCATGTAGGCCCAGGTACGGGTGATGGCATCGGGTTTGCGTCGATGCAAGGGGGCGTCGCAACGCGGGCAGGTTCCGGGTTCGTTGGTCATGTCGCAGGCCAGGCCGCAGCTGTGGCACAGGCACAGGTCCAGGTCGCGGGCCTCTGGCGGGGTGTCCATCGGCTCGCCGTTCACAGGTTGTCCCAAAGGTCGCGGACATCGCGCCCGGCAATGCGGATCATCAGCAGGCTCAAGGCCGCCAGGGCGAACAGGCCGATGCCCGGGAGTACGTCCAGCAAGCCGGCGAGCTTGATCACCGCCACCAGCGCGCCCAGCAGGCACACTTCCAGCATGCTCCAGGGTCGCAGGGTTTCCAGGCTGCGCATGCACAGGTTGAACCCCGGCGCCCGCTGTTGGAGGTGGGCATGGCCCAGCACCCAGATCAGGAGCGCCAGTTGGAAGGCCGGCGCGATAATGATTGCCACCGCCGTCACCAGGGCGATGAAGGTGATCGGCCCATGGCTCAGCGCCACGATGGAATCCCATAACGTCGCGCTGTTGCTCAGGCCCTGGAGGCGGATACTCATGATCGGGTAGATGTTGGCGAAGGCCCACAACACCGCGGCCGTCACGCTCAAGGCCAGGCGCTGCTCGATGGTCAGGCCGTTGTGGCGCTGGATCACCGCGTGGCAGCGCACGCACGAGGCTTTCTGGTGCGCAGCGAGCACCACCGGCTCGTACACCGCATCGCAATGTTCACAAATGATCAATCGGTCGGTGTCGGCCATCGGGATGCTCGCAGGAACAACCCCTTCAATATAGAAGTGCCTTGGGAATGAGCAACCCGTCCGAACGGATCATTCCCCGCGAATGTATTGCTCCAGTTGTCTGATCAGATCGGCCTGTTCGGCGATGGCTTCCTTGACCAGGTCGCCGATGGACAGCAGGCCGACCAGTTTGCCGTCCTCTACCACTGGCAAATGCCGCAGGTGTTTTTCGGTCATGATGCTCAGGCAGGTCTCGACATTCTGGTGCGGGTCGATGGTGATCACGGGGGAGACCATGATGTCACTGACCTTCGTGCCCACCGATGAGCGACCGCGCAAGACCATTTTGCGGGCATAGTCGCGCTCGCTGATGATCCCCAGCACTTCATCGTTCTTCACCACCAGCAAGGCTCCGACGTTCTTCTCGGCCATGCGCATCAGGGCCTGCAATACCATGTCGTCCGGTGAGATGGTGTGCACTTGCTGGTTCTTCTCATCTTTTAGCCGGAGCAACTGCGCGACGGTTTTCATGGGGGAGCCTCAGGTGTTGTTTTTGCTGGTTGTTAAAGCATCGTAGACCCAACGGCGCAGAGCAAGCGGTAAAGCGGCGGCCAGTCGTCCAAAAGCGTCATTGCCGGTGAATTTCCCCCGAACTACGGGTGGGCGCTGTTGTGGCGAGGGAGCTTGCTCCCGCTGGGCTGCGCAGCGGCCCCTTTTTGCGATCGCTGCGCGATCGAGCGGGAGCAAGCTCCCTCGCCACAAAAGCAGTTCGGTGAAGTAACAGTTGGGCAGGTGAAGTTCCCTCGCCACAGGTAGAATCGTCGCTTACGTAGAATTCGAGGTTGCAGCGGTGGATTTACAGCAGGGCTTCGTCCTGACCCGGCATTGGCGCGATACCCCGGCCGGCACCGAAGTCGAGTTCTGGCTGGCGACCGACGCCGGTCCCCGGCGCGTGCGCCTGCCGGTGCAGACGTCGGTGGCCTTTGTGCCGCAGATCCAGCGCGGCCAGCTCGAAGCCTTGCTGCAAGGCGAGAAGGAGGTAGAGCTACGCCCTTTGGACCTGCTGGATTTCGAGCATCGTCCGGTGCTGGGGCTATATTGCCAGCAACATGCCCAACTGATGCGCCTGGACAGCACCTTGCGCCGCGCCGGCGTGGAGGTGTTCGAAGCGGACATCCGGCCGCCGGAGCGCTACCTGATGGAGCGCTTCATCACCGCCCCGGTCTGGTTTGGCGGTACGCCGGCCGCCGATGGCCTGCTGGTCGATGCCCAGATGAAACCGGCGCCCGAATACCGTCCACCGTTGCGCCTGGTGTCCCTGGACATCGAAACCACCGCCCAGGGCGAATTGTATTCCATCGCCCTGGAAGGCTGCGGCGAGCGCCAGGTCTACATGCTCGGGCCAGCCAATGGCGACGACACTGGCGTGGATTTCCAGTTGGAATACTGCGAATCGCGCACGGTACTGCTGAAAAAACTCAACGACTGGCTCGCCCGTTTCGACCCTGACGCGATCATTGGTTGGAACCTGGTGCAGTTCGACCTGCGGGTGCTGCATGAACACGCCCGGCGCCTGGCCGTGCCGTTGCGCCTGGGGCGTGGTGGCGAAGAGATGCAATGGCGCGAGCACGGCGCGCGCAAGAATCACTTCTTCGCCTCGGCCGCTGGCCGGTTGCTCATCGACGGTATCGAGTCCCTGCGTTCGGCGACCTGGAGTTTCCCCTCGTTCAGCCTGGAAAACGTTGCCCAGACGCTCTTGGGGGAGGGCAAGTCCATCGATAACCCGTACCAGCGCATGGACGAGATCAATCGCATGTTCGCCGAGGACAAGCCGGCCCTGGCCCGCTACAACCTCAAGGACTGTGAACTGGTGACGCGGATCTTCGCCAAGACCGAATTGCTCACGTTTCTCTTGGAGCGGGCCAGCGTCACCGGTCTGCCGGCGGACCGCAGCGGGGGCTCGGTGGCGGCCTTCACGCACCTGTACATGCCGCTGATGCATCGCCAAGGGTTTGTTGCACCCAACCTGGGCCAGCGCCCGCCCGAGGCCAGCCCGGGTGGGTTTGTCATGGATTCCCAGCCGGGGCTCTACGAGTCGGTGTTGGTGCTGGACTACAAGAGCCTGTATCCATCGATCATCCGCACCTTCCTGATTGACCCGGTGGGCTTGATCGAAGGGCTGCGCCACCCGGATGATCAGGAATCGGTGCCAGGCTTTCGCGGGGCGCGCTTCTCCCGTACTCGACATTGCCTGCCGGCCATCGTGGCGCGGATCTCCGAAGGCCGGGAGACCGCCAAGCGCGAGCACAATGCGCCGCTGTCCCAAGCGTTGAAAATCATCATGAACGCCTTTTATGGCGTGCTCGGTTCCAGTGGCTGCCGTTTCTTCGATACGCGCCTGGCCTCGTCCATCACCCTGCGTGGCCACCAGATCATGCAGCACACCCGCCAGTTGATCGAAGCCCAGGGGCATGTGGTGATCTATGGCGATACCGATTCCACGTTCGTCTGGCTGCGCCGGGCCCATGGCCAGGAGGAAGCGGCCAGGATCGGTCGCGAGTTGGTGGCCCACGTCAACCAATGGTGGCGGGGGCAGGTGCGCGATGAATTCGGGTTGGAGAGTGCGCTGGAGCTGCAGTTCGAAACGCATTTCAAGCGTTTTCTGATGCCGACCATCCGCGGCGCCGAGGAGGGCAGCAAGAAACGCTATGCCGGGCTGGTGACTCGCGCCGACGGCAGCGACGAAATTGTCTACAAGGGCCTGGAAACCGTGCGCACCGACTGGTCGCCGCTGGCCCGGCAATTCCAGCAGGAGCTGTACGGGCGGATCTTCCACCGCAAGCCCTATCAGGATTATGTGCGCGATTATGTGCAGCAGACCCTGTCCGGTGCGTTCGATGAACGGTTGGTCTACCGCAAGCGTCTGCGTCGGCCTCTGGAAGACTACGAACGCAACGTTCCACCCCATGTGCGGGCCGCGCGGCTGGCCGATGAGTTCAACCAGCGCCAGGGCCGCCCGCGGCAATACCAGAATGGTGGCTGGATCAGCTACGTCATCACCGTTGCCGGCCCCGAACCGCTGGAAATCCGCAGCGCGTCAATCGATTACGACCACTACGTGACCAAACAGCTACAGCCGGTGGCGGATGCGATCCTGCCGTTTGTGGATGATGATTTTTCGACGTTGGTGGGGGGGCAGATGGGGTTGTTCTAATGGCTGTCGTTTGCGAGGCGCAGGACTGCTTTTGTGGCGAGGGAGCTTGCTCCCGCTCGATTGCGCAGCGATCGCAAGGATAATGGGGCCGCTACGCGACCCAGCGGGAGCAAGCTCCCTCGCCACAAAAAGCGTTTGATTTGCGAGGACTACACCATCGCCAACCGCTGCTTGCCCTGGGGCTGGGGAAAGATCAGGTCGAGGGCGGCCAGGTCCTGGGGCTCGAGCCTGAGGTTGGCTGCTTCGGCATTCAAGCGCACATGTTCAGGTTTCACGGCCTTGGGAATGGCAATCACATTGTCCTGGCGCAGCAGCCAGGACAGTGCGATCTGCGCCGGTGTGGCGCGATGGCGTTCGGCGATTTGTCCCAGGGTGTGATCCTTGAGCAGGTGCCCGCCCTGGCCGACCGGGCAGTAAGCCATGATCGGCATGCGCTGTTGTTGGCACCAGGGCAGCAGGTCGAATTCGATGCCGCGTTCCTGCAGGTTGTACAGCACCTGGTTGGTTGCACAGCCCGGCGCGGTCAGTTCTTCAAGGTCCGCCACATCGAAGTTCGACACGCCCCAACGGCCGATCTTGCCTTCTTCGCGCAGACGCTCGAAGGCCTCGACGGTTTCGTCCAGCGGGTACTGCCCACGCCAGTGCAGCAGATAAAGGTCGATGTAATCGGTGTCGAGCCGCCGCAAACTGCGTTCGCAGGCCAGGGGAATACCTTTGCGACTGGCGTTGTGAGGGTAGACTTTGCTCACCAGGAAAACCTGGTCGCGCAGGCCGGTGATCGCTTCGCCAACGACGGTTTCGGCACCGCCTTCGGCATACATCTCCGCCGTGTCTATCAGGGTCATGCCCAATTCGATTCCCAACCGCAGGGCGGCCACTTCTTTCTTGTGATCAGACGGTTCCTCACCCATGCGCCAGGTGCCCTGGCCAATGACCGGTACGGACACACCCGCCAATTCCAGCGTCCTCATGCCTTTCTCCTGTTTTTGAGCTTTGACGTGTGGCAGCAGGATAGACCAAGTGTTCCCGCATGGATCGTTCCCATGCGTGGGAACGATCCGGCGGGGGAGTTATTTTGCGGAGAACTTCAACACCATGGTCTGGGTGTAGGTCTGGCCCGGATCAAGCCGCGTCGAGGGGAAGTTCGGCTGGTTGGGCGAGTCGGGGTAGTGCTGGGTTTCCAGGGTGAACGCGCCCCAATGCGGATAGACCTTGCCTTGCTTGCCCTTGACGGTGCCGTCGAGGAAGTTGCTGGTATAGAACTGCACGCCAGGTTCGGTGGTGTAGAGCTGCAGGCGTCGTCCAGATTCCGTGTCATACACCTCGGCGGCCAGTTTGTTCACGTCGCCTTTGGCGTCCAGCGCCCAGTTGAAATCGAAGCCGCCTTGTTTCGGTTCGGCGAATTTGAGTTGTGGGTGATCGGCTTTGATGTGGGTGCCGATGGCGGTGGGTTGGGTGAAGTCCATCGGCGTACCAGCCACGGGGGCCAGTTCGCCGGTGGGAATGAGCTTGCCGGTGACCGGCGTGTAGTGGGCCGCGTGCAGGGTCGCGAGCTGCTCGAGTATGTCGCCGTTGCCTGCGCCGGCCAGGTTGAAATAGCTGTGGTTGGTCAGGTTCAGTACTGTGGGCTTGTCGGTGGTGGCTTTGTACTCGATCCGCAACTCGTTCTGTTCGTTGAGGCTGTAGGTGACGTCGGTCTTCAGCGCACCGGGAAAGCCCATCTCGCCATCGGGTGACAGGTAGGTCAGGGTGACGCCCACCGAGTCCTTGGCATTGTGCGGCTGAGCCTTCCAGACGCGCTTGTCGAACCCTTGCGGCCCGCCGTGCAGGGAGTTGCCATGGTCGTTCTGCGGCACTTGGTAACGCTTGCCGTCCAGCTCGAAGGCGCCGTCGGCCAGGCGATTGCCGAAGCGGCCGATGGTCGCGCCGAAATACACGCTGCCGTTCTTCTGGTAACCCTGCACGTCGTCGAAGCCGAGCACGATGTCGGCGACCTTGCCGTTTTTGTCCGGCACGCTCAATGACTGGAGGATGCCGCCGTAGGTGATGACCGTGGCCTCCACGCCGTGACTGTTGCGCAGCACGAATTTTTCCACCGCCGTGCCGTCGTCGGTCTTGCCGAACGCAGCGCGTTCGTTGGTCAGGCCGGTAGCCTGGGAAGCCGAGGTGGCGATCATCAGGGACACTCCGAGAGCCGTGAGCAGTTGTCTGGATTCAAGCATGGTATGACCTTCCTTCCTGTTGTTTTGTTGTTGTTTTGAACGCGGGGCGAGTCCGTTACTGGTCGGACAGCGCTGAAGGTTTTTCTGGTTAGTAGTCTTTCTATTTGATGGGCGAGAAGGGATTTATAGCCATAAATAGAGAATTATCAATTAAAAAGTAAGACTAATTAGGCTGAGGAGGCGTTGCGATAGATTGAGGTTTTCTTCCAACACTGCACTTTTGCGTTTTTTGCTGCTCTATCCATGGGCCTGGAGGCGACGACTCCCATCGCTTCCCCATGCCCAGACCGAGACTCGATGGCCGGTGTTTTTTATTCTGTGACGAGATTGCGCCGCTGCTGCCTGGCGTTGTTGGTTGGTGTGTCGATGCTGTTCAGCGGCGGCTGCAGTCATCAGCAGGGGCAGGACATGGTCACGCAGTTCAGCAACGCCAGGCCCCAGGAGTTCTTGCAGACCAGCGTCGATCGCATGGCCACGTTGTCGATGCATGACAACCTGCAAAGCCTCTATCTGCTGATGAGCAAGCTTTACCTGCGCAACCCCGAAGAACTGCGCAAGTCCGGCTTTCTCGACGCCCGCACTGCGGAAAAACAGGTGCGCCTGGCCATCGAGCAGCAACAGCCCTTGCCAACCCTGGGTGGCAAGAAGGACCTGGCGGCCCTGAGCTATGCCATGAGCCCGGAATTTCTCGGCGATCGGGTCGGGGCGTTCATCTATGCCATCGGCAGCATGCTGGTCACCGCTCACGGCAATCGCCTCGAGTTCTACATGACCGACACCATCGACCCGCGTTTTGTCAGCAACGCGGCGCGCAATATCGAAAAAGCCACCTGGCTGCTGAGCCAGCGGCAGAACAAGGACGGTAAGCTGTTGCTGTTTTCCAATGAGATTTCGGAGGAGGGCAGCAACCTGAGTTTCGCCGTGGAGTTTGGAAAAATCGTCGCCCGATTGGACCTGCTGACCCAGATGCTCGATGAGCGCTACCGGCGGATCGGCTTGAATTACGCCCAGAGCCTGCTGTTCCTCAACTTCTTGCCGGTTCAGTGAAGTGATGGAAAAGGAATAAAGATAGATCACATCGATATAGGGGGTTATAAGAAAAATCGCTATGCTCGCGGCCAGATTTTTCACGCGGTCGTGCTGAGACGGGTTTAATGGATTTCGGTAATGTCGGTTTAGTCGTTGCAGGTCTGGTGGTCGGCTTCATCGTCGGGATGACCGGCGTCGGCGGGGGTTCGCTGATGACCCCGATCCTGTTGTGGTTTGGTATCAACCCTGCGACGGCGGTAGGTACGGACCTGCTGTACGCGGCCATTACCAAGTCTGGTGGTGTCCTGGTTCATGCAAAAAATCGCAACATCGACTGGGCGATCACCGGCTGGCTGACGTTGGGCAGCGTGCCGGCGGTCGGCTTGACGCTGTGGTTCCTCAGCAGCCTGCACAGCTCCCCCGACGCCATGAACGCGGTGATCAAGCAAGCCTTGGGCTTCGTGTTGTTCGCCACCGCCCTGGCGATCCTGTTCAAAAAGCGCCTGCTGCAATTCGCCCACGACCGCGCTGGCGGCCACTACAACCCCTCCGGTGTCCGCCTCAATGTGCTGACGGTCATCACCGGCCTCGTGCTGGGTACGATGGTCGCGTTGACCTCGATCGGCGCTGGCGCCCTGGGTACTGTCGCGCTGTTCATCCTCTACCCGTTCCTGGTCACCAAGCGCCTGGTGGGCACCGAGATCGCCCACGCCGTGCCGCTGACCCTGGTGGCTGGCCTGGGTCATGCGAGCATGGGCAACATGGATTGGCACATCCTGGGTTTCCTGCTGATCGGTTCGTTGCCGGGGATCTACCTGGGCAGTCATTTGTCGGGCCGCATCTCCGATGAACTGCTGCGCCCGTGCCTGGCGGTGATGCTGGCGATGATCGGGTTCAAGCTGGCGTTCTAGAACGGTCAGCTCAAGTTCAATAGTGTGGGAGCGAGCTTGCTCGCGATAACGGTGTGTCAGTCGACTCGATGTTGGTCGTCATGACGCTACCGCGAGTAAGCTCGCTCCCACAATTAGTCTCTCCCGACTTCAGCGCTCTCCTTGCGGTTGCGCAATGAACCCCCTCGCCTAAGCTTCAAGTCAGGCAGGCGCAGTATTGGGTGACGCACGCGGAACAATCGCCGCCCTGTGTACTCAGTACAGCGTAAATATCAAAAGGAGAGGCGCATGCTCATTCGGTCGTTGACCTTCGCTACCTTGCTGGCCATTGCCGGCCCTCTGTTCGCTGCCGATGGCGACTCGCCCCTGTTGGCGGATGCAGGCAAGTCACGTCCCCTTGTGGTCATCGCGCCCAGTACGGTCGACCCTGCCTGGGTGAGCCTGAAAAAGGCCTTGGATGAGCCGGCAGGCAAGCAGGGCTTTTCCGAGCGCAACATGGTGCTCTATACGGTGCTCAATACCATTGGGCAGCGCGATGGCAAGGACCTGGACCCGCAAAGCACCATGGCGTTGATTCGCTCGCTCAAGCTGGGAGCCGGTGCACAGACCAAGATCATCCTGGTGGGCAAGGACGGGGAAAAGAAGCTTGAGCATTCCGGGGCGATCGAGTTGAAAGACCTCTTCGACACCGTCGATAAACTGCCTGCGGCAGAAAAAGAGGCGACACCTCCAGCCCCACCTCCCGCGCCGGAGCCTGCACCGGCCAAGGATGCGAAAGGCGCCAAGGCTGGCAAGGCCGCCAAGCCGGCGGCACCGCCGAAGCCGCTGGAGGATTGATCCCCGCTAGCGCCGAGGGCCTTGTGGCGAGGGAGCTTGCTCCCGCTGGGCTGCGCAGCAGCCCTATGCTTTTTTTCAATGGATGATCGAATGACCGGTTTGGGGTCGCTGCGCGACCCAGCGGGAGCAAGCTCCCTCGCCACAGGGAAACTCATCACCCCGAGGCGTCATGAGTTATTGACCATCCAACGCCATCAGGATCCGATGTGCCGCTTTCACCCGTTCTTCGATCGGGTAGTTTCTGTTCGCTAGCATGACGATCCCCATGTCCTTTCCGGGCACGAACGCCGCGTACGCGCCGAAACCGTTGGTGGATCCTGTCTTGTTGATCCAGGTGCCGTCCGGCGCCGGGCGGGGCGGGTTGAGAGCTTCGGCTTTTTGTGGGGTCAGGGCCATCTGCGGTGTGTTGCCCGCGAGCAGGTCATCCAAGGTGAACGGAGCGGGGTAGAACTCCCAGCCCAGCCCCTGATTCATCCCACCAACCTTGTAGAAACCTGTATGCGTCGTGGCAATCGCTTGCTTCATATCCGCGTCCAGTTTTTCAGGTCGCAGGTTGGCCTCGAGGAAACTAATCAGATCCGATGAGCTGGTTTTCACCCCATAAGCCTCGGAATCCAGGGCACCTGGCCCGACCCGGACGGGCTTGCCGTCTTTGGCATAGCCTTGGGCGTATCGGCCCAACTGATCCTGCGGCACCCGCACATAGCTGTGCTTGAGCCCCAGTCCTGGCATCAGCGTGCGTTCCATCACCTCGTCAAACGACCGCCCCAGGCTGCGGGCTGCCAGATAGCCGTACAGGCCGATGCTCGGGTTTGAATAGAGCCGCTGGGTGCCGACCGGGTAGAGCGGCTTCCAGGTTGTGTAATAACCAAACATCCGGTCCGGATGGTCCGCCTCGTCGGGAAACTGCAACGGCAGGCCTCCGGCGGTATAGGTGGCGAGATTGAGCAGGCTGATGCCCTCGAAGGCGCTGCCGCGCAGCTCGGGGGCGAAGCGACTGGCCGGGTCGGCCAGGGACAGCTTGCCCTGGGCCTGTGCATAGGCGCCGAGGGTGGCGGTGAAGGTCTTGCTGACGGAGCCGATTTCGAAGAGGGTCCGGTCGTTGACCGGCTTTTTCGTGTCCTTGGAGGCCACGCCGTAGTTGAAGTAATGGCGTTGACCGTTGTAGGTGACCGCCACGGCCATGCCGGCGATGTCCTGTTGCTTCATCAACGGTTGGATGACGGCATTGACTGTGTCTTCAATGCGCTCCTGGGCAAAGCCTGCGGGCGTCCCGCAGACCAGGAAAAAAGTCCCGGCGAGTATCGATCTGGCAATTTGCATGGTGCAGCGTTCTCGTTGGCCTTCCTAGAGTGGGGCAATCTAGGGCGTTTTTGGCTGCCCGGCAATCCGAGGCTATCGGGCGGAGGCATGTTTCTGAGCGGTCTGACAGGGCTGCGGGAACCTTCCCACAAAACGGCCCGGTTTCCCGGCGCGACCGGACCTCAAGCCAAACCACACAAAGCGGCAGCCGCCGGGTAAACTTGCGCTCTTTCTAAAGGAGTTCATATGAGTTACTACCAGCCCGGCATTCTCGCCACCCCTGTTCCGCCTCAGGCCCGTCATATGTTTTTTGCCTTGGAATCGGTCGAGGCACTGCCGGCTGCGATAGATAAACTCCTGTTGCTGCTCGATGGCCGGGCCGTGGTCGGCTTTGGCGAATCGCTGGTCCAGGCGCTGGGGGCCCAGGTCGAAGGCCTGCGGGCCTTTCCTGCCTTGACCGGAGTGGGCGTGGACAACCCGTCGACCCAACACGCGCTGTGGTGCTGGTTGCACGGCGAAGACCGCGGCGAGCTGATGCACCGCAGTCGCGCCATCGAGGCGGCGCTGGCCCCGGCGCTGCGCCTGGTGCAGATGAACGAAACCTTCCGCCACATGACCGGCCATGACCTGACCGGCTACGAAGACGGCACCGAAAACCCTCACGACGAAGCGGCCATCGCCGCCGCCCTGGCCCAAGGTGCCGACGGGGTGCGCGGTGGCAGTTTCGCTGCGATCCAACAATGGCAGCACGATCTTGATGGCTTCGCGGCGATGCAACCCCATGAGCGCGACAACATCATGGGCCGTCGCCTGAGCGATAACGAAGAACTCGACGACGCGCCGGAGTCGGCCCATGTCAAGCGCACCGCCCAGGAAAGCTTCGCCCCGGAGGCGTTCGTGGTGCGTCGCTCCATGCCGTGGATCGAAGGCGACCGTGCGGGGCTGATGTTCCTGGCGTTCGGTTTCTCCCTCGATGCCTTCGAGGCACAACTGCGCCGCATGAGCGGCCTGGAAGACGGCATTACCGATGGCCTGTATCGCATGAGCCGGCCAATCACCGGCGGCTATTACTGGTGCCCGCCGCTGTTGGATGGACGCCTGGATCTGCGCGCCCTGGCCCGGTAAGCGCAGCGGTTTGTGCAAAGCGTGACGTGAACGCTATTCTTGGCAGCGCACGTCTATCCGTGGAATGGGGGAAGCAAACGTGGATAAAGTCATCGTCATCACCGGTGGCGGCCGCGGAATCGGGGCGGCCACGGCGCTGTTGGCTGCCGAGTTGGGCTATCGGATCTGCATCAATTACCAGTCCGATGAGAGTGCCGCGCAGGAGGTGCTCGAACAGGTCCGGGCCAAGGGCGCGCAGGCGATTGCCGTGCGGGCCGACGTGAGCATCGAAGACGAAGTGATCGGCCTGTTCGACCGGGTCGACGCCGAGCTGGGCCGTGTCACTGCCCTGGTGAACAACGCCGGCACGGTCGCGCACAAGTCCCGGCTCGATGAAATGTCCGAATTCCGCATTCTCAAGATCATGAAGACCAACGTGCTGGGGCCGATTCTTTGCGCCAAACACGCGGTGCTGCGCATGTCGCCCAGGCATGGCGGGCAGGGCGGCAGCATCGTCAACGTCTCGTCGGTGGCCGCGCGCCTGGGCGCCCCGGGGGAGTACGTCGATTACGCAGCCTCCAAGGGCGCGCTGGACACCTTCACCATCGGCTTGTCCAAGGAAGTGGCCGGCGAAGGCATTCGCGTCAACGCGGTGCGCCCCGGCTACATCTACACCGATTTCCATGCCCTGAGCGGCGATCCGGACCGGGTCAGCAAGCTGGAATCAGCGATCCCCATGGCCCGGGGCGGGCGTCCGGATGAAGTGGCCGAAGCGATTATCTGGTTGTTGTCGGACAAGGCTTCGTATGCGACCGGGACGTTTGTGGATTTGGGGGGCGGGCGCTGAGTCCTGGGGTGTCTGTTTTGGCCCTATCGCGAGCAAGCTTTGCTCCCACAGGGGGCAGCGTTCCAATGTGGGAGCAAAGCTTGCTCGCGATGGCGGCCCGACAGGCAACCCAAATATCAAAACGATCGAATAATCCGCCCCAACGTCTCCATGGCCTTTTCCGAGGCCTCGGTCCACGGGCTGCCATAGTTCAAGCGGATGCAATTCCTGAAACGCCGGGTCGGTGAAAAGATCGGTCCCGGCGCGATGCTGATGCCCTGGGCCAGGGCCATCTGGAACAATTTCAGTGAATCCATCTGCTCCGGCAACTCCAGCCACAGGAAGTAGCCCCCCGCTGGCTGGCTGACTCGGGTCTGGGCCGGAAAATAGCGGGCGATGGCGGCGAGCATCGCGCTTTGCTGTTCTTCCAGGGCGTAGCGCAGTTTGCGCAGGTGACGGTCGTAGCCGCCGTGTTGCAGGTAGTCGGCGATGGCAGCCTGGGCCGGCATCGAGGCGCACAGCGAGGTCATGAGCTTGAGCCGTTCGATCTTCTGCGCGTAGCGCCCGGCGGCGACCCAGCCGATGCGATAACCCGGTGCCAGGCTCTTGGCGAACGAGCCGCAATGCATCACCAGCCCTTCGGTGTCGAACGCCTTGGCGGGCTTGGGGGCCTGCTGGCCGTAGTAGAGTTCGGCGTAGACGTCGTCCTCGATCAGCGGCACCTGATGGCGGCGCAGCAACTCGACCAGCGCCTGTTTGCGTTCCTCGGGCATGGTCGCGCCCATGGGGTTCTGGAAACTGGTCATGCACCAGCAGGCTTTGATCGGATGGCGCTCCAGTGTCTGCGCCAGCACGTCCAGGTCGATGCCGTCGCGCGGGTGGACGGGAATTTCCACGGCCTTGAGCTTCAGGCGCTCCAGTACCTGGAGACTGGCGTAGAACGCTGGCGCTTCGATCGCCACCAGGTCGCCGGGCTCGGTCACGGCTTGCAGGCACAGGTTCAAGGCTTCCAGGGCGCCGTTGGTGACCAGCAGTTCCTCCATGGGCAGCATCAATCCGCCGACCATGTAGCGCAGGGCGATCTGTCGGCGCAAGTGTGGATTGCCCGGCGACATGTCCGTGACCACCATTCGCGGGTCCATGTCCCGTGTTGCACTGGACAGCGAACGGGACAGCCGTTGCAGTGGGAACAGCGTCGGGCTGGGGAATGCCGAGCCGAACGGTACGGTGGCCGGGTCCTTGATCGAGTCGAGGACCGAAAATACCAGTTCACTGACGTCGACTTCGGTGGACTCGTGCACCTGGCTGCTGATCGCAGGCTCCGAAAACGGGCTCGGCGCATGGGTGTTGACGAAGTAGCCGGAGCGCGGCCGGGCCCGGATCATGCCGCGTCGTTCCAGCAGGTAATAGGCCTGGAATACGGTGGACGGGCTGACACCGTAGGTCTGGCTGGCGTAGCGTACCGACGGCACGCGCTGACCTGGCCCCAGCATGCCCGAGCGGATCAGTTCAGCGATGTCGTCGGCAAATTTCTCGTAGCGTTTCATGGTGGGGCCCAGTAGTGGATAACGCGTGGTTTGCGTTTCTTAAACTGTGGGAGCGAGCGTGTGGGAGCAAAGCTTGCTCGCGATACAGGCGACACAAATCAACAGTAAGGTCGTGTCATCGTTCTTCGCGAGCAAGCTTTGCTCCCACAGGCTTGCCCTCACAGGCTCGCTCCCACAGGTGTCCGGCATCTTAAAGCTTCAACGATTCATCGGTGCGACAAAACGGCTCTTGGCGATGCTGTAGATGCCCGGCTCGTCACTGTCGGCGACCTTGAACGTCATTTCCTGGGAGCCTTTACCGGGCCGTTCGCTGAGCATCGCCACCGACACCGGCACATCGACGATTTCCCCCGGGGCCAGGCTCAGTTGGGTCTTGCCTTGCAGGATGAAGCCGTCGCCGTCCACCAGGGACAGGTGATAATCCTGGCGCTGTTGGGTCTTGTTGATGATTTTCAGGCTGTAGATGTTCTCGATCTGGCCTGCGCTGTTTTCGCGGAACAGGCCACGGTCCTTGCTGACATCCAGCGACACCATGGGCCGTTGCATCAGCGCCACGACCAGCGCGCCGATCATCACCAGCAGCACGGCGCTATAGCCAATCAGCCGAGGCCTGAGCAGGTGAGTCTTGCCGCCCTGCAACTGATGTTCGGAGGTGTATTTGATCAGGCCGCGGGCGTAACCCATCTTGTCCATGATCGAGTCGCAGGCATCGATGCAGGCCGCGCAGCCGATGCATTCCATCTGCAGGCCGTCGCGGATGTCGATGCCGGTCGGGCAGACCTGCACGCACATCTGGCAGTCGATGCAGTCGCCCAGGCCAATATTGGCCGGGTTTGCCTCGCGTTTGCGTGGGCCGCGGATCTCACCACGGGCCGCATCGTAGGAAATGGTCAGTGTGTCCTTGTCGAACATCACGCTCTGAAAGCGTGCATAGGGGCACATGTGCATGCACACCGCTTCACGCAGCCAGCCGGCGTTGAGGTAGGTGGCGGCGGTAAAGAAAAGCACCCAGAACAGGCTCGCGCCGGCCATTTGCAGGGTCAGCAGTTCCTCGGCCAATGGGCGGATCGGCGTGAAGTACCCCACGAACGTCAGGCCGGTGAGCAGACTGATGGCCAGCCACAAGGTGTGCTTGGCTGAGCGGCGCAAGAGTTTGTTCAGGCCCCAGGGCGCGGCCTGCAGCTTGATCCGCTGGTTGCGTTCGCCTTCGGTGATTTTCTCGCACCACATGAAGATCCAGGTCCAGGAACTCTGCGGGCAGGTGTAGCCGCACCACACGCGACCGGCAAACACGGTGATCGCAAACAGGCCGAAGGCGGCAATGATCAGCAAGGCCGACAGCAGGATGAAATCCTGGGGCCAGAAGGTCGCGCCAAAGATGTGGAACTTGCTTTCGGAAAGGTCCCAGAGCACCGCCTGGCGGCCGCCCCAGTTCAACCACACCGTGCCGAAGAACAGCAGGAACAGAACCCCCGCACCGCTGATGCGCAGGGTACGAAACAAACCGGTGAAGCTGCGGGTGTGGATCAGGTTGTCGGTGCTCCTGGCCTTTATCTTCGTTGGCGCAGGTTCGAACGTCTGTATCAACTGGACGGGGATTCTATCGCTCATGGTCGGTCGCTCATCAGCCTCTATCTGGCCGGCGCACTATGACCATGGAACTGTTTGCATAACAGACTCAGGTGTTTCGATAAAAACCGGATCAGATGCCATGAAACCCAGGCGCTGCGACACTTTGATGCACCCACGGATGGACGAACAACACCTTATGGCTGACGCACCGGCAGTTGGGCGAACAATACCTTGTGGCGAGGGAGCTTGCTCCCGCTGGGTTGCGAAGCGACCCTAAAGAATCGCGACGCGGTCGTCCTGATACACCGGTTGCGATGTGTTGGGGCTGCTTCGCAGCCCAGCGGGAGCAAGCTCCCTCGCCACAGGGGCTGCATTGCTCTGGCAGATAGGCTCAGATCGCCGAGCCGCTGTCCGTGGCCTTGAGGTGCTTGCGCCCGTCGACCGCGCCGGCCACGGTCAGTGCATCGGCCTCGGCCTCGGTGATGTAGACCCGGTCGCCATTGAGCTCCACGATGGACATGGCCTTGTCCGGGTCGGTGATGATGGTCAGCTCGCTGGCGGGGCGCTGTTCGGTGCCGTTGGGGGTTTCGAAATGGCAGGTCTGGTTGTCATCGATACGGACAGTCATGGTGTTGCTCCTTCTGGGGTCATGAACGTTAGGTCGCGCGGCCAAGCCAGGGTTCGTGGCGGCTGATCAGCGGTCAGGCGCACCTCTGGCGTCGCCTGCGGTCCATCGTTTATCGACTGGAAAAGAGGACGGTCCATGGACGCCTGGTGGCATGAAGTCTGGGTAACCCTGCAGGCGGAATTCGCCGACATCACCGATGCCCAGCAGATGACCCGGGTCACGGTGCGCCTGCTCATGGCCGCGCTGCTGGGTGGCATCCTGGGTTTCGAGCGCGAACACAAGGGCAAGGCTGCCGGCGTACGAACCCACATGCTCGTGGCCCTGGGGGCGGCGCTGTTCGTATTGGTGCCACAGATGTCCGGGTCCCAGGCCGACGCGATGAGCCGGGTGATACAAGGCGTGGTCGCCGGCATCGGCTTTCTCGGCGCTGGCACCATCCTGAAGAACACCGACGGCGACGAAGGTCACGTCAAGGGCCTGACCACCGCCGCCGGCCTCTGGATGACCGCGGCCATTGGCGTCGCCGCCGGGTTGGGGCGAGAGGCGACGGCGGTGCTCAGCACGGTGCTGGCGCTGGCGATCTTCAGTGTGATGCCGGTGATCGTCCGGGCGTTGGAGAAGGGCGACAAGCCATAGCCTGAGCATAAGACTTGAACATTGGACTTGTGGGAGCGAGCTTGCTCGCGATGGCGGAGGATCAGCCAGCCACTATGCTGATTGCCAGTCCGCTATCGCGAGCAAGCTCGCTCCCACAGGGATTAGCTCCAAATCGTTGACTCAAACCCGCTCCGGCGGCGCCTCGCTTGGCGGGTCGCCCAGCGGCGGTTGCGGGTCCAGCGGCGGGTCTTTCTCTGGAATCGGTTCCGGATCAGGGCCGGGCGGGGGCAAGGTGGGGTCGTCGATGTTCGGATCGGGTGTTTCGGCCGGGATGGGAATATTCATCGGGACGTGTCTCCGTGACGCACATGGCTTGAGTCGTGCTTATTGTTGTTGACCTCCTTGCACCGGCTTTGATCCCCGGATGCATCGGGGTAAATCCCTCTGAACTTTTAGTCGGTGATTCGGTTCGGAGTTTAAGTGAGTTTTTTCAGGGACCCGTTGGGCCTTTACCGCCACAAGCGCGTCCATGGGGCGTAAAAGGAGCGATGCTCGATGACTGCCGAACACCCGACTGAACTGGCCTGCAACCCGCATTTGCCGCTGTCCCAAGCCTTGCTGTTGCCGCGTATCGCGATTGAAAACACCATGCCGGTGATCGACGGTGGACAATTCGCCGCCAAGGCCGTGGCTGGGCAGGACGTGACAGTGACCAGCAAAGTCTTCGCCGATGGTCATGACAAGCTGGCCGTGCGCATTCGCTGGCGTGCGCTGCAGGATGAAGTGTGGAACAGCGAGGTCATGAGTGACCTGGGCAACAACGGCTGGCAGGGCCAGTTCAACGTGCCGGAACAAGGTCGCTATGTGTTTTGTATCGAGGCCTGGATCGATCAGTTCGCCAGTTTTCGCTACGAGCTGGAGAAGAAATTCGGCGCAGGGGTGCCGATCAGCCTGGAGTTGCAGGAAGGGCGCAACCAAGTGCAAATGGCCGTCGAGCGCAGCACCGGTGACCTGAGCGAGCAACTGGCGGCCTTGCACCATGAACTCTCAGGCCTGTTGCCGACCGAGCAGGTAGCGCTGTTCCTGGCACCGCGCAGTGCCGATCTGATGTCCCGGGCCGATCATCGCCCGTACTTGAGTATCAGCCCCGAGTATCCGCTGGATGTGGAGCGCCAGCTGGCCGAGTTTGCCAGCTGGTATGAGCTGTTTCCCCGCTCGATCACCGACGATCCCCAGCGCCACGGCACTTTCAACGACGTGCATTCGCGCCTGGCGATGATCCAGGACATGGGCTTCGACGTGCTGTACTTCCCGCCGATCCATCCCATCGGTCGCAGTTTCCGCAAAGGCCCGAACAACTCCCTCACCGCCGGTCCCGACGACCCAGGCAGCCCGTATGCCATTGGCAGCGAGGAGGGTGGGCACGAGGCCATTCACCCGCAGTTGGGGAGCCGTGAGGACTTCCGGCGCCTGGTGGCGGCGGCCGCTGACCACGGCCTGGAGATTGCCCTGGACTTCGCGATCCAGTGTTCCCAGGATCACCCTTGGCTCAAGCAGCACCCGGGCTGGTTCAGCTGGCGGCCGGACGGCACGATCAAATACGCGGAAAACCCGCCGAAGAAATACCAGGACATCGTCAACGTTGACTTCTACGCGTCCGATGCGATTCCCAGCCTGTGGGTGGAGCTGCGGGACATCGTGGTGGGCTGGGTCAAGGAAGGTGTGAAGATATTCCGCGTCGACAACCCTCACACCAAGCCACTGCCGTTCTGGCAATGGCTGATCGCCGATGTCCGGGCGCAATACCCTGAGGTGATATTCCTCGCGGAAGCGTTCACCACCCCGGCGATGATGGCGCGGCTGGGCAAGGTCGGTTACTCCCAGAGCTACACCTATTTCACCTGGCGCAACACCAAGGCTGAACTGGCGACCTACTTCAGCGAACTCAATGAATCGCCGTGGCGTGAATGCTACCGGCCGAATTTTTTCGTCAACACGCCAGACATCAACCCGGCCTTTCTTCATGAGTCGGGGCGTGCCGGCTTTTTGATCCGTGCGGCCCTGGCAACCATGGGCTCGGGCCTGTGGGGCATGTATTCGGGCTTCGAATTGTGCGAATCGGCACCGGTGCCGGGCAAGGAGGAATACCTCGATTCGGAGAAATACGAGATCCGCCCCCGGGACTTCACCGCGCCGGGCAACATCGTTGCCGAGATCGCCCAGCTCAACCGCATCCGCCGGCAGAACCCGGCGCTGCATACGCACCTGGGCCTGAAAATCTACAACGCCTGGAACGACAACATTCTTTATTTCGGCAAGCGCACCGCCGACGGCAGCAATTTCATCCTGGTGGCGGTGAGCCTTGATCCGCACAACCCGCAGGAAGCCAGTTTCGAGTTGCCGCTCTGGGAGATGGGCCTGCCCGACGACGCCCAGACCCAGGGCGAGGATCTGATGAACGGACATCGTTGGAGCTGGTACGGCAAGTACCAGTTCATGCGGATTGACCCGGCGTACCAGCCGTTCGGGATTTGGCGGATCAGCGTGGCGTGATGCGCAAGGATGGCTTTTGTGGCGAGGGAGCTTGCTCCCGCTCGGCTGCGCAGCAGTCGTGATTTCAAGGGGCCGCTTCGCGCCCAGCGGGAGCAAGCTCCCTCGCCACAAAAAGATCTCGCCACATAACAAGACCTCACAAGCCTGTCTCCCGCGGCTTTAATGAATTATCAGGAGTTGCAAATGGCGAAGAAACCCCGGTCTGCCACCTTCATCAAAGATCCGCTCTGGTACAAGGACGCGGTGATTTACCAGGTCCACGTAAAATCCTATTTCGACTCCAATAACGACGGGATCGGTGACTTTCCCGGCCTGATCGAAAAGCTCGACTACATCGCCGATCTGGGCGTCAATACCATCTGGCTGCTGCCGTTCTATCCATCCCCCCGGCGCGACGACGGTTATGACATTGCCGAATACCGTGGCGTCAGCGCCGACTACGGCACCATGGCCGATGCGCGGCGGTTCATTGCCGAAGCCCACAAGCGCAACCTGCGGGTGATCACCGAGCTGGTCATCAACCACACCTCGGACCAGCACCCCTGGTTCCAGCGCGCGCGCAAGGCCAAGCCGGGTTCGAAGGCGCGGGACTTCTACGTCTGGTCCGATGACGACCACAAGTACGACGGCACGCGAATCATCTTCCTCGACACCGAGAAGTCCAACTGGACCTGGGATCCGGTGGCGGGCCAATACTTCTGGCACCGCTTCTACTCCCACCAGCCCGACCTCAACTTCGATAACCCGCAGGTCATCAAGGCCGTGTTGTCGGTGATGCGCTACTGGCTCGACATGGGCATCGACGGCCTGCGCCTGGACGCCATCCCGTACCTCATCGAGCGTGACGGCACCAACAACGAAAACCTGCCCGAGACCCATGATGTCCTGAAGCTGATCCGCGCCGAGATCGATGCCAACTACCCCGACCGCATGTTGCTGGCCGAAGCCAACCAGTGGCCGGAAGACACCCAGTTGTACTTCGGCGATGTCGACGCCCAAGGGATGAACGGTGACGAATGCCACATGGCCTTCCACTTCCCGCTGATGCCGCGCATGTACATGGCGCTGGCCCAGGAAGATCGCTTCCCTATCACCGACATCCTGCGCCAGACCCCGGAGATCCCCGCCAATTGCCAGTGGGCGATTTTCCTGCGCAACCACGATGAGTTGACCCTGGAGATGGTCACCGACAAGGAACGTGACTACCTGTGGAACTACTACGCCGCCGACCGTCGGGCGCGCATCAACCTGGGTATTCGTCGGCGCCTGGCGCCGTTGGTGGAGCGCGACCGTCGTCGCGTTGAGCTGCTCAACAGTCTGCTGCTGTCGATGCCCGGCACGCCGACGTTGTACTACGGCGATGAAATCGGCATGGGCGACAACATCTACCTGGGCGACCGCGATGGTGTGCGTACGCCGATGCAATGGTCCATCGACCGCAACGGCGGTTTCTCCCGTGCCGACCCGGCCAGCCTGGTGCTGCCGCCGATCATGGACCCGCAATACGGCTACCAGTCGGTCAACGTCGAGACCCAGGCGGGCGACCCGCACTCGCTGCTCAACTGGACGCGGCGGATGCTGGCGGTGCGCAAGCAGTCCAAGGCCTTCGGCCGGGGCACGTTGAAGATGCTCTCACCGAGCAACCGTCGGATCCTGGCTTATACCCGCGAATACACCGGGCCCGACGGCAAGCACGAAATCATCCTCTGCGTGGCCAACGTGTCCCGCAGCGCCCAGGCTGCCGAACTGGATCTGTCGACCTACGCCGGCATGGTCCCGGTGGAGATGCTCGGCGGCAATGCCTTCCCACCCATTGGCCAGTTGAATTTCCTGCTGACCCTGGCGCCTTACGGCTTCTACTGGTTCGCCCTGGCAACCGAGAACCAGATGCCGAGCTGGCACGTGGAACCGGCCCAGAGCTTGCCGGACTTCACCACCCTGGTGCTGAAAAAACGCCTGGAAGAATTACTCGAAGCGCCATCGCGCACCACGCTGGAGCAAACCATCCTGCCAAGCTGGCTGCAGAACCGGCGCTGGTTCGCCGGCAAGGACAGTGCGATCGAGAAGGTCGACATTGTTTATGGCGTGCGCTTCGGTGATCCACAGCACCCCGTGCTGCTCAGCGAAATCGATGTCACCAGTGGCGGTCAGACCCTGCGTTACCAACTGCCGTTCGGTCTGCTTGCCGAAGACCAGGTCGGTGCGGCGTTGCCGCAGCAACTGGCGTTGTCGCGGGTACGTCGGGTGCGTCAGGTGGGATTGATCACCGATGCATTCAGCCTGGAAAGCTTCGTGCGCGCCGTGCTGCACAGCATGCAGGCCGCCACGGTGCTGCCGTTCGCCGAAGGTGAGCTGCGCTTCGAACCCACCGAAGGCCTGGCCGCGCTGAACCTGGGGGATGAGCCAGAGGTGCGTTACCTGTCCGCCGAACAGTCCAACAGTTCGGTGGTGGTGGGCAGCAGCCTGGTGCTCAAGCTGATTCGCAAGGTCGCCTCGGGTGTGCACCCGGAACTGGAAATGAGCGCCTACCTGACCGCTGCCGGTTTCAGCAACATTTCACCGCTGCTGGGTTCGGTGGTTCGCCGCGACGCCCAGGGTGAAGATGCGCTGCTGATGATTGCCCAGGGCTACTTGAGCAATCAGGGCGACGCCTGGGAATGGACCCAGAACAACCTCGAACGCGCTCTGCGCGACGAGCTGGCGGACGCGGTCTCCGAGCAGGAGCAGCATTACAACGCCCTGGGCGAACTGAAGGATTTTGCCGGCATGCTCGGCCAGCGCCTGGGGGAAATGCACCAGGTATTGGCCCAGGCCACCGACGACCCGGACTTCGCGCCCCAGGCTACCAACGCCAAGCAAGCCCAGGCCATCGGCAAGGACGTGGCCGCCCAAGTGGAAAACGCCTTGCGCCTGCTCAAGCAGAACCAGGGCCAATTGAACCCCGCGGACCAGGCCATGGTCGCACGCTTGCTGGAGCACAAGAAAACCGTCCTGGCCCATGTCCAGACGCTGGCCGGCAAGGCTGAGGGCGGCTTGCGCATTCGCGTCCACGGTGACCTGCACCTGGGGCAGGTGCTGGTGATCAAGGGCGACGCCTACCTGATCGACTTCGAAGGTGAGCCGGCGCGACCATTGCATGAACGACGGGGCAAGCACAGCCCCTATAAGGACGTCAGTGGTGTGCTGCGTTCCTTCGATTATGCGGCAGCCATGGCGATTCACTTGCACACCGTCGACAGCACGGCCGATGCCGATGCGGCGCGGCAACGGGTCGCCGATCGTTATTTGAAAGAGGCTCGCCAGGCATTTGTCGAGGCATATCGGCTGGCGGCAGCTAGTCTTGCCCATGAGTGGAAGGATGCTGAAGGCGAAGACGCCGCGCTGGCGTTGTTCGGCCTGGAGAAGGCGGCCTATGAAGTGGCCTATGAAGCCGAGAATCGCCCCACCTGGCTGCCCGTGCCGTTGCACGGTCTGGTCGGGTTATTGAGTGGGCTGCAACCCTTTTCCGACGTAGCCGGACCGATTTAGTGGAGAGAATCATGAGTGTCTCGAACAAAGAACCACAGGGGCAGGCCAAAGAGTCGTTGCTGCCGGCCCCCCATGACATCGACGCGCTGGTGCGCGCCGAACACCACGACCCGTTTTCCATCCTGGGGCCTCATGGCGACGACGCCGGCGGCCAATTCATTCGTGCGTATCTGCCCGGAGCCCTGAGCGTGCATGTGCTGGCCCGCGATGGCGGCGAAGAGCTGGGGGAACTGCAACCCACCGCAACCCCAGGGCTGTTCGTCGGCCATTTCGACCGTGCCCAGGCGTATTTGCTGCGCACCCGTTGGGCCGGCGGCGAGCAGGTTGCCGAAGACCCCTACAGCTTCGGTCCGTTGCTGGGGGAGATGGACCTTTACCTGTTTGGCGAGGGCAATCACCGCGATCTCAGTTCCTGCCTCGGTGCGCAACTGAGCACCGTCGATGGCATCGACGGCGTGCGGTTCGCGGTCTGGGCGCCGAATGCCCGGCGCGTTTCGGTGGTCGGGGATTTCAACGTCTGGGACGGGCGTCGGCATCCGATGCGCATCCGTTATCCGTCCGGCGTGTGGGAGATATTCATCCCCAGGCTGGGTGCCGGTGAGGGTTACAAGTATGAAATCCTCGGCGCCCACGGCATCCTGCCGCTCAAGGCCGACCCGGTGGCCCTGGCCACGCAGATGCCGCCAGACACGGCGTCGAGAGTCGCCTCCCCCCTGAAGATCGAGTGGCAGGACGACGAATGGATGCAGCACCGTCGCGAGCGGCATCTCCCGGGTGCGCCGCTGTCGATCTATGAATTGCACGCCGGTTCCTGGCAGTGCGAAATCGACGAGGCGGGGGAGGTGGCCCGGCAATACAACTGGCATGAAATGGCCGAGCGGCTGATCCCGTATGTCCAGGACCTGGGCTTCACCCACATCGAGCTGATGCCGATCATGGAGCACCCGTTCGGCGGTTCCTGGGGCTATCAGCCGCTGTCGCAGTTCGCGCCGACGGCACGCTTCGGTTCGCCGGACGATTTCGCGGCGTTCGTCAACGCCTGCCACCAGGCCAATATCGGTGTCATCCTCGACTGGGTACCGGCGCATTTCCCCACCGACACCCACGGCCTGGCTCAGTTCGACGGCACCGCGCTGTACGAATACGGCAACCCGCTGGAAGGCTTCCACCAGGATTGGGACACGCTGATCTACAACCTGGGCCGCACCGAAGTGCACGGCTTCATGCTGGCGTCGGCGCTGCACTGGCTCAAGCATTTCCACGTCGATGGCCTGCGGGTGGATGCCGTGGCCTCGATGTTGTACCGCGACTATTCGCGCAAGGCCGGCGAGTGGGTGCCCAACCGCCATGGCGGTCGGGAAAACCTCGAAGCCATCGATTTCCTGCGGCACCTCAACGATGTGGTGGCGCTGGAAACCCCCGGTGCGCTGGTCATCGCCGAAGAGTCCACAGCATGGCCGGGCGTCAGCCAGAGCACCCAGCAGGGCGGCCTGGGCTTCGCCTACAAATGGAACATGGGCTGGATGCACGATTCGCTGCACTACATCCAGCAAGACCCGGTGTACCGTGCCCATCACCATAACGAACTGAGCTTTGGCCTGGTGTATGCCTGGTCCGAGCGCTTCGTTCTGCCGATTTCCCATGACGAAGTGGTTCATGGCAAACGCTCGCTGATCGACAAGATGCCCGGTGACCGCTGGCAGAAATTCGCCAACCTGAGGGCCTACCTCAGCTTCATGTGGGGCCATCCCGGCAAGAAGCTGTTGTTCATGGGCTGTGAGTTCGGCCAATGGCGCGAGTGGAACCACGACCAGCAATTGGACTGGTACCTGCTGCAATACCCTGAGCACCGTGGCGTGCAGAAACTGGTGAGTGACCTGAACCGGCTCTATCGCGAAGAACCGGCGCTGCATGACCAGGATGATGCGCCCCAGGGGTTCCAGTGGTTGATTGGCGACGATGCGCTCAACAGCGTCTACGCCTGGCTGCGCTGGAGCAAAGAGGGCCGGCCGGTGCTGGTGGTCGCCAACTTCACACCGGTGCCGCGCGAGGCCTACCGGGTCGGCGTGCCGTTCGGCGGGCGCTGGGTCGAATTGCTCAACAGCGATGCCGACACCTACGCCGGCTCCAACTATGGCAATGGCGGCGGTGCCTCCACCGAAGAAGTGCCCAGCCATGGCCAGGCCCTGTCGCTGGAACTCAACTTGCCGCCGTTGGCGGTATTGATCCTGCGGCCGGAGGGTTAACGTTCACCAGGTTCGACTGCCAAAGGCTGAGCTGATAACTGAAGGGGAATGATGACTGTGGCGCTCATAAAATCAAAGGCCACCACAGATCCAAATGTGGGAGCGAGCTTGCTCGCGATGGCGGTGGATCAGTCACCTGGATAGAGGCTGACACTGCGCAATCGCGAGCAAGCTCGCTCCCACAAGGGATATTGCTCGCTTCAGCGAACCAGGCACGGCCGCTTGTTGTTGAACGTCCAACCTGGAATCAGGAACTGCATCGCCACCGCATCGTCCCGCGCGCCAAGACCCATGCCCTTGTACAGCTCATGGGCCTTGGCCAGTTGGTCGGTGTCCAGCTCAATCCCCAGCCCCGGTTTTTTCGGCACCTGCACGCAGCCGCCCTGGATCTGCAAGGGTGATTTGGTCAGCCGCTGACCGTCCTGCCAGATCCAATGGGTGTCGATGGCCGTGATGTCGCCCGGTGCGGCGGCGGCCACGTGGGTGAACATCGCCAGGGAAATGTCGAAGTGGTTGTTGGAGTGCGAGCCCCAGGTCAGGCCCCATTCATTGCACATTTGCGCCACCCGTACCGAGCCCTGCATGGTCCAGAAGTGCGGGTCTGCCAGGGGAATGTCCACGGACTGCAAGGTGATGGCGTGGCCCATCTCGCGCCAGTCGGTGGCGATCATGTTGGTGGCGGTCTTCAGGCCCGTGGCGCGGCGGAACTCGGCCATGACCTCGCGGCCCGAATAGCCGTTCTCGGCACCGCAAGGGTCTTCGGCATAGGCCAGTACTTTGTGCTGGTCGCGGCACAAACGGATCGCTTCCTTGAGTGACCAGGCGCCGTTCGGGTCCAGGGTGATGCGTGCCTGGGGAAAGCGCTCGGCCAGCGCCGTGACCGCTTCGATCTCTGCGTCGCCCTGGAGCACGCCGCCCTTGAGCTTGAAGTCCTGGAAGCCATAGTGGGCGTGGGCGGCTTCGGCCAGGCGGACCACGGCGTCGGCGTCCAGGGCTTTTTCGTGGCGCACGCGAAACCAGTCGTTGTCGGCGTCCGGTTCGCTGCGATAGGGCAGGTCGGTCTGCTGGCGATCGCCGAGGTAAAACAGATAGCCAAGCATCTTCACTTCATCACGTTGCTGGCCTTCGCCAAGCAGGGCAGCGACCGGTACGTCCAGGTGTTGGCCGAGCAGGTCCAGCAGTGCCGCTTCCAGGCCGGTCACCGCGTGGATGGTGATGCGCAGGTCGAAGGTCTGCAGGCCACGACCGCCGGCATCGCGGTCGGCAAAGGCGTGGCGCACGGTGTTGAGGATCTTCTGGTACGTGCCGATGGGGCTGCCGACCACCAGCGAGCGGGCGTCTTCGAGGGTCTGGCGAATACGCTCGCCACCGGGTACTTCGCCCACGCCGGTGTGGCCGGCGTTGTCCTTGAGGATGACGATATTGCGGGTGAAGAACGGGCCATGGGCGCCGCTGAGGTTCAGCAGCATGCCGTCGTGGCCGGCTACGGGCACGACTTGCATGCTGGTGATGATCGGGGCTTTGCTGATGTCTTGGGTATGCATAATTGTCCCACTCGTTGTTTTTATACGGGCATCGTATGGCAGTGACGTTGATAGACATCATACAACCTGAATTTTTTATCTTACAAGCGTCCTTTGATGTTTTAGGCCGTGTTCTCATCTTGGTTTTTTGTTAATTGACTGATTTTGTTCGGATTTATAAAAAAATCTTAAAGATTTGATCGATCTGCACCGGTCTGGCGGAACTGCTGGATGGATGCCATGATTGAGGTTGTCATACAAGGTGCCGGCCGATCTGGTTTTTTATCCGCCTTTCAGACTGCCCTTTCAAGGATCCGCGACCATGCAGCCAAACACCGAAATGCCTGCCCGCAAGCGCACCCACAATCTGGCCTATGACCTGGTGGAGAAGTTGAGTCAGAGCATTCTGCTGGGGCAACTGAAACCAGGGGAGAAGCTGCCCTCCGAAGGGGCTATCGTGCAGGCCCATGGCGTCAGCCGGACGGTGGTGCGCGAGGCGATTTCCAAGTTGCAGGCTTCGGGGTTGGTGGAGACCCGCCATGGCATCGGCACCTTTGTGCTGGCGCAAACCGGCGAGGCGGGGTTGCGGCTCAATGTCGACACCGCGGCGGGTGTGCGGGCAATCCTGGAGCTGCGCCTGGGCCTGGAAACCCAGGCAGTCGCCTTGGCGGCCCAGCGCCGCAGCGAACACCAATTGCAGCAGATGCGCCAGGCGCTGGATGACTATCAGCGGTTGTCCGATAGCAACGACAGCTGTGTCGAAGCCGACCGGCGTTTCCATCTGCTCATCGCCGAAGCCACGGACAATGCCTGTTTTGTCGAAATCATGCAGCACCTGGGCAGTGCGATGATCCCCAGGACCCGAGTGAACGTGGCCGAACGCGGCCAGGCGGACCTGGGCAAGCTGGCACAGTTGGCCAACCTGGAGCACGAAGCTATCTTCAACGCCATCAAGCGCCAGGACCCGGACGTCGCCCGCGCCGCCATGTGGCTGCACCTGACCAACAGCCGCGACCGGTTTGGCGCAGGTTCCTGACGGCTCATCGTCGCCTGACTCACCGCTTTCGCGAGCAGGCTCGCTCCCACAGTGGATTAGTGGTGCTCTGGGATTCTGTGCCCACCGCCAATCCTCTGTGGGAGCGAGCCTGCTCGCGATGAGGCCGGCAGGCCAAGCTCAAAACCAACAGGCAAAAAAACCGGCGCAACCGAGGTTGCGCCGGTGGTGGTGCCAGTGGTTGTGCGGATATTCGTGGGTCCGCGCAACCACCGTTGAACCTGTGTCGGTTATGTCCGTTCCAGCGCCAGGGCCACGCCTTGGCCGCCGCCGATGCACAGTGTCGCGAGGCCTTTCTTGGCGTCGCGCTTGATCATTTCATGCAGCAGCGACACCAGGACTCGGCACCCCGATGCGCCAATAGGATGGCCCAGGGCGATGGCGCCGCCGTTGACGTTGACCTTGTCCATGTCCCATTTCAATTCCCGGGCCACGGCCAGCGACTGGGCGGCGAAGGCTTCGTTGGCTTCGACCAGGTCCAGTTGATCCAGCGACCAGCCAGCCTTGTCCAGGCAGCGGCGGGTGGCCGAGACCGGGCCAATGCCCATGATGGCCGGGTCGACGCCGGCATTGGCGTAGGCACTGATTTTCGCCAGCACGGGCAGGCCCAGGGCCTTGGCTTTTTCCGCGCTCATCAGGATCACCGCGGCGGCGCCATCGTTGAGCGAGGACGCATTGCCCGCGGTGACGCTGCCGTCCTTCTTGAAGGCAGGCTTGAGCTTGCCCAAGGATTCGGCGGTGGTGCCGGCACGCGGCTGTTCGTCGGTGGCGAACGCCACAGGATCGCCTTTGCGCTGGGGAATCAGGATCGGCGTGATCTCATCGGCGAACCGACCGCCCTCGATGGCGGCGACGGCCTTCTGTTGGGACGCGGCAGCGAAAGCGTCTTGCTCCTCGCGGCTGATGCCGTACTGGTCCACCAGGTTCTCGGCGGTGATGCCCATGTGGTAATCGTTGAAGGCGTCCCACAGGCCGTCGGTGATCATGCTGTCGATCATCTTCGCGTGGCCCATGCGCAGGCCGGTGCGGGCGGCCGGCAACACGTACGGGGCCAGGCTCATGTTCTCCATGCCGCCGGCGATGATGACGTCGGCGTCGCCACAGCGGATCGCCTGGGCGCCCAGGTGCAACGCCTTGAGTCCCGAACCGCAGACCTTGTTCAGGGTCAACGCCGGCACCGCATGAGGCAGGCCGGCCAGAATCGCCGCCTGGCGAGCCGGATTTTGCCCGGATCCTGCGGTCAGCACCTGGCCAAGAATCACTTCATCGACCTGTTCGCCCGACAAACCGGTCTGTTCCAGCAGGCGACGAATCACCGCGGCACCGAGTTCCGGCGCGGGAATGGCAGCCAGCGAACCCTGGAAACTGCCGATGGCGGTACGGGTAGCGGCGACAATCACGACTTCTTGCATCGAATCTCTCCTCACTGGGCAGCGAACTGCATTTCAGGCACATGGTCCGGCACGATCAATTTGCCGGCGGTCTTGGCGACGATTTCCTCGACGCTGACGCCCGGGGCGCGTTCTTTGAGGATGAAGGCGCCGTCCTGGATTTCCAGGTAGGCGAGGTCGGTCAGCACCCGCTTGATGCAACCGGCGCCGGTCAGCGGCAGGCTGCAACGCGGCAGCAGCTTCGATTCGCCGTCCTTGGACGCATGGGTCATGGTGACGATGATGTTCTCGGCACCGGCCACCAGGTCCATCGCGCCGCCCATGCCCTTGACCAGCTTGCCGGGGATCATCCACGAGGCGATGTTGCCTTCGACATCCACCTCGAACGCGCCCAGCACGGTCAGGTCGATATGGCCGCCACGGATCATGGCAAACGATTCGGCCGAAGAGAAGATCGACGCGCCGATGCGCGCGGTGACCGTCTGTTTGCCGGCGTTGATCATGTCGGCATCGACTTCGGCTTCGGTGGGAAATGCGCCCATGCCGAGCAGGCCGTTTTCCGATTGCAGCATGACTTCCATGCCTTCGGGAATGTAGTTGGCGACCAGGGTTGGAATGCCGATGCCCAGGTTCACGTAGTAGCCGTCCTGCATTTCGCGGGCGACGCGTTGAGCCATTTGTTCGCGGGAAAGTGCCATGTTGTTATTCCTTCATTCGGGCCGGGGGCAGGGGATCACTTACGCACGGTGCGCTGTTCGATGCGTTTTTCGAACGTGCCGCAAATGACCCGGTCGACGTAGATGCCAGGGGTGTGGATCTGCGTCGGGTCCAGCTCGCCGGGCTCGACGATTTCTTCGACTTCCACCACCGTGATCTTGCCCGCCGTGGCGGCCAGCGGGTTGAAGTTCTGCGCGGTGTGGCGATAGATCACGTTGCCGAAATGGTCGGCCTTCCAGCCTTTGACGATGGCGAAGTCGCCGGTGATGGATTCTTCCATCAGGTATTGGCGGCCATGGAATTCACGCACTTCCTTGCCTTCGGCCACTGGGGTGCCGACGCCGGTGGCGGTGAAAAACGCCGGGATGCCTGCGCCACCGGCGCGCATTTTTTCGGCGAGGGTGCCTTGGGGGGTAAGTACGACTTCGATTTCGCCGCTGAGCAGTTGCTTCTCGAACAGGGCATTTTCGCCCACGTAGGAGGCGACCACCTTGCGGATCTGCCGGTCTTCCAGCAGCACGCCGAGGCCGAAACCGTCGACGCCGCAGTTGTTGGACACCACGGTGAGGTCGCGGATGCCCTTGCGCTTGATCTCGGCGATCAGGTTTTCCGGGATACCGCACAGGCCAAAGCCGCCGGCAATGACGGTCATGCCGTCCTTCAAGCCTTCCAGCGCTTCTTCATAGGAGCTCACGCGTTTGTCGAAACCTGCCATAGACACCTCTTTTATTCTTGATGGGGTCGCAATGGGATGCAGTGTTGCGCCAAGTCATATATTTGTTAAGTTGATTTTTAGGTTGGATTGATTGATAAAACTCAACAATAGACCTTGGAGCGTAGCGAGCATGACCCTCAAGCAAATCCGCGCCTTCCTCGCCGTGGCCCAGAGCCTGAGCTTTGCCGTGGCCTGCGAGCGGCTGCACCTGTCCCAGTCGGCCCTGAGCCTGACCATCAAGGCCCTGGAAGAAGGCCTCGGCGGTCGCTTGTTCAGCCGCAATACCCGGAACGTGGCGCTGACCCCCGAAGGCGAATCCTTGTTGCCACTGGCCCGACGGCTGATTGCCGACTGGGACAACGCCGAGGACGAAATGCGCCAGCGCTTTACCTTGCAGCGCGGCCGTGTGACGTTGGCGGCGATGCCGTCGTTTGCCGGCAACCTGCTGCCGCCGATCCTCAAGACCTTCCGCGCCCGCTATCCGAATGTCAATGTCACGGTCAATGACGTGATCAACGAGCAAGTGCTGGAAATGGTGCGTGATCGTCATGTCGAATTGGGCGTGGCGTTCGAGCCGATGCAGGGTTCGTCATTGGCGTTCACACCCTTGTATCTCGATCGTTTCGTCGCGGTGGTGCCGCTGGACTCACCGCTTGCCCAGCGCGACGAAATCCACTGGGAAACCCTGCTGGAGCAGCCCTTCATCACGCTGCAACGACCCTCCACCGTACGGGTGATGCTGGAGGAGCATCTGCAGGCCCGGGGCATGAAACTGCCTGTGGAGTTCGAGAGCCACCAGTTGGCGACCGTCGGGCGGATGGTCGCCAGCGGGCTGGGTGTGAGTGCCGTGCCGGCGCTGTGCGTCGGGCAGATGCATGAACTGGGTGCCCGCTGCATCACCTTGAGCGATCCGGTGATCGAACGGGCCATCGGGGTGCTGACCAAGCCGGGGCATGAACTGTCGGCGGCGGCGCAGGCGTTGTTCGATACGCTCAGGGATCAGGATTTGGGCACATTGACCGCAGGCTATCACTGATCCTGTGGGAGCGTGGTGTCAGATCAACAGTGGCAACAGTTGCTCACACGGCGCTTCCAGCTTGAGGTCCAGCAGCTCATCGGCCCGGGTCTTGCCTCGGTTGATCGCCAGCAGCGGCTTGCCCTGGTCCTTGATGGCTCGGCACAGGCGAAACGCCGAATACGCCATCAGCGACGAGCCCACTACCAGCAGGCCTTCCGCTTGCTCGACGGCTTGCATGGCGCGGGACGCGGTAGGGGGGGCGACGTTCTCGCCGAAAAACACCACGTCGGGTTTCAACCGCTCGCCGCCGCAGTGAGGGCAGCGGGGCACCTGGAAGCGCGCTTCGAAGGCCGGGTCGAGCAGGGTGTCGCCATCGGGCGCTTGCACCGCATCGACACCGGCCAGGTAAGGGTTTTCGGTTTCCATCAACTGTTGAATCTGCTGTCGTTCGCTGCGCTGGCCGCAATCCAGGCACAGCACGCGATGCAGGCTGCCGTGCAGTTCGATGACGTCCTGGCTGCCGGCCTGGTCATGCAGCGTGTCGACATTCTGGGTAATCAGGCCGGTGATGCGTTGCTGTGCCTGCAACTCGGCCAAGGCTTCGTGAGCCACGTTCGGCCTGGCCTGTCTCACCCGTGGCCAGCCCAGCATCGCCCGAGCCCAGTAGCGCCGTCGTGCCTCGGCCTGGGCGAGGAACTCCTGGTACATCATCGGCTGTCGACCCCGGCGTACACCGTCGCTGTCGCGGTAGTCGGGGATGCCCGAAGGGGTGCTGATGCCGGCACCGGTGAGCACCAGGAAACGGCGTCCGGCCAGGTACGCCTGCAACTGATCGAGCGGTTCGCGATGGAAATCGTCCGGCATGGGGTTTTCTCTGTGGGCCTGGATTGGTTGAGGGTAGCACTGTCGAGCACGGGGCCTGCGTCACGCCTTTCGTCGCTCAGCGGCGCTGTTCTGCAAACTTTCCTTGCAGGAGGGGCCTCCACACTTATGTGCGAAAGAGCAATCGGGTTGTTTCGGTCGCTCTGAACCTGTCGCAGAGGAGGCTTATGAAGCAGACCACCGGTGAAGTACGGGCCATCAATCGACCGCGCGCAATGGTGGGTGTGTACGTGGAGCAGGAGCACAGCCATACCGTGCTCGTGCTGCGTTCGGCCAATGACATCGATATTGGCGACATCCTGGAGTGGGACAGCGGCACGGCCTTGGGCACTCAGTCCTATCACAACCAGACCAAGGGCTGGACCGCCGATGTGTATGTGGCAAACCACGGTGTGGCGACGGCCAACCTTGAGGTCCAGTTGATGGTGGGCTCTTCCTGACGGTGCCTTCGAGACCGCTGCAACGGGGGCCGGCGCGACATGGCCCCATGTGGGAGCGAGCTTGCTGGATGAAGTTTCGGTGTTCAGGGCGGCAAATCGATCCCTGCTTGTTTAGTAGCCTGTTGCAATAAGGGCCGAGGCAGCAGGGATGTAAATAACGGCATTGACCACTCGTCGCCGTTTGCAGACTTCTCTTAAAACCTTGTCGGCGTCATGTTTTCCGAATAAGACGAGCCGGCAAGGCTCGTTGATATCAACTAAACGAGGTGAATGAAATGGCTAATACAGGAAATAAAAATCCTGGCAATTTCGCTAACGATCGTGAAAAGGCATCGGCAGCCGGGAAAAAGGGCGGCCATGCATCAGGTGGTAACTTCGCCAATAATCCTGAGCGTGCATCCGAGGCCGGGCGCAAGGGAGGGCAGGCCTCGGGTGGTAATTTTGCCAACGACCCTGGGCGTGCCGCAGAAGCCGGCCGCAAAGGCGGGCAAGCCTCGGGCGGTAATTTTGCCAACGACCCTGAGCGGGCTTCGGAAGCCGGCCGCAAAGGTGGCCAGGCCTCGGGCGGCAACTTTGCCAACGACCGGGAGAAAGCTTCCGAAGCGGGTAGAAAAGGCGGTGAGAACAGCCGCGGCGGCGATTCATAATGCCCGCTGACATGGTGAGCCCCGTGCCCATGGCATGGGGCCCCAATGGGTTTATATAGCGGAGTTTGCCGGGTTTAAACTACCACCGGGTTTACAGCTTTTCCGCTTTATTCGTTAAAAGATATTGGTTGATCGTTGAGTCAATCACCATTGGTCTCGTTTGTTGAATAAAAGATAAATCATCCTGTTACTTCCTCCGACTATAAAAAAACGGCGAGGGCAGCGCTTCCTTGCCTGGATATTACGTTTGATCGTTGCCACCGTTTAGGCGCACGATCAGCCATGTTTTGGTCAAGACCCGTAAGGACCTTCGATGGACCAGCCCACCTCCCGGATTCGATCCCCTTGGCGCACCTGGCTCAACCCCGTGCAAGACAACCTGTTGCTGGGGCTGACGTTCTGGCTCGGGCTGGCGTTGGTGACTGCATTGCTGCTTTACAGCGGCTACAACGCCCTGGTCGGCGCCGACCGTCAGAACCTGGGTTACGCGGTGCTGGGCGGTACCTCGGGTTTTGCCGCTACCGCCCTGGGGGCGTTGATGGCTGTGGTGTTGCGCGATATCGCCTCGCGGACCCAGGACATCATGCTCGGTTTTGCCGCCGGCATGATGCTCGCCGCCAGTTCTTTCTCGTTGATCCTGCCAGGTATCGAGGCGGCACAAATCATCTGTGGCAACCAGTTGCTTGCCGCGTTTGTCGTCGTGGTCGGCCTGGGCTTGGGGGTCGCCCTGATGATCGGCCTGGACCGTTTCGTGCCGCACGAGCACGAACTCAGTGGCCGACGTGGGCCCCAGGCCGAGCGCATCAATCGCGTTTGGCTGTTCGTGCTTGCCATCACCTTGCACAACTTGCCGGAAGGCATGGCCATCGGCGTCAGTTTTGCCGACGGCGACTTCAAGGTCGGCTTGCCCCTGACCACCGCCATCGCCATCCAGGACATCCCCGAGGGCCTGGCCATTGCCATGGCGCTGCGCGTCACCGGTATCAGCGCCTTGCGTGCCGCGCTCATCGCGGTCGGTTCGGGGTTGATGGAGCCGCTGGGCGCGGTGATCGGCCTGGGCATGTCGTCGGGCGTCGCCGTCGCTTACCCCATCAGCCTGGGGTTGGCGGCGGGGGCGATGATCTTCGTGGTGTCCCACGAGGTGATTCCCGAAACCCACCGCAATGGCCATGAAACCCCGGCCACCCTGGGCTTGATGATGGGGTTTGCGGTGATGATGTTTCTCGACACGGCGCTGGGTTGAAGGCCCTGCCAAAGACCTGTTGGATCAGATCCTGTGGGAGCGAGCTTGCTCGCGATAGTGGTGGATCAGTTGATATCAATGCTGCTGACCCACCGCAATCGCGAGCAAGCTCGCTCCCACATTGGTTTTTGGTTTAGGCCGGGATCCCTGTTTCTCGCGACCTATACTCAACCCCGTGGATGACCTGAATCCGGGGTGGCGCGACTGTGCTGCGTTCGCTGATGTTGGCCGTTATGCTCGTTCTGGCGGGGTGCGCCACGTCACAGCGCGGCCAACCGGTCGCCACGGTAGTGATAGCCCAGGATACTTGGCGACAGGTGGACCAGCAGATCATCGCGGCGTCGAAAAGCGCTATCGAACAGGCGGCCCTCTACGCGCGCGGGTCGATGGAGCACTGGCGCGTGTTGGTCTATGAACGCACCGAGGCTGAGTTCATTCCCTGGTTCAGCAGCTATTGGACCCAGGAGTGGCTGGCGGTGAAGGTCAGTTGGTACGCCGCCAGCGCCGAGGGTGAGGCGGATTCCTCGGCCAGGCGCCTGGCGGTCTACCTGCAAGAACAATATCGTGAACAGGTGCTGGAACCGGTGGCGGTGGAAATTGATCCCGAGGCGATCAGGGCCAACGCGACGGGCTATTACCTACGTCTGCTCAATCAGCAGGTCCAGGTCATTGGCCTGCGCCATCGCATCCCGAACGAATTGATGAACCGGCGCCTGCACGGCATTCCTGCCGTCCGCCTGGGGCCGCCGCCGGCGCGTGATGCTTCGTTGTACGAGATGGTTCACACCGAGCCGCTGAACACCCTGCCGGCTTATGCGGCCCTGATCGATCACGTCAACAAGGCCGCTGACACAGGGGCTGGGCCATCGGAGGCGGTGATCGCAACGGTGGCGCAACGCACCAGCGAAAAAATCGAGGCGCAATTTGCCACGCGTGGGGCGACCGGCGCGGCGGCGGCCGTGGCCGGGAAGGCGGCCGGGGCGTTGATCTCGGTGGGCGTGGCGGGCATTCGCGCGATCATCCACGAGGGCGAGCGGCCGGAAATGGAGGCGCAGATCCGCAAAAGCCTGAGCGCTGCGTTCGATGAGGCGTGGTTCAAGTCGCTCAAGCATCCCCTCAGCGGGGTGATGGCCCCGGTGTATTACCTGGACGAGGAAATTAAAGGCGACCTGGTGGAGGCGGACCTGGCCAATCGAGCGGTGGCATTGCCGGACATCAAGCCGTGACGGGCCGACTCATTCTGACCCGAGGGTGACGCGACAACCCTTGCGATGGCGGATCTGCTCGTCCGATGGGCGTTCCTTGATGAATTCGAAGCGCGGCTCGCCTTCGCTGTAGATCACCAGCCAGCCCCATTCCAGCTCGCTTTCATCCTGTCCGGGCTTGGGCGGCGAGGCCCACCAGGGTTCTTTTTGCATGACCTGACGCATCGTCTACTCCTGCCGATTGATCCTTTGAACTATAGACCGCTCGATTCGACGACCAGCGCCCATGAAAACGCTTGCTCCCACAAAGTCTGCCCCACAGAGCCCCTTGCCACAGGTGTGTGTGCCTGAAGTTTGATAATCAGTGTGCTCTGCTCCCGCCCACCAGCGTCTAGCGTCTGTATCCCCGCACTCGAACGGGGAATGACTGGACCCCGCGCATATGCAAGCACTGTTGAACGAGATCCTCGATGCGGTTCGCCCCCTGATTGGTCAGGGCAAGGTGGCCGACTACATTCCGGCCCTGGGCACTGTGGCGCCCAACCAGTTGGGCATTGCCGTGTATGGCAACGACGGCGAGTTGTATTGCGCCGGCGACGCCGAAACAGCGTTTTCGGTGCAGAGTATTTCCAAAGTGTTCAGCCTGGTGCAGGCCATCGGGCATTCCGGCGAGGCGATCTGGGAGCGCTTGGGCCATGAGCCGTCTGGCCAACCGTTCAATTCCCTGGTGCAACTGGAATTCGAACGTGGTCGACCGCGCAACCCGTTCATCAATGCCGGCGCGTTGGTGATCTGCGATATCAATCAGTCGCGTTTCGCCGCCCCGGCGTTGTCGATGCGCGATTTCGTACGCCGTCTGTCGGGTAATCCACAGGTGATGGTGGACGGCAAGGTCGCCGAATCGGAATACCAGCACCGCGCCCGCAACGCGGCGATGGCGTACCTGATGCAATCGTTCGGCAATTTCCATAACGATGTGGAAGCGGTACTGCGCAGTTACTTCAGCCACTGCGCCCTGCGGATGAGCTGTGTCGACCTGGCGCGAGCGTTCTGCTTCCTGGCCAACGACGGGTTCTGCAAGCACAGCGGCGAACAGATACTCACCGCCCGGCAAACCCAGCAAGTCAACTCCATCATGGCCACCAGCGGCTTGTACGATGAGGCCGGCAATTTCGCTTATCGCGTCGGCCTGCCGGGCAAGAGCGGGGTCGGCGGCGGGATTGTCGCCGTGGTGCCGGGGCGGTTCACGGTGTGCGTCTGGTCGCCTGAGCTCAACGTCGCCGGCAACTCCCTGGCCGGCATGGCGGCGCTGGAGTTGATGAGCCAGCGGATCGGTTGGTCGGTGTTCTAGAGCCTGCCTCACAAAAAAAGGCCCGCTCCTGATCCAGGAGCGGGCCTTTTTGTTGAGTGGTGATCAGCAGAGGCGGTCGATGACCCGAACCTCAGAAGTGCTCTGCATCGACTGCCAGGCCTGGGTCAGCGTTTGCAACACGCGGCCGATGAAGTCTTTGTCTGCTGCAGCCTTCTTGCCAACGTAGCCCTGGCCACGGCGGTACATCTTCAGCCGGGCACCCAGCTCTTGCGTGTTCTTTTCGAACTCGTCTTCGCGGGTGTAGGGCGACAGGCAGTCCATATGCACCTGGCCAGTCTTGCTGATCCACAGGATATGGTTGTCGAGCGTGTCCTTGTGTGCTGCGAATATGCGAGCCAGTTCATCAATAGATGGTTGATTATTCAGATTCATGTGTAAGCCCCTTGACCATTTGGTTGATCTGTCTGGTGGTTCGCAAAAACTTCGCTATTCGGTAAGTACCTGCCTGCTATCGAAACCAGGCCGTCAGCATTCTTCCGTCGAACTTCGACAGGGTCGTGCATCGGTTGTGTAGTGTTATCGAAGGGCTGCTACGCAGATGCGCTACAACGAAGAGAAACAGCGAAGAATCTTCAGGCAGTGTCAACTTTCGAGGGTTGAACCACGCGCGTCATGAGGATCTTCACCGACGTTTCTCGTCCTTGTTACCGGACGGTCAGGCCAGGTCAGCACCTTCAATCTGCCTTGTGGGCAGTCCCTTATCCAAAAAACAGCTCGGCGGTCAGACGAGCTTGCTCAAACAGTTGCCTGTACTCCCGATCGGGGAGACGTCTGCATCATGCAAGGGCAAATCGGAGGCGTCAACGGTTTTGTAGTGATTATTTTTGGTCACTACATATTGTCGGACAAAATGGTTTGGGTATGAGGATTTCCAGCCGGACCCCATTCAATGTGGGAGCGAGCTTGCTCGCGATGGCGGCGTATCAGCCAACATTTTTTTAGCTGAACCACCGCCATCGCGAGCAAGCTCGCTCCCACAGGGGCTTTATGGTGGGCCTGATTTGCTCAGGTCGCCTTGGCCTTGCTCGGCTTGCTCGGCTTGCGCGGTGCGCCGCCGGTCTTGCGCTTGGTCGGCTTGCGTTTGTTTTTCCACGGCGTTGCGCCGCGCCCGGCGGGGCTGGCCGGGCCGCTGATGGTCAGGCTCATGCCCTGGCAGCGGGCGACATGCTTGCTCATCCAGGCGGCTTGCCGGGTCACGAATTCCTCCAGGCTCATTTCGCCGCTTTGCACCATGTCCAACGCTTGCTCCCAGATGGCCGTGGTGCCCGGGTCGGCGATGGCCCGGGGCACGGCGTCGATCAGGCTGAAGGCCGCCGGGGTGGCGGACAGGGCCTTGCCGTTTTTCACCAGGTAACCGCGGTCGAGCAGCCCCTGGATAATCGAGGCCCGGGTCGCTTCGGTGCCAATGCCGGTGGTGTCCTTGAGCTTTTGCTTGAGCAGCGGGTCTTCCACCAGCTTGGCGACGTTCTTCATCGCCTTGATCAGGTCGCCTTCGGTGAACGGCTTGGGCGGTTGGGTCCACAGGTCCTTGGGTTTCACCTCGTCCACGGCGCAATCGCGACCTTCGCTCAGTGCCGGCAGCGTCTGCGGTGTCGGTGCTTCACGGCCCCTGGCCGGTGCCAGCGCTTCGGGCAGGGCCCGTTTCCAGCCAGGTTCGACGATCTGCTTGCCCACGGCACGCAGCGCCTGGCCGGCACAGTCGAAGTCGGCCTGGGTCCGGTCGTATTCGTGGTTGGGCAGGAACTGCGCCAGGTAGCGCGCACGAATCAGCGTATAGACCGCGCGCTGCTTGCCAGCGAGTTTGTCGAGGTTCCTGGCGGCGGCGGTGGGAATGATGCCGTGGTGAGCGCTGACCTTGGCGTCGTTCCAGGCCCGGGACTTGCGCTGCGGTTGCAGGTACTCGCGCAGCGGTGCAAGGCTTGGGTCGGCCTGGGCGAGGGCGGCCAGGATGGCCGGTGCTTCGCTGTGCTGGCTCAAGGGCAGGAAGCCGCAATCGCTGCGAGGGTAGGTGATGAGCTTGTAGGTCTCGTAGAGCGACTGGGCAATGTCCAGGGTTTCCTGGGCGCCGAGGCCGAGTTTCTTCGAGCAGACTTCCTGCAGCGTGCCCAGGTCGAAGGGCAATGGTGCCGCTTCGCGCAGACGTTCGGTACGTACCTTCAGTGTCCGGGCGGTGGTGGCGTTGGCCATGGCTTGGGCGGCGTCCCGGGCCAGGGCCTGGTTCAGGCAGCGTTCCTGGTCGTCGCAGGCGTCCGGATCAGCGCGCCACTGGGCGGTGAACGCCGTGCCTTCGTGGCTGAGCTGCACGTCGATGGCCCAGTAGGCGACCGGCACGAAGTCGGCGATGCTGCGGTCGCGGTCCACCACCAGGCGCAGCGTCGGCGTCTGCACGCGGCCCACCGGCAACACGCCCTGGTAGCCGGACTGGCGCCCCAGCAAGGTGAACAGGCGACTCATGTTCATGCCGATCAGCCAGTCGGCCCGGGAACGGCCCAGCGCCGAGTGGTACAGGTTGAAGGTTTCGGCCCCCGGCTTGAGGGCGGCCAGGGCCTTGCGGATCGAGGCTTCGTCCAGGGCCGAGAGCCATAGCCGCCGGATCGGCCCGCGATAACGGCAATGTTCCACCAGTTCCCGGGCGATCATTTCGCCTTCGCGGTCGGCGTCGGTGGCGATCACCAATTCCTTCGCTTCCCCCAGCAGGCGCTTGACCGCCTTGTACTGGCTGGCGGTTTTCGGCTTGACGGTCATTTTCCATTGGGCCGGCACGATGGGCAGGTCGGCCAAGACCCAGCGCTTGTAGCGCGCGTCGTAGGCGTCGGGTGGGGCGGTTTCCAGCAGGTGGCCGATGCACCAGGTGACCGTGATGCCAGGGCCCAGCCAGCAACCGTCGCCACGGCGCGTGGCACCGAGCACGGCGGCGATGTCCTTGGCCTGGGACGGTTTTTCACACAGGTACAGCTGCATAGCGCCCTTTTCCTGAGCAGGTTTCATGGGGTTGTAGCATGGTCATGGATGCGCGCCAGGGCAAGTTTTATCTGTATGGATATACAGATAAAAAGCGTTGCGCTGCATTGCCAGGGCGGCTCTGGCATGACATTCGGCGGCCTGTTGGCACACAGAATGAATTTCTCGCAGGGGGATTGCTCATAACTTCAAGGCGGTTGTTGCCGCAAAGAAGGTTTTATGAGGTCAAGGAGAGTCACTTTCATGAATTCGATGCCAAATGGCAACGGCCAGGCGACTACACGTTTGATTCTCGTTGTGGAAGATGATCCGACCATCCTGGAATTCCTCTGTGAAATACTCGAGGAAGAAGGGTTCGTCGTGGAGCCTCGGGAAAGCGCCGACGCGGCGTTGACGTTCCTCGAAGAGAGCGCCCATTACGTCGACCTGTTGCTCACCGATATCACCATGCCCGGCAAGATCGATGGCGCGGACCTGGCCAATCTCACGGGAGACCGCTGGCCGCAGATACCGCTGCTGATCATGTCCGGCTTCGAGACGCCGGAAAGCGCTGGAATCAAGCACCACGCTTCGTTCATCGCCAAGCCCTGGGCACTGGGACAGATGCTGGACCTGGTGGAAAGCACGGTGAAAAGTCACTCCATGAACTGAGCCATTCCAGCGAGTGGGGGTGGCCGGACACGTTTGGGTTGCAAGCGGCGATAGGCTCCATGACAATGCGAGTCATTATCAGTCGCGAATTATTCCATTGCCATGTCCGCCAACGATCTGTCCCTACGCAGTGCTGTCGACGTTCTGTACAGTGATCATCACGGTTGGCTCCAGGGCTGGCTGCGCAAGCGTTTGGGCAACACCTTCGATGCCGCGGACCTTGCCCAGGATACGTTTGTGCGGGTCATCAAGGCGCGCACTGCGCTGGATATCCGTGAGCCACGACCGTACCTGTCGATGATCGCCAAAGGACTGTTGATCGATCTGTTTCGCCGTCGCTCGCTGGAGCAATCCTACCTCGAAGTATTGGCGGCCATGCCGCAAGAGCAGCACCCCTCGCTGGAAGAACAGGCGATCATGCTCCAGGCCCTGATGGAGATCGACCGCTTGCTCCTGGGGCTGGGACCGCGGGTCAGGCAGGCGTTCATCCTGTCGCAGTTCGATGGCCTGACGTACCCACAAATTGCCGAACGCCTGGGGGTCAGCGTACGCACGGTCAACAATCACATGGCCAAGGCCATGGAGCATTGCTGCCTGATGCAGATTCAACTGCAGCTTTCATGAACCTGCCTCCTGAAGAGTTGAACGCCATTCGCGTGGCGGCGCAGTGGTACGCCCGGCTGCATTCCGGCATCAGCACCGACGCGGACCGGGCCGACTGGCGCGCCTGGCTGGCTGCCGATCCGTTGCACAGCCAGGCCTGGCAACGCATGGCGGCAGTGGCCGAGCAGATGGCAAGCGTCCCCGGCGCCCTGGCCGCACCGACCTTGAGCGACACCCACCGTCGATCCCGCCGCCAGGTGTTGCGCAGCGCCTTGCTGCTGACGTCCGCTGGCGGCCTGGGCTGGTTGGGCTGGCGCAGCGAGGCAAGCCAGAACCTGTTTTGCGATTACCGCACCGCCGTGGGCGAGCGTCGCGAATTCCAACTGGCTGATGGCAGCACGGTCCTGCTCAACACCGATACCTCGGTGAATGTTCGTTTCGATGGACAGCAGCGGCTTCTGGAGCTGTTGCGGGGTGAGGTGCTCGTGACGACGGCGGTCGATCCCTTGCGGCGTCCGTTCAAAGTGGTGACGGGGCCGGTCGAGGTGCTTGCGCTGGGCACGCGGTTTATCGTCCGTGGTCAGGCGCGAGGCGGCGAAGTGGCGGTGCTGGAGAAAGCGGTCGAGGTGAGCCTGCTGGCGACTGGAGCAAGAATGCGGGTCGAAGCCGGCCAGCGCCTGGGTTTCAATGAGCGGTCGCTGGGCACATTACGTGGCAACGATGTGTCGGTCGGTGCCTGGCAGAAGGGAAGCATTATCGCGATTGACCGTCCCCTGGCGGCGCTGCTGGATGAACTGTCGCGCTACCGCCCCGGTGTGCTGCGTTGGGACCCGGCGATTGGCGATTTGAAGGTTTCTGGTGTGTTCCCCGTCGATAACACCGATCTCGCCCTGGCCGCGCTGGAAAGTGGCTTCTTGTTGCGAGTGACCCGCTACAGCCGATTCTGGGTCCAGGTCGCGGGTGGCGACCGGCGGTGACGCTGTGTAATAAAAAAATCCGGTCCTGCACTTTTCATCCTCATCGTTCGGCTCTTCCTCAGTGAGTTTTTATCGACCGTTTTGGGGGAGGGGAAATATGCCTTGGGTAAGCGCGCCAGGCCGTCTGGTGTTTGCAGTGAAAATTGGCTTGCTGGCGGTTACCACCGTCGGCGCCACGGCCGTGAATGCCAACCCGGTTCCAGGCGCCTCCGCGCAGCAGCGCTCGGTGCAGGCCTACGATATCGGCGCCGGCAGCCTGGTAGATGTGCTGACCCGTTTCTCCAGCGCCGCCGGTGTCGCCCTTTCGTTTGATGCCCGGCAACTTGAGGATTTGCAATCGCCCGGCCTGAGAGGTTCTTTCGGCGTGGGTGACGGCTTCGCTCGCATTCTTGGCGGGAGCGGACTGCAAGCTGAGCCCCAGGCCAACGGCACGTACGTGCTGCGCCGGCTGCCCGCCAACGGTTCGGTCATGGAGCTGGGAGCCACCAGCATCGAGGCTCAGATGCTCGGGGCGACCACCGAGAACAGTGGCTCCTACACGACGGGCGCGGTGACCATCGGCAAGGGCGAGCATTCCCTGCGCGAAACGCCGCAGTCGGTGACGGTGATCACCCGCAAGATGCTCGATGACCAGAACCTCAACACCATCGATCAAGTGATGGAGAAGACCCCCGGCATTACCGTCTACGACTCGACCATGGGCGGCAAGTATTTCTATTCCCGTGGGTTCCGGATGTCCGGTCAGTATCAATACGACGGCGTTCCACTGGACATGGGCAACAGCTATGTCCAGGCCGACAGTTTCAGCAGCGACATGGCCTATTACGACCGTGTCGAAGTCCTGCGCGGCGCCGCCGGGATGATGAAGGGCGCGGGCGGTACTTCTGGTGGCGTCAACTTTGTCCGCAAACGTGGCCAGGCCACGGCCCAGACCGAACTCAGCCTCTCGGGCGGCACCTGGGACAACTACCGTGGGCAGGTCGATACCGGTGGCCCGCTGAATGATTCCGGCACTGTGCGGGGCAGGGCGGTGATCGCCGAGCAGAGCCGGCATTTTTTCTACGACGATGCCCGGCGCAAGGACCAGATTTATTACGGTGCCCTGGATTTCGATCTGTCGCCCGACACGACGCTCGGCGTGGGCGTTGCCTATGAAGACGTCGATGCAAGCCCTTGCTGGGGCGGGCTTCCTCGCTACCGGGACGGCAGCGATCTGAAACTCAGCCGTTCCACTTGCCTGGATCCGTCGTGGAATACCTGGCGCAGCCAGCGCACCACGGTGTTCAGCGATCTCAAGCATCAGCTCAATGACGACTGGGCGGTGAAGGTCGCCGGTGTCTATACGAAAAACACCCAGGACATCAAATACGCCTTTGCATCGGGTTCGGTGACGCCTGGCACCTCGACCACCAACCTGCTGGGCAGCATGTACGACTACGACCAGGTCGATTACGGCCTCGACGCCTACCTGGACGGCAAGTTCGACGCCCTGGGGCAGCAACATGAATTGATCGTTGGTTTCAACGCCAGTCGTTCGGACAAGGACGACTTTTTCTCGGTCGCCTTCTTGCCGCAGAAGCAGAACGTATTCGATCCGGATCGACATATTCCCGAACCGGACGACAGTTACTTCATCGAAAACTCGACGCGCGGTGGCCCGGTCAAGACCGTTACCCAGCAGCAAGGCATGTATTCGACCCTGCGCCTGAAACTGGCGGATCCATTGACCTTTGTCGTCGGCAGTCGGGTGAGCTGGTACCGCTCCAAGACCGACTCGGTGTTCCTCACGGGTGGTTCGGAGCATGCCAAGAGCACGGAGACCGGCCAGGTCACGCCGTTTGCCGCCGTGCTGCTGGATCTCAATGAGCACCTGACGGCTTATGCCAGTTATTCGGATATCTTCACGCCCCAGGGCAACTATCGCTCCGAAAGCGGCTCGGCGCTCAAGCCCCTGGTGGGCGAGAGTTATGAGCTGGGGATCAAGGGGGAATGGTTCGAGGGCCGCCTGAACAGCGCCTTCAATCTGTTCCGCACGGTGCAGAAAGACCAGGCTCAGACTGACTACTTCTCCAGTTGTGCATCCTCGGACGGTTTTTGCTATGAGAACGCCGGCAAGGTTCGCGCCCAGGGCTTCGAAGCCGAGATCAGCGGTGAAGTCATCGAGCGCCTGCAACTGCTTGCCGGCTACACCTACACCCAGACCAAGACCCTCGACGACATAGACACGAGCCTCAACGGCGGTTCGTTCAACAGCTACGTGCCGCGCCATGTGCTGCGCCTGTGGGGTGATTATGCCCTCGGTGGGGCGTTGGAACGGTTCAGTGTCGGCGCCGGGGTCAATGCCCAAAGCGACAACTTCCGCGTATCGCCGGCGACGGGCGAGAAGATCACTCAGGCCGGTTATGCCGTGTGGAATGGCCGCGTCGGCTACCGCATCGATGACACCTGGTCGGTGGCCCTCAATGGCAACAACCTGTTCGACAAGCGCTACTACACCACCATCGGTACCGAGAGTTTCGGTAACTATTACGGTGAGCCGCGCAACTTCACCATGACCATGAAGGCACGCTTCTGAGCCGCTGGCGAGGGCGCCATTGCCCTCGCCACGGTTTCGTCCTCAGTTTTTATCCAGGTCCACGTTCCGGGTTTCCCGCAGGCAGATCATGCCCACCACCAGGCTCACCCCGGTGATCACCACCGGGTACCACAGCCCATAGAAAATATCCCCGGTGTAGACCACCAGGGCGAACGACACGGTGGGCAGGAAGCCGCCGAACCAACCGTTGCCGATGTGATAGGGCAGGGACATGGAGGTGTAGCGAATGCGGGTTGGGAACAGTTCGACCATCAACGCCGCCAGCGGTCCGTAGCACATCGCCGAGATGATGATCAGCGCCACGATCAAGGCCACGATCATCGGCCGGTTGATCTGCTGGGCGTCGGCCTGTTGCGGGTAGCCCGCCAGGGTCACCGCACCGCGCAGGGCCGCTTCGTCGTAACCTTCGAGTGTCACGTCACCGACGCTGACCTGTACGGAACTGCCTGCCGGGGCCGCAACGCTGCTGTAGGGCAGGCCTTGCTTGACCAGGAAGGTCTTGACCTTGTCGCAAGGGCTGTCGAAACGCGCCTTGCCCACCGGGTCGAACTGGAAGGTGCAGGTGGCCGGATCGGCGATCACGGTGATCGGTGCCTGGCGGCTCGCCTGGTCGATGGCCGGGTTGGCGTAATGGGCCAGGGTCTTGAAGATCGGGAAGTACAGCGCGGTGGCCAGCAGCAGGCCGATCATCAGCACCGGTTTGCGCCCGACCTTGTCCGACAGCCAGCCGAAAAAGATGAAGAACGGTGCGCCGATCACCACGCTGACGATCAGCAGGCTGTTGGCCAGGGCCGGGTCCATCTTCAGGAACTGGGTGAGGAAAAACAGCACGTAGAACTGCGCGGCATAGAAGGTCACCGCTTGCCCGGCGTTGATGCTGAACAGGGCGATCAGCACCACCTTGAGGTTTTCCCATTTGCCGAAGGATTCGCGGATCGGCGCCTTGCAGCACTTGCCTTCTTCTTTCATTTTCAGGAAGGCCGGCGACTCATGCAGGCTCAGGCGAATCCAGGTGGAGATGCCCAGCAGCAGGATCGACAGCAGGAACGGAATGCGCCAGCCCCAGACTTCGAACTGATCGCCGGTGAAGTAGCGACAGCCCAGCACCACCAGCAGCGAGAGCAACAGCCCGAGGGTGGCCGTGGACTGAATCCAGCTGGTATGAAAACCGCGCTTGCCCATTGGCGCATGCTCGGCAACGTACGTTGCTGCGCCACCGTACTCACCGCCCAGGGCCAGGCCCTGGAGCATGCGCAACACCACCAGGATGATCGGCGCGGCGATGCCGATGCTGGCGTAGTTGGGCAGCAGGCCGACGCAGAACGTCGCCAGGCCCATCAATACGATGGTGGCCAGGAACGTGTATTTGCGCCCGATCATATCCCCCAACCGACCGAACACCAGAGCCCCGAACGGCCGCACGATGAAACCGGCGGCGAATGCCATCAGGGCGAAAATGAACGCGGTGGTGTCGTTGACCCCGGCAAAGAACTGCTTGCTGATCACCGCCGCCAGGGCGCCATAGAGAAAAAAGTCGTACCACTCGAACACCGTCCCCAGGGACGAGGCGAAGATGACTTTCTGGGTTTCCTGGCTGGTGCCGACGCTGCGCGTGGCTTCCAGGGGCTGAACATGCTCGGACATAGCGGTATCCCTCACAGTGATTGTTTTTGTTGTTCCACTGCGACGCCGGGGTGGCGTCTCCTGACTTGACACACTTTCCTTGAATCGACTCATCCCCTTGTAGGAGCGAGCTTGCTCGCGATAGCGGCGGCACATTCAACCTATGCGTGGCAGACAGACCGCTATCGCGAGCAAGCTCGCTCCCACAGGGGGACTTTTGTTGTTTTTCAGACCGTGGCCGGCTCCTTTTGGGACGTGGTGATTCTGGTATCTGCCTCAAGCATCATCTGCGCCGCCTTCTCGGCAATCATCAGGGTCGGCGAGCAGGTGTTGCCCGAGGTGATGCGCGGCATGATCGAGGCGTCGGCGATGCGCAGGCCCTTGATGCCGTGGACACGCAGTTGCGCATCCACCACCGCGTCGCGATCCTGGCCCATGCGGCACGTGCCGACCGGGTGGAAAATCGTCGTGCCAATCCGGGCGGCGGCCTGGTGCAACTCATCTTCGGTTTGCAGGCTGGGGCCCGGCAGGTATTCCACCGGTTTGAACGCGCTCAGGGCCGGGGCCGCGACGATGCGTCGGGTCAGGCGGATGGCGTCGGCGGCGACCCGCAAGTCTTCGGGGTGGCTCAGGTAATTGGGTTGGATCAGTGGCGCTTCGTGCGGGTCGGCCGAACGAATGTCCACCCGGCCACGGCTTTGCGGGCGCAGGTCGCAGACCGATGCGGTGAACGCCGGGAAACTGTGCAGCGGTTCGCCGAAGCGTTCCAGGGACAACGGTTGTACGTGGTATTCGAGGTTGGCCGAGGCCTGCTCCGGACCCGAGCGGGCGAATGCGCCGAGTTGGCTGGGGGCCATGGACAGCGGGCCGCTGCGGTCGTACAGGTAGCGCAGGCCCATGCCCATCTTGCCCCACAGGGTGCCGGCGATCTGGTTCAGGGTGCGGGCGTTTTCCAACTGGTAGATCAGCCGCAGTTGCAGGTGGTCCTGCAAGTTGCCGCCGACACCGGGCAATTCATGGGTCACGCCGATGCCCAGGCGTTGCAGCAGGCTGCGCGGGCCGATCCCGGAGCGTTGCAGGATGCCCGGCGAGCCAACGGCTCCGGCGCACAGGACAATTTCCTTGCGGGCCTTGAAGGTCATGCCCTTGCCTTGCCAGCGCGCGCTGACGGCGTGGGCGTGGTCGTCACGCAGCAACACGCGGTCGACCTCGACGTCGGTCAATACCGTGAGGTTGGCGCGGTGGCGAATCGGCTTGAGAAACGCCTTGGCCGCATTCCAGCGTACCCCGGCTTTCTGGTTGACCTGGAAGTAGCCGCAGCCTTCGTTGTCGCCGCTGTTGAAGTCGTCGACGTTGGGGATGCCGCTTTGTTCGGCGGCGCTGCGGAAGGCATCGAGAATCGGCCATGACAGGCGCTGGCGTTCGACCCGCCATTCGCCGTCGGCGCCGTGGAATTCGGACGCGCCGGCAAAGTGGTTTTCACTCTGGCGGAACAGCGGCAGCACGTCTTCCCAGGCCCAGCCAGCATTGCCCTCGGCGGCCCAGCCGTCGTAGTCCGTCGCCTGGCCGCGCATGTAGATCATGCCGTTGATGGAGGAGCAGCCGCCCAGGACCTTGCCGCGGGGGTAGCTCAAGGCGCGACCTTGCAGGCCTGGTTGTGCTTCGGTCTTGAAGCACCAGTCGGTGCGTGGGTTGCCGATGCAGAACAGGTAGCCGACCGGGATGTGAATCCACGGATAGTTGTCGCGCCCGCCGGCTTCGAGCAGCAGCACCCGGTGTTGCGGGTTGGCCGAAAGCCGATTGGCCAGCAGGCATCCGGCAGGGCCGGCGCCCACGATCACGTAATCGAATTCATCGACGACAGGTTGCATTCGCGACCTCATTCTTGTTTTTGTAGGGTCCATCCTAGTTGTTAGTTTTCGTCAAAAGAATGTTAGTTTTTGCGCAGCCGCTGTGCGTTTATAAACAGCTCCGCCTTCAGACGCGTTCAAGGATCGCCTCATGTTCGACTGGAATGACCTGCGCTATTTCCTGGAACTGCAACGCAGCGGGCGTTTGTTGACGGCTGCACGGCGCCTGAACACCACCCACGCCACGGTGGCCCGGCACATCGAGGCCATCGAGAAAAGCCTCGGCACCGCGCTGTTTGTCCAGCATGCCCAGGGTTATGAACTGACCCCGGCCGGCGAGACGCTGCTCAAGCACGCCGAAGCCATGGAGAACGTGGCGTTGCTGGCCCAGGAGGACATCACCCAGTCCAGTGCGCCCCTGGGCAAGATCCGCCTGGGGGTGACCGAAGGGCTGGGCATCATGTTCCTCGCCAGTCGCATGGACGGGCTGTTCCAGCGCTATCCGGGGTTGGAAGTGGAACTGGTGGCGGTGCCGCGCTTTGTCAGCATCCTCAACCGTGAGGCGGAAATCAGCATCCACCTCGAGCGCCCGGCGGCCGACCTGCTGGTCACCCGCAAACTCACCGACTACAGCCTGGCGCTGTACGCCAGCCAGGCCTATCTGGACCGCTCGCCAGCATTGCGCAGCCGCGAGGACCTGGCCCGCCATGCCTGGATCGGGTATGTCGACGACCTGCTGTTCAGCCAGGAACTGATGTTCCTCAACAGCTTTTGCCGCAACCCTCGGGTGGTGTTCCACAGCACCAGCGTCATCGCCCAGCAACAGGCCGCGCGCTCGGGCCTGGGGATCGCTGTGCTGCCGTGCTACATGGCCAGCGGCGACCCGACATTGGTGCGGTTGCTGCCGGACGAAACCATCCGCCGCAGCTACTGGATCAGTACCCGCCGCGAACTGCACAAATCCGTACGCTTGCGGGTGTTGTGGGATTACGTAGTGCAGTTGTGCGAGCGCGAGCAGGGGTTATTACTCCCCTGAGCACGCGATGCCCCTGTGGCGAGCCGCTCTGTGGGGGAGATCTGTGGGAGCAAGGCTGTGTGGGCTGTGTGGGAGCAAGGCTTGCCCGCGATGAAGAACACTCGATCTATCTGAAACCGAGTCGGCTGCTTCGCGGGCAAGCCTTGCTCCCACAAATGAATCCCCTCGCCACAAAGGTCATTGATGCTCTCGCAACTGGCCGCCCAAGCCCCCTTTTATGGCCCCCAATGACCTCAAGCCGACGCAGTGGCGTGCCTTAGTGTTGACCCACAATAAAAGCGTCGCCAAGAGGGCCTCTATGCCGGCTACCACGCCTTCAACCGTGTTTCACTCAGCCTTCATCGTGCTGCTCGGCACCCTGCTCACAGGGTGCGGCGAAGAGGCCAAGCCGCCCGCGCCCACGGTGTTCGCGGCCATGCCCAGCGATGCGGCGCTGGCCCAGGTCTACGACAGCAGTTGCAAGCTCTGCCACGCCAACCCCGGTGCCGGGGCGCCGCTGACCGGTGATACGAACGCCTGGGCCCCACGGGTGGCCCAGGGCGCCGAGACCCTGCTGGACCATGCGATCAACGGCTACAACGGCATGCCGCCGATGGGCCTGTGCATGCACTGTTCCGAAGAGCAGTTCCTGGCCTTGATCGCCTTCATGTCCGGTCAACACTTCCAATAATAACTACGGGTACTACGGCATGACGATGGACTACTCACGGCGCCGGTTGTTGCAACAGGCTGGCGTGGTCGCCGCCTTTACGGCCCTGGGCAGCCAGGGCGCCCTGGCCGAGTTGATGCGCGCGCCGCGGCTCATCCCGTGGCGCAATTGGTCCGGTGCGCAGAGTTGCCTGCCGGCGGCGCGCCTGGCTCCCAAGGACCTCGATGAACTGGTGAACGTGGTGAGGCGCGCCGAAGGGCGAATTCGTCCGGTGGGTTCCGGGCATTCCTTCAGTGCCCTGGTGCCCACTGACGGCACCTTGTTGTCGCTGAGTTTTTTCAGTGGCCTGTTGGCTCATGATGCAGCCAGCCTGCAAGCCGAGTTCGGCGGCGGCACGCCCATGTCCCGCATGGGCCCGGCGCTCAAGGCCATCGGCCAGGCACTGCCGAACATGGCCGACGTGGATTACCAGACCCTGGCCGGTGCCATCGCCACCTCGACCCACGGCACTGGCAAGGCCTTCGGCTCGTACGCGTCCCAAGTGGTCGGCCTGCAACTGGTGACGGCCAGCGGTGAGGTCCTCGATTGCGATGCCCAGCGTCATTCCGAAGTGTTCCAGGCCGGCCGGGTGTCCCTTGGCGCGTTGGGGCTGGTGACCCGCGTGCGCTTGCAGAATCGCGCCGCTTATCGTTTGCGCGAACACCAGTGGGTGGCGAAAACCGAAGAGTTGCTCGAGGACGTGGAAGCCAACATCCGGGACAACCAGCACTGGGAAATGCAGGTCGTCACTCATTCCGACTATGCGTTGTCGATCGCCCTGAACGAAACCACCGATCCCGCCACGCCGCCGATCAGCCCCGAGGAGGAGGGCGGCAACGAATTCGTCTCCCTGATCGAAAACCTCGACAAGTACGGCAGCGACTTTCCAGCCACCCGGCGCGCGCTGCTCAACAGCCTGCGGCTGGTGGCCGATTTCGATGACCGGGTCGGCGATTCCCATGACATCTACGCCAACGCCCGCACCGTGCGCTTCAACGAGATGGAGTACTCGATACCGGCCGAACACGGCCCGGCATGCCTGCGGGAGATCCTGGCGCTGATCCGCGACAAGGACCTGCGCACCTGGTTTCCCATCGAATACCGCTACGTGAAGGCCGACGACATTGCCTTGAGCATGTTCGAAGGCCGGGACAGTTGCTCGATCTCCGTGCACCAGCATTACCAGATGGACCATCACAATTTCTTTACCGCCATCGAGCCGATCTTCTGGAAATACCAGGGCCGTCCGCATTGGGGGAAATTGCATTCCCTGAACGCCAAGGCGCTTCAGGCGCTGTACCCGCGCTGGACGGAATTCACCGAGGTGCGCCAGGCGCTGGACCCCGGCGGCAAGTTCCTCAATGGGCATCTTTCATCGATTCTGGGTTTGAGCTGAAGAAAGAACCTGTGGGAGCGAGCCTGCTCGCGAAGCAGGCGACTCGGTCTTATGACAAAAACAAGCGGTATGGCTGCCTCCGTTCAAAACGCAAACGGAATACTGATCTTGGCCCAGAGCATTTCGCCTTCGGTGCGGTTCTCCACGGCAAATTCCTTGGCCCAGCGGATCTCGGCGCTGGCGTACTTGAGGAAGGTCAGGTGCAGCGCCGGGCCGATGGCGAAGACCTGGCCGCGTACACCATCGTCCACGTCCTGCCCGGCGAATTGCACGGTGCGGCCGTACTGTTTGTCGTCGGTGGTCTGCTTGAGGTAGTAGCCGTTGAGCCCCAGCCTCAGGTTGTCGGTGAGGCGGTAGCTGGCGGAATAATCGAAGTGGAAAATCTGCCCCGAACGGTAGTCGGTGTCCTTGTTCTTGCGGTTGAAGCTGTAGGTGGTTTTCAACGACAGCTCGGTGTCTTCCGTGGGCAGCCAGGTGAAGGAAAACAGCGGCTTGTAGGTGTAGAAATTGTTGCTGGTGTTGGCCAGTCGATCGGTGCTGTATTCGCCGGTCGGCACGGTGATTTCCACCGCCGCGGCCAGGGTCAGGTTCTTGCCCATGTCCCAGAGCACGATGGGGGAAATCGTGGTGTCGCCCATGCCCTCGCGGGTGTCATGCAAACCGAACACCGAGACTTCCTGCTTGATCCAGGGTTGGGCGATGTAGATTCCTGCACGTCCACCGGCCACCCGCAACGGGCTCAGGTAATCGATACGCGGGACCACTGCCGTGGATTCGATTTCGACGTCCGGCAGTTCTCCGCCCAACGAACTGATATTGAATTTCCGGGCCTTGTAATGGTTGTAGTAGAGGTTGAACGCGACCATGTGGTCGGGAAGGCTGTCGACCTCCAGCGGCAACACAAAAAAGCCGTCGGTGCCGGGGCCGATATTGTCGACCCCCGATTCGGTCGCCAAGGCGGGCAGGGCATAGCTGCAGGCCAGGCCGAGGGTCAATTGCAAGGCGAGTGTCGTGCGGATCGGGTTCATGTGGGGGCTCATTATTATTGTTGGCGATGCACCGAAAGTCCGAGCCATACAAATAAGCCGTTCGCCGCCAACAGGGCAGGGTATTGGCGGCCATACAGGGGACTTGGGCGGCCAGATTTTTGTCCTCCTCGATCCGTCGGGGCATGCTAACTTTGTGAAATAACCGGTTACAAAAACGCCACCTAACGTGCTCCGGAACCCGCCCCATGCAGATGAAAGTCATCGACCCCACCTATGAATTGGCGCTGGTATCGCCATTCCTGCTGCAGACCCTGGCCGAGGTGGTGCTGGACAAAGGCTTCGATGCCGCCAGCCTGTGTCGCGGCCTAGGGTTCGGCCTCGATGATCTGCAAGATCCCGCCCAGCGCATTTCCTACCGCCAGGCCGTAGTCATGATTCAACGGGCGCTCAAGCTGTTGCCCGACCAGGGGCTGGGATTGTGGGTGGGCGACCGCAACGTGCTTGGCACCCTCGGCCTGTTGGGCCACGTCTTATCGCTGTGCGAAACCCTGCGCGATGCCTTCGCCCTGGGCGTCCGTTACCAGCACACCAGCGGCGGCATCGCCGTGGCCAGCGTCGAAGAAGCCACAGACCGAATCATGGTCGAGGCGACCTGTCGGCTGCCTTTCGCCGAGATCCAGGTGTTTGCCGTGGAAGAGTTCTTCGCCAGCCTGATGGTCTATGGCCGGGCGCTGGCGGGGCCCGACTTCAAGCCCCAGGCCGTGGAGTTCATGCACGCCGCGCCGTCCTATGCCCAGGAATATCAGCGGATTTTTGGACCGGATGTGCACTTCGGTTGCCGACACAATCGCATGCTTATCGACGTGCGCTGGCTGGATATGCGTTTGCCCAATCACCACCCGTTGGCCCTGCGCCAGGCATTGGTCTTGCTGGAGCAGGAGGCCATCGAGGTGCACCAGAAAATCGATCTGATCCAGACCGTGGAACGGGCGATTGCCCGGGACCTGACCCGTGGCAGCCACATCGAGAAAATCGCCAGCGACCTCAACATGAGCAGCCGCACCCTGCGTCGGCGCCTGACCGAACACAGCCTGACCTTCGAAGCCTTGCTCGAACAAGTACGCCGCGGCCGGACCCTGAACCTGTTGGCCAACCCCGAACTGTCCATCGAGCGCATCACCGAAGAAGTCGGCTACAGCGATGTGCGCAGTTTCCGCCGGGCGTTTCGGCGCTGGACCGGCATGAGCCCGAGTGCGTTTCGCAATGAGAGCGCCGACGCCCGGCTCTAAGGATATGTCCAAACAGTATTTCTCAAGCCGTGTGGGAAGCGACCTGACAGCCGGCCTGGTTCTGCAGACGTACCTCGATCCAACTGTGGGAGCAAAGCTTGCTCGCGATGGCGGTGGATCAGCTTGCATGGATGTCGAGTGTGCTGATGCTTTCGCGAGCAGGCTCGCTCCCACAAGGTAATGCTGTTCACTTGAGGAAAAGTGCTGATACCTGTGGCCAGAGATTGCTCCCGCTGTGAACTGACTGGCGGCGCTTGTCAGAAAAACTCCGGAAGAGTACAAATGTACTCCATGACGACTCTCACACCCCGCCGTACCGCCATCCTGACTTTCATCCGCGAACGCATCGCCGATCAGGGCCAGCCTCCCAGCCTCGCTGAAATCAGCGAGGCGTTCGGTTTTGCCTCCCGCAGTGTGGCGCGCAAGCATGTGCTGGCGCTGACCGAAGCCGGCTTTATCGAGGTCAATCCGCACCAGGCCCGGGGTATCCGCTTGCTGAACCAGCCACCACGGCCCGAGCTGCTGGACGTGCCGGTGCTGGGGCGAGTGGCTGCCGGGCGGCCGATTGGCGCCGACGCCGAGGTCCACAGCCGCCTGATGCTGGACCCGGCGATATTCTCCAAGGCGCCGGATTACCTGCTGCGAGTCCAGGGTGACTCGATGATCGAGGACGGCATTCTCGACGGTGATCTGGTGGGCGTGCAGCGCACACCCCAGGCCTCCAACGGCCAGATCGTCGTGGCGCGCCTGGACGGTGAAGTCACCATCAAGCGCTTCGAGCGCATCGGCGAGCGGGTGCGCTTGCTGCCGCGCAACCCGGCCTACCAGCCGATCATCGTCGAGGCCGACCAGGACCTGGCGATAGAAGGGGTGTTCTGTGGCTTGGTGAGGCAAGGCTGATGGGCGCTGTCGTTGCGCTGGACACGCTGTTCAACGGCGGCCAGGTCTGGAAGGGTCGGCCTGCGCCGCCGGCCGCCAGCCCGCAACCCACCGGCCATGGGGCACTGGATGCAGCGTTGCCCAGTGGAGGTTGGCCGGAAGCGGCGTTGACGGAACTGCTCATCGCCGCGCCGGGCGTGGGTGAGTTGCAACTGGTGTGGCCGACCCTGGCGCGGCTGTCGGCGGCGGGAGAGCGGATCGTGCTGGTGGCGCCGCCGTTCGTGCCCTATCCCCAGGCCTGGCAGAACGCTGGCGTCGACCTGCGCCAGTTGTCGGTGATCCGCGCCGATGAGCGCGATGCCCTGTGGGCCACCGAACAATGCCTGCGTTCGGGCAGTTGTGGTGCGGTCCTGTGCTGGCCCCGCCAGGCGGATGACCGGGCCTTGCGCCGCTTGCAAGTGGCGGCGGAAACCGGTCAGACCCTGGCGTTCGCCTGGCGCTCGATCCAGGAGGCCATCAACCCGTCGCCGGCGGCGCTGCGCATCGCCATCGATACCCGGCCTGCGCAATTGCGCGTGCTCAAGTGCCGCGGCGGGTTGGCTCGTTCGGCGCCGATTGCCTTTGCCACGCTCGCCCCACAAACCGGGCATTGAGGTTGCGATGCGCTGGGTCTGTATTCTCTTCCCGCAATTGGCGCTGGACGCCGCGCTGCGTCAGCGCCCTGATCCTGACCAGCCCCTGGCCTTGCTGACCGGCCCGGCCCAACGTCGGGTGCTGCAAGCGGTGAATGCGCCAGCACGGGCTTTGGGCTTGCGTCCCGGTCAGACCATGACCGCCGCCCAGGCCTTGAGCAAAGGTTTTGCCACCGCCGAATATGACGCGGCGCAGATCGAATATTGGCAACAGTTCCTGGCAGCCTGGGCCTACCGTTTCAGCTCCCAGGTCAGCGTGCATTACCCGCGTACGCTGCTGTTCGAGATCGAGTCGAGCCTGGGACTGTTTGGCCCCTGGCCGGTGTTCGAGGCGCGCTTGCGGACCGAACTGACCGAACTGGGCTTTCGTCATCGCATCGTCGCCGCCCCCAATCCGGTGGCGGCGCGGGTGTTGGCCAATGCCTACGACGCCCTGGTGGTGCCCGACGCCGAGACCTTGCAACAATGCCTGGGAGACATGCCCGTGGAGCGGATCGGCCTGGAACCCGAGGTCGCCACGGCACTGTCGCGCATGGGCCTGCGCCGCCTGAGCCAGGTCCAGGCCTTGCCCCGGCAGACCCTGGCACGGCGCTTCGAGGCCCAGGTGCTCAAGCACCTCGACGCTCTGACGGGCAGCCGTACCCTGGCGCTGTCGTTCTACCTGCCACCAGACCGTTTCGATGTGCGCATCGAACTCAACTATGACGTGCAATCCCATCAGGCGCTGTTGTTCCCGTTGCGGCGCTTGACCGGTGACTTGTCGGCCTTCCTGTGCGGTCGCGACAGCGGCGTGCAGCGCTTCGACCTGCACCTGGAGCATGCCGCTTTGCCGGACACACTGATCAAGGTCGGCTTGCTCAGCGCCGAACGGGATCCAGCGATGCTCTTCGAACTGGCCCGCGGTCGCTTGGAACAGGTGCAGGTCGCGGCCCCGGTGCGGGGTTTTCGCTTGTGTGCCGAGGACCTGCCGAGTTTCGTGCCCCAGCGCCTGGAGCTGTTCGACGAGCGCCCGCAACAGTCCTTGCCTTGGGAGCAACTGCGCGAACGGCTGCGGGCGCGGCTGGGGGATGACGCGGTGCAGGGCCTGGGGTTTCGCGATGACCATCGACCTGAATGCGCCTGGCAAATGACGCCCCAACCCCGGCCCCAGGCCTGTCCGGTGCGCGCTGGCGTGCAGCGTCCCGGCTGGCTGCTGAATGAGGCCCAGGTGCTGCAGGACAGCCAGGCGCGAGTCCTCATGGGCCCGGAGCGCATCGAGACCGGCTGGTGGGACGGTGCCGACGTACGCCGCGACTACTACCTGATCGAAACCCACAGCGGGCAACGCGGCTGGGCCTATCGACCGGTGGGCGAGGGTGGGCCGCTGTGGCTGCAAGGCTGGTTCGCATGAGCGTTGAATATGCCGAGCTGCATTGCCTGTCGAACTTCAGTTTCCAACGTGGCGCCTCCAGTGCCCTGGAGTTGTGTCGTCGGGCCAGGCAAGAGGGCTACCAGGCCCTGGCGATCACCGACGAATGCACCTTGGCCGGAATCGTCCGGGCCTGGCAGGCGGCCAAGGAACTGGAGCTGCAACTGATCGTCGGCAGCGAAATCCAGGTCGAGAACGGCCCGAAACTGGTGTTGCTGGTGGAAGACCTGGAAGGCTATCAAGCCTTGTGCCGGCTGATCACCCGCGCCCGGCGTCGCAGCGAGAAGGGCCACTATCGCATCGTGCGAGAGGACTTCGACCAGCCCTTGCCGGGGCTGCTGGCGTTGTGGATAGCCGAGGGCAAAGACGCCGAGGAACATGGCCGTTGGCTCCAGTCGATCTTTGCCGGGCGCCTGTGGCTGACGGTCCAGTTGCATTGCGCACAGGACGACCGCCGCCGGTTGGCAGACTCGTTGGCGCTGGCCGAGCGCCTGGATCTTCCAGTTGTGGCCAGTGGCGATGTGCACATGCACGCGCGCGGTCGTCGTGCCTTGCAGGACACCATGACCGCCATCCGTCACCACGTCACGGTGGCCGAGGCTGGCCAGCGCCTGCACCCCAACGGCGAGCGCCACTTGCGCAGCCGCAAGGATCTGGCCGATCTCTACCCGCAGGCCTTGCTCGATGAAACCCTGAACATCGCCCGGCGCTGCACCTTCGATCTTGGCCAACTGCGTTACCAATACCCCCGCGAGCTGGTGCCCGAGGGGCATGCCCCGGCGTCCTGGCTGCGGGAACTGACCGAGCGTGGCATGCGCGAGCGGTGGAAGGACGGCGTGACAGACAAAGTGCGGGCACAGATCGACAAGGAGCTGAGCCTGATCGCCGAGTTGGGCTATGACAGTTATTTCCTCACCGTACAGGACATCGTCAGCTTCGCCCGCAGCCGCCATATCCTTTGCCAGGGGCGCGGTTCGGCGGCCAACTCGGCGGTGTGCTACGCCTTGGGCATCACCGAAATCGACCCCAGCCTTACCAGCCTGTTGTTCGAACGCTTCCTGTCCCGGGAGCGCAACGAGCCGCCGGACATCGACGTCGACTTTGAACATGAGCGTCGCGAGGAAGTGTTGCAGTACGTGTTCCAGCGCTATGGCCGTCATCGTGCGGCATTGACGGCGGTGGTCAGCAGTTACCACGGCGCCGGGGCGGTGCGCGATGTGGCCAAGGCCCTGGGCCTGCCGCCGGACCAGATCAACGCCCTGGCCGATTGCTGTGGCCGCTGGAGCGACGAGGCGCCGCCAGTGGAGCGCTTGCGTGAAGGCGGCTTCGACCCGGACAGCCCGGTGTTGCGCCGGGTCCTGAGCCTGACCCGGCAATTGATCGGTTTTCCCCGGCATTTGTCCCAGCACCCGGGTGGCTTCGTGATTTCCGAGCAACCCCTGGACACCCTGGTGCCGGTGGAAAACGCCGCCATGGCCGAACGCACCATCATCCAGTGGGACAAGGACGACCTGGACGCGGTCGGGTTGCTCAAGGTGGACATCCTGGCCCTGGGCATGCTCAGTGCGATTCGTCGCTGTTTCGATTTGATCGAGCATTACCGGGGCCAGCGCTACACCCTGGCGTCGCTGCCCCAGGATGATCGGGCGACCTATGAAATGATCAGCCGCGCCGACACCATCGGTGTGTTCCAGATCGAGTCCCGGGCGCAGATGTCGATGTTGCCTCGGCTGAGACCCAAGACGTTCTACGATTTGGTCATCGAAGTGGCGATCGTGCGGCCCGGGCCGATCCAGGGTGGGATGGTGCATCCGTACCTGCGCCGCAGAAACAAAGAAGAGGCAGTGACTTATCCCTCTGAAGCGCTGGAAGAAGTGCTCAACCGCACCCTGGGTGTTCCCTTGTTCCAGGAACAGGTCATGCAGATCGCCATCGTCGCGGCCGATTACACCCCGGGTGAAGCAGACCAATTGCGTCGCTCCATGGCTGCCTGGAAACGTCACGGTGGGTTGGAGCCCCATCGGGAACGCCTGGCGCAGGGGATGAAGAAAAACGGCTACACCGCTGAGTTTGCCGCGCAAATCTTCGAACAGATCAAAGGCTTCGGCAATTACGGTTTCCCGGAATCCCACGCCGCCAGTTTCGCCTTGCTGACCTACGCCAGCAGTTGGCTCAAATGCCACGAACCGGCGGCGTTCGCCTGTGCCCTGATCAACAGTTGGCCCATGGGGTTCTACAGCCCGGACCAGATCCTCCAGGATGCCCGCCGGCATCAACTGTCCATCCGTCCGGTGGACGTGCGCGCCAGCGATTGGGATTGCAGCCTCGAGCCCATGGACGGTCGGCAACCGGCGATCCGCATGGGGCTGCGCATGGTCAAGGGCTTTCGCGAAGAGGATGCCCGCCGTATCGAAGCGGCCCGCCGGCATCGGCCCTTCAGCGACGTGGCCGACTTGGGCGAGCGCGCGCAGCTCGATGCTCGGGCCCAGGCGCAACTGGCCGATGCCGGTGCCTTGCAGGGCTTGGCCGGTGATCGCCATCGTGCCCGCTGGGAAGTGGCCGGGGTGCAGAAGCAACTGGGTTTGTTCGCCGGTTTGCCATGCCAGGAAGAACCGCCCGTGGCCTTGCCAAAACCTACGCTGGGGGAAAACCTGTTTGCCGATTACACCACGCTCGGCACGACACTGGGCCCTCATCCGCTGGCCCTGCTGCGTCCCGAACTGCGCGCCCGGCGCTGCCGCAGCTCACGGGAGTTGCAAGAGGTGGAGCATGGCCGCAACGTCAGCGTCGCCGGGCTGGTCACCGGCCGCCAACGCCCGGGCACGGCCAGCGGCGTGACCTTTGTCACCCTGGAAGATGAATTCGGCAATCTCAACGTGGTGGTCTGGCGCGACCTGGCCGAGCGCCAGCGCAAGACCCTGGTGGGCTCGCAATTGCTCAAGGTCGACGGGCGCTGGGAAAGCGTCGGCGAGGTCCGCCACTTGATCGCCGGGCGCCTGAGCGACCTGACCGAGTTGCTGGCGGGTATCCAGGTGCAGAGCCGTGATTTCCGCTGAATCCGCAAACAGCTCCCTCACCATGAAACCAAACGCCAACCCGGCGCTCGAAGCTCTGATCGCAAGGGATTTGTGTATGCCGACTCCCTGCAGGCATTTTGAGGTTCAGAATCGACCATGCAGTTTCTATCCCAAAATCACGGGTGCCCTGGATGGGGCGGTGAAATGGCCGGGCGTATCCGGGCGTTCGATTGGAGCCGGACCGAGTTGGGCGCCATCGAGCACTGGTCCGCCAGCCTGCGCAGCGCCGTCCAGTTGTTGCTGGCTTCGCCCCTGCCGATGGTGATGTTGTGGGGCCGCCAGGGCTTCATGATCTACAACGATGCCTATGCCGAGTTCGCCGGTGGCCGCCATCCTTACCTGCTGGGGTGCGCGGTGGAGTTGGGTTGGCCGGAGGTCGCCGAATTCAATCGGCATGTGCTGGACGTCTGCCTGGCCGGCGGCACCTTGTCCTACCGCAGCAAAGAGCTGGTCCTGCTGCGCGACGGCAAGCCTGAAGATGTGTGGATGGACCTCTATTACAGCCCGGTGCCCGACGACGACCAGGCCCCGGCGGGCGTGCTGGCGATTGTGGTGGAAACCACCGAGCTCGTGTTGACCGAGCGCGCCCGGCAAGAGGCCGAACGCAGTTACCGAGCCGTCAATGAACGCATCCAGTTGGCCCTCTCGGCCGGACCATTGCTGGGATCGTTCGTCTGGGACATCCAAGCCGACACGCTGTCGGGCGATGAGCGTTTCGCCCGTACCTTCAACTACCCGCCAGACTGTTCGCTGGACGCACTGCCCATCGAAATCGCCCGCCAGCGCATCCACGCGGATGACCTCGAAGAGGTCAACCAGCGGGTCGAACTGACCGTGCGCACGGGCATCCCCTACAGCGCTGAATATCGGGTGCGCCGCATAGGCGGTGATTACCTGTGGGTGCTGGCCAGCGGTCGCTGCGAATTCGATGCCACGGGCAAGCCCCTGCGTTTTCCAGGTGTGCTGATTGACATCAATGAACGCAAGACAGCCGAGGCTTCGCTGCTCAAATTCACCCGCGACCTGGAACAGCGGGTCGCCGACGAGGTGCAGGCGCGGCTGGCGGCAGAAGAGCAGTTGCGTCAGTCGCAAAAGCTCGAGGCCATTGGCGGTCTCACTGGTGGCGTGGCCCATGACTTCAACAACCTGCTGCAAGTGATTGCCGGCAACCTGCACTTGCTGGCCCGCCACGAGCGGGACAACGTCAACGTGCAACGGCGGGTCAGTGCTTCCATCGAAGCCGTGGAGCGGGGGGCCAAGTTGTCATCGCAGTTGCTGGCTTTTGCCCGGCGCCAGCCATTGTCACCGGCGGTCTACAACCCACGACGCATCTACGAGGGCATGGGTGAGCTGCTGCAACGGGCCTTGGGTGAAACCATCCAGATTGAAGTGAGCCTGCCCCAGGAGCCCTGGTGCATCCACGTCGATCGCAATCAATTGGAAAACGCCCTGTTGAACCTGGCGATCAATGCGCGCGATGCCATGGGCGGCGAGGGCACCATCGGCCTGATCGGCGAGAACATCGTGCTCGATGAAGCGTTCTGTGCCGGCAAGGAAATCTCGACTGGCGACTATGTCCGGTTGTCGGTGATCGACCGCGGTGCCGGCATGCCGCCCGAGATCCTGAAGCAGGTGTTCGAACCGTTTTTCACCACCAAGACCGATGGCCAGGGCACCGGGCTTGGATTGAGCATGGTGTTCGGGTTCGTCAAGCAGAGTGGCGGCCATATCGAGATCTCCAGCGACCTGGGCGAGGGCACGCGAGTACGGATGTATTTCCCTCGAAGCCTTGCGCCCGAAGCGGGCGAAACCGAGCAACACGACGTGCTTCAGTCCGGCCGGCAAGAGACGATCCTGGTGGTGGAGGACAACGACGAGGTGCGCAGCGCGTCGGTGGAACTGCTGGAACAGTCCGGCTATCGGACCCTCACGGCCGCCAACGGCGATGAGGCGATGAAGCTGCTGCTGGAAGGCATCTCGGTCGACCTGATCTTCACCGACGTCGTCATGCCCGGCCTGATCAAGAGTTCCGACCTCGCCGCCTGGGCCAAGGTGCAGAACCCGCCGGTCCCGGTGCTGTTCACCTCGGGGCACACCCGGGACATCATCTCCCGCAACCATCAGCTGAGCCCCGATACCCATTTATTGAGCAAGCCCTACGGCCCGGACGCGCTGACCCGGATGGTGAGGAGTGTGCTGGGCGGCTGATCGCCGCGCTGTAAACAAATGGAACCGAAGCCGTCGCGCCACCTTCGAATGTTCAAGACCGGTCATCCATCCGGCCCTGCCATGAACGAGGTGCCTATGAACGACGATCCAGCAAACACCCAACCAGTCCGCCCTGCCGGGACGGACCAGGCCCAGAGCGCCGCCACGGAGGTCGATCAGAAGAATCGTCATAGGGACAATGACAACACCTTCAGCCCCGGCTTCAAGCCTGAACCGGATCGGCCGAAATCTGGCGAGGATACTGACGCTGATATTGACACCGATGGTGGCTAGCCCATGACGGATGTGCGACACCGATTCATTGTGGGAGCGAGCTTGCTCGCGATGACGGTGGCAAATTCGATATCCCTGTGACTGGACCACCGCTATCGCGAGCAAGCTCGCTCCCACAGGGAGGGCTTCGAAAAAACGGCGCTTCCCTTCCAAGGGAGGCGCCGTTTTTCCTTAAGTGAGCAGTGCCTCGCTCTACTTGCTTGGATGCGCAGCCTGAAGTTTCTTGGCGGCTTCCAGGTGATGTTGCAGCTCCGGCAGCATCTTCTGGGCGAACGCCTTGAGTTCGGTATTGCCAGCCTTCTTGTCGTCGGTAACGGTTTCGGCTTCTTTCTTGAACAGGGCGATGGTTTCTTCGTGGGCCTTGACCTGATTGTTGGCGTAGGCCGCATCAAAGGATTCATCGCGCACGTCGAGAATCTTCGCCTTGGCTTTTTTCATCAGCGTGGTGTCGTCGGGTACTTCGATGTCATGTTTTTGCGCCAGGGCTTTCAGCTCTTCGTTGGCCTTGGTGTGGTCGGTGATCATCTTGTTGGCGAATTCCTTGATGTCCGCCGATTGGCTTTTTTCCAAGGCCAGTTTGCTGGTCTCGATTTCTGCAATGCCACCGGCCGCCGCGTTGTCGACAAAGTCGTTGGAAGTCGCGGCCCATGCCATGCCCATGCTGGTACTCAGGGCAACTGCCAGGCCGAGTTGACGCAAGGTGAATCTGTCCATAGGTAAGTCTCCACACACGTTGAACGAGCGATTCTTGTCGTCTCTGAGCAATGGAGGGTGGGGTACAGGCAAAGGTTTGATCGCCAAGCGATCCGGTACGACGAACGGTCACCGCTGGTCGGATTGGCGGTCGACAGAACCCTGTCGAGGAGGCCATCCTGATAATCGACGGGCGCCGCAAGGGCGTCTGCCACCGACCCATCGAAGGAGGTGTTCCATGCCGGTGTCCCACGATTTGTGCCAGGATCTTAAATGCACAAAAGATCACATCCAGCAAAAACGCAGCGAGAATCCAAGGCTCGACTCGTTAATTCAAAAATACTCCCAACTTGATGCCGAGGTGGTCGAAGCCGAGAAACCGTCCTCCGGCGCGCTGTCCGACGATGCTTTGGAGACGCTCAAGAAGAAGCGATTGCTGGTCAAGGACGAGATCGTGGCTCAGATGCAGCGCTAGCCTCGGGACCGAACCTGTGAAGGCCCTTTGTGTTGCGAAGGGCCTTTTGGGCGGGGCCCTCACCCTCACAAACTCAGGTCAATGGATCCCAGCGCTGCGACCAGTCGCTGCCAGTCTTGACGATCTCTCGCAACACCTCGAATGCCTGCTGCAACGCCGCTGAATCCCGATCGCGGGAGTAGACCAGGTAGGTGGGGTAGTTGAATTCCGGTGCCTTGGGTACCCGTTCCAGGATGCCGCTGTCCAGGTAGCTCTGCACGACCCGTGTGCGGAAGTAGCCGCTGCCGCCGTTTTCCAGGATGTACTGCAGGGCCAGGGGGCCGAGGTTGAAGGTCACGGCGGCCTTGGCCTTGTCTGGTAGCGCGGTGTCGTGTTGGCGCCGGAAGTCAGCACTCCAGTCAATGTACACGTAGGGCTCGGGACGGGCGGCCAAGCGTACCAGGATGAGTTTTTCTTCCAGCAGCTGTTCCACCTGCAGGCGCGGCCAGTATTCGGGCTGATACACCACCGCCGCATCCAGCAGACCCAGCTCCAGCTGTTGCAGCAGTTTCTCGCCGTCGCGGATGTCCATGCGCAGGGCATGGCCGGGAATCTTCTGGCGCAGTTCGCCGGCCCAGGCGAGCATCAACGGATTGCACAGGCTGACCTCGCCTCCCAGGTGCAAGACGTTGCGATAGCCCTCGGGCAGTGGCAGGTCCCGACGGGCCGCTTCCCAGGTCTGCACGAGCTGGTTGGCGTAGACCACAAATGCTTCGCCGTCGCTGGTCAAGCGCGCGCCGGCACGGTTGCGTACGAACAGCGCGCAGCCGAGCTGGCTTTCGAGCTTCTGGACCCGGGCGGTGATCGCCGTCTGGGTCACGTGCAGCTTTTCGGCCGCAGCAGCGAGGCTGCCGTGGCGGACGATTTCCAGGAAGGTGCGGGCGAGGTCGATGTCCATATTCAGGCCGATGCGGGGGAAGCGGGCATTGTAAGAGCTGCCGCGCCTTGCCGATACCTGCGAACCGCAGATCCCTTGTGGGAGCGAGCCTGCTCGCGATAGCGGCGGGGCAGCCAGCGAAGATACTTGAGGCAAAAACACGAATCCCGCCACGGGGGCGGGATTGGTTTGCAATCAAAAGGCCCGCGAAGAACGCGAGCGCAGTCTCAGCTTGGGAACAGCTCGGACAGTTTCATGGCCAGCATCATGTCGCCTTCGGCGCGCAGCTTGCCGCCCATGAACGCTTGCATGCCGTCGGTGCTGCCGTCGACGATGCCTTGCAGGGTTTCGCCGTCCATCACCAGGGTCACCTGGGCGTCCGGGTTCTCACCTTCCTGCAGTTCGCAGGTGCTGTCCTTGACGACCAGCGAGAAATTCTTGGTATCGTCGATGCGGAAACCGAATACCAGGTCCAGGCCGGCAGCGGCGGCTGGGTTGAACTTGGCTTTCATGGCTTGTACGGCGTCGGCTACGGAGGTCATGGTTTCGATCCTTATTTGGGTGGTACAGCAAGGGTCTACAGTAATCCGGACTCAGCGGAAGGTGATGAGGTCCGGGGTCTTCAGCAGTTGCAGGTGGGCATGGCTGTTGAAGGAAGCCAGGGCCACCTCGCGGCCCCTGAATTTCAGGTGGTTGAGCGAGGTGTTGACGATTTGCCAGTTCAGTTCGAAGGCCTGTCGGGCCGGTATCTGGGTGATCAGGTGGAGCAGGGCGGTGATGGTGCCGCCGGAGGTGAACACGGCGATTTTATGGGTGTTGTCGGCTTGCTCCAGGATGCGGTGCAGGCCCGCCTGGACCCGCTCGACGAAACCCAGCCAGCTTTCCAGGCCCGGCGGATCATACTGGCCGCTGAGCCAGCGTTCGACGATCAGTGCGAAGATGCGCTGGAACTCGGCGCGGTTCTGCGCGGCGTTGCGCAGGATATGCAGCGCCTCGGGCTCCTGGGCAAGCATGTCCGGCAGCAGGGCGCGAATGACCGCGTCGGCATCGAACTCGTTGAACGCGGCGTCGATTTCCAGCCCGGGAACCGGCAACCCGGCGGCGGACATCTGGCCCAGCGCGCCGATGGCGGTATCCTGTTGGCGACGCAGGTCACCCGAGAGGCAGCGATCGAATACGACACCGAGCTCCGCCAGGTGGCCGCCGAGCACTTGCGCCTGGCGCACGCCATTGGGTGAAAGGACATCGTAGTCGTCCGCACCAAAGGAGGCCTGGCCATGTCGAATCAGATAGATACTGCCCACGTCCGCGTCATCCCGGTACGTTGAAGGTTTGGCGAGGTTATGGGGATGGCGGTGAGCTGTCAATGAAAAAACATACGCTTGTTTGAAATGCCCGTTGCAGCCTTGTCCTGCCTCGCTCGCCTCAAGGTAACCACAGGTTTCATGACTGGCCGCGACGCAGGCGCATGGGTATGCTGGAGCCGTTACGCGCCTGCGTTCAGTGGCGCATCGCATTTAAGGAGTTGCTGTGGAGTTTTTCATCGAGTACGCCGGTTTCCTGGCCAAGACCGTGACGTTGGTGATCGCCATCCTGGTGGTGCTGGCCAGTTTTGCGGCGCTGCGCAGCAAGGGGCGGCGCAAGTCGACCGGCCAGTTGCAGGTGAGCAAACTCAACGATTTCTACAAGGGACTGCGTGAGCGCCTGGAACAGACGCTGCTGGACAAGGATCAGCTCAAGGCGCTGCGCAAGGCCGAAGGCAAGGCTGAAAAGGCCGGGAAGAAGCACAAGGACAAGCCGGCGGCCAAGCCCCGGGTGTTCGTGCTGGATTTCGACGGTGACATCAAGGCTTCGGCCACCGAGAGCCTGCGTCATGAAATCACCGCGCTGCTGACCCTGGCGACACCCAAGGATGAAGTGGTGCTGCGCCTGGAAAGTGGCGGCGGCATGGTCCACAGCTACGGCCTGGCCTCGTCGCAACTGGCGCGGATCCGTCAGGCCGGAGTGCCGCTGACGGTCTGCATCGACAAGGTCGCGGCCAGCGGCGGCTACATGATGGCGTGCATCGGCGAGAAGATCATCAGCGCTCCTTTTGCGATCCTGGGCTCCATCGGCGTCGTCGCGCAATTGCCCAACGTCAACCGTCTGCTGAAGAAACATGACATCGATTTCGAAGTGTTGACGGCCGGGGAATACAAACGCACGTTGACGGTGTTCGGCGAAAATACCGAGAAGGGCCGGGAGAAATTCCAGGAAGACCTGGACATCACCCATGAGCTGTTCAAGAACTTCGTGTCCAACTACCGCCCGCAACTGGCCATCGATGAAGTAGCGACCGGTGAAGTCTGGCTGGGTGTCGCGGCGCAGGGCAAGGGCTTGGTGGACGAACTGAAAACCAGCGATGAATACCTGGCCGAGCGGGCCAAGGATGCCGAGCTGTACCACCTGCACTATGCCGAACGCAAAAGCCTGCAGGAACGTATCGGCATGGCGGCCAGCGGTTCGGTGGATCGCGTGCTGCTCAGTTGGTGGAGCCGCCTGACCCAGCAGCGGTTCTGGTAGTTCGGGGGGGGCAGGTGTTCTCGATATTGGGGATGGGCTGAAAAGTCCAGGTTCATCGCCATCCCCTTGTGGGAGCGAGCTTGCTCGCGATGACGGCGGTAGATCCGATATCGAGGCAAGCTGATCCACCGCTATCGCGAGCAAGCTCGCTCCCACAGGGGTTTCGGTGGGGCTGCGAGATTTTTTGCAAATAATGCCCAACAAAAAAGCCCTGAACCGGTATCCCCGGATCAGGGCTTTTTCATGGGGCTTTTTCAGCGACGACGGAACAGCGGCAGCGGTTCGTCAGTGGCAGCCTGGTAGGTCACCGAGAAGTCCTTGAGGCTTTCGAGGGCTTCGTAGGGGTCTTTGTCGGCACGCAAGGCGAAGGCGTCGAAGCCGCAGCGGTGCATGTAGAACAACTGGTCGCGCAATACGTCGCCAATCGCCCGCAATTCACCCTTGAAACCATAGCGGTCACGCAGCAGGCGAGCGTTGGAGTAGCTGCGCCCGTCGGTGAAGGCCGGGAAGTTCAGGGCGATGACCTGCAACTGGTTGGCGTCCTCGCCGATTTCCTCGGCTTCCTCGTCGGCGTCCAGCCACACACCCAGGCCGCCGTCGCGGGCCTTGAGGGCGTGGGCATGATCGCGCCACAGGGCCAGGGGCACGATCAGGTCGTCACAGTTGGAGATGCCGTCGAAGGTCGCGTCCTTGGGCAGCAGGTGCCAGGTTTCGTCGATGACCTCGTTGTTCTTAATGATTCGCTGCATAGACGCGTTCCTTGAAGAGGTCGATGCCAATACGTTGGTAAGTGTCGATGAAGCGCTCGTCTTCGGTACGTTGTTCGATGTACACGTCGATCAGCTTCTCGATCACGTCAGGCATGTCGTCCTGGGCAAACGACGGGCCGAGGATCTTGCCCAGGCTGGCGTCGCGGCTACCGCTGCCGCCCAGGGAAACCTGGTAGAACTCTTCGCCTTTCTTGTCCACGCCCAGGATGCCGATATGGCCGACGTGGTGGTGACCACAGGCGTTCATGCAGCCGGAAATGTTCAGGTCCAGCTCGCCGATGTCGAACAGGTAGTCCAGGTCGTCGAAACGACGCTGGATCGATTCGGCGATAGGGATCGACTTGGCGTTGGCCAGCGAGCAGAAGTCGCCGCCCGGGCAGCAGATCATGTCGGTCAGCAGGCCGATGTTCGGGGTGGCGAAACCTTGCTCGCGCAACTCTCCCCACAGGGTGAACAACTGGCTCTGTTCAACGTCTGCCAGGATGATGTTCTGCTCGTGGGAGGTGCGCAGCTGACCGAAACTGTAGCGCTCGGCCAGGTCGGCCACGGCGTCCAGTTGCTTGTCGGTGATGTCGCCCGGCGCGACGCCGGTCGGCTTCAGGGACAGGGTCACCGCGATATAACCTGGCTTCTTGTGGGCCAGAGTATTGCGGGTGCGCCAGCGGGCAAAGCCCGGGTGTTCTTTGTCGAGGGCTGCCAGTTCGGCGTCCTGATTGCCTAGCGCCTTGTACTGCGGGTCGACGAAGTGCCTGGCGACACGATGCACTTCGGCTTCGGTCAGGGTGGTTTGGCCGCCACGCAGGTGAGCCATCTCGGCTTCGACCTTCTCGGCGAACACTTCAGGCGTCAGGGCCTTGACCAGGATCTTGATCCGCGCCTTGTATTTATTGTCGCGACGGCCGTAGCGGTTGTATACCCGCAGGATGGCGTCGAGGTAGCTCAGCAGGTCCTGCCACGGCAGGAACTCGTTGATGAACGCGCCGACCACCGGCGTACGCCCGAGGCCACCGCCCACCAGCACACGGAAGCCCAGCTCGCCAGCCGCGTTGTAGACGGTCTCCAGACCGATGTCGTGGACTTCGATGGCCGCACGGTCCGAGGTCGAGCCGTTGATGGCGATCTTGAACTTGCGTGGCAGGTAGGCGAATTCCGGGTGGAAAGTCGTCCACTGGCGGACAATCTCGCACCATGGGCGCGGGTCGATCAGTTCGTCGGCCGCGACACCGGCGAACTGGTCGGTGGTGACGTTGCGCAGGCAGTTGCCGCTGGTCTGGATCGCGTGCATCTGCACGGTGGCCAGCTCGGCGAGGATCTCGGGCACATCTTCCAGGGCCGGCCAGTTGTACTGGACGTTCTGCCGGGTACTGATGTGGGCGTAGCCCTTGTCGTAGTCGCGGGCAATTTGCGCCAGTTTGCGCACCTGGCGCGAGGTCAGCTGGCCATAAGGCACAGCCACACGCAGCATCGGGGCGAAGCGCTGGATATACAGGCCATTCTGCAAGCGCAGAGGGCGGAATTCTTCTTCGCTCAGCTCGCCTGCCAGATAGCGTCGGGTCTGATCACGGAACTGCTTGACGCGGTCCTCGATGATCCGCTGATCGTACTCGTCATATACGTACATATAAGTCTCGGTCTCAGGCTTGGGCCGATCAGAAACAGCTGCATGTTGGCTCGCTGGAATCGGGTTCTGCCTCGGCAATTCTGCGCGCACGGCCGCGCACTCCTAGAGGAGCCGGTGCAAGATACCTGTTTTGAGTTATGCGCAAAAGTGATGTTTGAGTATATGTAAAGAACCAAATCGACTAATGAGATTGATTATTGCCTAACCCACATTTGTCGTGCGGGCAATCATCGTCTTAACTGTGGTCGAGTCCCTATGCAATCACCTACAAAACCGACAAGAGGCGATGCAATGAGCAATCCGACCAAAGCAAGGAAAAGCGACAGTTCTGTTGATGCCTGGGCCATTTTGTTCCTGATTATCCTGGTGGTGGGCACCGCAGTGTTCTGGGTCAGCCATCAATAAACTCTAGCGGTTGCTGGCCACACGAAGGTCTCGTGTTCATGTGCCCGATCGCCACCCGGGTCGTTATACTGGGTGGCGTATTATTTGGGGCGGGCGGGATGTCGAAGTTTATCTGCAGGCTATTGGGGCTGTTATGCCTGTCATTCTGGGTGCAGGCCCAGGCCGCCAATGGTGTGTCCTCTTCGGCAACCGAGGTTTTGGCTGCCAGTTCGGCTGCGCCTTCAGTCGTGTTCCTTAATCCGGGACACTCCACCGAGCCCTTCTGGGTCAGCTATAGCGAATTCATGCAAGCGGCGGCAAGCGGGCTGGGTTTGCGGCTGCGCGTGGAATATGCCGGGCGCGACCCCCAACGGATGATACGCCAGGCCCGCGAGGCCATCGCCGCGAAAGACCGTCCGGACTACCTGGTGTTGGTCAACGAGCAGTATGTCGCCCCGCGGATCCTGCAGTTGGCGCAGGGCAGTGGGGTCAAGCTGTTCCTGGTGAACAACACGTTGACCAGCGATCAGACTCGCCTGCTGGCAGAGGACGGTGCCCTGCCGCCCGAGTTACTTGGCAGCCTGGTGCCCAACGATGAGCGCAGCGGTTACCTGATGCTCAAGGAACTCTTGCGCCAATACGGGCCGCTGGCGCCTGGGCAGACGCTCGACTTGCTGGCCTTTTCCGGGAAGAAACTCACCCCTTCGGCGCAACTGCGTGAGAAAGGCCTGCTCCGGGCGTTGGCCGAGCACCCGCAAGTGCATCTGCGCCAATTGGTGTATGGCGAGTGGAATCGCGAACGGGCTTATGAGCAGGCGAGCCAGTTGGTCAAGCGCTATCCGCAGACGGCGCTGGTCTGGTCGGCCAACGATGAAATGGCCCTGGGCGCCATGCAGGCGTTCGAGGAGGCGGGTCGCCAGCCGGGCAAGGATGTGTTGTTCAGCGCCATGAACAGCTCCAGGGCGGCGCTCCAGGCACGTATCGACGGGCGCTTGAGCGTACTGTTCACCGGGCATTTCAGCTTGGGGGGCTGGGCCATGGTGCTGCTCCATGATCACGCCCGGGGCGTCGACCTCGCGCGCCATGGCGGCTACAACCAGCAGGTCGACCTGATGCAGTCGCTCGATAAAGCCCGGGCCCGCGCGTGGTTGAACATGAATCCTGCCAAGGACTATCGCCTGGACTTCAAACGCTTCAGCCTGGTGTCCCACCCGGATGGCCAGCGCTATGCCTTTTCGCTCGATGCGCTGGGGGGGCGCTAGAGCGGCTCAGATCGAGGCTGGCGAGACGGGCAATATGACTGTTTCGGTTCGAAAGAGATCTGGTTCCATAGTGTGCCGATACGTTTTATACGCCCGCAAAGTACAACACCAGATTGACGATCCCATACAACGTCAACCCGAAAACCACCGTAAACAGGATGCCGAGGATGATGAAGTGGCTCGGCTTGCCATGGGTGAAGTCGCGGGCGCGGTTTTTTCCGCTTTGCACGCCAAGGGCCGCCGCTCCCACGCTGTGCAGCATTTGCCAGAGGGTGGGTGCCTTATTTTCGGTTGGTTCGTCCATGATGCTCTCCATACACAAGGTCGTATGTGGAGAGCATAGCCAATTGCTGCGGACTTAGTTGTCGTAACCCAGGTTCGGCGACAGCCAGCGTTCGGTCACGCTCAAGTCCTGGCCCTTGCGTGCGGTGTAGCTCTGGACCTGGTCCTTGTCGATCTTGCCCACGGCGAAGTATTGCGCCTGGGGATGGGCGAAATACCAGCCGCTGACCGCGGCTGCCGGGAACATGGCGTAGTGTTCGGTGAGGAACACACCGCTGCGCCCGGCCTTCAGTTCGCTGGCCTCGGGGTCGAGCAGACGGAACAGGGTGGCTTTCTCGGTGTGGTCCGGGCAGGCCGGGTAGCCGGGGGCAGGGCGGATGCCGGTGTATTGCTCCTTGATCAGGGCGTCGTTGTCCAGACTTTCGTCCTGGGCGTAGCCCCAATAGTCTTTGCGCACCTGCTGGTGCAGCCATTCGGCACAGGCTTCGGCCAGTCGGTCGGCCAGGGCCTTGACCATGATCGAGTTGTAGTCGTCGCCGGCCTCCTGGTAGGCCTTGGCGACTTCTTCGGCGCCGATGCCGGCGGTGGTAATGAAGCCGCCGACGTAGTCGGTCACGCCGCTGTCCTTCGGCGCGACGAAGTCGGCCAGGGAGAAGTTCGGCTTGCCGTCGGTCTTGATGATCTGTTGGCGCAGGTGATGCAGACGGGCCAGTGGCTTGCCATCGTCGCCGTAGACTTCCAGGTCATCGTCGTGCACCTGGTTGGCCGGCCAGAAGCCGAACACGGCGCGGGCGCTGATGAGTTTCTCGTCGATCAACTTGCGCAGCATCGCCCGGGCGTCGGCGTACAGCGCGGTGGCGGCTTCGCCGACCACTTCGTCGGTGAGGATGCGCGGGTATTTGCCGGCCAGGTCCCAGGAAATGAAGAACGGTGTCCAGTCGATGTATTCGGCCAGGACGTTCAGGTCGATGTTGTCCAGTACTTTGGCGCCGGTGAAGGTCGGCTTGACCGGCTGGTAGCTGCTCCAGTCGAATTGTGGCTTCTTGGCCACGGCGGCGGGGTAGCTCAGGCGCTCGGTGCGGGCGCTGCGGTTGGAGGTACGCTCGCGTACGTCGATGTAGTCCAGGCGGGTTTTTTCGACGAAAGCCGGCTTGAGCTCCTTGGACAGCAACTGGGTCGCCACGCCTACGGCGCGGGAGGCATCGGTGACGTAGATCACCGCGTCGTTGCTGTACTTGGGCTCGATCTTCACTGCCGTGTGGGCCTTGGAGGTGGTGGCGCCACCAATCATCAGCGGCAGATGGAAATCCTGGCGCTGCATCTCCCGCGCCACATGCACCATCTCATCCAGTGACGGGGTGATCAGCCCAGACAGGCCGATGATGTCGCACTTCTGCTCCTTGGCCACCTGCAGGATCTTCTCCGCCGGCACCATCACGCCCAGGTCGACGATGTCATAGCCGTTGCAACCGAGCACCACGCCGACGATGTTCTTGCCGATGTCATGCACGTCGCCCTTGACCGTGGCCATCAGGATCTTGCCCTTGGCCTCCGGCTTGTCGCCTTTTTCCGCCTCGATGAACGGGATCAGGTGAGCCACGGCCTGCTTCATCACACGGGCGGACTTGACCACTTGGGGCAGGAACATTTTGCCGGCGCCAAACAGGTCGCCGACGATGTTCATGCCGGCCATCAGCGGGCCTTCGATGACCTCGATCGGCCGGGCGAAAGACAGTCGCGACTCCTCGGTGTCTTCAACGATGTGGGTGGTGATGCCCTTGACCAGCGCATGCTCCAGGCGCTTGTTCACTTCCCAGCCGCGCCATTCCTCGGTTTCCGCTTCCTTGACGCTGCCGTCGCCCTTGTACTTGTCGGCGATGGCGAGCAGGGCGTCGGTGCCTTCGGGGGTGCGGTTGAGGATCACGTCTTCCACGGCGTCGCGCAGTTCCACCGGGATCTGGTCGTAGATCTCCAGTTGGCCGGCGTTGACGATGCCCATGGTCAGGCCCGCGCGGATCGCATAGAACAGGAACACCGAGTGGATCGCCTCGCGCACCGGGTTGTTGCCGCGGAACGAGAAGGACACGTTGGAGACCCCGCCGGAGGTCAGCGCGTAGGGCAGTTCGTCGCGGATATAGGCGCAGGCGTTGATGAAATCCACGGCATAGTTGTTGTGCTCTTCGATACCGGTGGCGACGGCGAAGATGTTCGGGTCGAAGATGATGTCTTCCGGCGGGAATCCCACTTCATTGACCAGGATGTCGTAGGAGCGCTTGCAGATTTCCTTCTTGCGCGCCTCGGTGTCGGCCTGGCCGGCTTCGTCGAAGGCCATCACTACCACGGCGGCGCCGTAGCGCTTGCACAGTTTGGCGTGATGGATGAACTGCTCGACGCCTTCCTTCATGCTGATGGAGTTGACGATGCCCTTGCCCTGGATGCACTTGAGGCCGGCTTCGATCACTTCCCACTTGGAGGAGTCAATCATGATCGGCACGCGGGAGATGTCCGGTTCGCCGGCAATCAGATTGAGGAAGGTCACCATGGCCTTCTTCGAATCGAGCATGCCCTCGTCCATGTTGATGTCGATCACCTGGGCGCCGGCCTCGACCTGTTGCAGGGCCACTTCCAGGGCTTCGGTGTAGTTGTCCTCGCGGATCAGCCGGGCGAACTTGGCGGAACCGGTGATGTTGGTCCGCTCGCCGACGTTGACGAACAGCGAGCTGCGATCGATGGTGAACGGTTCCAGGCCCGACAGGCGGCAGGCCCGCGGGATCTCCGGGATTGGCCGCGGCGCATAGCCGGCCACGGCCTTGGCGATGGCTTCGATGTGCGCCGGGGTGGTGCCGCAGCAGCCGCCGACAATGTTCAGGAAGCCGCTCTGGGCGAACTCTTCGATGACCTTGGCCGTTTCGGCTGGCAGTTCGTCGTATTCACCGAATTCGTTGGGCAGGCCGGCGTTGGGGTGGGCCGATACGTGGGTGCTGGCCTTGTTCGACAGCTCCTCCAGGTACGGGCGCAGTTCGCTGGCACCGAGGGCGCAGTTCAGGCCGACGGAGATCGGCTTGGCGTGGGCCACCGAGTTCCAGAAGGCTTCGGTGGTCTGGCCCGAGAGGGTGCGACCGGAGGCGTCGGTGATGGTGCCGGAGATCATGATTGGCAGTTCGACGCCCAGTTCTTCGTAGACGCCTTGCACGGCAAAGATCGCCGCCTTGGCGTTCAGCGTGTCGAAAATGGTTTCGATCAGGATCAGGTCGGCGCCGCCTTCGATCAGGCCCTTGGTGGCCTCGGTGTAGTTCTCCACCAGTTCGTCGAAGGTCACATTGCGGTAGCCGGGGTTGTTCACATCCGGCGACAGCGAGCAGGTGCGGCTGGTCGGGCCGAGCACGCCGGCGACGAAGCGCGGCTTGTCCGGGGTTTCCAGGGTCTTGGCGTCGGCCACTTTACGGGCCAGGCGCGCGCCTTCCAGGTTCAGCTCGTAGGCCAGGCTCTGCATGCCATAGTCGGCCTGGGACACCTGGGTGGCGTTGAAGGTGTTGGTTTCCAGGATGTCGGCACCGGCATCCAGGTAGGCTTTTTCAATGGCGCCGATTACGTCGGGACGGCTGAGCACCAGCAAATCGTTGTTGCCCTTGACGTCGCTCGGCCAGTCGGCGAAGCGCTTGCCGCGGTAGTCCTGTTCTTCCAGCTTGTAGCTCTGGATCATCGTGCCCATGCCGCCGTCGAGGATCAGGATGCGTTCCTTGAGGGCTTGCTGGAGAAGATAAAGGCGAGCGCTGCGATCAGACATAGGACTACCTGGAAAAAAAGACCATTACGAAGGCCGCGATGATAGCAAACCTGTGCAGGATTTGATCATGACGGGCTTTTGCATGAATATCGCTCATGTTTGCAAGGCGATGCTGGCCCGGTAGAATCGGCGGATTATCTCTTTGGGACCCGAGACATGCCGTACCGCGTCTTATTCGGCAGTCTGTTGCTGCTGTTGTGTTTTACCGCAGCCGCCGGGAGTCCCGCTCCCGCGATCTCCTACACCCGCGACATCCAGCCAATTTTCACGGAAAAATGCGTGGCCTGCCATGCCTGCTACGACTCTGCCTGCCAGTTGAACCTGGGCAGCGGCGAAGGTGCGGCACGGGGAGCGAGCAAGCTGTCGGTGTACGACGGCGAGCGGCGCCAGGCGGCCGATCCGACTCGCTTGTTCTATGACGCCTCCGGCCAGCGTGCCTGGCAGCGCAAGGGCTTTTATTCCGTGCTCGACGCCCAAGGCAGCCAGGCTGCCCTGATGGCGCGCATGCTGGAGTTGGGCCACCGCACGCCACTGCAGCCCAACGCCAAGCTGCCGGAAGAGATCGTGCTAGGCCTCAATCGTGAAAACAGCTGCGCGATGCCGGATCAATTCGACGAATACGCAGGCAGCCATCCCAAGGAAGGCATGCCCCTGGCCGTCACCGGCCTGACCGACCAGCAATACCAGACCCTGCAGCGCTGGCTGGCCGCAGGCGCTCCCATCGATCAGCAGGCCTTGGCTCCGAGCGCCGCCGAAGCCTTGCAGGTGGTGCAATGGGAAAACCTGCTCAATGCTCCTGGCGCCCGGGAAAGCCTGGTGGGCCGCTGGTTGTTCGAGCATTGGTTCCTGGCGCACATCTATTTCAAGGACGGCGAGCCGGGGCATTTCTTCCAGTGGGTCCGTTCGCGCACGCCCACCGGCCAGCCGATCGACCTGATCAATACCCGCCGTCCGAATGATGACCCTGGTACCCGTGTGTATTACCGGCTCTGGCCGGTGCAAGGGGTGATCGTGCACAAGACCCACATCACCTACGGCTTGAGCGCGGCGAAGATGGCGCGCATCAAGAGCCTGTTCTACAGCGGTAAATGGCAGGTTTCCGCGTTGCCGGGCTACGGTCCGGAGCGCCGGGCCAACCCGTTTTCCACCTTCGAAGCGATCCCGGCCCAGGCTCGCTACCAGTTCATGCTCGATAACGCCGAGTATTTTGTGCGTACGTTCATTCGTGGGCCGGTGTGCCGGGGCCAGATTGCTACCGACGTGATCCGCGACAATTTCTGGGCGCTGTTCCAGGACCCCGAACATGACTTGTACGTCACTGACCCGAACTACCGCGGCCAGGCCACGCCGCTGCTGGCGATGCCGGGGCAGAACGATGATGTGGGCAGCGTCCTCAGCCTGTGGCTCGACTACCGGGACAAACGCAACGAGTACGAAGCCTTGCGCCGCGATAATTATGCTGAGCTGCCGGCGCCGAGCTGGTCGACGCTGTGGGCCGGGAATGACAATGCACTGCTGAGCATTTTCCGGCACTTCGACAGTGCCTCGGTCAACAAGGGCCTGATCGGCGAGGTGCCGCAGACGATGTGGCTGTTCGACTTCCCGTTGCTGGAGCGCACCTATTACCAGTTGGCGGTGAATTTCGATGTGTTCGGCAACGTGTCCCACCAGGCCCAGACCCGGCTGTATTTCGACCTGATCCGCAACGGTGCGGAGCAGAATTTCCTGCGCCTGATGCCGGCCGACTCCCGGGAAGGCTACCTTGACGACTGGTACCAGGCCGGCGGCAAATTCAAGATGTGGCTCGATTACGAGGCCATCGACGATGACACGCCGACCGCCCTCAAGCTTGACGAACACGATCCCAAGGGCGATTTCACCCAGCAATTGCTGGCCCGTTATGGCGAGCTGAATGCCCGTCCCGATCCGATCAACCGCTGTGACGGTGCCTACTGCTCGCGTCCGAACATCGACCTGGCGCTGCAAAACGCCGAACAGGCCCTCAGCCGCCTGGTGTCGCGCCCGGCGGCGGGGCTCAAGGTGATCGACCAACTGCCGGAAGCGACCTTGCTGCGTGTCGAAACCGCCAGTGGTCAGCGTGAGGTCTACAGCCTGCTGCGCAACCGTGCCCACAGCAACGTGGCGTTTCTGCTGGGCGAGGAGGCGCGCTACCAGCCGGGGCTGGACACGCTGACGGTCTACCCGGGCGTGCTCAGCAGCTACCCGAACTTCATGTTCAACATTCCGGCCGGGCAAGTGCCGGCGTTCGTCGAGGCCATGCAAGGCGCCCAGGATGCGCCAGCGTTCGAGCGGATTGTCGAGCACTGGGGCATCCGTCGCAGTCACCCGCAGTTCTGGTACTACTTCCATGACCTGAGCCAATACATCCAGGAGACGGAGCCCGTGGAAAGCGGTGTGTTGGACATGAATCGCTACCAGAACCTCTGATCGACAGCTCCGGCGGCAAACCCCGTGCCGCCGGGCGCTTTCCTGACAAAAATACTAGGACTTTGTCCGGCGCGATGATTGGCGTAAACTGCCGGCAAGCCTGCGAGGAGTTTCCATGACCGCCATTACCATTACCGATGCCGCCCACGATTACCTGGCCGACCTGCTGTCCAAGCAGAACACCCCAGGTATCGGGATTCGCGTCTTCATCACCCAGCCCGGCACCCAGTACGCAGAGACGTGCATTGCCTACTGCAAGCCGGGGGAAGAAAAACCCGAAGACACCGCGTTGGGGCTCAAGAGCTTCACCGCGTACATCGACTCGTTCAGCGAAGCCTTCCTGGACGATGCGGTGGTCGACTACGCCACCGACCGCATGGGCGGCCAGCTGACCATCAAGGCGCCAAACGCCAAGGTGCCGATGGTCAATGCCGACAGCCCGGTCAACGAGCGCATCAATTACTACCTGCAAACCGAAATCAACCCGGGGCTGGCCAGCCACGGCGGCCAGGTTTCGCTGATCGACGTGGTGGAAGACGGCATCGCCGTGCTCCAGTTCGGCGGCGGCTGCCAGGGCTGCGGCCAGGCTGACGTGACCTTGAAGGAAGGCATCGAGCGGACCTTGCTCGAGCGCATTCCGGAGCTCAAGGGCGTACGCGACGTGACCGACCACACGCAGAAAGAAAACGCCTACTACTGATAGGCGTGCGCTGCGAGCAAAAACTGTGGCGAGGGAGCTTGCTCCCGCTCGATTGCGAAGCAATCGCCAGGTAATCGATGCATTTCTCGTGATGGTGCATGGGTTGCCTGGGGACCGCTTCGCGGTCCAGCGGGAGCAAGCTCCCTCGCCACAAAAGCTTCAGCGATCAGCTCGTAACCTGTGGGCACCCGCCGCTCCCACATCTGATTTGCGGTGACCGTCACTTTTCCTATCGCTGCAAATCCCCTGTGGGAGCGAGCTTGCTCGCGAAGGCGTCGGCACATTCAACGTTGGGCCTGTAGAGATGCGCATGCCCGGCGCGGTACAGCGAAGACTCGCTGAACACATCGTTGCCCAACACACGCCCCACCAGAATCAGCGCCGTGCGGCGAAAGCCCTTGGCTTGTACCTTTGCCGCGATATCGTCCAGCGTCCCCATCACCCAATCCTGATCCGGCCACGTCGCCCGGTGGATCACCGCAATCGGGCAATCGGCGCCGTAATGGGGTCGCAGTTCGTCGACGATTTTTTCCAGATGATTGACCCCCAGGTGTATCGCCATGGTCGCCCCGTGCTGCGCCAGGCTGCCCAGTTCTTCCCCGGCAGGCATTGGGCTTTTGTCGGCGTAGCGGGTGAGGATCAGGCTTTGGGAAATGTCCGGCAAGGTCAGTTCGGCACCCAGCAGGGCGGCGCAGGCTGAGGTCGCGGTCACCCCCGGGATGATTTCGAAAGGGATGTCCAGTTCCCGCAGGCAACGAATCTGCTCGCCAATGGCACCGTACAGGCTCGGGTCGCCGGAATGCACCCGGGCCACGTCCTGGCCCTTGAGATGGGCGCTCTTGATCAATTCGATGATCTGTTCCAGATGCAGCTCGGCGCTGTTGATCACCTGTTCGGCACAATGGCCTTCAAGGACGGCGGTTGGCACCAGCGAGCCGGCGTAAATGATCACCGCGCAGTGGCGGATCAGTCGCTGGCCTTTGACGGTGATGAGATCCGGGTCGCCGGGGCCGGCGCCGATGAAGTACACGGTCATGACCGGCTCCTGTGGAAGGTGGGTGAGCGTCGCCCAGATGAAGATCGCTCATGATCCTGGGCGCCGATTATCGGGATTTACGCCACGACCGCCAATGCCAACGTGCACTTGGGGCCTTTCTGACGAGGAATCAGCAGCGTCGCGGGCATCGTGCCCAACTGGTCCGCCAAGGCCAGGGCGGCGCTCTCGGCGATGCCGTAGCAACCGGTTCGCTCGAAGGCGATCTCGGAGCGGTGACTGAGCCGTTGCGCGTAATCGGCTAACTGTTCGGCACTGAAGCAGGTCAGCGGCAGGGCCAGTTGCCCGGCCAGCTCCAGCAGCCCGGGCTCGTCACGCTTGAGGTCGATACTGGCCAGGGCCCGTACCCGATGAAGTTCGATGCCGTGGGCCAGCAGCGTCTGGTCGAGCAAGGCCCGCAGCGTGCTGGCCGGGCAACCACGCTGGCAGCCCAGGCCGATCACCAGGATCGGCTCGGCGCTCATGCCTCGTGGTGGGCTTGGCCGTCACGGCGAAACAGCCAGGCGCTGATCAGGCCCAGGGCCAGCCAGAACGCGACGTTGGTCAGCTGCGAGGCGATCTTGAACTGACTCTCCAGCGCTTCGGGCGCCAGCATCGAGTGGACTTCGGGCTGCGGTGCGCCGATGACATGGGGCACCAGCAACGTCGCCACGCCCAGTACCTTGAGCAGCCAATGCCGGCCGAAGGCGATCAAGGCAATACCCACCGCCGTGGAAGCCGCGGTGCCGATCCACCACATCTGTCGTTGGGCCAGGTCGGCCGCTGCGGTGCCAGGCAGTTCCGGCGGCAGGCCGAGGGTCGGCGCCAGGACGAACGTGGCATAGCCGGCCAGGCCCCAGAGCAGGCCTTGGGACGTGCGAGTCGGTGCGCGCAAGGTGTACAGGCCCGCCAGCATCAGGGCAAAACCCACGGCGACCACCAGGTTGCCGCCCGTGGTAGACAGCACGCGCTGCCAACCGTCTTCCGGCTCCCAGGCCTCGGCATCATGGGTATGAGCCGCCCCGTCGGCGTGTTCATGGACCTCGGTCGCTGGGGCCTTTTCGAAGGTTTCCGCCTGGAGAATCAGCGGCGATACCCAGAAACTTTGCAGCAGGGTCAGCAGCAGGGCGGCCAGCAAGCCGCTGAAACCAGCGGTCTGCGCGATACGCTTGATCATGTCGTCAGTTCTCAATGGCACGGGAAAGCGGCGCTGTGGCGGGTATCGTGGGCGGCGTTGTGCACCGCTTCGATGTGGGAGAAACCGGCGAAATAGACCAGCCCTGCGCCCAGGATCGAAGCAAGGATCGCGGCGCTCAGGCGTTGGCTCAGGGTGGTGGTGCTGCTGGCGGTGCGGGCGGTGCTGCTGATGGTCGACATGGCGCTTCCCTCTGTTCTTGTTCAGTGGGCATTCGAGCGCGATGAGACCCCGGGCGAAAGCCCGCCAAGGTTCGAACAGCGCCCGCCCACCGCGGGTTTGTTGATGCATGAGTCATGGGCCGGTCTCCGGGCTCGCGAGGGGCCGGGCTTGCGCCTGGCCTGCAAGCGTCACCTTCCCATGCGCCCTTTTTGTAGCAGGGCATACACAGTGGTTCAGACGCTTCGCTCGCTTACCGTTGCGGGGGCAGCACCGGACTGACGTGGCTTTGGAGTAAAGCACACGATTCACCGGTTTCCCGTTTCACCCTGTGAAGGGCACCCGTAACTAGGCGCACAGGAGAGCATGGGCGGGGGCGGGGCGTCAATGCACAAGGGGCGCGGCGAGCGGGCTGTTGTGGCGAGGGAGCTTGCTCCCGCTGGGCAGCGCAGCGGCCCCCGGCTCTTTACGGTCGCTGCGCAACCGAGCGGGAGCAAGCTCCCTCGCCACAACGGCGTCCTGCATATTACTTGCGGAGATTGACCCGCCCCCACACCCTGCGTAGCCTTGCGCCTTCGAGGTTCTTCGGCACGTGCCGGAGCTAAGAAGGGAACGCGGTCCAAGCCGCGGCTGCCCCCGCAACTGTGAACGGTGCTGTTTCTGCAAGGCCACTGTGCATGCCCTTTCTAAACGGGCGCACGGGAAGGCGCAGCAATTGCCAGTCGAAAGATTGGCCCGCCGTCAGCCAGGAGACCTGCCTCGAGACAGATTCTCACTACAACCGGGCGGGGTGATCCGGTGGCGAAATCTTCCGCGCGCGCCTGTGCCAGCGGTTGTCGTCCCGTTTGCCCGCCACCTTGCCAAAGGGCATCCGATGAAAACACTGGCCAAACTCCCCGTCACCATCGTCACCGGCTTCCTCGGCTCGGGTAAAACCACTCTGCTGCGGCACATGCTCGACAACGCCCAGGGCCGTCGTATCGCCGTGATCGTCAACGAATTCGGCGAGCTGGGCATCGACGGCGAGATCCTCAAGCAGTGCTCCATCGGCTGCACCGAAGAAGAAGCCAACGGCCGCGTCTATGAACTGGCCAACGGCTGCCTGTGCTGCACGGTGCAGGAAGAGTTCTTCCCGGTGATGCGCGAGCTGGTGGCCCGGCGTGGCGACCTCGACCACATCCTCATCGAAACCTCCGGCCTGGCCTTGCCCAAGCCGCTGGTCCAGGCCTTCCAATGGCCGGAAATCCGCAGCGCCTGCACCGTCGATGCGGTCATCACCGTGGTCGACAGCCCGGCCGTGGCCGCCGGTACCTTTGCCGCGTTCCCCGACCAGGTCGATGCCCAGCGCAAACTCGACCCGAACCTGGACCACGAATCGCCACTGCACGAGCTGTTCGCCGACCAACTGGCGAGCGCCGACCTGGTGATCCTCAACAAGGCTGACCTGATCAGCCCTGAAGACCTGGCCAAAGTTCGCCTGGAAGTCGCCGAAGAGCTGCCACCGGCGGTCAAGGTCATCGAAGCCAGCAGCGGTCGCCTGCCGCTGGACGTACTGATCGGCCTGGGCGCCGGTTCCGAAGAACACATCGACGGCCGCCACAGCCATCACGACCATCACCACGATGGCGACGACGATGACCACGATCATGACGCCTTCGATTCCATTTCCATCGAACTGCCCCAGGCTGACGAAAGCCTGTTGCTCGACGCATTGACGCAACTGGTGGTCCAGCACGGCGTACTGCGAGTCAAGGGTTTCGCGGCGATTCCGAACAAGCCGATGCGCCTGTTGATCCAGGGCGTCGGTACGCGGTTCGACAAGCATTTCGACCGCCAGTGGGGCGCCGAGGAAGCGCGGGTCACCCGTCTGGTGCTGATCGGCCAGGCGCTTGACGCCGCGCTGCTCGAAGCGCAGTTGCGCGCCGCCCTCGGGGCCTAAGTCATGCACCTGCTCAGGACCCAGCCCGGCGGTTTCGTGTCGGATGACAACATCGCCGACCTGGGGCAAACCCCCGCCGAACTGGTGATCCTGTGCAGCGGCGACTCCAGCCTGGCGCTGTTGGCCGAAGCGGCGAAGCAGTTGCCGGGCGACTACCCGCAGTTTCGCCTCGCCAACCCGATGCAGGTGCAGAACCACGCCTCGGTGGATCTGTATGTCGAAGACGTGCTGCAACACGCCAAGGTCATCCTGTTGTCGCTGCACGGCGGCATCGGCTATTGGCGCTACGGCATCGAGCGCCTGATGGAACTGGCCGGGCGCGGGGTGAAGCTGATCCTGGTGCCGGGGGATGATCGTCCGGACCCGGAGCTCAGTGACCTGAGCAACGTGCCCTGCGAAGACCGCGACCGGCTCTGGCAATTCTTGCGCCAGGGCGGGCTGGGCAATGCCCTGGACCTGTTTTACAACCTCGGCAGCCAATGGTTTGGCCGCGATTATCCGTGGGCCGAGCCGCAGGCCTTGCCACGCACGGCCATCTATCACCCGGCGAAAACCAGCGCCAACCTCGACGATTGGCAAGCCGACTGGAGCGCCGGGCAACCGGTGGCGGCGGTGCTGTTTTATCGCTCCCACCTGCAAGCGGCGAACACCGCGTTCATCGACGTGTTCTGCCAGCGCCTGCAAGCGGCGGGGCTCAATCCGCTGCCGATTGCCGTGGCCAGCCTCAAGGAGCCTGGTTGCCTCGCACTAGTAGAGGACTGGCTGGACGAGGTGCAGGCGGGCGTGATCCTCAACACCACCGGCTTCGCGCAATCCAGCCCCGAAGCTCCGCACCTGCGACCGTTTCGCCGCAACATCCCGGTGATCCAGGCGATCTGCGCCCAGGACAACGAACCCGGCTGGCGTGCCAGCGAGCAGGGCTTGGGACCGCGGGACCTGGCGATGCACATTGCCTTGCCGGAACTGGACGGACGGATCATCAGCCGCCCCATCAGTTTCAAGGACCTGGCCTGGCGCAGCGAGCGCAGCCAGAGCGACGTGGTCTGCTACCGGGCCGCGCCCGAGCGCATGGATTTTGTCGCCGAACTGGCCCGACGCTGGACCACCCTGGCGCGCCTGCCCAATGCAGAAAAGCGGGTGGCGCTGATCCTCGCCAACTACCCGACCCGGGACGGTCGCATCGGTAATGGCGTCGGCCTGGACACCCCGGCAGCGGCGTTGAATATCCTCCGGGCCCTACAGGTCGAAGGTTATCCATTGCCGGCTGAACTGCCGGCGAGCGGCACCGCGTTGATCCAGCAATTGCTCGGCGGGGTCAGTAACGACCTGGACAGCCTCGACTTGCGTCCCTGTCACCAGAGCCTGGCCCTTGCCGAGTACCAGGCCTTGTTCGACGCACTGCCCGAAGCCAATCGCCAAGCGGTGCTGGCGCGCTGGGGCTCGCCCGAGCAGGACCCGATGTTCCGCGAGGGACGCTTGATGGTCGCCGGTCTGCGCCTGGGCCTGACCTTCGTCGGCATCCAGCCGGCGCGGGGTTACCAGGTCGATCCGAGCGCGGTGTACCACGACCCGGACCTGGTGCCGCCCCACGGTTACCTGGCGTTTTATTTCTGGTTGCGCCACACCTACGGCGTCCATGGAGTGATCCACGTCGGCAAGCACGGCAACCTCGAATGGCTGCCGGGCAAGGGCGTCGGGCTGTCGGAAAACTGCTGGCCGGACGTGCTGTTGGGGCCGCTGCCGAATATCTATCCGTTCATTGTCAACGACCCGGGTGAGGGCGCCCAGGCCAAGCGTCGCACCCAGGCGGTGATCATCGACCACTTGATGCCGCCGCTGACCCGGGCCGAAACCTATGGGCCGCTGCGTAACCTCGAGCTGCTGGCGGACGAGTACTACGAGGCGCAATTGCTCGATCCGCGCCGTGCCCGGGAGCTGCAACGGGACATCCTCAACCTGGTGCGCGAGACGCACATCGACCGCGAACTGCAACTCGATGCCGGTCTCGACAGCGACGCCGACGCGGCGATCTGGCTGCCACGCCTGGACACTTACCTGTGCGACTTGAAGGAGTCGCAGATCCGCGACGGCCTGCACATCTTTGGCGAGTCGCCCAGCGGACGGCTGCGCATCGACACCTTGCTGGCGTTGCTGCGCATTCCCCGGGGCGACGGCAAGGGCGCGCAGTCGAGTCTGCTGCGGGCGCTGGCCAAGGCGTTCGGTCTGGGTTTCGACCCGCTGGATTGTGCCTTGGCCGAGCCCTGGACCGGTGAGTGTCCCGAGGCGTTGCGTCAGGTCAGCGTCGAGCCTTGGCGCACCGCCGGCGATACCCGCGAGCGCCTGGAGCTGTTCGCTGTGCAGTTGATCGAGCAGGCGCTGGACGGTGCGGCGGGGCAACTCGACGCGCCAGGCTGGGAGGTGGTGGGCAGCATCATTGAAAACCTGCGATCCGTCGTGGCCCCGCGCCTGGACGCTTGCGGCCCGGCGGAAATGCGCGGCCTGCTCGATGCCTTGAGCGGGCGCTTCGTGCCCGCCGGCCCCAGCGGTGCGCCGAGCCGCGGGCGCCTTGATGTGTTGCCCACCGGGCGCAACTTCTTTTCGGTGGACGTGCGCAACCTGCCCACCACCACGGCATGGCGCATCGGTTTCCAATCGGCGAACCTGATCCTTGAGCGGCACTTGCAGGACCACGGCGATCACCTGCGCCAGCTCGGCCTGTCGGTGTGGGGCACGGCCACCATGCGCACCGGCGGTGACGACATCGCCCAGGCCATGGCGTTGATGGGCGTGCGTCCGGTGTGGGCCACCGGCAGCCAGCGGGTCGATGACTTCGAGATCCTGCCGCTGAGCCTGCTGGACCGGCCTCGGGTCGATGTCACGCTGCGCGTGTCCGGCTTCTTCCGTGACGCCTTTGCCAACCTCATTCGCTTGTTCGATGCCGCCGTGCAGGCCGTCGCCGCACTCGATGAGCCGGACGACATGAACCCCTTGGCGGCCAAGGTGCGTGGCGAACGCGAAGCCCTGCTGGCATCGGGTCTTGAGCCCGAAGCCGCGGCGCGCCAGGCCGGCTGGCGGATCTTCGGCGCCAAGCCCGGTGCCTATGGCGCGGGCGTGCAGGGCGCGATTGACGGGCGCTTGTGGCAGAGCCGCGAGGATCTGGCCGAGGTGTACCTGAACTGGGGCGGTTACGCCTACGGCGCCAGCGATGAAGGCACTGCCGCCCGGGAGCAGTTCTCCCGGCGCTTGAGCCAGGTGCAGGCGGTGTTGCAGAACCAGGACAACCGCGAGCACGACCTGCTCGATTCCAACGATTACTACCAGTTTCAGGGCGGTATGCTGGCGGCGGTCGAGACCCTCAGTGGTGATGCGGCGGCCAGTTACCATGGCGATCACAGCCAGCCAGACTTGCCCAGGATCCGCACCCTGAAAGAAGAGCTCAACCGCGTCATCCGTTCCCGCGCAGCGAATCCGAAGTGGATCGACGGCGTGAAGCGTCACGGCTATAAAGGCGCGTTCGAACTGGCGGCGACGGTGGACAACCTGTTTGCCTTCGACGCCACCACCCGGTTGATCGACGATCACCAGTACGCCTTGCTGGCCGATGCCTACCTGCTCGACCCGGACACCCGGGATTTCGTCCGCGAGCACAACCCCGACGCCCTGCGGGACATGACCGAGCGCATGCTCGAAGCGCAGCAGCGGGGGATGTGGCAGGATCCAGGCGAGTATCGCGAGGCGTTGGAAAATTTGTTGTTGGACATAGAAGAAGATGGCTGACATGCCTTTGTGGCGAGGGAGCTTGCTCCCGCTGGGTTGCGAAGCAACCCCAAAAGCCCTGGCTCAATCCATCTGTCACACCGAGGTGCCAGATTCGGGTCTGCTGCGCAGCCCAGCGGGAGCAAGCTCCCTCGCCACAGGGACTCTCTCACATGCATGAGACATTCAACATGACCCACACCCCCCATTTCCCGCTCTGCGCCGTGGTCGGCGCCGATGATCTGAAACTGGCCCTGTGCCTGGCTGCGATCGATCCGAAAATCGGCGGTGTGCTGATCGAAGGGCCGCGGGGCATGGCCAAGTCCACGTTGGCCCGGGGCCTGGCGGACCTGCTGGCCAGCGGTCAGTTCGTCACCTTGCCCCTCGGTGCTACCGAAGAGCGGCTGGTGGGTACCCTGGACCTGGACGCAGCGCTGGGGGAAGGGCGCGCGCAGTTTTCTCCCGGCGTGTTGGCCAAGGCCGATGGTGGCGTGCTGTACGTCGATGAAGTGAACCTGCTGCCCGATCACCTGGTGGACTTGCTGCTCGATGTGGCCGCCAGCGGTATCAACCTGATCGAGCGCGACGGCATTTCCCATCGGCATCCGGCGCGCTTTGTGCTGATCGGCACCATGAACCCGGAGGAGGGTGAGTTGCGCCCGCAGTTGCTCGACCGTTTCGGCCTGAACGTCGCCCTCGACGGTCACACCGCACCGGCTGAGCGCGGCCAGATCATCCGGCGACGGCTGGATTTCGACAGTGATCCGCTGACGTTCTGCGCGGCGTGGGAGACGGCCCAGCAGCAGTTGCGCGACCGTTGCCAACAGGCGCGCGACCGCTTGGCCGGGATTGCCCTGGACGATGCGGCGCTGGCGCAGATCACCGAGCGCTGTTTTGCCGCCGGGGTCGATGGCTTGCGCGCCGACCTGGTCTGGCTGCGTGCGGCCCGGGCCCATGCCGCCTGGCGCGGGGCCGGCGCGATAGCCGATGAAGACATCGATGCGGTCGCCGAGTTTGCCTTGCGGCACCGGCGGCGTGGGCATTCGGCACCGGCACCGTCCCAGGCGCCGACCGGCGCGGAAAAAACCACTGAACCCAACGAAGGCCAGGGCCAGTGGGGCGATCTGCCGGCCCGGGCATTGCCGACCGGTGCCCGGCGTGACGTGCCGAGCTGGCCAAAAAAGCCCTAGGCATTCGCCCCCGTTCGCCGGCGGGGGCGAATGCCAGACCCCGTGCAGGACGACTCGACCAGGGCCGCCAGGGCCGCAGCAAAGCGGCGGCCAGCGGTGCGGTGAACTGGCCGGGGACGTTACTCAATGGCCGGCCACGTCTGTACGAAGACCTGCGCTTTCACAGTCGCCAGCGTTCGCCCCATGAGTTGTGGCTGGTCATCGTCGATGCGTCGGCCTCGACCCGGCGTCATCGCGCCTTGAGTGACGGCAAGGGCCTGCTGGCGCAGTTGTTCGACGACGCCTACCGCCAACGCGCCCGCCTGGCGCTGTTGACGGCCAGCGGCACGCAGCCGAACTGGCAGGTGCAAGGCCTCAAGGCCTCGGCGGGCCTGCGCGACTGGCTCGATGGGCTGGGTGCCGGGGGCGGAACGCCGTTGCTGGCGGCGCTGAACGAGGCCGGGCGCTGGCTGGTGGCCCGACGCAAGCGCTACCCGGCGGAGCAGCAACGGGTGTTGGTGATGACCGATGGGCGGGTCAAGGAGGGGCTTTCACTGCCGTTCCTAGATTGTCCGTGCCTGTTGATCGACATCGAAAGAGGCCCGATCCGCCTGGGCCGGGCCCGGCAGTTGGCGGGGCGGTTGCAGGCGGAGTATCGGCATATTGATGAAACCACTTGAAATGTTCTTTGGCTGTGAAGGCCTCATCGCGAGCAAGCTCGCTCCCACATTTGGTTTCGCTGTGCACACATAACTGATGAACACCACAGCCCCCCTGTGGGAGCGAGCTTGCTCGCGAAGGCATCACCTCGGTCCCTGATCTGACCATCTAACCTGTATCACTGCACTATGCTCAGGCAGCCCCCTCACAGGAGTGAACCATGCGCGTACTCGTCACCAACGCCCAGGACGATTTTCGGGTCAAGGCCTATGCCGGCACCAACGGCGTGCTGCTCGCCATGGACTTGGCGGAATCCCGACGCAAAGGGCTGCTGGGCTTTGCCATCGAGAAGCAGCAGGGTGACAAGCCCTGGCTGTTCCTGTTCAACAGCCTGACCTTCCCCGACAAGGCCCACACCTTTCCTCAGTTCCACGCCACCCCCAGCGACAAGGCACCGTTGCAGAAATTTCGCTGGGCCGACTACGCCGTCAACCCCGGCGTAACCATGCACTACCGCGTGCATCTGGCCTACGGCAGCCCCGATGCACCGCAGTTGGGCGAATCCCTGGCCGTCACCGTCACCAGCGATGACGGGCAGCCGGCCAACCAGCGGGTGATCTTCAACCGTGCCGTGGCCGCCAGCCAGGCGTTCCAGCGCAAGTTTCCTGAAGTGGACGCGCTGATCGGCGCCAACAAGCACCTGTCCATCGACGACTGGCCCGACGCCCCGCGTCGCTGGTTGGAAAATGGCCTGCTGGGGCGCCTGACCGGTTTTATCGATCGGGCACTGGATGCCCACTGGGCCCTGGACGTCGCCATTTATGAATACGAACTGCCGGTGATCGTCGATGCGGTGACTGCCGCTCACGCTCGCGGCGCCCAAGTACGAGTGCTGTACCACGCCGAGCCGGGCGACGACACCACGGCGCGTAACGAAGCCAGCCTCGAAAAAATGCCAGCAGCCAACAAGCGCGGACGAATCACCCATAACATTTTCCACAACAAGTTCATTGTGCTGAGCAAGGTGGATGGCAACGGTTCCTTGCAACCAGAGGCGGTGCTGTGCGGCAGCACCAACTTCACCGCCAACGGTGTCTACCGCCAGGCCAACGTGGTCCATGTGCTGGACGACCCTCGGGTGAGCGGCAGCTACTTCCAGGTGTTCGAGCAGATCTGGGCCGAACCCCAGGACGTCGGTGCCACTCGCCAGTGGCTGACCGACAACAATGCCATGGATCCGCAGGAGGCATTGTTCGCCGGATTCTCGCCGCGCACCGGGGAGGGCGACCTGGATCGCTTTGTCGAGATCATCAAGGGTGCGCGAAAGGACCTGTTGTTCGTCACCGCCTTTGTGTTGCCCGAGCGCATCCTCGACGCCTTGCTCGGCGCCCCCAATGACGACGTGTTGCGCTACGGCCTGCAAAACACCAAGAGCCGCATCACCGGCTTTCACGCCGACCGCACCGCCGAATTCGCCGCCACCGCGTTGCTCAACACCGGTCTTGAAGGCTGGCTGCGGGAAAACATGAAAGGCCAGAAGGGCAACCTGCTGGTGCACACCAAAGCCATCGTCACCGACTTCACCAGCGACACGCCGACCATCCTCAGCGGCAGCCACAACCTGAGCGCCGCGGCCAGCAGCGGCAACGACGAGAATTACCTGATCATCCAGGGCGACACCGACCTGGCCGACCGTTACGGGTTGGAACTGTTGCGCTTTTATGAGCATTACCGCTTTCGCTACTTCGCGAAAAAGCTCGCCCTCAAGCAGGTCAAGCCACTGGCGGTGGATGACAGCTGGAGTGATGACTATTACCGCGAGGGGGATTTGCGGATGTTATCCAGGGTGAGGTTTTGCGGGCGTTAGGTGCAGTAGATTATCCGGTGCTAGCATAGGGCCATCTAATCAGCCTGGAAGCTGCCATGAAGCGCTGTCACGGAACGTCCGCCTTACTTCGCGCCTGTGTCGCGATCCTGTTGTTGGCCCTGGGCACTTCGGCCCTTGCCGCCAATCAACCGTGTTCCGGGCGCAAGGGCGGGATTGCCGGGTGTGACGGCGATACCTTCCTGTGCAATGACGGTTCCATCAGTGCTTCGAAGAAGTCCTGTTCCGCTGTGCTGGGGCTTAGGAACGAAGCTCAACCGCAGTCGTTGCTCAAGTCCGCCGACGGTTGCCAGTGCGGCAGTGGCAATTATTGCGTTGGTCCCCGGGGCGGGGTCTATTGCCTCACGCCTGGTGGCAACAAGAGCTACAAGCGCAAATAGACCAGGCACCCCGCCGAACCATTGTGGAAGCGAGCTTGCTCGCGATAGCGTCAGGTCAGTTGGCATATACATTCGCTGACCCACCGCTATCGCGAGCAGGCTCGCTCCCACAGGGTATCCATTTATACATTCCAGAGTGGCTCCGTTTCGGTGCGCCGGGGGTGCCGAGTACCCGGTTTTGGGGCCTTGTTACCCGTGCGTCGTGGCCAACGGTAGCAACAGCGTTCGCACATGGACGCCACCGTCCGGGGCGCCTGTTTTCCCCATCTCCCTGATTTCCCTCAATTTCCATTTTTCTCTCCCAGGGCCGTCGAGCCTGTGGCACACTTTCTGCTGTCTATTCCGTTGTTACATACCATGTTCCGGTATAGCGGAATAAACTCATTCTGGAGTGCTTGCCATGCAACGCCGACCTTCCTTGTTCAAAGCGTGTGTTTTTCTCTTCGCGGCCACGACGGCTGCCATGGGGGTCGCTCAGGCGGCCGACAGCAAGCTGGACAGCGTGCTGCAGCGGGGGAAATTGATCGTGGGCACGGGCAGTACCAATGCGCCGTGGCACTTCCAGGGAGCGGATGGCAAGTTGCAGGGCTTTGATATCGATATCGCGCGGATGGTCGCCAAGGGCCTGTTCAACGACCCGGAGAAAGTCGAGTTCGTGGTGCAGTCGTCCGATGCGCGCATACCCAACCTGTTGACCGACAAGGTCGACATGAGCTGCCAGTTCATCACCGTCACCGCCAGCCGCGCCCAGCAAGTGGCGTTCACCCTGCCGTACTACCGTGAAGGCGTGGGTCTGCTGCTGCCGGCCAACAGCAAGTACAAGGAAATCGAAGACCTCAAGGCCGCCGGCGACGGTGTCACCGTGGCAGTGCTGCAGAACGTCTACGCCGAGGAACTGGTGCACCAGGCGCTGCCCAAGGCCAAGGTCGACCAGTACGACAGCGTCGACCTGATGTACCAGGCGGTGAACTCTGGTCGTGCCGATGCCGCCGCCACCGACCAGTCCTCGGTCAAGTACCTGATGGTGCAGAACCCTGGCCGCTACCGCAGCCCGGCCTATGCCTGGAGCCCACAAACCTACGCTTGTGCGGTCAAGCGCGGCGACCAGGACTGGCTGAACTTCGTCAACACCACCTTGCATGAAGCCATGACCGGCGTGGAGTTCCCCACCTATGCGGCCTCCTTCAAGCAGTGGTTCGGTGTCGAGCTGCCGTCGCCAGCGATCGGTTTCCCCGTTGAATTCAAATGACCCTGTGAGCCCGGGGCGCCACTTGCGGGCGCTCCGTCGAAGGTACTGTCGACCATGAATTATCAGTTGAACTTTGCCGCCGTCTGGCGCGATTTCGACACCCTGCTGGCGGGGCTGGGCCTGGGGCTTTCCCTGGCGCTGGTGTCGATCGCCATCGGTTGCGTGATCGGCCTGGCGATGGCGTTCGCGTTGCTGAGCAAACATCGGGTCCTGCGGGTGCTGGCGTCGGTGTATGTCACGGTGATCCGCAATACGCCGATCCTGGTGTTGATCCTGCTGATCTACTTCGCCTTGCCGAGCCTGGGCATCCGCCTGGACAAGCTGCCGTCGTTCGTCATCACCCTCTCGCTGTACGCCGGGGCCTACCTGACCGAAGTGTTTCGCGGCGGGTTGTTGAGCATTCACAAGGGACAGCGTGAAGCCGGGCTGGCCATCGGCCTGGGCGAGTGGCAGGTGAAGGCCTACGTCACCGTGCCGGTGATGCTGCGCAACGTGTTGCCGGCCTTGTCGAACAACTTCATTTCGCTGTTCAAGGACACCTCCCTGGCGGCGGCGATTGCCGTGCCGGAGCTGACCTATTACGCCCGCAAGATCAACGTGGAGAGCTACCGGGTGATCGAAACCTGGCTGGTGACCACGGCCCTGTATGTCGCGGCCTGTTACCTCATTGCCATGGTGCTGCGTTATTTCGAGCAGCGCCTGGCGATCCGCCGTTAGGAGTGTCCCATGTACGAATCACCCAGTTGGTTGCATGAGTTATGGGTTGCCCGCGAGACCCTGTGGGCGGGCTTCCTGACCAGTGTGCAGTGTTCGCTGCTGGCGATTGTGTTGGGCACCTTGATCGGCCTGGTCGCCGGACTGGTGCTGACCTATGGCCGGACCTGGATGCGCGCGCCGTTTCGCTTTTACGTCGACCTGATTCGCGGCACGCCGGTGTTCGTGCTGGTGCTGGCCTGCTTCTACATGGCCCCGGCCCTGGGCTGGCAGATCGGCGCATTCCAGGCCGGCGTGCTGGGCTTGACGCTGTTTTGTGGCTCCCATGTGGCCGAGATCGTGCGCGGGGCCTTGCAGGCATTGCCCCGTGGGCAGATGGAAGCGAGCCAGGCCATTGGCCTGACGTTCTTCCAGGCGCTGGGTTATGTGCTGTTGCCCCAGGCGTTGCGGCAGATCCTGCCGACCTGGGTCAATTCCTCCACGGAAATCGTCAAGGCCTCGACCCTGCTGTCGGTGATCGGCGTTGCCGAACTGCTGCTCAGCACCCAGCAGATCATCGCCCGGACCTTCATGACCCTGGAGTTTTACCTGTTCGCCGGTTTTCTCTTTTTCATCATCAATTACGCCATCGAATTGCTCGGGCGACACATTGAAAAGCGGGTGGCCTTGCCATGACTGACGTCTCGAATCTTTCCAACACAAATCTCTCCAACGCCCAGCCGCTGCTGGACATTCGCGGCCTGCGCAAACAATACGGCCCGCTGGAAGTGCTCAAGGGCGTGGACCTGAGCATGCAGCGCGGCAACGTGGTCACGCTGATCGGCTCCAGCGGTTCGGGCAAGACCACGCTGCTGCGCTGCATCAACATGCTGGAGGAATTCCAGGGCGGGCAGATCGTGCTCGACGGCGAGTCCATCGGTTACGACGACATCGACGGCAAGCGTGTGCGCCACGCCGAGAAAGTCATCGCCCGGCACCGGGCCATGACCGGCATGGCCTTCCAGCAATTCAATCTGTTCCCGCATTTGACCGCGGTGCAGAACGTGACCCTGGGCCTGCTCAAAGTGAAAAAACTGCCCAAGGACGAGGCGGTGGCCCTGGCCGAGAAATGGCTGGAGCGGGTGGGCTTGTTGGAGCGGCGCGATCACTTTCCCGGCCAGTTGTCTGGTGGTCAGCAGCAACGCGTGGCGATTGCCCGGGCGATTGCCATGAACCCCAGCCTGATGCTGTTCGACGAAGTCACGTCGGCCCTGGACCCGGAACTGGTTGGCGAAGTGCTGAACGTGATCAAGGGCCTGGCCGAAGACGGCATGACCATGCTGCTGGTGACCCACGAAATGCGCTTCGCCTTCGAGGTCTCCGACAAGATCGTGTTCATGAACCAGGGCCGCATCGAAGAACAGGGGCCGCCGAAGGAGTTGTTCGAACGGCCACAGTCGCCACGGCTGGCAGAATTTCTCAAGAACACGCGTTTTTAATCCATTCAGCTTTCAATCGATTCAAGAAGGAGATAACCCATGAGCATTACGCGCTACGGCACCGGCAGCACCGCAGGTGGAGGTCAGCCTCGGCCATTTGCCCGCGCCGTGGAAGCCGATGGCTGGCTGCACGTGTCCGGCCAGGTGCCGGCGGTGAACGGCGAGATCATTGTCGGCGGGATCGTCGAGCAGACCCACCAGACCATGAAGAACCTGGTCGCCATTCTCGAGGAGGCCGGATACGGCCTGGAAGATGTGGTGCGCTGCGGTGTGTGGCTGGAAGACCCGCGGGATTTCTGGAGTTTCAACAAGGTCTTCGGCGAGTACTTCAGCCCGGAACACGCCCCGGCCCGAGCCTGCGTGCAGGCGAGCATGATGGTCGATTGCAAGGTCGAGATCGATTGCGTCGCCTACAAGAAAAAGGGCTGAACAAGATATTCTGGCGAACTCGCTTTTGTGGCGAGGGAGCTTGCTCCCGCTCGGCTGCGCAGCAGTCGCAAGAAATTGGGCCTGCTGCGCAGGCCAGCGGGAGCAAGCTCCCTCGCCACAATAAAGATACATGCGACTATGAGTGAAACTTCAGGAACCAAAGACATGACCGAAGACACCATCAAACGCCGGGCCCGGGGACTGGATCGGGCGTTCGATATCCTCGATTTCCTCAAGGAAATCGGCCAGCCGCTGCGCCCGAACGATATTGCCAGCGGCATCGGCAGCCCCAAGTCCACGGTCTATGAACTGGTGGCGTCGCTGCTGGAGCGGCGCATCCTCGAGCCGGTGGGCAAGGACGGCCATGTCTACCTGGGTCGCCAGTTGTATTTTCTCGGGCAGGCGCACCTGCGGCATTTCGACCTGAGCCGCGAGGCAGACCAGGCCTTGCAGGAGATCGTGCGCCAGACTCGGGAAACGGCGCAGATGTGCCTGCTCAACGGGCGCAAATACACCGTCGCGCTGATGAAGGAAGGCGAGCGGCATTTCCGCATTTCATCGGACATCGGTGAAAACGCGCCGATCCCGTGGACGGCGTCCGGGCGTCTGTTGCTGGCGCATTTGAGTGACCAGCAGATCGTCGACCTGATCGACCCCGAGGACTTCATCCTGCCGGATGGCGAGCGCCTGCCCCTGGAGCAATTTCTCAAGGAAATCCGCCAGGCCGGCCTCGATGGGTTTTTCTCCTTCGACAGTGTCGCCGACACCTTCACCCACTGCTTCGCCGCACCGGTCAAAGACCCGAATGGCGTGGCCATCGCCACCCTGTGCATCGTCGCCCCTCGTGCCGACGCCAAGAACAATTACGCCGACTACCGCCGGGTGCTGATCGAAAGCGCCAACCACCTGGCCCGTCGTATCAATGAATAGACAGCCACGGCACTAGCGGCCGTGTGCGAGGAGTTCGAACATGCCTTCCGCCATCCTTAATGCCGGCGTCGAGAAGGGCGCCGCCACCGTCGGCGCCCACCTGCTACGGGACGTCAGCCTGCCGGCGCTGGTGCTGCATCGCGCGGCGCTGGAGCACAACATCCGCTGGATGCAGGATTTCGTCACCGGCAGCGGTGCCGAACTGGCGCCCCACGGCAAGACCAGCATGACCCCGGCGCTGTTTCGCCGGCAACTGGAGGCCGGCGCCTGGGGCCTGACCCTCGCCAGCGCCGTGCAGACCCGTGCCGCTTACGCCCATGGCGTGCGCCGGGTGTTGATGGCCAACCAATTGGTGGGCACGCCGAACATGGCGCTGATTGCCGATTTGCTCGCCGACCCGGCGTTCGAATTCCACTGCCTGGTCGATCATCCGGACAACGTCGCTGACCTGGGCGCTTACTTCGCCTCTCGCGGCGTACGGCTCAATGTGATGATCGAGTACGGCGTGGTTGGCGGTCGTTGTGGCTGCCGGACCGAAGCCGAGGTGTTGACCCTGGCCGAGGCGATCCAGGCGCAACCGGCGCTGGCGTTGACCGGCATCGAAGGCTACGAAGGGGTGATCCACGGTGACCACGCCATCAGTGGCATTCGTGCGTTCGCGGCGTCCCTGGTGCGGTTGGCGGTGCAGTTGCAGGACAACGGCGCGTTCGCCATCGACAAACCGATCATCACCGCCTCGGGGTCGGCCTGGTATGACCTGATCGCCGAATCCTTCGAAGCCCAGAATGCCCACGGGCGTTTCCTCAGCGTGTTGCGCCCCGGCAGCTACGTGGCCCATGACCATGGCATCTACAGGGAAGCCCAGTGCTGCGTGCTGGAGCGTCGCAGCGATTTGCACGAAGGCCTGCGCCCGGCGCTGGAAGTCTGGGCCCATGTGCAATCGCTGCCGGAGCCGGGTTTCGCGGTGATCGCCCTGGGCAAGCGCGACGTGGCCTACGACGCCGGATTGCCGGTGCCGCTCAAGCGCTACCAGCCCGGATCGGACTCGCTGGCGGGTGACGATGTGGGTGGCTGCAAGGTGACGGCGGTGATGGACCAGCATGCGTTCATGACCGTGGCGGCGGGGGTTGAGTTGCGTGTGGGCGACATCATTTCGTTTGGTACTTCACACCCGTGCCTGACGTTCGACAAGTGGCGGGTGGGGTGCCTGGTGGATGAGCAGCTGCGGGTGGTCGAGAGCATGGAGACGTGTTTCTAGCCTTTAGACCGAGTCGCGGCTATCGCGGGCAAGCCTTGCTCCCACACTGATCGACTGTGAACACAAAATGGGTGTTTACCCAAGATCCCCTGTGGGAGCAAGGCTTGCCCGCGATAGCGACCTTCCAGACACCGCTGAATTATCAGGATCATCCATGAGCAACCCCAAACCCCGCATCGCCCTGATCGGCGAATGCATGATCGAACTGCAACAACGCGCCGACGGCAGCCTCCTGCAAAGCTTCGGCGGCGACACCCTGAACACGGCGGTGTACCTGGCCCGCGCCTTGGGCGACAGGGGCGCGGTGGATTACGTCACCGCCCTGGGCGACGACAGCTTCAGTGATGCCATGTGCGCAAGCTGGGCCGCGGAGAATATCGGGCTGCAACGGGTCCAGCGCTTGCCTGGACGTTTGCCGGGCTTGTATTGCATCCAGACCGATGCGGCGGGTGAGCGGCGCTTCCTCTACTGGCGCAACGAGGCGGCGGTGCGCGATTGTTTTACCACCCCGGCCGCCGGGCCGATCCTGGCCGCGTTGCTGGATTACGATGTGCTGTATTTCAGCGGCGTGACCCTGGCGGTGCTCGGCGAGCAGGGGCGTGGAAAACTCATCGAAACCCTGGTCGAAGCCCGTCGACGCGGGGCGCTGGTGGTGTTCGACAATAACTTCCGGTCCAGGCTCTGGGCCTCGATCGGAGCGGCGCGGGCGGCGTATCGCAGCGTCTTGCCCTATGTTGAGCTGGCGCTGCTGACCGTAGAGGATGAGCAGGCATTGTTCGGTCATGCCGACAGCGAAGCGGTGTTCGCCGCCTATGCGCAGCTCGGCACGCCCGAGGTGGTGCTCAAGCGCGGTGCCGAGGCCTGCCTGATTCGTTGCGATGGCCAGTCCTATGAGGTGCCGGCCCTGCGGGTCGAGCGCGTCGTGGACACCACGGCGGCGGGGGATTCCTTCAGCGCCGCGTACCTGGCGAGTCGTTTGCTGGGCGGCAGCCCGGTGGAAGCGGCCGAGGCAGGGCACCGGTTGGCGAGCCGGGTGATCCAGGTGCCGGGGGCGTTGATGCCCAAGGACTGACATCTCCTTGGAATCAGGTTATGCCTTTGTGGCGAGGGAGCTTGCTCCCGCTCGGCTGCGCAGCAGTCGCAAAAACGGGCCTGCTGCGCAGGCCAGCGGGAGCAAGCTCCCTCGCCACAAAGGCCGGCTCGCAGCCCTGAATCACTTCAATCCCGGTAGAACACCTGCACCAGGTGATAGCCGAACTTGCTCTTGATCGGCCCATGCACCACCCGCAGCGGCTTCTTGAATATCACCGCATCAATCACCCCGACCATCTGCCCCGGCCTTACTTCACCCAAATCGCCGCCGCGTTTGCCCGAAGGGCAGGTGGAGTATTTCTTGGCCAGCACGTCGAAAGCTTCGCCCTTGGCGATGCGTTGCTTGAGCTGTTCGGCTTCTTCGGCGGTTTTCACCAGGATATGGCGGGCTTGGGCTTTCATTGTTGCGGTGACCTGAACGGTGCGACGGGGCGGCGATTATGCCTCAAGTCAGCTGCCATGGTTGATCATCGTCCGAATCTTGTTGGCCAGCAGATCGAGGGAGAAGGGCTTGGCGACCATGTCCATGCCCTGGTCGAGGAACCCCTGGCGTTCGGCGGCTTTCTGCGCGTAACCGGTCATGAACAGCACTTTCAACCCCGGCCGGTGCTGGCGGGCGATTTCCGCCAGTTGCCGGCCATTCATGCCCGGCAGTCCGACATCGGTCACCAGCAGGTCAATGCGCTGGTCCGATTCCAGCACGGGAAGCGCGGTCACGGCGTCCCGGGCTTCCAGGGCGGTGTAGCCCAGGGCCTGCAACAGGTCGAGCACCAGCATACGCACGGCGGGTTCATCCTCCACCAGCAACACGGTTTCCCCGGCGATGGCCGGCGGTACGTCGACCGTCTCGGGCGTCTCGGGTGGTTGGGCCGACGAAACGTGCAAGCGCGGCAGGTACAACTGCACCCGCGTGCCTTGGCCCGGCACACTGTCGAGGTTGAGGTGCCCACCCGACTGCTGGGCAAAACCGTAGATCATCGACAAACCCAGGCCGGTGCCCTGGCCGATGGGCTTGGTGGTGAAGAACGGATCGAAGGCCTTGGCCAGTACGGCGGGGGTCATGCCGCTGCCGTTGTCGCTGACGGCGATCATCACGTAGTCCCCGGCCTTGACCGGCTCCAGGCTGTTGATGTCCGTACCGTCGAGATAGACATTGGCGGTTTCGACGATCAGTTCGCCGCCCTCGGGCATGGCATCGCGGGCGTTGATCACCAGGTTGAGCAGGGCGTTTTCCAACTGGCTGGCGTCGGTGTTGACGGGCCACAGTTCGCTGGCCAGTTGCAGCCGCAGTCCGATGTGATCGCCGGTGGTGCGGCTCAGCAGGTCTTCAAGCGAGTGCACCAGGTCATTGGCGTCCAGCGGTTTGCGGTCCAGGGACTGGCGTCGGGAAAAAGCCAGCAGCCGATGGGTCAGGGCCGCGGCGCGGTTGGCCGAGGACACCGCCGCTTCGGTGAAGCGCCCGATCTCTTCCGTGCGACCAGCGGCAATGTAGCGTTGCATCAGGTCGAGGCTGCCGAGGATGCCGGTGAGCATGTTGTTGAAGTCATGGGCAATGCCGCCGGTGAGCTGGCCCACGGCTTCCATTTTCTGCGCATGACGCAGGGCTTCTTCGGCGCGCTCGCGTTCGAACATCTCGCTTTGCAGCCGGTGATTGGCTTCGGCCAGTTGCTGGGTGCGGGCAATGACCCGTTCTTCCAGTGTTTCGTTGAGGTTGCGCAGGGCTTCCTCGGTTTTCCGGCTTTCGGTTTCGTCGATCACGAAGATGTAGAAACCGTTCACCGCACCGTCCGCCCCATGGCGAGGCAGGTAGTTGATCAGCGAATGGCGCGGGCGCCCGTCGCGATGGTCCATCTGCACGGTGAAGCTGCACGGCTTGCCGGCCAGGGCGTCGGCGATCTGTTGGGCGCGGGCGGCATAGGCCTCTTCGCCGAGCACTTCGCGGATGGTCTTGCCGTAGAGCTCCTGCGGGGTCAGGCCGTACCAGTCCAGGTAGGCGCTGTTGTTCAGCCGGAAACGCTCTTCGCGGTCCACGTAGCTGATGAGGATCGGCATGGCGTTGATGATCAGCTGCAGCTCGGTCTGGCTCTGGCGCAGGGCTTGCTCGGTGCGCTTGCGTTCGGTCAGGTCCAGGGCCGCGCCGAGAAAGCGCTTGGGTCGGCCGTGGCGATCCTTGTAGCAACGGCCGCGCACGTACACCCAGCGCAACTCATCGTCGGGCTGCAACAGCCGGTATTCCTCGGCGTATTCGGTGCCATGGGTGATGCAGTGCTTGATGCTGCGGGCAACCATCGCCCGGTCCTCGGGGTGCACGCCTTCGAGATAGGCGCTGATGGGCAACTGGCGCGACAGGCTGGGATCGACGCCATGCAAGAGGGCGAAATGGGCGTCGGCAATAAAGCGGTCTTCGCTGATGTCCCAGTCCCAGGTGCCCAGCCCATCGGCGGCGGCCAGGGCCAGTTGCAAGCGCTCCTCGCTTTCGTGCTGGGCCTTGAGGCTGGCCTCGGAGCGGCGTTCGAACTCCATGGCCAGGCGGCGTCGTTCGCTGGTTTCGATGGCGGTGACCAGCATGCCGGCGACGTCGCCGCTTTCGTCACGCACCGGGCTGTAGGTCAGGTCCAGCCAGACATCGCAGAGACGGCCGGCGAAGGGCACGCGCCATTGCTGGTCGCGGCAGGTGTGCGTCTGGCCTTGCAACACGCGGTGATAAAACCCCTCGGTCGCACTCTTGAGTTCAGGCCATGCTGTGTGGGTCGGTCGGCCGAACGCCCGGGGGTGCTTGTCACCGGCCAGTCGGCCGAAGGCATCGTTGTAGAGATGGGACAGTTGCGGTCCCCACAGCAAGGCCATCGCCATGGGCGAATGGAGCATGATGTCCACGGCGGTGCGCAGGCTCTGGGGCCAGTTTTGGGCAGCACCCAGCGGGGTCTGGGCCCAGTCCACCTGGCTGATCAGGCGTTGCGTATCGCTGCCGGTGGGTGTCGCGTTCATCACGGGATCCCTGGCTGTCGTGTCTGTGCCACGGCGTCGACTATCCTCAGAAGAGGGTACATGCGGGTGGGTCTGAAGGGTTTCATGTTCGGCTCAGCTTGTTTCATTGATGTCTCGCGGAAGTTTCAGTCCATGGAAATCGATCCGTTGTTGCGAATCCTGGCGAGCCAGAATGGTTCCGACCTTTACATGTCCACGGGGGCGCCACCGTGCGCGCGTTTCGAAGGCGTGATCAAGCCCTTGGGAAACGAGGCGTTCAAGGTCGGTGACATTGCCCGGCTCGCCGAGTCTCTGATGGACGCCGAACAGCGCCTTGAGTTCGATCGGGAGTTGGAAATGAACCTGGCGATCTCCCTGGCCGGCGTCGGGCGGTTCCGGGTCAATATCTTCAAGCAGCGCAATGACGTGTCCATGGTGATACGCAACGTCAAGCTGGACATCCCGCGCTTCGAAGACCTGAAACTGCCTCGGGTGCTGTTGGACACCATCATGCAGAAACAGGGGTTGATGCTGTTCGTCGGTGCCACCGGCTCGGGCAAGTCGACCTCCTTGGCGGCGCTGATCGATTACCGCAATCGCAACAGCAGCGGCCACATCATCACCATCGAAGACCCGGTGGAGTATATCCATCGGCACAAGAAATCCATCATCAATCAACGGGAAGTCGGTGTCGACACCCGCAGTTTTCATGCGGCGCTGAAAAACACCCTGCGCCAGGCGCCGGACGTGGTGCTGATCGGCGAAATCCGCGACCGGGAAACCATGGAGCATGCCTTGGCGTTTGCCGACACTGGGCACTTGGTGATTTCCACCTTGCATGCCCACAACGCCAACCAGGCCCTGGACCGGGTGATCAATTTCTTTCCGGAGGAGCGTCGGCCGCAGTTGCTCAATGACCTGGGCAACAACCTCAAGGCGTTCGTCTCCCAGCGCCTGGTGCGTACCCGCACCGGCCAGCGGCGAGCAGCGGTGGAGGTCATGCTGGGCTCGCCGACGGTGGCGGACCTGATCCGGCGCAACGAGCTCGGCGAGCTCAAGGGCATCATGGAGAAGTCAGAGGAGTCGGGGATGCAAACCTTTGATCACGCGCTGTTCAACCTGGTGGTCGAGGGCGCCATCGATGAGGAAGAAGCGCTGAAAAATGCCGACTCGGCGAACAACCTGCGGTTGCGTTTGAAGTTGCATAGCGAGTCGGGGGCGGCGGCGCCACCGGCCGATCCGGCGGCGGGTGAGTGGGGGCTTATGGATTGATTGGTTTATAGGGAAACCGCGTTATCGTTCATCGCGAGCAAGCTCGCTCCCACAGTGGATCTGCGGTGATTGGCAGACCCTGTGGGAGCGAGCTTGCTCGCGATGAGGCCCTGACGGTCAGCTCGCAAGCTCCGGCCGATCCCGAAACTGCTCCAAAGCCCCAGGGTTGGCCAGGGCATCGGTGTTCTTCACCGTCTCGCCATGCACCACATTGCGCACCGCCAGCTCCACCACCTTGCCGCTGATGGTTCGCGGAATATCATTGACCGCGAGGATCTTCGCCGGCACATGACGCGGTGTGGTGTTGGCCCGGATGACCTGGCGGATCCTTTGCTCCAGGGCTTCATCCAGCGTCACGCCATCGCGCAGGCGCACGAACAGCACCACCCGGACATCGCCCTGCCATTGCTGGCCGATGGCGACGCTGTCCAGCACCTGCTCGACTTTTTCCACCTGCCGATAGATTTCCGCCGTGCCGATGCGCACGCCGCCGGGGTTGAGCACGGCGTCGGAGCGTCCGTGGATCAGGAAACCGCCGTGGGGCAGCTCTTCGGCGTAGTCGCCTTGGGCCCACACGCCGGGAAACTGGGCGAAGTAGGAGGCGCGGAGTTTTTCCTGCCGAGGGTCGTTCCACAAACCAATGGGCATTACCGGGAAATGCCGGGTGCACACCAACTCACCTTTTTCACCAATGACCGGATTGCCGGCCTCGTTCCAGACCTGCACGGCCATGCCCAGGCTCTTGCCCTGCATCTCGCCCCGGCGCACCGGTGACAGCGGGTTGCCGTTGACGAAGCAGGACACAATGTCGGTGCCGCCGGACATCGAGGCCAGGCAGACATCGGCCTTGATGTCGCGGTACACGTAATCGTAGCTATGGGGCGCCAGTGCCGAACCGGTGGAGAGCAGGGTTTTCAGGCTGTCCAAACGGTGCGTCTGGCGGGGCTTGAGGCCCTCGCTTTCCAGGGCGGCGAGGAACTTGGGGCTGGTGCCGAAGACGCTGATGCGCTGCTGATCGATCAGGTCCAGCAAGCGCTCGGGGCCGGGGTGGAACGGCGAACCATCGTAGAGCACCACCGTGCTGCCCACAGCGAGGGCCGACACCAGCCAGTTCCACATCATCCAACCGCAGGTCGTGTAGTAGAACAGCCGATCCTCGGGCCCGAGGTCGACGTGCAGGCCATGTTCCTTGACGTGTTGCAGCAGCACGCCACCGGTGCCATGGACGATGCACTTCGGCACCCCGGTCGTGCCACTGGAATACAGGATGTACAGCGGGTGGTCGAAGGGCACGCTGACGAACGCCGGTTCGCCACCGCTTTGATAAAAGTCGTTCCACAGCGCGACAGCGGCCGAGGTCTTGAAGTCCTCGACGCGGGCGTCAGGCTGCGCATAAGGCAGCACGATCAGTTGCTGCAGCGACGGTAGCCGTTCGAGGATTTCATTGACCTTGGCCTGCTGGTCGATGACCTTGCCAGCGTAGCGATAACCGGCGCAGGTGATCAGCACCTTGGGTTCGATCTGGCCGAACCGGTCGATGACACCTTGGGTGCCGAAGTCCGGTGACGAGCACGACCAGATAGCGCCCAGGCTGGTGGTGGCGAGCATGCCGACCAGGGTCTGCCAGGTATTGGGCAGGCAAGCGGCGACTCGATCGCCCTGGGTGACGCCAGCGGCTTTCAGGCTTGTTTGCAGGCCAGCGACATGGGCGGCGAGTTCGGCCCAGGTCAGTTGTTCCTGGCCGCCGTTTTCGTCGAGCGCCACCACCGCGACGGCGTCATCGCGGCGGCGCAGCAGGTGCTCGGCGAAGTTCAGTGTGGCGCCAGGGAACCACTGGGCGCTGGGCATTTGCGAACCTTCCACCAATACCGCGTGGGGGGCTTGGTGAAAGCGAATCTCGAAGAAATCGACTATGGCCTGCCAGAAGGCTTCGCGCTGGTCGATGCTCCAGGCGTGCAGGGCCGGGTAGTCGTGCAGTTGCAGGTGATGTCGCGCGTTGACGAACTGGCGAAAGGCGTTCATGCGCGACTGGGCGATGCGTTCGGGGCTGGGTTGCCAGAGGATGTCGGACATGGGGTGCCTCTTGTTTTTTCGGGCTTATAAACATTGCAGCACAAGGCGCACTTTGTGGCGAGGGAGCAAGCGGTGAAACGGTGCTTCCTGTAGCCAGCTCGCTTCTGTGGCGAGGGAGCTTGCTCCCGCTGGACTGCGAAGCAGACCCAATAGGCGGCCGCTACGCAGCCGAGCGGGAGCAAGCTCCCTCGCCACAAAGAGCGCTTTCACCACACAAGGTTGCGAATTTACTGAGCCAACCACCCACCATCGATATTCCACGCCGCGCCGCGCACCTGGCTGCCGGCTTCGCTGCACAGGAACAGCACCAGTTCCCCCAGTTGCGGCGGGGTGACGAATTCCAGGGACGGCTGTTTCTCGGCCAACAGATCGTGCTGTGCCTGTTGCGGATCGACGCCGGTGGCAATGCGATCATCGATCTGTTTTTGCACCAGCGGCGTCAGCACCCAGCCCGGGCAGATGGCGTTGCAGGTCACGTTGCTGGTGGCGGTTTCCAGGCCGACCACCTTGGTCAGACCGATCACCCCATGCTTGGCCGCGACATACGCCGCCTTGCCCACCGAGCCGACCTGGCCGTGCACCGAGGCGACGTTGATAATCCGCCCCCAGCCCTTGGCACGCATACCCGGCAGGCTCAGGCGGGTGGCGTGGAACACCGAGGACAGGTTGATGGCAATGATCGAGTCCCAGCGCTCCACCGGGAAATCCTCCACGGCGGCCACGTGCTGGATTCCGGCGTTGTTCACCAGGATGTCCACGCCGCCGAATTCGCGCTCGGCGTAGGCGAGCATGTCGGCGATCTGCGCTGGGTCGCTGACATCGGCTGGATGATGACCGACCTTGCCGCCAAACTGTTTCACCTCGGCGATCACCGCCGAGGCATCGCCAAAGCCGTTGAGGATCAGGTTGGCCCCGGCCTTGGCCAGGCTCAGGGCAATGCCCAGGCCGATGCCGCTGGTAGAACCGGTGACCAGGGCGGTCTTGCCCGAAAGAGGGGTTGTCATGGGAACCTCACACAATGCCAGTGGCGTAGAACACACCGATCACGAAGAACACCGCGAGGGTCTTGATCAGCGTAATGCAGAAAATGTCTTTGTAGGCTTCGCGGTGGGTCAGCCCGGTCACCGCCAGCAGGGTAATCACCGCGCCGTTGTGGGGCAGGGTGTCCATGCCGCCGCTGGCCATGGCGGCCACCCGGTGCAACACCTCCAGAGGAATGTTGGCAGCGTGGGCGGCGCTGATAAAGGTTTCCGACATCGCCGCCAGGGCGATGCTCATGCCACCCGAGGCGGAACCGGTGATGCCCGCCAGCAGCGTGACGGTCACGGCTTCGTTGACCAGTGGGTTGGGAATGCTCTTGAGCCAATCGGCCAGTACCAGGAAGCCCGGCAAGGATGCGATGACCGCGCCGAAACCGTATTCCGACGCAGTGTTCATTGCCGCCAGCAACGCACCGCCCACGGCGCTCTTGCTGCCTTCGGCCAGTTTGCTGCGAATGGCCCGGAAACCGAATATCAGGACCATGATGATGCCCACCAGCAATGCCGCCTGCACCGCCCAGATCGCGGTGAGCTTGGCGATGTCGCTGGTCACTGGTGTGGCCATGCCCGGTAGCGCCAGGCTGTGGGTCTTGCCATACCACTGGGGAATCCACTGGGTGAACAACAGGTTCATGAGCCCAACCGCCAGCAGCGGCGAAACGGCGATCCAGGGGTTTGGCAGCTTGATGTCTTCGGCGGTTTCCGGCTCGTTGCGCAACTCGGTGCCGTAGCCTTCGCCCACGCGCTGGGCCTTGTTGCGCTGGCGTTGCAGGAACAGCATGCCGAGGCTGAACACGAAGATCGTACCGATCACGCCCAGCCACGGTGCGGCCCAGGCGGTGGTGTTGAAGAACGTGCTGGGGATGATGTTCTGGATCTGCGGCGTGCCGGGCAGGGCGTCCATGGTGAACGAGAACGCGCCGAGGGCGATGGTGGCCGGAATCAGGCGCTTGGGGATATTGCTCTGGCGGAACATCTCGGCGGCGAACGGGTACACCGCGAACACCACGACGAACAGCGACACACCGCCATAGGTCAGCAAGGCACAGACCAGCACGATCACCAGCATGGCCTGGCGCGTCCCCAGCAAGCGAATCGCCGCGGCGACGATGGAGCGGGAGAACCCCGACAGCTCGATCAGCTTGCCGAACACCGCGCCGAGCAGGAACACCGGGAAATACAGTTTGATGAAGCCGACCATTTTTTCCATGAACACCCCGGTAAAGGCAGGGGCGACGGCGGACGGGTCGGTGAGCAGGACGGCGCCGAGGGCGGCGATGGGGGCAAAGAGGATAACGCTGTAGCCACGGTAGGCGGCGACCATCAGCAGCGTGAGGGCTGCCAAGGCAATGATCACACTCATGGTGTGTCTCCTGGATTGTTATTGTTGTGGTAAAGCTGTGGGGAGGGCTTTAGCGAGTTTTGTGCCATGTGTGTAACTGGTTGAAATATAAGGAAATTGTTTGGGGTTGTAGGGCGGGGATGAGAGGTTTGTCTCTGTTTTGAGATTTGTGTGGGGTGTGCAGGCCTCATCGCGAGCAAGCTCGCTCCCACAGTTGACCGCGTACTTCAGAGGAACCCCACTCCCCTGTGGGAGCGAGCTTGCTCGCGATGAGCGCAAAGCGCTCCAGAAGTGAAAGTCTATATTTTGAGAATAAAGTCTCTCTATTGAGACTCGGCAATCCCCAACGCCACCATTTTCTTGTACAGCGTCGACCGTCCCAACCCCAACCGCTCGGCCGCTTCAACCACTTTGCCCCCGCATTGCACGAGGGTGGTTTCGATCAACTGCCGGTCGAAGCGTGCCCGGGCTTCGCTGAAAGTTTCTTGCGGCAGCGGTTCCAGGCTCGGGCTTGCCGTGTGGGTTACCGGTATGAACGTGCCGATGGCGGCGCGGATGTCCGCCGCTGTGAGCACCAGGTCATCACTGAGCAGCGCGGCCCGTTCCAGCACATTGCGCAGTTCGCGGATGTTGCCCGGCCAGGCGTGTTGCCGCAGCAGGTCGAGGGCGGCGTGGTTCAGTTCGTGCTGGCTGCGCAGTTCTTCAAGGATCGCTTCACTCAGGGCCGGCAAATCATCCAGGCGTTCGCGCAACGGCGGGACCTGGATCGGCAGCACGTTGAGGCGGTAATACAGGTCGGCGCGGAACTCTCCGCGCTTGATCGCTGCTTCCAGATCCATGGAGGTGGCGGCGATTATTCGCACGTCGCTTTGCAGCACCTCATTGGAGCCCACCGGTTCGTATTCCTTTTCCTGGAGCACGCGCAGCAGTTTGCTTTGCAGCGGCAGCGGCATGTCGCCAATCTCGTCGAGGAACAGCGTGCCGCCCTGGGCAATCTGCAGTTTGCCGGCGCGGCCCTTGCGGTCGGCCCCGGTAAACGCCCCGGGGGCGGTGCCGAAGAATTCGGCTTCCAGCAGCGACTCGGGAATTGCCGCGCTGTTGATGCTGACGAACGCCTTGTGCGCCCGCGGCGAAGCACTGTGGATGGCCTGGGCCAGCAGTTCCTTGCCGGTGCCGGTTTCGCCGAGCAGCAGCACCGGCGAATCGGCGCTGGCGCTGCGCCGGGCACGGCGCTTGACCTCAAGGCCGGCGTTGCTGGTGCCAATGAAATGGGCAAAGTTGTACTTGGTCTGGCGCGCCCGCAGCAGCGAGCGGGTGGAGGCCAGTTCTTCCTGCATGCTCAGGTAGCGCTTGAGCATCGGGGACAGGCTGCGCAATTCATCGAACAAGGCAAAGCCGATGGCACCGATTACCGCACCTGCGCTGTCGTGGATCGGCAGGCGCATCACCACCAGGGGCTCCTTGGGCGTGTCCTGCATGTCCAGCAGAATCGGGCGCCCGGTGCGCACCACTTCACGCAACAGGCTGCCGGGAATCACGCTTTCGCACGCCCGGCCAATCGCCTCCTGCGCCGAGTTCAGGCCGAAGCGGCGGGCGTAGCGTTCGTTCATCCAGACGATATTCGCATCACGGTCGACAATCACCGTGCCTTCGCTGGACTGCTCGATGATCTCGAACAACGAACGGATCGCCAGCGTGCGGACGCGCTTGTAATCCTTGAGGCTTTCGGTGGGGTTCATGGTCGGGTCCGGATTGTGTGTTGCCTGTCAGGTCCTCATCGCGAGCAAGCTCGCTCCCACAGTTGATCTTCAGTGCGACGCAGACCACTGTGGGAGCGAGCTTGCTCGCGATGAGGGCGACACGAAGCTACGTCATGCGCCGCATTATGCCCACCCCGGATGCGCTGCCGCCAACAACTCCTTGGTATAGGGATGCTGGGGCGAGTCGAACACGTCATGGCTGGCGCCTTGCTCGACCACTTTGCCGTCCTTGATCACGATCATGTCGTGGGCCAAGGCACGGACCACCGCCAGGTCGTGGCTGATGAACAGGTAGGTCAAGTCGTACTTCTCCTGGAGCTGGCGGAGCAGGGCGACGACTTGTTTCTGTACGGTGCGATCCAGTGCCGAGGTGGGTTCGTCCAGCAAAATCAACGCTGGCTTGAGCACCAAGGCCCGGGCGATGGCGATGCGCTGGCGCTGGCCGCCGGAGAATTCGTGGGGGTAGCGATGACGGGTCGAAGGGTCGAGGCCGACCTCCTTGAGGGCCTGGATCACCCGGGCTTCACATTGTTCGGCGCTGGAAGGCTGGTGGACCTCGAGACCTTCGCTGATGATCTGCTGTACCGACATGCGCGGGCTGAGGCTGCCGAACGGGTCCTGGAACACCACCTGCATCTGCTTGCGCCATGGCCGCAGTGCCTTGTGCGACAGCTGATCGAGGGCCTGGCCCTGGAAGCGGATGCTGCCTTCGGAGTCGATCAGGCGCAGGATCGCCTGGCCGAGCGTGGACTTGCCGGAACCGGATTCGCCGACGATGCCCAGGGTCTTGCCGCGCTGGATGCTCAGGCTGATGCCGTCCACGGCGCGCAAGTATTCCTTGCGCCGGAACAGCCCGCCGCCCAAGGGAAAACTCACGCGCAGGTCCTGCACTTGCAACACATTTTCGCGCTCGTCCCGGGCCAGGGCTTCGCCTTCCGGTTCGGCGTGCAGCAGCTCGCAGCTGTAGGGATGTTTCGGTGCGCTGAACAGGGTTTCGCAAGGTGCCTGTTCGACGATTTCCCCCGCCTTCATCACGCACACCCGTTGGGCGATGCTGCGCACCAGGTTGAGGTCGTGGCTGATCAGCAGCAAGGACATGCCGAGCCGTTGCTGCAAGGACTTGAGCAGCAGCAGGATCTTGCGCTGCACGGTCACGTCCAGCGCGGTGGTCGGTTCGTCGGCAATCAACAGCTCCGGCTCACAGGCCAGGGCCATGGCGATCATCACCCGTTGGCGCTGGCCGCCGGACAGTTGATGGGGATAGGCCTTGAGGCGTTCGGCAGGTTTCTGGATGCCCACCAGGGCCAGCAGTTCCAGGATGCGCTGGCGCGCGGCTTTGCCGCCCAGGCCCCGGTGCAGCATCAGGGTTTCACCAATCTGCTTCTCGACGCTGTGCAGCGGGTTCAGCGAGGTCATCGGCTCCTGGAAGATCATCGCGATCCGGTTACCGCGCAACTCCCGCAGGGCCGTGGGATCGGCACCCAGCAGTTCCTGGCCGCGGTAGCGAATGCTGCCGGTGGTGCGGGCTTCGGTCTCGGGCAGCAATTGCAGGATCGAGTGGGCCGTCACCGACTTGCCGGAGCCGGACTCGCCCACCAGGGCCAGGCATTCGCCGGGGCGGATGTCCAGGCACAGGTTGCGCACCACCGTCTGGTCGTTGAAGGCCACGCTCAGGTCGCGGATTTCGATCAGGTTGTCGCTCATCTCAAGGTTCTGCTTCATGGCCGTTTCATGATCGTGGGTCGAACGCGTCTCGCAACGCCTCGCCGATAAACACCAGTAGAGAAAGAATCAGCGCCAGGGTGAAAAACGCCGTCAATCCCAGCCACGGCGCTTGCAGGTTCTGCTTGCCCTGGGCGATCAATTCGCCCAGCGATGCACTGCCGGCCGGCATGCCGAAACCGAGGAAGTCCAGGGCTGTGAGGGTGGAGATCGCCCCGGTGAGGATGAAGGGCAGGTAGCTCAGTGTGGCGTTCATCGCGTTGGGCAGGATATGCCGCACGATCACCTTGCGGTCCGACAAGCCCAGGGCCCGGGCGGCTTTCACGTATTCCAGGTTGCGTCCGCGCAGGAACTCGGCGCGAACCACGTCCACCAGGGCCAGCCAGGAAAACAGCGCCATGATCCCCAGCAGCCACCAGAAGTTCGGCTCCACGAAGCCGGACAGGATGATCAGCAAGTAGAGCACCGGCAGCCCGGACCAGACTTCCAGCAAGCGTTGCCCGAGCAAATCCACCCAGCCACCGTAGTACCCCTGCAATGCCCCGGCGGCGATGCCGATCAGCGCGCTGATGGCGGTCAGGGCCAGGGCGAACAGGATCGACACCCGCGCGCCGAAGATCACCCGGGCCAGCACGTCCCGGGACTGGTCATCGGTGCCCAGCCAGTTCACTGTCGAGGGTGGGCTCGGGGCCGGCTGGTTGAGGTCGTAATTGGGTGTGTCGTCGCTGAACGGGATCGGTGGAAACCACAGCCAGCCGCCGTTCTTGTGGATCAGGTTCTGCACGTAGCTGCTGCGGTAGTCGGCCTGGAACGGCAGTTGCCCACCAAATTCCTGTTCGGTATGGCGCTTGAACACCGGGAAATACAGCGAACCCTGGTAGCTGACCACCAGCGGCTTGTCATTGGCGATCAGCTCGCCGCCCAGGCTCAGGATGAACAGGCCGATGAACAGCCACAGCGACCACCAGCCCCGACGGTTTTTCCTGAAACGTTCGAAGCGCCGGCGGCCCAAGGGGGAAAACTTGAACATCAGGCGTTCCTCGCGGCGAAGTCGATGCGCGGGTCCACCAGGGTGTAGCAGAGGTCGCCGACGAGTTTGATCAGCAGGCCGAACAGCGTAAAGATGAACAACGAGCCGAACACCACCGGATAATCCCGGGACACCGCGGCCTCGTAGCTCATGCGTCCGAGGCCGTCGAGGGAAAAGATCACCTCGATCAGCAAGGAGCCGGCGAAGAACACGCTGATGAACGCCTGGGGAATACCCGATACCACCAGCAGCATCGCGTTGCGGAACACGTGGCCGTACAGCACCCGGCGTTCGCTCATGCCCTTGGCCCGCGCGGTGACCACGTACTGGCGGGTGATCTCATTGAGAAACGAGTTCTTGGTCAGGATCGTCAGGGTTGCGAAGCCGCCGATCACCAGCGACGTGACCGGCAGCACCAGGTGCCAGAAGTAGTCGGCGATCTTGCCCAGCGTCGACAGTGACTCGAAGTTATCCGATACCAGCCCGCGCACCGGAAACCAGTTCAGCGAGGTGCCGCCGGCGAACACCACGATCAGGAACATCGCGAAGAGGAACGCCGGCATCGCATAACCAATGATGATCGCCGTGCTGCTCCACACATCAAATGCCGAGCCGTGACGCACCGCCTTGCGGATGCCCAGGGGGATCGACACCAGGTACGTGATCAGCGTCGCCCAGAGCCCGAGGGAAATGGTCACCGGCATCTTTTCCAGGATCAGATCAGTGACCGTCGCGCCGCGGAAGAAACTCTTGCCGAAGTCGAGACGGGCGTAACTGCTGAGCATCAGCCACAGGCGTTCGTGGGCCGGTTTATCGAAGCCGTATTGTTTCTCGATGTCCTTGATCAGTTGCGGATCCAGGCCGCGACTGGCGCGGGAGGTGCCGGTCATGGCATTGCCCGAACCGCCGACACTGGTGCCGCCGATGCCTTGCAGGTGGGCGATGGCCTGTTCCACCGGCCCGCCGGGCGCGGCCTGCACGATGACGAAGTTCACCAACAGAATAATCACCAGGGTCGGAATGATCAGCAGCAGGCGCCGTGCGATATAAGCCCACATCAATGCCGCCCTCCGGGTGTGCCACGCCTGATGAGTTCGGCGCGCATCTGCTCGTTGGTCAACGGAGTGGTGCTCACTTCCCACCAGCTTTCGATGGCTTCGTCATTACTGGCCTGTACTTTCGGGATGCCGAAGCGGTTCCACCACACGGTCGAGCTGCCTGGCGGGTAATAGTTGGGGATCCAGTAGTAATTCCATTGCAGCACCCGGTCCAGGGCGTGGGCATGGCGCAGCATGTCGGCTTGGGTGGTGGCCTTGACCAGCCCGTCGATCAGCGTGTCCACCGCCGGGTTCTTCAAGGCCATGTAGTTGTTGGCCCCCGGATCGTTGGCGGCCGCCGAGCCAAAGTAATTGTAGAGTTCCATGCCCGGTGATGTGCTGACGGGGTAGCCGGTGATGATCATGTCGTAGTCGCGGCTCATCAGGCGATTGACGTACTGGGACGCGTCGATGCGGCGGATGCTCATGTCGATGCCGATTTGCGCCAAGGTTCGTTTATAGGGCAGCAGCAGGCGGTCGATACCGTTCTGGCTGTTCAGGAACGTGAAGCTCAGCGGCTCGCCCTCGGCATTCACCAAGCGGTCGCCGTCGGGTTTCCAGCCGGCCTGTTCCAGCAGCGCCAGGGCTTGCAGTTGCTTGTCGCGGATCACGCCGCTGCCGTCGGTTTTCGGAGCCTGGAAGACTTGGGTGAAGACTTCGTCGGGAATCTGCCCGCGCAAGGGCTCGAGAATCGCCAGTTCGCCAGTGTCGGGCAGTTGCCGGGCGGCAAGGTCAGTGTTGGAAAAGTAACTCTGCTGACGCACATAGACGTTGCGCATCATCTGGCGGTTGCTCCATTCGAAGTCCCAGAGCATGGCTAGGGCCTGGCGCACCCGCCGGTCCTGGAACTGCGGTTTTTGCAGGTTGAAGACGAAACCCTGGGCGCTCTGGGGGGCTTGGGTGGCCAGGTGGGCCTTTTGCAGGCGACCATCCTGCAGGGCCGGGCCGTCATAGCCGATGGAATAGCCGGTGGCGGAGAATTCGCGGTTGTAGTCATAGGCGCCGCCGCGCAGCACCTGGCGGGCGACGTCAGTGTCGCCAAAATACTCGATGCTGAAATGATCGAAATTGTAGAGCCCACGACTGACCGGCAAGTCCTTGCCCCACCAATCGGCATTGCGCTTGAAGGTAATGCTGCGCCCGGAATCGACCTTGCTCACCCGGTAGGGGCCACTGCCCAGTGGCGCTTCGTAGCCGCCGCCGTTGGCGAAGTCGCGGGTCTTCCACCAATGTTCGGGAAAGACCGGCAAGGTGGCGATGTCCAGGGGCAGGGTGCGGCTTTCGTTGTTCTTGAAATTGAAGCGCACGGTGCGCTCGTCCTCGACCACGACGTCCTTGACCGCCGCGAACTGGGTGCGATAACGCAGGCTGCCCTGGGTCATCAACAGCTCGAAACTGTAGCGCACATCCTGGGCGGTAATGGGCTTGCCATCGGCGAAGCGCGCCTTGGGGTTCAGGTAGAAACGCAGGGACAGGCCATCGTCGGCGCGCTCCATCTTCTGCGCCACCAGGCCGTAGACGGTATAGGGCTCATCCAGCGAGCGCTGGGCCAGTGGCGAATACAGCAGGCCATCGATCTGGCTGACGCCGATGCCTTTGTCGATATACGGCAGCACATGGTCGAAGTGGCCGATCTCGATGGCCGAGCGGCGCATGGTCCCGCCTTTGGGGGCCTGTGGATTGGTGTAGGTGAAGTGGCCGAAGCCTTCGGCGTATTTGGCCGGTTCGCCGTAGACAGTCAGGGCATGTTGCGGTGCTGCATCGACGCCGACGGCGCCTGTCAGCAGGACCGCGGCAGTCAATAGCAGGGAAGGGAACGCCAGTCGCATTGTCAGCCTTAAAGCCGGGTGATCGATGACACGATTTGTACGCGAGCGGCGCCTGGATCGCCAGTCCTTGTGGAGAAGGGATTTATCTGTGGGAGCAAGACCTGTGGGAGCAAGGCTTGCCCGCGATGGCCGCGCCACGGTCCAACAGCTAAGCCGCGTTATCGTTCATCGCGGGCAAGCCTTGCTCCCACAGCGGGGATAAATCCCCTCGCCACAATGAATCACATCACCCTTGAGTGAAGGGTATCTGTACCGGAATCAGTCCTGACGGCTGGTGACTTCCAGCAGGTGGTAGCCGAACTGGGTCTTGACCGGGCCCTGGACCACATTGATCGGTGCGCTGAACACCACGGTGTCGAATTCCTTGACCATCTGGCCCGGGCCGAACGAACCCAGGTCGCCGCCCTGACGGCTGGACGGGCAGGAGGAGTTGGCCTTGGCAACTTCGGCGAAATCGGCGCCGGCTTCGATCTGGGCCTTGAGTTCGTTGCACTTGTCTTCGGTGGAAACCAGGATGTGGCGGGCAGTGGCTTTGGCCATGGGGGAAATTCCTTTCGCTGTATTTAAAAGTATTGAGCCTACCGGATTCATTAACGGGTTGTTGTCAAAATTGCGTCAAAACCTTGGGCCCGGCGATCAAAGGCCGGCTTTGCGCAGGCGTTCGGCGTGGCGCAGGTAAAGCTCTGTGGGGTCTGTACCCTTGCGTAACGTGGCACCTCCTGGATTGATGGACTCCATGTGGTCCATGGGATAGTCGGAACGAATGACCTTGCCCAGGTGCGAACTGAAGCGTCCGACCAGGCCGTCGTTCTGTTCGGCTTCAGTGATGAAGTATCCGGAAAAGGCGCGGCAGAAAGCCTGCAAAGGCTCCGATGCTTCCCCCGTTGCCTCTGGCAACGTACCGCTCCATGAGTAGTAGCGCACGCCATTGACCCGGTCCGGGCCGTTCCCACCCCAGTGCTTCGGCAGGCCTTGGGGGTATTTGTCGTTGAAAGCACCCACGCCCTCAGTAGTCAACGTCGCCAGCGCGGCGACGGCGGTGGGCGATAGCTGCGCCTGCCCGTCAAGCAGCGAGATGAAATCGGCGAACAGTGTGGCGACGCCTCTTGCCACATGCCCTGGCAACCGTCCGGGGGTAAGGGCCTTGCGCAGGAAGTCGGCCAGTTCGGATCCATGGTTGGGGCCGCTGACCGACGTGACCGAGGCCACTTTTTCGGGGGCCAGCGCGGCGGCATACCGGGCGGCCAGCGCACCCTGGCTGTGGCCGATCAGGTTGACCCGGCCGGCACCGGTGCCGGCCAGGACCCGATCGATCTGCACCAGCAGTTGTTCGCCCCTGGCCTCGTTGCAATGGGTGGCCGACAGGTACGGGATGAACACCCGGGCACCGCCTGCGCGCAGGGCTTGTTTGATGCCATGGAAAAGTTCGAAGCCGCCGATCCTGTCAAACCCGAACAACCCATGGACCAACAGGATGGGAAATTGAGTGGTTGCATTCCGTTGCATGTTCGTACCTTTTTCGAAGAGGTTCACGATGAGTTTGCGACCTCACTCTAATCCAGGCCTGTAATGGGCGGTGTAGGAAGAAACCGCTCTGAACCGGGGAAACCGGAATAGAAAAAGTGGGAAGAATGGGAAATAGCCCGGCGCTGGCTAAAGGTGTAGGAGGTCTCCTATAACCCGAGTCGTTTGCAGCTACAGCTTTGAACGCCAGGGACCACGGTCGTTGTCGTCTTGTCCGGCTGTGGGTTTGGCGCGAGCGGGTTTTAATGGCTCCATCGAGCACCGTTATGCAAACGGTGCCTTCATCCAAGGACTGGAGCCTGTACATGATCACTTACCCCTCCCTTCAACGATCCCGTTCAACCTCAGGAGCAAGGCTGCCGCCGCCGGTCCTGGCAGCGGCCAGGGACGGGGTGATCGACCCCGCTTGGCGCAAGGCCGTCGTTACCGTCAAGCCTTATCCAATGATGGCGTGCGGGGATGAGGTGCTGCTGCGTTGGCATGGACTCAACAACGAGGGAGAGCCCTACCGACATGAAGTGGCCGGGTTCGTCACGGAGCGGCAAGTAGGGCGAGACGTCGTGTTCGTCGTGCGCGAACCGCATATCGCCGAGTTGGACGGTGGCTCGCTGGAGCTCTCCTACCAGGTGACGGGCAAACAGTTGCCGGCCACCCTGGTTTCGCAACACCTGCAACTGGACATCGGCGATGTATCACCGCAACTGCTGCCTGCCATTGCCAACGATGCGGTCGGTGGCAGCCTTGATCCGAGTCGGGTGCCCGACGGAACCTGGGTGACGATTCGGCCCTACGCCAGGATGGCGGTCGGCGATCGGTTGATCCTGACGGCCAGCAAGGACTCCAACGCGCTTTGGCGCGATGTGCTGGAGATAGAAGCCCATGCGGTTGGTCGTGAGGTGTCGCTCTGGGTCGATCATTCGCTGATCGCTCCCCATGTAGGGCACAACCTGGCCTTGGCCTATGTCGTCAGGCGCGGACATTCGGTGCGCCGCGCCGAGCCCTTGTCGTTGCACATCGGTCCTCTGCTGCGTCCTGCGTTGAAGGCACCCAGGATCCGGGAGATGAACGACGGGTGGCTGGATGTCGACGATTTGCAAGAGGGGGTGACAATTGTCATCGATGATCCCGGGCTTGAGGCGGGCGAGCTGGTCTGGTTGCAGTGCAACGGGAACTCGTCTTATGTCCGTGAGCGTGAAGTCACCGAGGCCACGGCAGGCCAACCGCTCGCTTTTTTGATTCCTGCGGCGTATTGGCAGGATCAAGGCGAAAGAGCGGTGAGCGTGTTCTATCAGGTCGAGCGCCTGGATGACGTCAGCCAGCGGTCCGAGTGGGTGACGGTCCAGGTTCGTTCCAGTACGCCTGGCTGAGCGAAGCCCAGCACAACCTCTGTGGGAGCGAGCTTGCTCGCGATGACAGTGTTTCAGGCAGCATTAATGCTGGCTGAACTGACGCTATCGCGAGCAAGCTCGCTCCCACAAAGGGCCCCACGCCGCCCCCAGGTTCCAGGGGAAGGTGGGTTCGGGACCTCAGGCTGGCAATTGCAGCTTGCGATGGGCTTCGCGCAACAGCTGTTCGGTGGACTCCCAGCCCAGGCAACCGTCGGTGACCGATACGCCGTAGCGCATCGACGGGCCCAGCGGCTGGCAGCCTTCGAACAGATGGCTTTCGAGCATCATGCCGATCAGGGCGCGGTTCCCTTGCAGCCGTTGTTCCAGCACGTCGTTGAACACCTGCGGTTGGCGCAGCGGGTCTTTGCCGCTGTTGGCGTGGCTGCAGTCCACCATGATCCGGGCCGGTATCTTGAGGCGGGTCAGGTCGTGGTGTATCTGCGAGACGCTCTGCTGGTCGTAGTTCGGCCCGCGATGGCCGCCGCGCAGCACCAGGTGGGTGTCGGGGTTGCCCGGCGTCTGGATGATCGCCGGATGCCCCTGGCTGTCCACGCCGAAATGCCGATGGGGATGGGCGGCAGAGCGCATGGCATCGCAGGCAATGCCAACCCCGCCGTCGGTGCCGTTCTTGAACCCCACGGGCATGCCCAGGCCGCTGGCCATTTCCCGATGGATCTGCGATTCGGTGGTGCGTGCACCGATGGCGACCCAACTGAGCAGGTCATCGAAGTAGCTGGCGGCCATGGGTTGCAACAGTTCGGTGGCGACGGGCAAGCCCAGTTGCAACATTTCGCGCATCAGTTCCCGGGACAAGGTCAGGCCGGCGGCCATGTCGTCGCTGCCATCCAGGCCAGGATCGTAGGCCAGGCCTTTCCAGCCTACGGTCGTGCGGGGCTTTTCCACGTAGGCGCGCATGACCAGCAGCATGCTGTCGCGCACTTCATGGGCCACGCGAGCCAGGTTGGCGGCGTATTCGAGGGCGGATTTCGGGTCGTGGATCGAGCAGGGACCGACGATGACCAGCAGGCGGGAGTCCTCACCGTCGAGGATCGCGCGGATGGCCTGGCGATGGGCACTCACTTGGTGGCTCAAGGCGGTGCTGAGCGGCAATTGGTGCTTGAGTTGCAACGAGCTCGGCAGACGCAGGGTCAGGGCTTCGTTGGCAGGGTTGAGCGTGGACAGCGGCAAAGCGGAGACGGACGAATTCATGATTTGGCTTCCTGGACGGGCAGCGGGTTCATTCCCGCGCGCCGGTCCTAGTGGGGTGTTCGACAATTGGCCGGATTGGCCCGCAATTGAGGCTTGCCACCGGTAGGTGACCGATCGGAGGCGGCAGGCTGTCCCGAGCGGTGGCTGGTAAATCGCCAGGCGGAAAAACTGTCGTAACGGTAATAAGTGGCGTAGTTCATGGCTCAATCCTCAAGTTGTCTGGTGCTGCAAATGTGTGGGGCCTGAAAAAACAAAACCCCCGGTCGGGAGGCCGACCGGGGGTTTGGAAAACTCTGGAAGGCGACCCGTTTAAATTGGGCGCCGGTTGGGTATCAGGCGCGCCAGTGGCTAAACCAATACCCAAAATAAAAGCTGACCGGAGTTTGAACACTGTTCGCCCAGGCAGCCGCAACCGAGCGCGGGGCGCTGGCGGTTTGAAGCGGTGAGAGGGCGTTGAACATGGTCTGTCTCCGATGAATGGCCCTGAGCTTACTTGAGGACGGTGCGCCGGTTCAATCAGAAAATTCTATCGAGGGCATGCAATTGTTCGCCCCGGCTTGAGTCCGCTGGGCTTTATGACAAACTTCAGGTTTGCAGTGCCTCCCAAGGATGACCCATGACCGCTCCAGCCTTCGCCGCCGCCCAGTCGATCTCCATCGCGGGGGATGTTCGCGCCAACCTCGTGCGTCATCAGCATTTCATGCAGGCGGCCGCTGAACAGGGCGTGCAGTTGCTAGTGTTTCCTGAGCTGTCACTCACCGGTTACGAACGCGGCCTGGCGGCGGATCTGGCCATCCTGCCGGAGGATGCCGTATTGCAACCGCTGCGCGACTTGGCCCGCGAGCTCGGCCTGACAGCGGTGGTGGGCATGCCGATTCGCTTGTCGGCGGACGCCCCGGTGTTGATCGGTGCGTTGGTCCTTGGCGCTGACGGTTCCCTCGGGGTGTACAGCAAGCAGCATCTGCACCCTGGGGAAGAAGTCGCCTTCGCCCCGGGGCATGGCGGCTCGATACTGGCGATGGGGCAGGATTGCATCGCCCTGGCGGTATGCGCCGATTTTTCCCACGCCAGCCATGCTGCCGCGGCAGCCGGGCAGGGCGCTACGCTATATGCGGCGGGGGTGTTGATCACCGAGGGTGGTTACGTGCCCGATACGGCATTGCTGCAAGGCTATGCCCGGCAGCATGCCATGACCGTGCTGATGGCCAATCATGGCGGCGCCACCGGAGGCTGGGAATCGGCTGGCCGCAGTGCGATCTGGGGCCCGGACGGTGCGCTGCTCGTGGCCGCTCCAGGCACGGGCGAGCTGTTGGTGATCGCCCGCCGCGATGTCAACGGCTGGGCTGGGCAGGTCGTGCCGGTGGCAACGCCCGTATGAGGTTTTCATGAGCTTCGAGTGGCGTGCCGCAACGGCCGGGGACATGGACTTCGCCCGGCAACTGACCTGCGACAACATGCTTGCTTATTATCTCAAGCATGATTTGCTCTGGCAGGACGAAGCATTCGATCTGGCCTGGATCATTCGCCAGAACTGGATAATCAGTCGTGAAGGCCAGGTGTTGGGTTTTGTCAGCCTCAGCCGCGACGCCCGGGCGTTGTACATCCGGGAGCTGCAGATAGATAAAGCGTTTCGTGGGCAGGGCGCCGGTACCTGGGCGATCGGACAGGTTTGGGACCTGGTGGGGCTGGAGCGTCGGCCGGCGCTGCGTCTGACGGTGTTCAAGGATAATCCGGCCAGGGCCCTGTACGAACGCATGGGCCTGCGGGTCGTGGGCGAGGATGAGTGTTTCCTGAGGATGCAGCGAGACGCCGGTGCTTGAAGCCTCGGACGTTGTGTCAATAAAGATGTGTTGTAACTTTTATCTGTCCCTTTGCGCTAGGTCTGCTGGATGCTTTTTGCTAAGGTGTTGTGCAACCCAAATAAGACCAAATCGTGAGGTGTCTGCTTGATTAGGGTGTTAGTGGTCGATGACCATGATCTCGTCCGTACGGGCATTACACGAATGCTGGCTGACATCGACGGCCTGCAGGTAGTTGGCCAGGCTGAATCCGGGGAAGAATCCCTGATCAAGGCGCGTGAATTGAAGCCCGACGTGGTGTTGATGGACGTCAAGATGCCTGGCATCGGCGGCCTTGAAGCCACGCGCAAGCTGTTGCGCAGTCACCCGGACATCAAGGTGGTCGCGGTGACCGTGTGCGAAGAGGATCCGTTTCCCACCCGGCTGTTGCAGGCGGGCGCGGCGGGCTACCTCACCAAGGGTGCTGGCTTGAACGAGATGGTCCAGGCCATTCGTCTGGTTTTTGCCGGGCAACGCTACATCAGCCCGCAAATCGCCCAGCAATTGGCGATCAAGTCGTTCCAGCCAACCAACGATTCTCCCTTCGATGCGCTGTCGGAGCGGGAAATCCAGATTGCCCTGATGATTGTCGGTTGCCAGAAGGTGCAGATCATCTCCGACAAGCTGTGCCTGTCGCCCAAAACCGTCAACACCTACCGCTATCGTATCTTCGAGAAGCTTTCGATCAGCAGTGACGTCGAATTGACACTGTTGGCGGTGCGCCACGGCATGGTCGATGCCAGCGCCTGAAAATGACTGATCTGTTTGATCCAAGCGCGTTCCTGTCCACTTGCAGCGGTCGCCCCGGCGTGTACCGCATGTTCGACGGCGACGCACGCCTGCTTTATGTCGGCAAGGCCAAGAACCTCAAGAAGCGCCTGGCCAGTTACTTTCGCAAGACCGGCCTCGCGCCGAAGACTGCCGCCCTGGTGGGGCGCATCGCGCAAATCGAAACGACGATCACCGCCAATGAAACCGAGGCGCTGCTGCTTGAGCAGACGCTGATCAAGGAATGGCGCCCGCCGTACAACATCCTGCTGCGCGACGACAAATCCTACCCGTATGTGTTTCTGTCCGACGGGGCCTTTCCGCGCCTGAGCATTCATCGGGGTGCCAAAAAGGCCAAGGGTCGGTATTTCGGTCCTTATCCCAGCGCCGGGGCGATTCGTGAAAGCCTCAGCCTGCTGCAGAAGACCTTTTTCGTTCGCCAGTGTGAAGACAGCTACTACAAGAACCGTACCCGGCCCTGCCTGCAATACCAGATCAAGCGCTGCAAGGCGCCTTGCGTGGGGTTTGTCGAGCCGCAGGTCTACGCCGAGGACGTGCGTCACTCGGTGATGTTCCTGGAGGGCCGCAGCAATGCGCTGACCGATGAACTGTCGGCAGCCATGGAGGACGCGGCGGTCAACCTTGAGTTCGAGCGGGCCGCCGAGCTGCGCGACCAGATCAGCCTGCTGCGCCGCGTGCAGGACCAGCAAAGCATGGAAGGGGGCAGTGGCGATGTCGATGTGATCGCCGCGTTCATCAACCCGGGCGGCGCTTGCGTGCATTTGATCAGCGTACGTGGCGGTCGTGTGCTGGGCAGCAAGAACTTCTTTCCCCAAGTGGGTATCGAGGAGGACGTGGCCGAGGTCATGGCGGCGTTTCTGGGCCAGTACTACATCAGCAGCCCGGAACGCGACTTGCCTGCCGAGTTGATCGTCAACGTGGTCCACGAGGATTTCCCGGCTCTGATCGAAGCCATCGACAAGCTTCGCGGTCGTGAACTGACCATCAGCCACCGCGTTCGTGGCACCCGTGCCCGTTGGCAGCAACTGGCCGTGACCAACGCCGAACAGGCCCTCGGCGCGCGCCTGGCCAACCGTCAACACGTCGCTGCGCGATTCGATGCCCTGGCCGATGTCCTCAACCTGGACGAGCCGCCGCAGCGGCTGGAGTGCTACGACATCAGCCATTCCAGTGGCGAGGCAACCGTGGCGTCCTGCGTGGTGTTCGGTCCGGAAGGCCCGATCAAGTCTGATTACCGCCGTTACAACATCGAAGGCGTCACCCCCGGTGATGACTATGCTGCCATGCACCAGGCGCTGATGCGCCGGTTCGGCAAGCTCAAGGACGGGGAGGGCAAGTTGCCGGACATCTTGCTAGTGGACGGCGGCAAGGGCCAATTGTCCATGGCCCGCGATGTGCTCAATGAGCTGATGGTGCCCGACCTGATCCTGCTGGGCGTGGCCAAGGGCGCGACGCGCAAGGCCGGCTTCGAGACCTTGTACCTGAACGACGCTGCCCATGAGTTCACCCTCAAGGGCGATTCGCCAGCGTTGCACCTGATCCAGCAGATCCGTGACGAAGCCCACCGTTTCGCCATCACCGGACACCGTGCCCGCCGTGGCAAGACGCGCCGGACGTCTACACTGGAAGGTGTGGCAGGCGTCGGCCCGACGCGCCGTCGCGACTTGTTGAAACATTTTGGTGGATTGCAGGAACTGTCTCGTGCCAGCATCGAGGAGATAGCCAAAGCACCCGGTATCAGTAAAAAGCTCGCTGAGTCGATTTATGCAAACCTGCACAGCGAGTAGAATGCCCGTCAACCTTGTAGCCAGTTGTGCCGATGAATATCCCAAATCTGATTACCGTTCTACGCGTCCTGCTCATTCCGATCTTCATTTTGCTGTTCTATTTGCCGTACCACTGGAGCTACGTGGCCTCCGCCTCGGTCTTTGCCTTCGCCGCCGCGACGGACTGGCTGGATGGTTACCTGGCTCGACGCCTGGAGCAGAGCACGCCGTTCGGTGCCTTCCTCGACCCGGTGGCCGACAAGCTGATGGTCGCGGTGGCCTTGGTGCTGCTGGTACAGGAACACGGCAACCTCTGGCTCACCTTGCCGGCGGCGGTGATCATCGGCCGCGAAATCGTCGTCTCGGCGCTGCGTGAGTGGATGGCCGAGCTGGGCGCCCGCGCCCAGGTCGCCGTGTCGAACCTGGGCAAATGGAAAACCGCCGCGCAGATGCTGGCGCTGGTAATCCTGCTGGCCAACCCTTCGGACTTCAGCTTCTGGGTGCTGTTGGGTTACGGACTGCTGCTGGTTTCCGCGGGCCTGACGCTGTGGTCGATGGTCCAATACCTGCGCGCCGCCTGGCCACATCTGCGGACAGATGTGGAGCCGAAATAAAACTTTTTTGAATCAAGGGGTTGACGGCGTAATCTGAATCTATAGAATGCGCCACACCAAGACGCGGGAATAGCTCAGTTGGTAGAGCACGACCTTGCCAAGGTCGGGGTCGCGAGTTCGAGTCTCGTTTCCCGCTCCAAGATTCAGAAAAAAAGCCACTCAGATGAGTGGCTTTTTTTTGTCTGAAATTTATGTGCTGAGGTGTGAGTCGTTTCTCGTCTATCGTGCCCTCTCGAATCTCAACCTAGGTCAGGATCTAGGGAATCTGCTTTTAAAGTTTTAACTACGTCCTTCGGGTTTGCTTTGTAGCATTCAATCATATGGTTGCAATAATCACCGACGGTGTAAATTGTTAATTTTCCAGCAATTATCGATTTGTATTTTTCTCTGGTGCATACGTCCAGTATGTCACCTTCGATTACATCGTATTCATTTTTTCTGAATAAACCAGGAGGGCGAGTGGCTTTGAGGCCGCGTCCAAATACTGAGCTTTCATTAAAGGTATCTATAGGGGTGTTAAATATACTGGCAACTCGTTGCGTGGCAAGCTTGCGAATGGTTTTATCTTGATTTTTCATGTTTTAACTCATGTGTAGTCGACCCCATTGCCTGCGAATCTCTGTCGTGTGACGCATTGCGGCCGATATAGGCATGCAACCTACCAGAATTATCGTCGCGTTCGTGCGGACTCCAGCAAAGTATTAGTAGCACTCTGCCGAACAATCCTGCAATGTTTTCCATCGCTGCATTATGAGTGCATGTATTGGAGTTTAATGTAATGCTGTTCAGGTCGTCATCTGAGACAGTCGTGTCGATATACTGTATCGCCCAATTCTGAAAGTCAGGATGTGTTTTTGCTAATGGGATAAATGTATATCAGCAATGCCCAGCTGCTGGATAATGTAAGCATTCCCTCAAGATAACGTTGCCGCCCACGCAAACGCTGCAATGGGTTGCTTACCGACGAGGGTTACGGCATTGAAGCACTGCGTCGATATCGCGATCAGTATCGAACGCAACTCGCCATCCCGCTGCGCTCGATGAAGCGCAAACCCAAACCCGACCTGTCAAGACTGTTTGATCGGTCCAAGTACCGACAACGCCATATCATCGAACGCATGTTTGGCTGGCTGAAAGAGAACCGCAGGATCATGACGCGCTTCGACAGGCTCGCGAAAAGCTATGCCGCCATGGTTTAACTGGCTTGTTCCATGCGATGTTTGCGATATCTTTTTGCGTATAGAGCCTAAGGCTTGCCTGATGGCGATTGTGTTGAAGATGGATGCCCGAAAGCAGCGGTGATCCTATCCATGAAATTCAATACCAAGTCTACCGAGTACCCGGCAATCAGCGCGATCCCAATCTGAGGTAAGTTGCCCAAGGCGTCCGTCTTCGAAGGGGCGATCAACACCAGAGACGCGACGCCCAGGATCGGTCCGAGGGCCAATCGCGCTGACCCAAGCAGGCGCCGTGTCCAGGTGAACGTGAAGGTCTCCAGTTGTGAACTGACGGAGCGCAACACAAACACGCAGCTACCCAGCAAGCCGTACAACGCTGGCAGGAGCAGGCGATAGAGAATATCGTATTGGTTTTGGGCCTGTTGGCGAGGACGATATTCATCAACAGACTCGCCTAGTGACAATGTGGGGCGCTCGGAAGACTCCATAGGAGGGGCAATATCTTTGGGAGAAGACCTTGTTGTAATGGGCGGCTCATCAAAGAATGTAACCATCCAGAATGTCCTGGAGAAATTCAGCAAGTTGGCGGCGGAAGCGCGTTCCGACTGTATTGCGCGATTTTGCTCATAGGCTGCTACAAAGACAGAGTAGGCGGCGATTTGTTTTGCCTTGGCTTCAGTTGTAACGGGAACGTTGGTTGTAGGGTCCAGTGATTTTATAACCAGTGTCGCATTTTGACTTTCCACCCAGAGTTTCAACACGGTATCAATGGAGGTCTTGTTCTTCGCGACCAGATCATCAAGGCCTTGAATGCGCGAGGAGAGCTGTACCGCCTGAATTTGTGCGCAGAGTATTATCAATAAGGTGGCCATCGACCCCCACGCGACATATTTGCTGGCCCGATTGGTAAACAGACCGGTCAATGAACTTCCGGTAACCAGCCCCGTGTCTTGAAGGCTGGCGATGGTCACTGGCCGCACGGCGACGGCCAACTTCGACAGCGACGTCCAAAATGCCGCTTCTTGGTCAAGCGTCAATTCCCCCTTATCGAGCGCCTGCTCTGCGCCAATTACTGCTTTCACGTCAGCGTCGGCAATCGGAATTCCGGCTTGTGTAGCGAATGCCAACAGAAGCTTGGCTCGCTTGACCGAGTCTGCGAGATGATCGGTTTTAGGGAGCACAATAGGCATGTTTTGCGATTCCCTCTGAAATGAAAAAAAGATTATAGACTGTTACACGAGCGTAACACTGTTCGTTATTTTTATGCCGCGAACAAGAGTCGCTCATAGACTATAAGTCTTTATGACGTCGAATGGGTCGGTTGATGCTGACGTTAGCACTAGGCCATTTGGGTGTCTAGTTTCAGTTGTTGGTGGGGTGTCAACTAATTTAGTCTCCTTTGTGGCGTTTTCCAGAGTTCTGCAATAACGCTATTTCAATCGATTGCGTTATTTCTTTTTAGAAGCCAGCGCGATATAGCGGTGCCGCGGAAAATAAACTAGCGTGTAATGGCTGCACTGATGTTCGGAATGTCAGGGAGGATGGCGATGCGTCTGGTCATTGCACTGATGCTGCTGTGTCTGGCGGGCTGCGCCAAGGACCTCACTCCCGGCCTGGTGGGTTGCGCCGAAGATCGCTCTCCACGGGAGGACTGTGGTAAAGAGCCCACCGCCAACGAACACAATCTGACCGGGCCGAAGATCACCTACCTCGGCGTAGGCGGCTGGCTACTCAACTGGCACGGCGACGGCCTGTTGCTCGCACCGTCCTTCAGCAATCCGAACGTCCCCATCTTTGTTCGCGCGAATGCGCAGCGTATCGCCGATTACCTGCCGGACGTGAAGAACGTAAAAGTCCTCCTGATTGGCCATGCGCATTATGACCACTTGCTCGATGTTCCAGTGATCATGCAGCGCTACGCGCCCGACGCGATTGCTTACGGCAACAGAACGGCCGGCCCGGCTTGCTGCCGCGTAAGGCAAGGACTTTGTTCCTCCCGACCACCCAAAGGAGGTGTTTTTCAATCTCAAACAAGAAATCAGGAACTGAACTCGGTCCTCGATGCCCCTCTGCACTTGCTTCGCAATGGCTCGCTCGGACGTTGACGGAAACCGTTGCATAAACCAGCCTGGAAGGATGCCCCTACATGAGTACGCTTCGCGCGCCCGCACTCGGTCCCATCGTGGGACACACTACCTATCGTTCGTGCCGGCTGTGGATTGCCGCCTCGGATTGCCTCGATCGAAAAGAACTCGATGAAGAGGTCCGCTCCATTGGCGTGCTAGGTGTCGTAGGAAAAAACGGCAAGGTAAAGCCGGGCGATATCTTCTATTTTCGCCTGCCCCGCGAATACGACCGTACCGGCACGTTGAATCTGGGCGTAGACAAGTCCCTCTGGAAAGATGCGGCAGAGGAAAAAAAACTGCAGCCTTACACGCTCAATCCCGCCACCACCTACACCGTGCGCATGGCGTCGCTGAATCAGGATGACGCGTATCCCAATGACAGCAATGTAACCAGCGAGGAGATTGCGTCCAAGCTCCCAGACGCGTCCGTATGGGCCGACAAGTTGAATCTCGAAAATGGTTTGGGCGAAGCGTTTGCCGAGGCTACGTTCACCACACAGCCCGCGCCAGGACAAGCCGCATCCCCACTCAGTTTTCTGCTGGGCTCGTGCCGTTATCCAGGTTTGCTATGGAAGCGCAAGGAAGCCGACCGCATCTTTCGCCCCATGCTCAAGCAGCACGAGGCAAGGCCGGTCAACCTGTCACTCATGGCCGGGGATCAGATCTATGCGGACATGTTCAATCGCCTGGTGCCAATCGGCCTGGCGGATACCTACGCGGAGTTTCAGGAGCGCTACCACACTGCGTTCGGGTCCCGGAACATGCGTAAGCTGTTGAGCCGCGTGCCAACCTACATGATCCTGGATGACCATGAAATCGAGGATAACTGGTCGCAGGATCGCCTGCACCAGAGCAATGGTAAAAGGATGCTCTTCAACCTGGCCATTGGTGCCTACATGAGTTACCAGTGGAGTCACGGGCCGCGTTTCACCGACAGCTATGTAAATGATCCGGCGTACGGGGTGCCAGCCTCGCTCAAGCGCATGGGCACCCTGAACCTGTTTTACGACTTCGTTTGCGCCGGCTATCCGTTCTTTGTACTGGACACCCGCACCCAGCGCTTTCTCGCCGACCTGCCGGGGCTGGCCGACAATCACTTACTGGGTCGGCCCTCTCTTGATCCCAACGAACCGAGCCAGTTGGATCGGGTATGCGCGTGGCTGACGCACATGCAGCAAACCCGCGGCAACGTGCCGAAGTTCATCGTATCTTCCAGCGTCTTCCTGCCAAACGGGGTGGACACCTTGCTCAGCGATGAACACAAGGAGAAGGATGACTCCTGGCCGTGCTTTCCCAACACACGCCGGCGGATTCTGCAAACAATGGTGGACGGGAACGTGCAGAACGTGATCTTCCTCTCCGGCGACATCCATTGCTCCAGCGTGGCGCAACTGGAGTTCTCGGCCCCCGCTGCGGCGCTCAAGGCTTATTCCATCGTCTCCTCCGCATTTTATTGGCCGTTTGCTTTCGCCGATGGCGACCCCGCTGGCTACGTCCACAATTCACGCGCTGCGAATACCCAGGATGGCTTTGCCATCAGTCCGGCCCAGGGCATCATGCACTACAGGGCGTGGGGCTTCACCCAGGATGACAATTTCTGCCGAGTCGACGTGGACCCGGTGGCGGCGGAACTGGCCGTGCAGGCCTTCGACGAGGATGGGGATCCGATTGCACGAAGTCACGGAGACGGTCAGATACGCAAGATGCCGGAGAGACTGAAGCTGGCGCCTTGGTGACACGGCGTACGTTCCCGAGGCTTGGCCTGTCTGCTGTGCGGGGTGTTCTGCGTGCCGTCGGTGGGAGGTTTGGTCGAAGGCGTGACCATGGGGGCTCAGGTCGTGGCGCAAATCAAAGGCGTGTTGCTGACGACGGTCTATTGCTTTGTCATCAGTTGGATACCCCTCCAAAACAAGTCCAGGATTAAGTTTTCTCCTGCTCCGGCAAGAAAGCAAAACCCATATATTTCAATGAGTCGGACACCAGATACGAGTCTCGTTTCTCACTCCAATCTGCCGATTTTTTTCGTATGATTGTCAATCTGTCGTCACTCGCGCAGCGTTTTGCCGCAAATGGTCTAAATAGTCAGCCCATTGTTGAGCCGCTTCCCGGCGTTGCGCTAGCAATTGCGCGCGCGTATACACAGCCCCTAGCGTCCCTGGCATCCGGTGGGATAACGACAGTTCGAGCACGATTGGATCGATACCCAAGTGCTCGTGGGCAATGGTCCGGTAGGTGGCGCGAAAGCCGTGGGCTGCCAATGTCGGATTGACCTCAATCTCAAATATTTACACTGGGTTGGTTTCTTGGATTGTCTATCCAGACTAGGCATATTTATCGGTCATTTTTCTATGCCTAAACTGCGATCCCCCAACGGGCTATAGCGGGCGTAAGGGATTCTGCAGAACCCGAGGAGGGCCGTTTTTTGGAGGAGAGAGGCTTCGCCGGCTAACGTTATGGACAAACTCATACAGTATCGCGTTTTCCTCCAAGTCTCTGAAATGGGAAGTTTCATAAGGGCTGCTCACATGCTGGAGCTGCCACGTGCCTCAGTGTCGGCGGCCATTCAGGAGTTGGAGACAGACCTTGGTGCAAGGTTGTTGCATCGAACAACACGTCGAGTTCAGTTAACGGCTGATGGCGCTCAGTTGCTGGAGCGCGTTCGGCGGTTACTGACGGATGCCGATGACATCCAACAGCTGTTCCAGGCGCATCAGCGTCAGGTGTCAGGACGCTTGAATGTAGATGTGCCCAGTCGCATAGCCCGACGGTTAATTGCGCCGGCCTTGCCAAGTTTCAAGCGTAGTCATCCGCGACTGCAGCTCGCGCTGGGTTCCACGGACCGCTCTATCGATCTAGTACAAGAAGGTGTCGATTGCGTCGTACGTATTGGCAATCTGCTAGACAGTAGTTTGGTCGCGCGGACGATAGGGCATATTGCGCTGATCAACTGTGCCACTCTGGACTATGTTCAGAGGCATGGTACTCCCAAAGAACCTGAAGACCTGATGCATGGGCATTTCTCGGTAGGGTATGCCTCACCGAATAACGGTCGAGAGTTGCCGTGGGACTATGTGAGCGGCGGCAAAGCATACGAGATGCTTGTACCCAGTTCCGTCATAGTCAATAACGCCGAGACGTATATCGCCTGCTGTCTGTCGGGCATGGGGTTAATCCAGATCCCTCGGTTCGACGTTCAACACTTGCTCGACTCCGGACAACTGGTGGAGGTAATGCCCTATTTTCGGGCAGCTTCCTTGCCTGTCTCGCTGCTGTATTCGCATCGACGCCAACGCTCGAAACGGCTGCAAGCGTTCATCGAATGGTTCGAGGCGTTGATGCAACCGCATCTTGAAATTATAGAATCTGTTTCATAGACATTTGATGCTCAGCGCTTGCATGCCCAGTGTTCAGTCAATCCGACTGATCTACGCCTACCGAGCGCACTGTTTTCGCTCGTATGACCTCTTTGGTATTAGATTGTCGTGCTGGATTGTCTATCCAGGCAGATGGGGCTTATCTAGCAGCCTCTGTTTGCCTACACTCGCATGACCGAAGGAGATCCCATGACTGACAACTCCGTCAAAGGCAAGGTTTTCCTGATGCTCGGAGGTTCGGAGGCATTATTTTTCCGCCCCGTTAATTATTCGGAGGGAAAGCATCTGAGCTTCAATTCGTAAGATGTTAGAAAATAACGGCTATTCCTCGAAAAATTTTTAAGGTGTGGCGTCAATACGCTCCGAATATTCAAATAATGAGGTTGCCGTCTATGTCGCATGGATTTTCATTGGAGCACCTAACCGTCACCAGGAAGCTGGGGCTGGGATTCGGGTTGCTATTGGCTTTAGCGGTATTGCTCGCCTTGACAGGCTTTTATGGGCTGCGTGGCGACGGGCAGTCGTTGAAACGAATCAACCGGCTAGGCAGTCTCTTCGATCAAACAGTTTTTACACGTGATGCTAACTTTATCTATGGTTTGACGACGGATCCTGAGCAGCTCGTTCGGCACGACGCCAGCCTGAAAACCATGCAACAGATACTATCCAGTATATTGGATGACATCGATGCCGGAGGCTGGCCGCAGGCGGATCTGGATTCAGTCAAACTCTTGGACGGGAAACTTCGAGCCTATATCGATAGTTATCATCAGACGAGGGCGGGAAGCGACGCCAAGAAAACGGTGATCACGTTGAATGATTCGTTATCCTTCCTGCAAAATGAAATTAATGAGTTGTATGCCGCTGAGGAGGTTCGCGCCAAAGCAAGTGTGGACCTTATTGTCTCTGTTCTTGGGAGTGTCACATTGTTTGCGCTGGTACTGGGGGGACTGATTGCTTGGATCATTGGCCGTCAGATCGTTATTCCACTCCAGCAGACATTGGTGGCTTCAGAACGTATTGCCAATGGTGATCTTACTGTGGAATTGCACAGTGAGCGCGCCGACGAGTTGGGTCAACTTCTGCGCTCGATCAATAACATGACTCAGCGTTTGCGTGACGTTATCTCTCAAATCGGTGGCAGTTCGCATCGGCTCGCCGCATCCGCTAGCCAATTGGCAACTATTACGACACAGACTCAGACGGGCATCGACAGTCAAAAAAACGAAACCGAGTTGGTAGCGACGGCCATGAATGAAATGACGGCGACCGTGCTGGAAGTGGCTCGTAATTCCGAAGATGCTGCCAGCGCAGCCAAGAAAGCCGATCTTGAAGCCAGTAGTGCGCTGGATGTATCGCAGCAAGCGGTGGCTCAGATAGAGGCACTTGCCCGCGATGTGGGCGTGTCGGCAGAGTCAATGGCCCATCTGCATGAGGAAAGTGAGCGAATCGGTGGTGTGCTCGATGTCATTAAATCGGTTGCTGGGCAAACCAATTTGCTGGCGCTCAATGCAGCCATTGAAGCCGCTCGCGCCGGAGAGGCGGGTCGAGGTTTTGCGGTAGTCGCTGATGAAGTGCGCAGCCTGGCGCAGCGTACCCAACAATCATCGGAAGAAATCGAAAGCCTGATTGAAGGTTTGCAGCGTATCGCCGAAGAAAACTCGCGAATGATGCAAGCCAGTGTGCAGCAGACTCAATCGACCGTCATCGGAGTGCGCAACACCGGGGATGCCTTAGGAACCATCACACAACAGGTATCTGACATTCAGCAAATGAGCATGTTGATTGCCACGGCTGCGGAGGAGCAGACCGCAGTGGCGGAAGAAATCAACCGCAGCGTTTTGAACGTGCGAGAAACCGCCGACCAGTCTGCGGAAGCCAGTGCCGAGATTGCGGCCTCCAGTGTTGAGCTGGCTCAGCTCGGAGGGGAACTGCAAGGTCTGGTTAGACGATTCAAGGTGTAAGGTTTCGAGCAGCTGTGTCGGCGGCAACCGCGTCACGCAAACGTGATACGCGCCTGGAGTGCGAACGTATATCAGGGTTCGAGATGCGGCTCCATCAGATCCTCGAACCACTCGATGAATGCCCCGAGCCGACGCGTTCTCTGGCGCCGGTGCGGATACAGCAAAGATACCGGCATGGGCGCGGCACGAAACGCGGGCATGACCTCGACCAACTCCCCACTGTCCAACAGGTGCTTCACGTCGAAGCGGGGTATCTGGATCAGGCCGAGCCCGGCACGGCAACAGGCAATGTAGCTCTCGGCATTGTTGACGACGACCCGGCTAGGCACGTTACTGGTCTGCTCCTGCCCGTCGGCAGGAGGGTGTTCCCAGGGTAACTGCCGCCCCGTGGTGGGAGAGGCGTAGCCAACGGCCCAGTGCCCGGAGGCAAGGTCCCTCGGCTGCTCCGGCACGCCGTATTCATGCAGGTAGGCTTTGCTGGCGCAGTTGATCAAGGCGATAGCCCCTAGCGGCCGCACCGCCAGGCTGCTGTCCTGCAGGGTCCCCACACGTACCGCGCAGTCGACGCCTTCCTGCACCAGGTCGATGGCGCGATCGGCAGAGCCGAGTGCCAACTGCAGCCGAGGATAGCGGCGCAGCAGGCCCGGCAACGCCGGCGCGATGAGGCGTCGCGCAATGCGACTGGGCGCATCGATCCTGAGCTGGCCAGCCACTTGTCGCTGGCTGCTCTGGAACAATTGCTCGACATCCTCGGCGTCCGCCAGCAATGGACGCAAGCGCTCGAGCAATTGTGTGCCATCAGCGGTCAGATGGACCTGGCGCGTCGTGCGGTTCAGCAGGCGGGCGCCGATCTTTTCCTCCAGTTGCTGGATCGCGGCAGAAACGGTGGCGCGAGGCAATTCCAGCGCATGGGCGGCTTTGATGAAACTGCCCATTTCGGCTACGCGCACGAAGACGCGGTACTGATCGAGTTTGTCCATGTCTGCATTCAACCTTGGGAGCGGTGCCAATCCCGGACGCGGAATCGGCATCCGTGGGACGGTAGGATGATCACCCCGCGAACCCTCCCTGATCCAGAAAGATTTGCTCCGCCATCGTGGTCTGGCGCAACAGTAGCGGATTGCGGTGCGGAAAACGGCCGAAACGGCGGATGATGTCGCGATGGCCCTCGGCATGGGAGCGGGCGGTCGGCCCCAGCCGGGTGTTGAGTGCCACGGACACGTCCTGGTCGGCGATGTCTTCCGAATGCGCGAAGGGCAGGCAGAAGAACAAACGCAGTTCCGGATCAACGGCGTCCATATGCCGTTGCGAATGCGCGATGCGTGCGAAGTGCCGCGCCAGTGGGTCGGTCGCGTACATGTGGCCAGTGCCGCGGAAAGCATTTCGCGGGAACTGGTCGAGCAGGATCATCAGCGCCAGCGCAGCTTCCGGTTCACCGATCCAGTGGTCGACCTCGCGCCGGGCCGCCGCCAGGTGCAGGTCCAGAAAGCGTTCGCGAAAGTGCTGATCCAAGGCCGGGTCCTTGTCAAACCATCGCTCTGCGCCGACTTCCCGCCAGAATTGGACCACGTCGGTCGCGCGTTCGCCGGTATTCAGCGGCATCGCCGGGTGTCGAGAAGGGATTATCGCCATCGCATCAGCCCTTCGGTTGCACATTGCCCTGAATCAGGGATTTGCCGGCATAGATGCCGCCCGACACCTCCATGGCCAGGCGCTCGGCGTCCGTGCGGCGCACCTGGGCCGCGAGTGCTTCGGACGCCTCGGGCGTCGCGCCGAGCGCCATCGAGGCTTCGCGGCCAAAAGCCATGGCCGATTCGAAGGTGACGCGGACCTGGTAGTCCACATCGGCCTTGATCAGTTCGATGGCGTGTTCGCGGTCGTGAGCGCGCGCAAGCACCCGGGCATGGGGGAACGCCGCCTTGGCCTGTTCGACGATCCGCGTGGCGGCCCGCGCATCGTCCACGCACACCAGAATGGCCCGGGCATGGTGCGCGCCGGCGGCATGCAATACATCGGCGCGCGTGCCGTCGCCGTAGTACACCTTGAAGCCGAAGTCACTGGCGTCCCGGGCCACTTGGGGGTCATTGTCGATGATGGAAATGTCGGCCCCCAGCGCCAATACATGCTGGCTCGCGATCTGGCCGAAGCGACCGAAACCGACGATGAGCACGCTGCCGGCCAGTGCGTCGGGCGCCTGCGCGCCTTCCATGGAAACCCCTGTCCTCGGCCCCCATCGCCGGTGTGCGATCACCGCCATCGGGGTCAGCGCCATGGACAGCACGATAATGGCCGTCATGTTGGCGTTGACTGTCGGATCGATCACGCGGTTGGCCAGTGCGGCAGCGAAGAGCACAAAGGCGAACTCGCCGCCCTGGGCCATCAGCGCGGCGCGATCCAGGGCGTCGGCGTGCGAACTTTTCGCCAACCGTGCCACGCCGTAGATGCACGTGCTCTTGATCACCATCATCGCGAGCACGCCAGCCACGATGATGGGCCAGTTACGCCCCACCGCAGCCAGGTCCAGTGACATGCCCACGCCAAGGAAGAACAGGCCCAGCAGCAAGCCGCGGAAGGGTTCGATGTCGGCCTCGAGTTGATGGCGAAACGTCGATTCGGACAGCAGCACGCCAGCCAGAAAGGCCCCCATGGCCATGGACAGACCACCCAGTTGCATGAGCAGTGCCGCGCCCAGTACCACGAGCAGGGCGGCTGCGGTCATCACCTCGCGGGCTTTGGCGTTGGCCAGGATGCGAAATAACGGGTTGAGCAGCCAGATGCCTGCCCCAACCAGTGCCGCCAGCGCGCCGGCCGCGACGGCGATGCCAATCCAGCGTGATCCGGCCGCCGGCGCGGATGGATCTATGGGGGCGATGAACGCCACCAGCGCCAATAGCGGCACGATCAGCAGGTCCTCGAACAGCAGGATGGCCACTATCTTCTGGCCACGCGGGGCCGCGATGTCGCCGCGTTCGCCCAGCAGTTGCATGACGATCGCGGTGGAGGTGAGCACAAACCCCATGCCGCTGACGAAGGACACCGCCAGCGAGAAACCGAAAGCCACGCCCACTCCGGTCAGCAGCAGGCCGCAGACCAGTATCTGCAAACTGCCCAGGCCGAAGATGTCGCGCCGCATGCTCCACAGATGGGAGGGCCGCATCTCTAGGCCGATGATGAAAAGGAACATCACGACCCCGAGTTCGGCGGTGTGCAGGATGGTTTGCGGATCGCTGAAAAGCCCCAGCCCGAACGGACCGATCGCCAGACCCGCTGCCAGATAGCCCAGCACCGAGCCCAGGCCCAGGCGCTTGAACAGCGGCACGGCCACCACCGCCGCACCCAGCAAGGTTACGACCTTGGTCAGGTCACCCGCACTGCCTTCGATCGACATGTCTCGTTCCTCAAAGTCAGGTGCGTGCGAACTGCCAGGCCGCAATAGCGGCCGCGATGGCAGGCAGAGCAAAGACCAGCAGCAGGATTGGAAACTCCTCGCGCGCGCTGTAGCCTGCATGGCTGACGCCCACCCACATGTTCACACCCGCCACCAGTAGCCACACCGGCACGAATACCTTTGCTGCCAGCGCCATGCCTAAGGCGCTCGCGCCCCAGAGCCAGCCGAACAGGACGAAGACGCCCAAAAGAACCAACCCACCGCCTATTACCATCAGCACATGCATTTCGATTTTCCTCGTCCGTTGATGGGCTTCAATCCGGGCGCCTTCTCCCTCAACCCGTCAATCGATCGGCGAAATAATTCCGCCATTGATGAAACTGGTGGTGCCCGTCATCCAGCGAGCTTCCGGTGAGACGAGGAATAGGCCGAGTGCCTTACTTGGTGGTGTAGCCGCCATTGATGAGAATCGTCTGGCCGGTGATCCACCAACCGTCGCTTACCAGGTGGCGAATGAAGGGCACCACATCCTCAATGTCGGTCAGGCCGGTTTTGCTGGACGACGAGAGCGCGGCAGCCGTCTTGTGGTACGCCACGGCATCGGCGCCTTCGGCCGGGTAGAAGAACGGCGTGTCCATCGGGCCGGGGCCGACCGCAGTCACTGAGATGCCCCGCGCACCCAACTCCTTGGACGCTGCGCGGGTGTAGTGCTCGACCGGTGCCTTGGTGCCGGCATAGGCGGCGTAGAACGGCGTGAACGCGCCCAGCAGCGAGGTGACGACGGTGCAGATCTTGCCGTTGTCGTTCAGGTTCTTGCCGGCTTCCTTGAGGAAGAAGAAGGCGGTCTTGGAATTGACCGCCGTCATCTCGTCGTATTCGGCCTCAGTTATCTCGGCCATGGGTTTCTTGAGCACCTTGCCGACGGTGTTGATAGCGATGTCTGGCTTGCCTACAGCGCTGATGGCGTCGGCAAACAGCTTCTCGACGGCACCCGCTGTGGTGAGATCCGCCTGCAACGCGACGGCTTGCGCACCGCTGGCCTGAATGGCCGCGACGGTCGCATCGGCATCGGCCTTGGAAGAAACACTGTTGTAATGGATGGCGATGGCCTTGGCGCCTTGCGCGGCCAGGTCGCGAGCGATGAGGCCGCCAAGGTTCTTGGCTCCGCCTGCGATCAGTACGACCTTGCCCTTGATGGAATGGTCTGCCATGGGAAATCTCCTGCACGGGTGGAAGGAGTTTCAGCATAGGCGCCCATATGCGTTGGATAAATCAGGCTTGGCTGGATGGATTATCCATAGAATCCGCCTAATCGTACGGTCGCTCAAACATTGCCGTCGAGGGCCGCGCCATCTGGTGTCCGTTGTGGCCAGTGCATTCTCAATCTGATTGATATGGCGAAGTGGACCAGAGTTTTAACTTGAGCTCAGCGACGTGTGCAACCGTGGTGGTTTCCTCGCGTCCGGGTGGTGGACACCAATGGCTGGAAGATCCAACATCTGAGGCGGCCAGGTTTGCGTATATGGCGAGTTCACGGTCGCACCACGTGCTCATCTGGGCGGTGAAAAGGCTCAAACCTGTGCAAGCAGAAGTGCTCACTGCGCTGGGCTTTGAATTCGCCTAAACAATATTCGGGGAAAAATGTGGTACTCGCAGTTTGACAAGTGCTGCAAGACGTTGGCCTAAGGTTTCATTTATAGCTGCAGATATTCTGGTGGGTCTTGGAGGCGTTGCCCTGCGGTTGCGGCTTTGAGTTTACTGATGAGGTAGGGAGGCTTCTGAATGTTCTGGCTGGGGCCATTCGAGTACAAATCAAAAAAAGAGCTTTTGGATAGGCTCAAGGATTATCTACAAAAAGCACCAGCAGGCGTGATCACCAATAAGCTTGCAGTCAAAAAACTACACCTGTTGCTTGCGATGCATCCGGACGCGGACAGAAAAATTGGCGTCGGAATTGACTACTTCAAGATCGAGAGAAATGCATTGGGGGCGGGGAGGGGGATCTGGCTCGTCCGCATGGATGGCAGTGAAGATACCTTTTCCTACAAACGGTGTATCACAGGCGTCCTTCAATCTCCCCATGGCAAGGTATGCGAAGCATTGAGGTTTGCAGTGCGCCCGCAATTGGTCGCGTTTCGCGATGCGCTTGGTCTGCCTGTAACGTGTGTGGCGAGCGGAGTGATCATCACGCAGCGAAAAGATTTGCACATCGATCACAAGGAGCCGTTTTGGATGCTGCTAGAGCGATTTTGCCAAGATCGCAAGGTCGACCTAACTAAGCTTGAAACGTTTGGGAACGGAGAAAAACTGGCGTTGGTTGATCAAAATATCTCGTCTGCCTTTGCGCAGTACCATCGTCTTTATGCGGAACTTCAGCCTTTGCTGAAAGCTGCCAACGTCGCGAAAGGAGGGCGCCATGCCGGTAGGATTTATGGCGGGGGAGAAGAAATCGATTTACGGTGAAGGTTGGAGGATGGGGTTGCACTTCTTTCGGCCTGTCAAGGCGGGTGGTGCTGATACCTATACTGTTCAGAGCAGTCTTTCGCCTATTGCCAACTATGCGAACCTGCGCTACACCATTGGCGGGAAGACTTGCACGTTCCTGGCAACCTATGTTGGGACAGTCGGCTCAGGAGGCTCGACTATTCCAAAATGGAACAATACGGCAACACCTAGCGGTGGCGCAGTGTGTACGGCAAAAGTAACCTCGACCAATATCTCCACCTACGCCTGGTCTGTTGAATTTACCATGAAGTAAGGCCCAAGCCGGGCCTGGCGGTTTGGCTGCTTGCGCAAAGGCTGCCCATGCCGCTGGGCCTGCGCCGGTTTTGTTCGTCCATTCATCGTGAAGCACTACAGTTTTTTTGAGTGCTGCCGATAATAAATTTACTAGCCACGTTTTCAGGAATGGCTGATAACAGGGAAGACATTATCTTGGTCGGTTCAATTAATTCGAATGCGTTTTCTGGTTCGCAGGTTTCCAATGTGACGGCGAGCCAAAATGAATCGCTGACGAAAACTCAGGTGGCAACTGAAAGCGCTGGTATTGGTAGTCATAAGGATACCAGTCGCCTTTCTTCACTCTCTCTACAGTTGAGTGAGAGTGCCGCCCGTGCGGCGGCTAGAGATTCGAGTTTGAGCAGGAAAGAGCTTGGCGCGAAAGCGAATGAGCTTTTGAGCAAGATTTCCGGTGATGGTTATTTTATCAACAAAAAAGCCAATGATGCTGAAGTGCCTGACACTCAGGACCCTGTGTTATTGGCTCGTGCGGCCAATGCAACGCAGTTTGTCAATGGCAGTGGTAAAAATCCATTTGCGGGTATGTCGAGCGATCAGCTCTCATTGATTATCTATGATGACAGTGGAAGTTTTACGACTAATGAACGCCGCGCGGCGTGGAATGAGTCATTCGATCAGGAATCTGCTTGGCGCCAAAAAATTGTTGCCAACTCGATCGCTGAATATAATGAAACCGGGAAGCTGACGAAATTCTTTACTGCAGCCCTTGAACACTATAAGGATTTGCCCGCTATTGAGCAGGCACAGTACCCTAATAGTTATGAGGCAAAGTTGCAGGGTTGGATAGCACTCGATTTCAACTACAAGACCCATACGGTTGAGGGAAAGGGTAGTCCTCAGGACGTAATGGACAAGGTCTTGAATCTCGACAAGCAACTGTTTGATGACGCTGGGGCAGATACGGTTTGAGTGCGGCACTCACCCAAGATTGAGCATGTCCAAACAAAATGCCCCGCATCGTCGTAATGCTGGTCACTTAAGCGGAGCAGTTTTATGATCCGCCGGAAACCGGGTCGTTGAAATCTTCACCGTCCTTGGCCCTAAGGTCTTGGACGGTGACCCAGAAATATCCCTCCAATCCTCGATCTTAACTCCGCCCAACGTCTGCCCATTGCTAATGTCGGATTCGCCGCCATGACGATTAGCTGAGCGGCGGTCTACCTTGATACACTCAAAAAACAAGTCCAGAATTAAGTCTTTTCCTGCTCCTGCAAGAAAAGAAACCCCATAGATTTCAATGGGGCGGACGCCAGATGCGAGTCTCGTTTCCCGCTCAAATTATTTTTCTATAGGCTTCCATTGAAGTCTGTAGAAACCAAAGAAAGAGGCTTCGGCCTCTTTTTTAGTTCCAGTAAAGTCTATTCTGGTACATCAATATCCGCGAATTTTTAGTACATTTTTTAGTACATCAATTCGACGTTTGGTAAATCAGTTTTTAGAGCTGCTTGGAACTTTGAAAGCTGTACAAAGCTCCTTCATTCATATTAGTGGAGTTAGTACGATGGTCCTTACCATTACGGCGGTTCGACACGCCAAACCTCGCGCCAAAAACTACACCCTCCCTGACTCTGATGGCCTTGCGCTTTTCGTCAATACGAAAGGCACCAAGAGTTGGCACTTTCGTTTTTCTTGGGCGGGCAAACAGCCTCGTATTTCGCTAGGTACTTATCCTGAAATAGATCTACGCGATGCTCGCGCGCTGCGTGATATCGCCAGGGCGCTGGTCGCGAAGGGTATCGATCCCCGCGATCAGCGACGCCTTGAGCGCAATGCCAAATTGTTGGCCGAGAAAACACCTTCTTAGGACGATGTGATGCAGATATTCAGCCCTAGTGGGGTAGGGGCGGGACCGCCCGATCTGACGCCGTGGGCCGCTGGGAATTCAAGCAGTGCTGAACTGGGTTATGCCAACTCTCGGTCCACCATTGCTGGTCTTGAGCTCGCTCGCATAACTGAAAAAGCCAAGATTGCGGATTCCACGGCCATCCGGCCACCCTTAAGGCAGGCAGCAACGCAGGATTAATTCACTACCATCGACCTCTTTTATCGAAGCAGAGAGGTCGTCGTGGAGCGGTTATCCATGCGTAAGATTCGAGAAGTGCTACGTCTCAAATTCGAGGTCGGCCTATCTGCCCGCCAGGTCGCTAGAGGCGATTCACCGTCAATGCCCCGATGTGCAAGGGCTGTCTTGGATGTCGCGACAAGATGATTCGGCACGTGCGGTGGTGCTCTTCGGTGGTCAGATTCCTTTTGGGGCGCTCCACCCAGGGGGAGGCGTCACGCAGCTTGACTGGCGACTCGACTGTGTTCGACACGGTGGTAGACTTGGTTGATCGGATTGGTGTTGCTATCGTCGCGGGGAAAAGTTGAATTATGTAGTTGCAGCGCCTGAATGCTGTCCTTCGAGGGGGGCGTCGTCGATGTAGGTGTCTAAACGCAGGCATCGTTAATTTCCGTATGTGGCTGCTGTCGTATCGATGGTCAAAAAACGTCTCGTGTAAGGCTCAAGGACGGGACGGTGTTATGTCAGAACGCAGCAGCAAGTGATGGCTAAATCAATGTGACTCAGGGAGGGGCTTACAGATCTGTCCATATTCTTATCCGATTTTTCCTTGTCTATCGGCAAGACTCTGCTCGTCGAACTCTGGGAAGGTGTTCACCACTTCGAAAAAAAGAATGAATGTAGTTCCCGCCCCAAGCAAGCTGGTGCATTCAATGCGAGCGCTATGACGTTGCATGACACTGCTCACAAAGGCCATCCCCAGCCCGTAACCGTTTCCACGTTTATTGCCGGTGCCAAACTGGCGGAACTCATCGAATAGGTGAGGTAGGTCCTCTTCGGCAATACCTTGCCCCTCATCACGTATCGTCAGAACAATCGCCGAGGCCTGCATCATCAGTTCGATGTACACCGTCGTGTTTTGGCCGCTGTACTTTATGGCGTTTTCCAGCAGGTTGAAGACGGCACGGACCAGTAATTCACGGGAGCCGCTCACCACGCAGGCTTCGTCATCGATGAATCGTTGTTTGATCCGAATACCCTTGCGTTGAGCTGGCAGCCAGGCCTGATCGATAGCATCCAGTACGATGGCACCCATGAATACAGGTTCGAGTATCAGCGGCTTGGACTTGGCCTCATCCAATTCCATGAAACCATCGGTCAGGCTAAGTGTGCGTCGGACTTGTTGCTCTATATGGCGGCGAAGCTCGCCGACTGGCATTGGCTCTTTAGCCTTTTGTTGCATTTCCAGGAGCGCCAGAATGGCCGATTGCGGTGCTCGTAAATCATGGGACAGGAAGCGCAGCATGCTGTTGCGCTGCTCCTGGGCCAGATGTTCCACTGTGAACTCGATCAAGGCCAGCAACCATCCGGTGCGCTCACTTTTTTCGCTGTCCAGGGGCGCTAGTTGCATCTTGAAAATGCGTTTGGATGGCGTGTGAATGGTCTGCCCGGCAAGCCGTTCGATTGAGTTTACATTTTGAGCCCACGAAGGGATGCACTGGGGCGCGGTTGGGTCGGGCTGGCACTCAAGCTCACCTAGGATTTTGAAGATATCCCGGCCGATCAGGGAGGATGAGAGGCTGCCGTGGTTCCCTTCGAGGGTGGCGGCATTGAGATTGGCCAGCAGCACTTGCCCATTAAGGTCGGTAACGAAGATCGCCAAAGGCAGGCTGTCCAGGCTTTGCGCAATGAAGCGTTGCGAGCTGCGAAGGTGTGCGATCATCGACTCCAGGGCCTGAGCCTGCCCCGCCAGTTCATCGCCGCGAAAGATTGGTTGGGGTAGGGTGGGCTGGCCTTTAAGCTCGAGTTCCATGCGGCCCAGTTCTACGCCGAAATAAATGACCAGCGCATTGAGTCGCCTCCAGCTCCAGAACAAATAGGTTGCCAGACAGCCTGCCAGACTGGCGCCAGGAGCCGACCACCAACCCAGCGTCAGAAGTATCAGCGTTAGTATCAATCGGGCAAGGACCATTCCCAGGCACACGAGAAAGGTACGGCGCAGCCGAAAGGTCGAGAGCATGACCAGTACAGCCAGTACCGACAGGATCGAGAGGCTGATGTTGATCCATATCGGCGTGGCTCTGATCAGGTGTTGATGCAGAAAGCCATTCAGTAGATGTGCTTGAAGGACCATTCCCGGCATATTGCCGCCCGACGTCGATAGCGGTGTCGGGTGACGATCGCCAAGTCCGGAGGCAGTGACACCAACCAGAATGATACGGTTGCGTAGCACCTCATCCGGCACCTCGCCGTTCAGTACGCTGGAGAACGAAACAGAGGGCAGGGCCGAAGCCTTTTGGCTGAAGGGGATGAGCACTTCATTCCAACCGAACCATTGTCTACCCAGGTCCGTGGCGCAGCAGATCTCCGGCATTAATGGCTGCTGAGCCGGGGAGAAGGTCGCCGCATAAGCCTGCCAGGTCAGCAGATTGAGTTGCTCTTTGGCATTACCTTCCTTCAGATAAATTTGGCGAACCACGCCGTCGATACTCGTTGGGACATAAATATGACCGACCGCCTGAGCCCCTTCGAACACAGGTCTGATTGGAGGCAGGATCCGGGGGGGCTGACCTGGCGCAGGACTCGGCTCGCGCAACGCGGGAACGACCACATGAGCCACCTTGGCCATCGCGGCGCCCAAGCGTCGATCATCCTCGGGGTTGACGTCAGGTTCAGTGAAAATCACATCGTAGAGGACGACCTCTGGGGTCAATGGTGCCAACTTTTCCAATAGCCGGGCGTGCAGATCCCTGGGCCACGGCCAACGTCCGAAAGCGCTGATACTGGCGTCATCAATGGTAATTAACAGGATGCGTGGATCGAGAGGGGGAGTGGTCAGCGGAGCGAGCTTGTCGTAGATCAGCCGGTCCAACTGCCATTGAGGGAAGGTAGCCACATAGCCTACCGCCGGCAGCAGAAACGCTGCAACAATGATTCCTTCCCGATAGATTTTTCGAAACAACAACTGGGCACTGAGCACGGCGTGTACCTTGAAGCAATAATTGAACGTAGTGTTTCTATTGAATAATTCCCGAGCCTAGCGAGAGGGCGGGTTGCCCTCGTTCTTGCGCGGGTTCGCTTTCTACGCGCCAATACAGGGTTCCAGGCGGCAGGTCACTGACCGTGATGGCTGTATCGTCAATGTCGCGCAGGTCTATCAGCGGCAAATTGAAACTGACGTTGTCGGCAATTTGTAAGTGGTAGCGCAGAGTCGCAGTATAGGAAGGTGCCACCCAACTGAAGTGGACGCTATGAGCGTTATCCCGTGCTCTCGTTGCACCGTTGGCTATTCGATGCAGAAGCAGAAAGGATGCTGTTTCTCCGCGTAATCCCTGGGCATCGATAGCACCGATACGCACGTAGTAGAAAGCATCCTCAAGCCCTTTGAAGGTAAACTCTGGACGCGGGCTAAGTTGATCCTGTTCTATCGTCAAGAAGTCAGCGCTGTGTGAGACTTGGGCAAAATAAGCCGCTGCGTCTGGAATAGCCTGGGTGCGAATTCGCCAGTCGAGGCTCCCCGGCGCTGTTAACTCGTGCTCCGCGTTGACAGGCGCTTTGAGCAACGGCTTCACCTGCAGTTCACCTTCGCTGGAAAACACCAAGCCCTGGTTGTGTTCGATGGCGACTTCTTTGCGAGAAGGGTTCTGGCTCGACAGGGTCACGACTCGGCCATCAAGCACCTCTACCAGCGTGCTGTCAGACGTGTCGATGCGTACCCGAAAGTGTGTGCCGCGCACACCCAGTACGCCTTGTGGACTGGTCACCTCGAAGCTGTTGTATTGAGTCGGACGCTTGGGCACATAGGACTCTACTTCACCCTCTTGCAGAATGAGCTTAGGTGTCCCGCGCTGAAGTTCCTTGCTGAAAATTACGCTGCTGCTTGATGGCAGCACGCTGACAACGCCCCCTGCGAAACCAAATGTTACAAAGGACGCAGCTTCAGTTCGCACGTGCTGGTCTGGATAGAGCTTCATGCCTACGGCGAGCGGCTGTTCGTTCTGCCCTTTTGTTGTCAGCCAGGCCTGGCCTTGCAGATATAAAACCTTTACTGGAAAGGCTTGCTCCTGAAGAGGAATACGCAGTTCAGATCCCACTTGCAGATTTCGCGGAGTGCCAATGGCGTTGAGTTTCTGAATTTGAGTCCAACTGCTGCTGCTATTCAGGTGTTGCCTGGCGATGTCCCACAGTGTTTCGCCTTGTCTAACCACATGAGTTTGCGTGCTGATAGGGTCAGCCTGTCCCGAGAGAGGGAGGAGTGTGCTGGGCAATCCGAGAAAAAAACTGAGGTAGCGAAATGCGAAGCTATGCATGGAGGTTCCTTGCGGCGGCTGAACGAAAAGCCTCAAGACAGAAAAAAACAATCTGGATTTTTATTTTTCAATTGTGATTCTGGTCAGCGATGGGGATTCCTGAGGGAGTGGAGGCTTCGCTACGGCCAGGCATCAGTGTGTTGCTTCTCTGGCTACTACTGGTCGGGATTCGCGCAAGGATGGCGGCAAGCTTGTCTGAAGACACCGGCTTGTTCAGTACGCCCAGACAGCGAAATTCGGGTCTGCTGGCTTCATGGGCGAAGTGCGCGCACAAGTCACCTGGTTGTGGATCCCCAACCAGTAAAAAGTAACGTGCCAATTTTCGGATCGATAAATCAACGATTAACATATTCAGTTCGGCTGCATTCAGTTCTGTACTGAATAGGATGATGTCGTAAGGTTTTCGTGAGGCATTCAGGACGATCAAGGCTTCCAGGCAGCTTAGTGCTGGGAATGTGTTGAAATATCCGACTTGACCCAGTTTGCTCAACGTCTCCATGAGCTGGAATGGCCGGTTTTCAACAACTAAAATTCGAAGATTGTTTTTTTTCGTGTCGACCACTTCTGGTTTACCTCGATAAACTGAATTGGCATTCATTAATCTATTCATTCGGAACAGAGGAAGCCTCTTTCGTTACATTTCATAGGTGCTTGGGCGACATCATATTTTATAAATTAGCTATGCCTCATCTGAAAAATGAGGTCTTGATAAGATAGTGTAATCATGATGCTGTGCCATCTTGCGTTTAAGTGACAGTTGTTCATAATGTGCCGGTGCATTTGTGTCTTCACCCATGCCATAAAGTCGATGCATCCCGTTATTTGGAGCCCCCCATGCGCATTGCCATCCTTGATGATGAACCGACGGAACTGGCGCTTTTGCAGGATGCGCTTGATACCTACACCTTGCATGATGGTACGTTGCCGATATGCACGGCTTTTTCGAGCAGCCCGGAATTGTTGCGTCGGCTGAAGCGAGACACCTTCGACCTAATCATTCTCGATTGGCAGATGCCTGAAATCAGTGGTTTGCAGATGCTGTTGTGGATCAAAGAGCATCTCCAGCCGGCCCCGCCCGTGGTTATGCTGACTTCGCGCACTGCCGAGCGTGATGTGGTTCAGGCTTTGAATGCAGGTGCTGATGAATACGTCAGCAAGCCATTTCGTCAGGCCGAACTGCGCGCGCGTTTGACTAACGTGCTACGTCACTGCCAAGGGCAGAAGAGTCAGGACGAGGATGTGCTGATTTTTGGCACTATCCGCTTTGACATTCAGGAGTCACGCGTCAGTGTCGATGCTGTCCCAGTATCATTGACCCTTCGTGAGTTCAACCTTGCACTCTTGCTGTTCAAGAATCAGGGACGGCCATTGTCTCGAAGTTATTTATACGAGCATTTATGGGCGCGTGACGAAATGCTGTCTTCACGCACCTTGGACACCCATATATATCGGATTCGCAATAAGTTGAATCTTACGTCCGAGTTCGGTTGGGTATTGAGTACCGTCTATGGTTACGGCTACCGGCTTGAAGCATTAGGGGTACAAGAAATCATCGGGTCGTCAGGGGGGGCGTTGCTTAATTGCCGATTACTTGAACCTTGATTTGGCGATTGGGGTGTCGGCAGCGACTCGGTTTTGATGGGGTGTCGGGCGCCGGGCAATTGACCGCCGTTTCGGCGTTACCGGTGTTCTTGAGCGTGATGAGGTTTTGGCTGATCCCTGACTGTTTGAGAAATTCGGCAACTATCTCTGCATGGTTCAGTGTCGATTCTTCTTGGTCTTGTGGTGATCCAATGGGACTGGCGTTACCGGTCACCACCAGTTGAGGTGGCTTGCTATATTCGTTGCGCAGAGACTCGACAAATTGTTCCAGGTGTTGACGACCCAGTGGGCTTAACTCATTGGGTTTCGACTTGTTCAAGTCAAACAAGGTGTCAGCGGAGAAGCTCAACTCTCTGGTGACTACCTGTTTTGGAGCGGCCTGGATAGATGGATGAGTGCATCGCATCGTCCAGTTTTTCTGTGGCATCGGTTGCTGTTGAGCGTCAAGGTTTACCGGTGCCTGGCAGGTTATATGTTTGCCGTCTTCTTGATAGCTGAATGCATGAATTGAGCCTGCTGGTGTGTTAATGACCTTGGCGGCTTGCCCGGTGACAGGGGCGCGGTGGTCAGGTGTCAGCTTTTCAGGTTGAGTGGAAAAGTCAGTCGATAAGCTTGAGCAGGCGCTGAGTGTGAAAATTACTGCTGTTCCAAAAAGGCGCTGAACGATCATCGTTTTTTTCCTGTTCTTTAGATTTCCCTTGCAGGAAACGTCTCTGTTGATATTGGTAGAACAAAAATCAGGTCTTTAATCTCAGCGTTCTCGAAGGGCTTCTTGGCCTTTATTTAAAGGCTTCATTAGATAAGACAGGACAGTCTTTTCGCCGGTGTGAATGTCAACTGTTGCAATCATGCCTGGGACAATCGGAAGTCGCTTGCCCGATTTGTTTGGTAAAGAGTCGGAGTTTGTGAGTATATAAACTCTATAGTAATAAACGTCGCGATGAACTTCATCCTGAAGCGTGTCGGGGGAAATGAGAACGACTTTTCCCGGCAACCCGCCGTAAATAGAGTAATCATAGGCTGATATTTTTACAGTGGCCGCTTGGCCTGGGTGGATATAGGCAATATCTCGTGGGGCTATTCGGGTTTCAACTTGCAGGCGTTCATCCAGCGGTACGATACGCATCAATTGACCATTTGGCGGGATCACGCCGCCAACGGTATTGATTTCTATGTCTTTAATGACGCCACGCACCGGAGAGGTGAAGGTCAAGCGTGTCAATGAGTCGTTGCGTCCCCGGGTCACGGATTGCTGAGCTTCAATTTCAGCGTTGGCCTTGGCCAACTCTTCCCTTGCCTTGACCAGGTATTGGGTCTGGATGTCGTTGTATTTATTCTGCAACTCATTGAGCTGGCGCTTCAGACGTAACACCTCCACTGCGCTGGCTGCGCCGCGTGTCACCAAAGGGGTGGTCAATTGCAGCTCGCTGCGGATCAATCGCATGGCTTCGTTAAGGCCTGCTAGCGATTTTTCCTGGCTTTCGCGGCGCGATTGAAAGAGGGCTGTTTCGGCTTCGACCAAGTCTGGTTCCTCAAGAACATCTTCAGGAAACCGCAGCGGCGTATCATTGACCTCTGCCATCAGTCGAGCGGAGGTCGCCTGAGCGGCGCGACTACGTGATGCGCTCTCCTCGACGGCCGATTCGATACGGGTGGGATCCAGTTGGGCCAATACCTGACCCTTTTCAACGATGTTGCCTTCTTGAACATCCAGGCTGGCCAACACTCCGCCTTCCAATGATTTGATCACTTGCTCTTTGGAGGAAGCAATGACCTTTCCGGTACCGGTGGACACTTCATCGAGTTTGAAATACCACGCCCAGGCAGAGAAGGCGAGTAGTGCAAAGGTCAGGCTCCATATCAGTCGCGAGGCGCTCGGTAGTTCTTTCTCGGAGAGCCCGAAGCCATCAACTTGCTGAGTATCAGGCACTCGCTGGAAGGATTCGAGGGGCTCAATGATCGGCGGGTTTGCAACTTTGATGTGGGGCATGATTGTGGTTTCACTTGCATAGTAATGAGGGGGCCGATTTATTTTTTCTGGGCGAACTGAGCGAGTACCTGCTCTTTGGTGCCATCCATGACGATGCGTCCGCCTTCGACGACCAGAATGCGATCGACCCATTTCAGAACTGCAAGCCGGTGCGTTGCTACTAATAACGTGCGACCTTCCAGCCATGGCGTAAGGTTATCTAGTACGTGTTGTTCGCTGAGCTCGTCCAAAGACGCCGTTGGTTCGTCCAGCAAGATTGCTCGGGGATCGCGAATGATGGTGCGGGCTAACAAAAGTGTTTGCTTCTGACCGCCGGAAAGCCCCAAGCCGCCTTCCATGATTTGATAGTCCAAACCGCCTTCTTGGGACTGGACCCAGGAAAGTGCGCCGCTCCAAGACAGCGCTTGCAAGATCTCATCATCGGTTGCCATCGGTCTGCCGAGGGTCAGGTTGTCGCGTAGCGTGCCGAAAAACAGATGCGAGTTCTGGGTCAGCAAGCCAACGTCCCGTCGTACATCCGCCGGATCTATCAGGCCCATCTCCAGTCCGTCGAGCTTGATCGAGCCGCGTGAGGGACTATGCATACCTGCCAACAGTTGGAGCAGGGTGGATTTGCCGGCGCCATTGCGGCCGAGAATCGCGATGTGCTCGCCGGGTTGAATGTTTAGCTGGTCGATATCGAGCGCCGGAGCCCTGGCTTTATCGCTGTATTGGAACTGCACGCTGCTCAGTGCAAATTGGCCGTGGATCAATGGGCGGTGCAGGCGTTTGGAATGTTCGGGCTGATCCACTGGGCGCTTCATCAATTCGTTCAGGCCAGCGCGCGCCACTTTGGCTTGCTGCCATCGAGCGAACACACTTGAGATTTGCGCCAATGGCGCCATCATTCTCGACGCAAGAATCGAGGAGCCGACCAGTGCACCGGTGGTCATGTCCCCATTCATGACCAGGTAGCATCCGCCCAGCAATACAGCGGCATAGACCAAGCTTTGTAGCTCTTGGGTCCAGGTCATCAACAGGTTGGTGATATGGCGTTGCTTGATGGAAATATCCGCCGATACCGCATGTAATTGGTTCCACTGGTTTTGGAAACGTGGTTCAGCGCGCAGTAGTTTTATATCTTCAATCCCCTGTACGGCCTCCACCAGCATTGCGTTGCGCAGCGCGGATTCACGCATGCCCTCGTTGGACAGGCGGGCCAATGGCCTCTGTGCCAGAAAGCCCGGCAGAATGAGCAAGGGGAGGGCGCCGAGCGCGATGTACACCAGTGGGCCGCCCGTCATATACAGAATGACTAGAAACAACAGTACGAACGGCAAGTCGGTGATGGCGCTGATGGTGGCCGAGGTGATCAGCTCGCGTATCTGTTCCAGTTCTCTTATCTGAGCGATAAAGGTGCCGGTGGATTTGGAGCGCACGTCGTTGCGTAAGCGCAGGGCATGACCGAAAACCAGATCGGTTATTTTCAGGTCTGCACGCTTACCGATCAGGTCGGCAATGTTCGAACGTGACATACGTAAGACGAACTCGAAACCGATAGCCAGCACTACCCCCAGGAACAGTACCCATAATGTAGGGCTGGATTGGACGGGGATAACGCGGTCATACACCTGCATGGAAAAGATGACGCCGGCCAGAGCCAGGAGGTTGGCGGCCATGGCTGCCAATGCCACGTCGCCGTAGCGTTTCCAATCGCGTAGGGCAATGTTCCAAAACCAGTTGGGCTTATAGGGCTTGATGTAGTCGTCAACCCGGGCGTCGGCTACGGACGATTCCGGGCGTAGTATCGCGACCCGCACAACTCGCTCGCGCAGTTGGGTGGCGGTCAAACTGATAAACAAGCCTTGATCGCCGCTTTTGAGTACGCTTGCGTTGCCGGCGGTATCGGCCTTGTCGATGATCGCGACTTGCCCGTCATCAAGTTCCACAGCCAGCGGCAAGCGCCAGGGATCGAGTGCTGAGTCGGAAAATTTCTCGAAGCGCAGCATGAGTCCCATTTGTGCGGCCATGCGCTGAAGGACTGTATCGCGATGACTGCCACGCTCCCAGGCCAGAGATACGCGGATGGTTTCTTCAGAAACACCCATTCTGTAGTGTTTGGCAATGTTGAGCATTGCTTCCAACCAGGGTTGGTATTGTGCGGCGATACTCATTGCTGAATCTCTATCTGTTGAATGGATGTATTGTTTAAGCCGTAGGCCTCTCGGCTGTATCCAGCGGCATTGATGTAGGTCATCAATGCCCGCCAGAAGTCATGTCTTGTAATCTCCAGGTCGGCAGCGGCCTGATAAACCTCCTGCTCGGCATTGAGCAGGTCGAGTACCGAGCGTGTGCCTACGCTGAATTGATCCCTATATAGAGCCCGGGTCTCCATCATGGTCGCCATGCGTTGTCCCAGAATCCCCAGGCGCATGCGCGTGCCGATGGCTTGTTCACGGGTGCGTAGCAGAAGGTCTTCTGCCGACAATCGAGCGTCATTGATATTTGATTCGGCGCGGCTGATGGCTGCGGTGGCACTACGGATCTGGGCCGAGACGGCTCCGCCCTGATAGAGCAACATGGAGCCGGTCAGCATCAAAGTGTTGTAGCTACCATGTTCTTCGCCATTGCTTGGGTTGGTTCCCGTGATCGCTTGATTGGCGGAGGCTTCTAGCGCAATCGTGGGATAGCGTTGGGCTTTGGCGTTTTCCAACTGCCCATAGGCGGAATGGCGATCAGCCTCTGCGGCCAAAATATCAGGGAGGATGGTGTAATCCGGAGCGTTCTCCAGACGGGCAGAATGCTCCAGTTCTGCGGGTGGATCAGCAACCGCAGCGGGCAGCGGGTTACCCACCAATGTCGAGAGTCGTGCACGCCATTGCCCCAGTAGTGTCATCACCTGCTGAGTATTGGCTTGGGCGCTTTGTAGGCGGGTGCTGGCTTGGACGTAGTCCGATTGTGATATCAGGCCTGAATTGGCGCGTAGCTGGACCATTTCCAGCACCTCCTGGACCGCTTTGACCTGACCCCTGGAGATTTTCAGCAGGCTCTGCTGGCGATGAACTTCCAGCATCGCCTCGGCGGTTTGCTCGGCAATCGTATCAATCTGTTTGAGCAGGAGTGCCTGTTGTTTCAGCATTTGACCCTTGGCCTGGGTGACGGAGCCGCTGACCTTGCCGAAGTCATGCAGCATCTGCGACACCGAAAGACTGGCCACTTGACCGTTGCCGTAGGCGCTCACTCGTCCGGAATTCATCCCAGCACTGATTTTCGGGTAGTAGCCGGCACTGGTGATATCGACTTGACCTTCCTGTTCGGTAACGGCCAACGCAGCTGAAATAATCGATGGGTGACGATTGACTGCAATGGCCACGGCATCACGCAGATCCAGCGTGTTTTTGTGCAGAGCATTGCCTACAGCAAGTCCGGTTGGATTAGTGTTACCGCCCAGTTCATTGGCCAGATCACGCGAGCTCGAGCCCTGTGAAGGCGTCTGCTTTTCTTCCGAAAGCCAAGGCAGATTCAGTTCTCGGGCTGTGGCAGGAAAGGTGAGTATTGGCGTTATCAAAATGCCAAACAGCAAGCCGCATGATCTGAACATTTGTTCCAGTGTTCCTGAATATAGAAGTTTGGCCCAGAGAATATGCGAATGAATAGAGCTGATGCGCCGTAATTTCGCATGAGTTGTTTTGGAAAGAGTGCTGGCTAGCGGCGCGTACTGTTATGAGTAGGTTTGTGTCTCGATCATCCAATCGCGCCTACAAGGCTTTTTATGCGCTGACTTATGCAGAATATCATTGGAGGAAATCGGTATTTAAATTTGTTGTCAATTGTTTAGATTTCTGGCGATGCCTTGGTCTTGTATCGCATGGTTTGCCAGGTTCGTGTTCTTACTTATTGTATTTGTTGATTATTTTATTTTTTTTATGATTGTCTGTAAAAAAACAATGAGCGCTACGCGTGGGTTTTTCTGAGTGTCGCTTGGTTTCTGGCGTGACCACGGGAATCAAATTTTCTATGCGGCGTATGGAAGATTTCGTCCAGATGAGGAGGGCGCTTGGAGGGGTAAGCTTTCGGGATGTGAACAATTTTGACGTGGGAAGAGATATGAGCGTAGAGCTTGGTATTTTTATGTTGAGTTCCAAAAAAATTGTTGTTCGCCTGGGTCAGGCATCTTGAGGTTCTAACTATGGAAAACTTGATTTCAGTTGTTAGCAAAGCCACGCATAAGGAAGTATCGGTCTCAGGTCTTGACCTGGCTTTGCAGTCCCCTTCGGTTGTTCTTTTATCGGTCAAACGTTCTGATATAAAAAACATCGAACGCCAAGGGGATCTGCTGATTGTCGTCCTGATGTCGGGCGCGGTTATCAAGATCCATGGTTTTTTTCCTGACCAAGGCCCTCAGCAAAACGACTTGGTGCTGCAGGACGATCATCAATTTTGGTTGGTGGCGATTTCTGAAGACGGCCAGATGGTCAGCCAATTCCTGCCTATCGATTCAATAGAGCCGCTGTTGGTCAATGAGCATTTTGACCTATCCGTGCTGGCCTGGTTGTTGGGTGGTGCTGCGGTGGCGGGGGTTGCCGCGGGTGCTGGCGGAGGTGGCGGTGGCGAAGGTGACCGTCCTGCTAGTAGTGTACCGCGAGATACCAGCAGGCCGGGCGCCCCGAGCGTAACCGTGGCGGCCAATGCCGACGGCAGCGTCACGGTATCGGGTTCGGCTGAACCGGGCAGTACGGTCAATCTCACTTACCCAGATGGCAGCACCGGTACGGTGGTGGCGGGCACTGACGGTTCCTACAGCGTCACTTCGCCGGTGAACCAACCGACCGGTGATGTCACTGCGAACTCGTCGGACGCAGCAGGTAATGTCAGCCCTGACACCGTGGTGGCTTACGCCGATGCCACGGCGCCGGTTGCGCCGACGGTTACGGTTGTGGCCAATGCCGACGGCAGCGTCACCGTATCGGGTTCGGCTGAACCGGGCAGTACGGTCAATCTCACTTACCCAGATGGCAGCACCGGTACGGTGGTGGCCGCGGTCGATGGTTCCTACAGCCTCACTTCGCCAGTGGATCAACCCACCGGCGATGTCACGGCTAATGCCAGCGATGCCGCGGGCAATAGCAGTGCGGACACCGTGGTGGCTTACGCGGATGCCACGGCGCCGGTTGCGCCGACGGTTACGGTTGTGGCCAATGCCGACGGCAGCGTCACCGTATCGGGTTCGGCTGAACCGGGCAGTACGGTCAATCTCACTTACCCAGATGGCAGCACCGGTACGGTGGTGGCCGCGGTCGATGGTTCCTACAGCCTCACTTCGCCAGTGGATCAACCCACCGGCGATGTCACGGCTAATGCCAGCGATGCCGCGGGCAATAGCAGTGCGGACACCGTGGTGGCTTACAGCGATGCCACGGCGCCGGTAGCGCCGAGCGTAACCGTGGCGGCTAATGCCGACGGCAGCCTGGTGGTCAGCGGCAGTGCCGAGCCGAACAGCACGGTTACTGTGACTTACCCGGATGGCAGCACCGCGACGGTGGTGGCGGGCACTGACGGTTCCTACAGCGTCACTTCGC